>NZ_DASWTF010000041.1:0-351174 GCF_036402275.1 Steroidobacter sp. | reverse complement strand
TTGTCTTGCCTTGAATGATCTCCAGTACCAGCGCGCTCTTGCGGCGAGCTGTCCAGCGTTTGATCTCGTCGTCCATCAATGTGCTCAAGTGTCTCTCCAAGTAGATTAACACCTGAGCAGGAATTCAGTGGGTCATTACATTGCTCGGTCCAAAGCTGAAATCTGGCTATTTCCGGCCGTTTTCGGGTCAATTTCCAAGACCGTCATTTCACCGCTATTCCGGGCCATTTCGGGCCATTTTTACTGTCCGGTGTCACCAAAGTGTGGCCAAATGCCTTGGTGACACTGGGAGCTGCGACATGGCCACAATAGTAGCAAGGAAGGGGGCGGACGGTCTCCGCCACACGGCCATCATCCGTCTCAAGAAGGACGGCGATCATCCATCGAGAGGCCCAGACATTCTCCACCCGCGCGGCCGCCAAGGAGTGGGCCCGGCGGAGAGAAGTCGACCAGCAGCCTCTATAAAATAGGTCCTGAAACCCGCCCCACTTCCGCGCTCTTTGGCCACTTCCCAGCTCAGTCAAGCGACGGGAGGCCGTGCGGCGCCGTTTCCAGCACATACCTGGCCAGGGTTCCGACAGCAGAATCAGAGAGCATGAATCCAACTGGCAGTACGCCACCGTTGAGCATGCTATTCAGTTCGGTAACGGCAAACATGGCCTTGCCGAAATCGGCTCGTAGCGCGTGTGCGATAAATCCGCCGTCCCCACTCCCATTCACAGACATTGCAGCAGGATTACGAGAAGCTTTCTGCCACAACGCGCCGAACTCAGAACAGAGAACGGCCGCTCGTACGATCGATGCAAGAACGCAATGGATAGCGTATGGATCGGCCTGCAACTTTTGATAGATCTCTTCATAGACAGCTCTGAGCTCATCCCCACGAGCGATCAGTCGATCCACGAAAACCCTCTCGCCCGGTGCGATTCCGTGCAGCGTATTGTTTCGCTCGCTCTCGATCAGGATCGCCTCGCAGAGGGGCCTGTCAGTCTGTTGGGGGGCACTCATGGTCAGTTTGAGAAATACGAATAGCTCTAGCCATCGCGCAGATCAGCTGGTCATGCTCACGCAGCCTGCCCGCGTTCTTGACAGCCGCCAGAGACCATAGGTCAGTAACGGCAGCACGTACACCACGATCAGCACGTACGACAGCGTGCGATAGCCGCTTGCGATCAGCGCGACGAGGCCGAAGCGGTCGGCGAAGAACATCGCGATGACCAGCAGCACGCCGGCCGTGATGAACCGTGAACGAGCCGACAGGTCGCGATTGAATCGAGCGCGCCACACTTGCGCGATGCGCTGATTCACGGCGTGCACGTTGCCGGTGCCGCTCTCGAGCAAGGCGGCGAAGATCATGAGCTGGAACAAACCATGGAACAGCGGAAAGCCCAATCGCTGCAGCATGTAGTCGGAGGGCAGCGCTTCTGCCGAGATCTCGGGGTAGTACGCCACCATACAAACAAAGAAAAGAATCGCCGGGATCATGGCAAGCGGTCCGCACAGCGCACCGGCAATGACCGCATCGCGATTGTCTCGCAGGTGTCGCAGCACCGGCAGAATCGCGACTGCTCCGACGATGTTGTAACCAGTGTAGGTCACGGCCGCGAAGGCCCAGCCGTCCGTTGGCACATCGAGCGCGAAGTTCGCCGAGATCCGATCGCCAAACTTTCCCAGCGCCAGCACCAGGAATAGCCCATACACGCCATACAGGAAGAATGACACCCATTTGAAGAGCTGCTCGACGGACGCGTTACCGAAGGCCACGAAGAACGCGATACCGAGCATCAGACACAGCGTGCCGGCGAGCGGCGGCCAGCCGAAGAGCGCCGCGCCGAGCGCCCCCGCAGCCGCACCGAACACCGCAAGGATCAGCACGATCAACAAACAATAGGAGATCTCGAAAACGATCCAGCCGCGGCCGAGGAGATTGCGGAAGAAGGTCCGATAGTCCTCGCTGTGCGTCGCCCGAGCGAACAGGAACGTCGCGATACAGGTGACGCTCCAGATCGCACCGGCAAAAATCATCGACATCAACCCGCCGAGCGGACCGCTCGGCAGGAAGAATTCGACCAGCTCGCGGCCGGTCGCATACCCGCCGCCGATGACTACCGCCTTGAAGGCGAAGCCCGGCAGCAGGTAGCGCTGAAACCAGGATGAGGTTTGCATCAGCCGTGCAAGCAACGGTCGAGCAGACGCTCGAACTCTTCGCCGCCACGGATCGGATCGGCGACTGGCATGCCAAGCCGCCTGCTCTCCGAGGCCATCAACTGACGCGCCTCACTGTCCGATAACTTCGATGTGTTCAAGCTGATGCCGCCGCAGCGAATCGCCGGGTTGGTGCGTCGACCGAGCCGCAGGTTCAGATCGATCGTCTCCTCCAGGCTCGGCAGCGGGTAGCCAGACAAGCCCAGCACGTGAGTGCGGCCCGCTTCGTGACAAACCACGATCACATCGGGCTGGCTGCCATGTAACAAACCCAGTGAGACCGCGGCGTACGCTGGATGAAACAACGAGCCCTGCCCTTCGATCACGTCCCAGTGATCAGGCGCCGCATCCGGCGACAACACTTCCGCCGCGCCTGCCTCGAAGTCCGACACGATCGCATCCATCGGCATGCCGCTGCCTGCGATCATGATGCCCGTCTGCCCCGTGGCACGAAAATCAGCACTCACGCCGCGCTTTCTGAGTGCCTTCCAGATCGCAAGCGCGGTGTATTTCTTGCCGAGGGCGCAATCGGTTCCGACCGCCAGCAGTCGCTTGCCACTGCGTTTGCGACCACTGGCGATCGGAATCCCTCGCGGTGGCGTACGCACATCGATCAGTCGCCGCCCGTGACGCTCGGCGGCTGCAACCAACGCTGGCGTGTCGACGAGCCGGGTATGCATGCCCCCCACCAGATCCAGCCCCGCCGCCAGTGCATCCAGTAACGACGGCATCCAGCTGTCGAGAATGCGTCCGCCGACGTTAGCGACGCCGATGATCATCGAGCGTGCCCCCTGGGCGCGCGCCTGCGCCGGCGTGAGCTTGGGCAAGCCGAGCGTGACAGCCTCGGGCGAACAGGCCAGTTCGCCGACGCATTGCTCGCGCGCCCAATCCCGGAGACCAAAAGCAGTCTTGGCGAAGCCCGGCTCCGTAGTATCCCCAAGGAATAACAGATAGGGCTGTGGGAGATCGAGTGTTGTCGCGAGTTCGGCTGTTGAGTTCATGACTTTGTTACTTACATTGAGACTTGTGATCCACGTTCACGCCCACAGTGCGAGACTGCAGGAGGGCCAGATCCATTCGATGCGAATTACTTCACGTCGCCCCAGATGCTGCTCGAGCAATACACCGTGCCATCCTGATACGTAACACTGGGGCGTCGGTCCTCTGCCAGAAAAACGGGCCCATCCAGATCCACGTAGTCGCACAACTGTGCGACTACGAAGGCCGGCGCCATGGCGAGGCTGCTCCCCATCATGTTGCCCACCATGACTTGCAATCCAAGCCGTCGCGCTTCGCTCACGATCGCGAGCGCTTCGGTGAGACCGCCGCATTTGTCGAGCTTGATGTTCACGACTTGAAAACGGCCGACCAGGCCAGGCACGTCGGCCAGTCCCTGCACACTCTCGTCCGCCGCCAGAGGAATGGGACTGTCGAACTCCTCCAACTCGGCCTCCCGGCCGCGCGGCAGCGGCTGCTCGACCAGCTTCACGCCTAACTCCACAAACGTCGGCATGGCCGCGGTCAAGCTCTTCAGCGAGTAGCCTTGGTTCGCGTCCACACCGATCCATACATCTGGCCGCACCTTGCGTACGACGCGTACACGTTCTTTATCCATCTCTACATCGCCATCGAGCTTGAGCTTCAGCGCCTGTGCATTCGGCAATGCTTGCGCTGCACGCATCACCGCGGCCGGCTCATCAGCGCTCAGCGTGAACGTCGTGATCCGTGGCACGACGTGATCGATGCCGCACAGCGCCCACACGTGCCTACCCGAATGTTTCGCTTCAAGATCCCACAGCGCGCAATCCACGGCGTTGCGCGCGCCACCCAAGGGCAACAACTGCCGCAGCTGCTCTCGATCGATGCCACGCTCGATCGCCGAACGATGCGACTCGATCGTGCTGACGATCTGCTCCGGCTTGTCATCGAGGTAATACACGCCTGCGGCCTCGGATCGACCGCACGCCTGCTCACTCTGCAATGTGACCACAGCCACGGGCACATCCGTAAACGTATAGCCGGAAATTCGGAACGGCGATCGCAATTGGAGGCGCTCGATCTCAACCTGCATCTTGAGCGGAATCGTGCTGCTCATGGTCATCTCAGTATTCGACAGTGCGGCTCGTGGTTGGGCGATTCGTTTGCAGCTCGCGGTGCTCATTTCACAATTCATCTTTGCGCCGTCTGCGCGGGCAGCCACGTTTTATAGCGAGCTCACGCGTACGGGCAACGCACGATTTCTATCCGTGATCGATAGAATTTCTGCTACGAATGTCTCATTCGGCGCTTTGCCGTGCGGCAGCGCCGGCCAGGTAACCGCCGCCACGGAGCACGCTGCCCGGCTTCGCGCCGGTGTGACGACCTTGGTCGATGACCAGCTGGCCATTCACTAGCACGTAGTCAATGCCGGTGGGAGACCCCATGGGATTCTCGAAGCTTGCAACGTCATCGAGTCGCTCGTAGTTGAAAATGGTCACGTCGGCTTTCAGGCCTTCGCGAATTGCTCCACGGTCGTACAGGCGCATGCGTGTGGCCGGCCAGGAGGTCATCTTGCGCACGGCATCCTCGAGAGTAAGGACGTGCCGCTTCTTCACGTACTCCGCGATGACACGGACGGCGTTTCCATAAGCGCGCGGATGAGGCAACCCAATAGCATCCATCTCGCCGGGCTTCTCGGCCGCGCCCGCGTCGCTGCCAATGCTCATCCACGGGAATTTGAGCGCCGTCTCGATGTCTGGCTCGCTCATCATGAAATACAGCGCGTAGGCTCGGTTCGGCAGCGCTTCGAGCACGATGTCCCAAGCTACGTCAGCCGGATGCTTGCCCAATTGCTTGCCGATGTCTTCGAGACTTCGGTTGCGAAAGCGGTCATACCGTTCGTTGAACGGATTGGCGAGGAGCACGCCCCGCCAACCTCCGGCGGCCTCTACGAGGTTCGACCAACCCGGCTGCGAACCCGCTGCTACTTCCTTTTTCAAACGCTCGCGAATCTTCGGGTCCTTTAGCCGTTGCACACCTTGTTCGACTCCCTGCTCGAACACCCAGTTGGGCACGGTGATCTCCAGGCCGGTGCCACCGGCCGGGTAGACATACATATCTGCGGCAATGTTGACACCCCGCGCTCGCGCAGCCTCGATCAGTCGGCCCGCTTCGGGCACGAGCTTCCCCCAGCCGGGTGCATAGGCGCCCTTGAAGTGGAAGATCTCTACTTGAATGCCCGACTTCTCGCCGATTTCGATCGACTCGCCAATTGCTTCCAGCAGCTTCGCGCTCTCATCACGCATGTGGCTCGCGTAGATGCCGTCATACTTCGCGGCGACGTGCGCCAACTCGATCAGATCTTCGGTACTCTGAAAGCTGTGAGGCGGATAGATCAGTGCTGTGGCGATGCCCATGGCGCCAGCGCGCATCGCTTCGGCCACATGCGTCTTCATCTTATCCATCTGCGCAGCAGTGGGCTTGCCGGCCACGTCGCCCATCGCTTCTACGCGCGCCTGACCCGCGCCGTAGTACGTGCCAAAGTTGAGCGAGATTCCTTGAGCCTGGAGCTGGGATAGATAGTCGGCAACCTGTGCCGATGGCACCGGCGTGCCGCCCTCCCCAGCAATCGCCGTTGTAACGCCTTGACGTAATTTGTTCTCGGCGAGGCCGTTCTTCAACAGCACCTCGCCGGACTGGTCCATCATGTCGATCCAACCGGGTGAGACATAGTCGTTGGACGCGTCAACCTCGCGGCGGCCTCGTCCCTCCACGCGACCGATCTTGGCGAAACGACCGTCCTTGATGGCGACGTCCGCGCGCACCCAGGGATTACCCTGGCCATCGAGCACTCGGCCGTTGCGGATCACCAGGTCATAGTCGTATGTCGGCTCGTCGGCCCGCACGAGCGCAGCCGATAACAACATAACTGCACCCAACGCCATAATGGCCCGTGCGGGACGGCGGCAACTGGTCGACATTCGATCGCTCATTCTCAATGTTCCTAAACTCAGCAGGCGCGCCCCAGCCTCACGTGTGACTCGGAATCGATGCGCTACTTTTCGAATTTGACAATCTCACCCTCTGCCGGGATCGCCATCGCGCGCGCCTCGGACTTGCCGGGGTCGGCGAGTTGCGCATTGATCTCGTCGCGCCCGACTTCAATGGAGCCCTGAACTTCGAAGGTACGCAGGGCATAAGGAAAGCCCTCGGCGCCCAGCGGCTCGGGTGAATTAGAAACATGGAAGTGCAGGTGCGGCTCGGTGGAGTTGCCGGTGTTTCCGACCAGGCCGATGACCTGGCCACGGCGCACCTTGTCACCTGCTTTGACTCGCAGCGAGCCAGGCTGCAGATGCGCGTAGAACGCATACAGTCCGCCGCCCAAATCGAGCTGGACGAAATTGCCGCCGACATTCGCGAGCGTAATCGGCTGAGCGCGCGAATCGATGCCCGGCACATTATTCGGAATTCCATCCAGCACCGCGGCGACGACTCCGTCCGCCACGGCCAATGCGTCGCGGCCGAAGGCGTAGTAGCTCTCGTTGTCTTTCGGATCGCCGCTGTAGGTCTTGCCATCGTTGCCCACCTGCACCCAATCGATGGCAAAGCGCTGCGCGATGGCGGCGTGTCCCTCGATCGGAATCAACGATCGACGGTGAGCGGATGTGTTGGATGGGCCGTTCGCTGCGACCCAATGGTCCCCACTCAGCGGCGCGCCAATCACTAGAGGATTCTTGGCCACCGCGAGCGCGCGAGTCTGGACGTCGATCGTCTCCGGATAGTCACCCACCTTGACCTTGAAGCGATTGCTCAACTTGGCCGGCGCATCCTGCAAGCGATCGAACGTCACCCAGACGAACACGACATCGGCCTTCTGCGTTCCCAGCACCGTCTTCTCGCTGGCCTGACGCATCATGCGTTCGAGATCGGCCTGACTGAAAGTTGCAAGTACCCGCGACGCGTCGTCGCCATCGACCACTTCGAGCGATAACAGCTGCAGATCCCACTGGCCCAGGTTGGTGATATGGAGCTCATAAGCCAGATGAGCCTTGCCACCGGCGCTGAAAGCCGTCGGCGCGATCGGCACATTCACATTCATCGCGACGGCGAACGGCTTGCTGGCGGGTCCCTTCTGCGTGGCAGACGGGTTGGCGAGCGCCTCAAAAGGAATATTCAGGATCGGATACTGCTGCCAGTCCTTGAAGTCGAAGTGCCACCATTCCGTCTCATAAACCGCGAAGCCCTCTCGCTCCATCGCCGCGCGCAGCAAGTCACGAAGCCGTCGCTGCTCTGGCGTTCCACCCGCGTAGCTCGGATAAGAACGTTCGGACATCTCGTCGTACACGCCTGGCATTTGTACCGCTGCGCCCGTCCTCAGATCGTACAGCGTCAGATCAACCGCGCAGCCGCGGTTGTGACGTGAGCCCTGGGCCGGATCGGCGACGAACTTGCGCCATTGCACCGGCGTCGCTTCCCAAAAAACTTTCGTGACCCACCAGGGACGATAGGCGTCGTGGATCAGCAGGCCGTACCCTTGCTTCATCAAGGCGCGATGCGCGCGCGACAGTGCTTCGGCGGCAGGTCGCTGCAGAACGGCCCGCGGCTGGTCGTACAGCGGCGTGCTCAGGAAGTTGTCCGAGGTGGCGTACCGAATGTCGAGCTTGATGGTTGGATCGAGCGTCGTGAGATCCGCCAGTTCGGCTTCACGAAACGTTCCTTGTTCCTTCGGTGGCTGCGCGGCCATTGCCTCTTCGCGCAGCTCGGCTACCGGCCGCAGCGGCTCGATGCGGAAGATCCCCTGCTCGATACCGGCACCGTGGCAAGCGCTCGCAAACGCGAGTGAAACAAACAACAGCCCACCCAATCTCAGACTCTTGGACATGCGTTCACCAGACGATTACTGCGCAGGTAGCGATCCCGGATCGCTCACATCAGAAGCTCGCACGCAAGCCGAGCGTGAAGTACCGGCCGACGATATCGAAGTACGGCGAGTTCACGGCCGCGAGCGGCGGCTCCTTGTCGAACACGTTCTGAACATTGCCAAAAATGGTCAGACGGGTATCGTCCATTATCGGCAGATAGGCGCGCAGACCCAGATCGACGTAGGTGCGGCTGGCGATGCGATTGTTGCCGATGTCGGCTAGCACGTTCGGTGGCGCATAGCCGCCGCCATCGAGATAGCGGGCGCGAAGGTCGGCGCCGAGCACATCGCTTTCGTAACTGGCCGTCAGCGAGCCGCGCCATTTCGGCACCAGGAATTCGGCTTGCGCACCGAGGTAGCCCGCGCCCTCGATCGTGATGATCCCATTGTCTACCGACAGCGTGTCCACATAGTTTACCAACGCGCGAGCGGTCAGCTGACCGGCGAGGAAAGGCATCTTGTATGAAAGCTCGAGGTCGTAGCCCTTGTTGTTGAACTCCGCGATGTTGATATAGGTCGCGTCGATCTGCGACAGCGTGCCGGATGCGTCGCGTGTGAGCTGAGCGCAGGCGGCCTGAGTGCCCTGCTGATAGCAGCTATTGATGATCTGCTGCGCCGTCAGCGTGCTGATCACGTCCTCGATCTCGATGTCGTAGTAGTCGAGCGACACTTCCAAGCCGGGCAGGAGCGACGGTGAGTACACCGCGCCGACAGTCACGGTATCGGCGATCTCGGGGTCCAGGTTCCGATTGCCGCCAGTGAACAGGATCACCTGATTTTGGGTGGGCGGGGACCGCGAGATGTCCTGGACGTTCGTAAAGAACGTGCTTGGCGCCGAGAACAGCTCTGTCAGGTTAGGTGCGCGAATGTCTCGAGAACGAGTCGCGCGGAACTTGAAATCGTCCACCAGTTGCCAGGTGCCACCGAGCTTCCAGGACCAGATCGAACCGCTGGTGCTGTAGTCGGAGATGCGCGCGGCGCCGTTGAAGTTGAGCGACTCGACCAGGGTCATGTCGGCCAACAGCGGCACGGCGACTTCGACGAAGGCTTCCGTCACGTCGTTACCGGTGCGCGGGAGGTTGACGCCGTTGATGGTAGCGAAGCGCTCGGCGAGCGAGTTCTCGTCGTAGACTTCCTCGACCTCCTGCTTGCGATACTCGACGCCCGTGGCGAACGACACGGGCTGATTCCACAGCTGGAAGGGCTCACCGCTCAAGACAATGCCGGCGGTCTCCAGCCAGGTCGTCTGGACCGGATGCCAGTCCGCAGTGACGTAGTCGATGGCCGCCGGATCGGCGCGGCCGGAGCCGAACAGATTCAACGGACGGCAGGCGGTGCTCGGATTGGTCAGTGCGACTCGGCACACCGGCGCTCCGCCCGGCCCCGCAACCGCGTCAATCGCTTCAAGGAACGGTTCCGTCAGCACCAGGTTATGCAGGGTCGAGTCATGTTCTTGCTTGCCGCGGCCGTAGTAAGCGTTGTACCGCCATTGGCCGTCGGCGAATTCGCCGTCGATGCCGACCGTGGCTTGCAGGGCGTCACGCTCGTATTCAAAAGTCGCGAGCGCGACGTCGGTGACTGCGCGGCCCATTGTGAACGTCGTCTCGCCCGCCGCCTGCACCGCGGAGCGCTGCGCCGGCGTCAGATTCAAGAAGGGGTTGGCATACGACATGGGCAGTTGCGCGATGGCGAGGTCGGGGAAGTAGACGCGCTCGTCGCCCACGTTGTTGTAGTTGACCTCCGCCCACACCTTCATGGAATCGGTCGCTTCGAAGGAAAAGCGGGTCAGAAAATTGGTGCGCTCGATAGGCGCCGTGACCGAGCGGAATTGATCGACGTGATAGCCCTCGCCACCGACGAAGTAACCGGAACTGGGCGTCTCACCGGGATGGAACGGACGCAGGCTGCCGTCGGGATCGAACTGCAGGCCGGCCAGCACGCCGGTGTTGATCAAGCCTCCTTCGGTGCGCGTCGCCTCGCGAACGTTTGCGGTTGGGTAGAGCTTGTTGTCGGGCCCGAGCGTGAAGGCCGTCGCGCCGATCTGCGGCCGGCGGGTGCCCGGAATGATGCCGTCATCTTTCAGATAGTCGGCACCGATCAGGATATGACCGCGACCGTCGAACAGCTTGCTGCCGAAAGAGGCCTCGACCAAAGTCTTGTCTGCGTCGCCATGCGTGGAGCGACCTCGTTGAACGCCGATCTCGGCGCCTTCCTTATCGTCATCGAGAAGGATGTTGACGACACCGGCGACGGCGTCCGAGCCGTAAGCCGCCGAGGCGCCGCCGGTGACGACATCGATGCGCTTGACCAGCGAGTACGGCACGGTCTGCAGATCGTTCGAGCCGATGTAGCGACGGTTGTTGACCAGCACGAGCGTGCGCGAAGTGCCCAAGCCGCGCAGGTCGGCAGGCGTTTGACCCGACTCGGTGGTGGTATTCGTGGTGGCGCCGGACACAGTTGAACGGAACTGGGGCAGATCGGTCAACGTCGCCGCGATATCGGTGCGGCCGGCCTGGCGCAGCTCGGCTTCGCCCAACACCGTGGTGGGTGTAGGTGCGTCGAATCCCGCGGTGCTGATACGCGAGCCGGTGACTACGATCTCGGTAACGCCTTCGGAGGCAGCATCCACGGACCCCGCGGCGGACTGGGCATGAGCGGATCCGCAGGCGATCGCCACTGCGAACGTGATAGCACAGCTGCGGACTTGTGCTAAACGATGAAAGCCGTCGACTACAACCATGACTCTCCCCTTCATGCGTTTTCTGTTTGAGCGGTGCGCGCGCCGAGTTTTTTATAGCGAGCTCCGCGCTATGGGCAATGCACGATTTCTATCTGCAATCGATAGAAATTCTGCTAAGGGTCGATGGCCAACAACGTGAGGGTTTCTTTCTGTGTTCGCGCCAAGCCGCCCGCCAACCATGCGGCGAAGCGCGCGCAACGTGAGTCGGCGGCCTCTTCGGCCCGCGACAGCACTCGGTAATGAGCGCTTGGCACTGGCGGAATATTTCCGCCGAGAACGAGACTGCCCGTCTTGAGCAGGCCGTTGACGATCACCGAGCGCCCCATCGCCATGCCCTGTCCATGGATTGCGGCCTGATACGCGAGAGAAGCGAGATTGAAATGTCGGTCGGTATTGATCGCGAAGTCGCAACTGCTACCGGCGAGCGCCAGCCATTCCTGCCACTCGGCGCGCGGCGGCTCGCCTTCGCGCCATGGATCGTCATCATGCAGGGCAGTGACGAATCGTTCTTCAATCGGTTGGGCGCGCAAGTGGTCGTGATAGGCGCGCGAGCACACCGGGAAGGTCAGCTCCTGCAGCGATGCGAGCTCGATCAGACCGGCCGGGCGCGCGCGATTGTGGGTGATCACCACGTCGACCCCTTCGTTCTTCATCCATTCTGCCGTCGGCCGACTCATCTCGGAGCGCACAGTCAACTCGACGTCAGGGCACTCGCGATAGAACTCCTGCAGGTGTGGCATCAGCCATTCCATCGCAAGCGATGGCGTGCAACTCACAACGATGCTGTCGTGTTGCTGACGCCCCAGGCGCGAAAGAGCGTTGGTCAGCGTCGTGGACACGCCGTTCATTGCTTCGAGCACAATGCTGCCGGCTGAAGTGAGCGCGAGTCTCCCCTTATCGCGCTGGAACAGCCTTTCCTTTAAGCGCGCTTCCAGCCGCAACACTCGCTGGCTGACTGCGCCAGCCGTGACGTTGAGCTGCGCGGCAGCGGCGCTCATGCTGCCGGCGCGCGCAACTGCCCTGTACACCCACAGATCCGAAAGCAGCTGAGCGTCGAGCCGTCGAAGCTCCCGTTCTGTCTTGTTCGGTCTCGTATGTTCCATTTGCTCTGCGTGTTCGATGCGGAATCCCCACGCTAGTGCGTTTCCTTGCGACCGCCATCGACATGCGCGATCACGATCGGACCGGATGGCGTGTAGATGATGCCAACCTCGTTCGTGACCGAACCCGTATCGCCCGTCTTATTGCCGGACGGAACGGAGAGATAGTGCGGAATCTTGTGGGTAACCTGCTGACCTGCTCTGGCGTGAGCCCCCTAGATTTAGGGCGGCCGCCGGCAGTCGCCCCCACCTCTTTACGGCACGAATAGACATGAATGCCCCCGATCGGACCGGCGTCGACGCACGGAGGCATGGTATTGATGATTGCCTAAATAGGCAACTTATTCTCTAATCCGGATAACATTCTCTAGAGCCTCATTGTCCGCCATTGAGGTGGCGGCGGAACGCTGTATGTCTGCCGCCGCTCAATGACCTTGCGCTGACGAGCGCTTGCCGCACGTCGATGCATCCGTGCACCCGGAGAATTTGTGTTCTGCGAGCAGTGCGCGGAACACGGGTACCTGGAGTTTTGCAAAGTCCTCGGTGACGTGATTCGCGTCTTTGTAGACCAGCACGCCAGACTTCACGCCGGGGCAGGTGAGGTCATCGCAAAACTCAGCCGTGAGGTCACCAAATGCGGCGCCCGTCGATGCGGCGACGGCGCTTTCGAGCGCGGTGAGTCTGGAGTCGATCGCGTTTGTTCGCGGAACGTCGCAATCCGATTCCGGTGTGCCGCGCCATCGTGCGCGACCGATGCAGTGGCCGATGTTCTCTCTGGGTAAGGGGCTGTCTCGCAGCAGTAGGACGGGGACCTTGGCTGCTTGCAGTTGCTGCAGAGAACGACGTAGCCCGGCTTCCCATTGCTCATGAGTGACGGCGTATCTACCGCGAGAAGTCCACGGGCCGTGAATGAAGCCATTGGACATTTGCGAAACAATGACCAGATCGGGTTGCAATCGGCGAATCTCTGCGAGCGCGTTAGCTCGCCATCTTGCGCATTCAGGCCAATAGCGCCTCCAGCGAGGGTTGTAATCGACGATATCCGCCACCGAGCACGTGGCCTTGAGAAGCGTGACCAGCCGCCAGCCTTGCTCGGTGGCCAGCTGCGCGAGCGGAGTCGACCATTGATCGGCATGTGAGTCGCCGAACAGCACCACCGTCCTGGGAGAGCCAGTTGCTCCGAAGGTGCAAGTGACGGGCTCGCTGTACTTGAACATGAGCAGGCAGTTTTGTCTGCTGCCACTCGCCAGAGGTTCTTCGTTGATTGACCGGATGAGTGACGCATGTTTGGGCTGCGCCGAGAAAACGCGCACGGCCTGTGCAACACTCAAGGCGATCAGACAGCCGACAAGCATCAGCGTTGCGCCAGTCCCGACCGATCGCAAGCGGTTCGCCGCGAGCCATGGGCTCGATGTAACGGGATGCTCCACCCACCGAACGCTGATCGCGGCGCAGATCAATGTCAGCACGCCGCAGATCGCGATCATCGTTGGCTGGTCGCCGATCTTCAGCACCGTGGCGAACATGATGATGGGCCAGTGCCATAAGTAGATGGAATAGGAGTGCTCGCCCAGCCATTGCAGCCAGGAGAACTTGAGAAATGCAGCCGGCCCGCCGCGTCGGCCACTCACACCACTGATGAGAATAGCGGCAGTCGCCAGCACTGGCACTGGAGCAATCCATCCGGGGAAACGTGCGTCCTCGGTCAATAGCAGAATGGTCGCGCACAGCGCCGCAACTCCCAGCCAACCGAGCGGTACAGCAACTCTGGTGCGCCGAGCCCAGTCCGTCACTGGTCGCAAGGCCGCCAGAGCGCCCACGCCGAACTCCCAGGCGCGGGTGGGTGTCGCGTAGAAGGCCCAGGATTGCTTTCGATAACTCAACCAAAGACACAACGCGAAGGACAGCAACGTCACCGCCGTTATCGCGAGCGTCATGGTCCGTGCTGTTGCTCGCCAGCGCCAAACAAACAACAGCAAGACAGGCCACGCCAGGTACAACTGCCCCGCGGCCGAGAGCGCCCAGGTGTGCAGGAACGGATTGAAGGTACTCTCCGGCGCGAAGTAGTCGGGCAGCAACGTCATGAACCAGAGATTGCTCGCGTACAAGGACGAGGCGAGCGCACCCTTGGCCGCGGATGTTTGCTCGGCAGGAGAAAGAAACACTAGCGCTAGCAGCAGTGTCACGACCGAAACCAGCACGGCAAGCGGCAGCAACCGTCGCGCGCGACGGCCGTAAAAGCGCCACAGATCGATGGACCCGCTTCGTTCGAGTTCCTCGATCAGCAGACCGCCGATCAGGTAACCGGAGATGACGAAAAAGATGTCGACGCCAACAAAGCCACCCGGCAGGCGCTCGACCCCGAAATGAAACAGGACGACCGCGAGGACCGCGAATGCTCGCAACCCTTCGATGTCTTCACGGAACTGCTGTTCCAAGCTCACGGTCCTTGCGGTCACCTGTTCGACATCGCGAACGTGGCTGCATGTAGTTATCCTGGAGGATGCGCGCGGATGATGAGGGCTCGCCGCCCGGATGTCTACGCGGTGTTCTCCAGCGGCTGACATGACTTGATTGGTGCAGATCAAAGTCATGGTTGGAAATGTTGGCGAGCATTTTCTAAGGCCCATCTAATCGGCGGCTCCCGATCTGGTGCCCGAAGCCCTTCGCGGTGAGCGGCTGTGATTGCGCTCGACGGTCAACGGACGGGCGGCATATCTCTCTTGCGCGGCGGCCGCATTTGACGAACGAATCTCGACACCTGATCGGCAAGCGGATGCGGCGGCGTGCCGGCCGGCATGCAGGGGATGAGTGGCTGGGTCGTGAGCCTGTAAAATCCCTCACCGCGTTCGGCTTCAGTCAGAACCGGCAAAGTATCTCCGTGCGACGCCCTCGACGAGCGACTCGGGCCGCGAACCTTGTGTGTTGGTCAGAACAATGACTGCGACGTCGTCCTTCGGGTAAACAAAGAACGACGCGCGCATGCCGCCCGTACCTCCGGCGAATGGATGCGGTTCTTCCAGCCCCAAGACCCAGCCGAGGCCATACCCTCGCCAGAGCGACGGCGTCGGCGGTCGCTGGAAAATCGAACCGTCGACGAGAGTGGTCGGAGCCCAAATTGCCTTCAAGCTTGCTTCGGAAATCAGCTTCCCGCTCAACAGCGCCGTGAGCCAGTCGGCGAAATCGGAAATAGAAATGTTCAGTCCGCCGCCTGGGTAGGTCATCGCAGGCATTTCAGCATTGAGCACTTCCGCGTGGTCGAGAGGAACAGGGCGTGGGCCGCCATAACGGAACGGCGTGTAGGTTGTCGCGCGCTCAGTGACGATGGTTCGTGCGTCACCGAATACGGGCGTCCGCAGCCTGAGGGGTGCGAACAGGCGCTGTGCACAGAACTCCTCGTATGGCATCCCACTCACGCGCTCGATGAGCATCCCGAGGAGCACATAATTGGTCTGGTTGTAACGGTAGTTGCTGCCCGGCGAAAAATCGGCGGATCGTTTGGCGAGAACCTTCATCATCTCCGCCGGAGTCTCCGCGATCGCCGATGTGCCGTAGTCGTCGACGGCGATGTCTGGCAAGCCTGACGTGTGACTGAGCAACTGGCGAACAGTAATCCCATGCCACCCCGGAGGCAGACCGCTCAGATATGAGCCGATCGGATCATCCAACCGCAGCTTCCCTGATTCGACGAGCATCATCACGGCCACAGCCGTAAAGCTCTTGCTGATCGAAGCGACGCTGAACGGTGTAGAAGGTCGCACCGGAAGGCTGAACTCCTTGCTGGCCTGCCCGTAGATTCCGATCTTCCTGACCTTGCCACCTTGAATGACTGCGACGGCCATTCCGATAATGTGCCGCTCTGCCATCTCGTGGCGAAGGTAATCGTCAATGGCCTTGTCACTCGTGTCCGCAGATGCGGCCCCGATTCCGCCCGCGAAGACGAAAGTAGCCATCACGCTAGCCAGGAATGCCACCGAGCGGCTCGATCCGAAAAATATGCTCCGCGATCGCACTTGCCCTCCTCTGATTGGTAAGGACGCGCTATGGCGCCGACGGCACTTTGCTGCTGACCGTGGGCCATTCATTCAACAAGTACTGCACGACGCGATTGCCGACCTGATAGGCCGCCTCGATGGCGGGCCGACCTTGCTCGGGATACGGCGCCGTGGTGCTCCAGGCAGCACTCTGCCCTGGGGGCGGCATGGTGTAGTTGCTGGCCGTGCGCAGCACCAGAACACGCTGCAGGTCTACGAGCCCGGTGCGCGACAGGCGCCGCAACGCCGTCAGCGTGCCGCTGTCCTCCATGTTGGTCATCATGAAATTCCGCGCGGCGCCGGACTGCAGCCGGACCCAATCGTTGGCCCAGCGATTCAGCTGCTCGCCATGCCAGTAGGTGCTCGATGACAGACTCTCGCCCATCGTCACGAACGGCGGTCGCGTGGCGTTGACGTAGCCTTGGAACTGTTTGCGGAAGTCGGCGATCCCGGCGCTGTCCGGCACGGGATGATCCTTGGTGAGCGCATAGGCCCAGCGCGCCAGCGACTCATTCAGTGGAAAGTCGATGGTGTCCACGGTCCAGCCCTCCGCTTTGTCGTTGGGTTTCTTCGCGCCCAACGGCAACAGCCCGTACGGCCATTCGTTTGGAATCTCCCGCGCGTCGATTTCATACAGCAGATCGCCATCGACCACGCTGCGCGACCACGCCGCCGTCGCCAAAGAAACATCCAGCGGGTCGCCGCCGGCGATGCCGGCGACCAGCCAGTAGGCCTTGCTGAGATCGAAGCGCACATCCAGGCCCAACGCCATGATGGAAGTCGCCGCATTGGTAACACCACCGCCGGTGCAGATTGCCAGCAAACCGCGATCGTTCAGCCGCAGCTCGTACTCGCCCATGGGAAAGGGATAAACCTTATCGAGCTTCTCGCGCTCCACCCACAGCTGCAGTTCGCCGGGCTGATCGCCGGTGATCGCCCCGATCTCGTACATCGCGACCACCACGACCTTCACGGGAATTCGCTCGGCCGCGTGCGCCGAGGCCGCCAGCAGCGCGAACAGCGCCCAATACCAGGAACGGATAGAAAGCATGCGATACCCCGTTTGTTAGTTGTGATCAGGCGCCGGTGTGCCGGAGCCAGAGCTTCAGTGCAAATTGTCGGCCAGCGTCGGGCAGTTGCATCGGCGTGTGGCGCGGACCGGCTGCGTCCCAGCTTGGGGCAATGGCGCCGAAGGCGCGCACCGCCAGCGATCGGCAGACAAGATCATTGGCAAACGATTCGGCCCTGCGCCACGCCCGCGGCCTGGCCTCCTAATTGCACCGGCTTCAATGGCTGCTACAACGACACGAGGTGCGCCATGAAAGCTTTTATCGAGAACCTGCCCAAAGCCGAGTTGCACGTCCACCTCGAAGGGACGCTCGAGCCGGAGCTGAGCTTCGCCCTCGCCAGGAAGAACGGCGTGGCGTTGGAGTATGAAACGCCCGAAGCCCTGCTGGCGGCCTACGACTTTCACGACCTGCCCTCGTTTCTGGCCATTTACTACAAGGCCATGAACGTGCTCCGGCACGAGCAAGATTTCTTCGAGCTCACCTGGCAATACCTGCAGAAGGCGCATCAACAGAAAATCGTGTACGCGGAGATGTTCTTCGATCCGCAGGCCCACACCAGTCGCGGCGTGCCTTTCGACACGGTGATTCGGGGCATCCACCGCGCGCAGGAACGAGCCGCCAGCGAGCTCGGCGTGCAGACGAAACTGATCATGTGCTTCCTGCGTGACCTGAGCGCCGAGTCGGCGCTGCAGACCCTGCGACAGGCCTTGCCGTATCAGGACTGGATCGTCGGCGTCGGGCTGGACTCCGATGAGAAAGACAATCCGCCAGTGAAATTCGCCGAGGCCTTCAGTCGCGCCCGCGACGCCGGCCTCCGCCTGACCATGCATTGTGACGTGAACCAGCAGAACACGCTGCTGCACATCCGCCAGTGCCTGGAAACTATTGGCGTCGATCGCATCGACCACGGGGTCAACTCGCTCGAAGATCCGGCACTGTGCGACATCATTCGCGAGCGTAGCCTCGGCCTGACCGTCTGTCCGGTTTCCAACCGTTTCGTGGTCCAGAGTCTCACTGCAGCCGAGATTCGACGCATGCTCGATCTGGGCCTGCGCGCCACGATCAATTCTGACGATCCTGCGTACTTCCGCGCGTACCTCAACGAGAACCTGCTGGCGCTTCATCAGGATGGCGGCCTGACGCGTCATGAGATCGTGCAGCTCGTGAAAAACAGCTTCCTGGTCGCCTGGCTCGACGATGAGAGTCGCGCGGAGTATCTCCTGCAGGTGGATGAATATCTGCAGCGGGCGGCGTGAGCTTTCACAGCCGCAGTATCATTCGCCGCCCCCGGGAACGAAGTCGCGATACTTGGACCAGTTGCCCGCGATCTCATCGACAACGGCAGCACCGACCACGTACGCCGCCTCCACCGAGGCCTGCAGGCCCGCGTATCCTTCGTTCTCCTTGAGCAAATGCTCGGCGGCGCTCATCCCCGGCGGCGGCATGGTGTAGTTGCTCGCGGTCCGCAGCACCATCGCGCGGGTCTTGTCGACCTTGCCGGTAGGATGCAGATACGTCAGCGCTTGGAAGCTGCCCGTATCCTCCATGGCGGAGGTGACAAAATTACCCTTGCGGTCGGTCCAGTAGCTCACCCACCGATCCGCCCAGTCGTTCAGCAGCTTGCCGTGCCAGAAAGTCATGCCGGCCAGATTGTCGCCCTTCAACACGAACGGCGGCCGCTGCGCGTTGGGATACCCTTTGAATGCCGCGCGCGTTTTCTGCAACTCCGGCGTGTCCGCAAGCTGGATCGCCCGCGTGCGCTGATACGCCCACTGCGTGAGCTGCGGATTGAGACGGAACATCTCGCCGGTCGGCGCCGGCTTGTTTGGGTCGTATGGCTTACGCGTGGAGCGAGCGAAGTAGCCGGTCGGCCAATCGGCGGGAATCTCACGCGCGTCGATCTCGTGCGCAAGATCGCCGTCCACCAGATACTCAGCCCACGCGGCGGAGCCGATCGACGCATCGGCGGGATCGACTCCGGCGATGCCGGCGATCAACCAATAGCTCTTGGAAAGATCGAATCGCGGATCGAGCCCGAGCGCCATCACGGCTGTCGCCGAGTTCGCCGTGCCAATCCCCGTGACCATGCCGAGCACGCCGGTGGCGCGATTCAAGTACAGATCGTGATGGTGCGCGAACGGCAGCCGTTCATCGAGTTTCTGCCGCTCGCGCCACAGCTGAAATTCGCCGGCGGCATCGCCCATGTCAGCGCCGATCTCGAACATGGTGACGACGACGACCTTCACCTCGATGGGTGGCGGCGTGGCGGCCGAGGCGCTCAGGCTGGCGGCGATCGCCGCCACTGCGACCCAGATGTTTCTCAACATGCGCAATTTCATCCCGCGACTAGAATTTATACGACGCCGACACCAGGACACTGCGTGGCAATTCCGGCAGCACCACCGACGAACCGAACAAGTCCGGGAAATTGGAGCGGAAGTACCTTTCGTCGGTGAGATTCTTGCCCTGCAATCCCAGTTTCCAGTGCTGGTTCTCGTAGTACACGCTGGCATTCAGCAAGGTGTACGAAGGCAGTTTCACCGTCTTGGAGAACCCCGACCAGACCGAGGCGACATGGGTCGCACCCAGTGTGCCCGTAAAGCCCGATAACATGCCGCCAAAGCTGAACATGCCGTACAGGCTGAACATCTCATCCGGAATACCTGCCTTGCGCGACGCCTCCCTGCCATCGACCATCACGAGCGACGGCAATACGCCGCCCAGGAACAGCGTCGGATCGACGCCCGGCACATCAGCGGCGCCCGCGAAGCTGAACTGCGTGCCGGCGTCCTCGGCGCCCAGGTTGTAAACCTTCAAACCCGTATACGCGCCCGTCAGCGTGACGAACGGATTCACCACCCAGCGCGCCTCGAACTCGTAGCCCTTTGCTTCCGTGGTGTTGTTCGTCACCGTGTCCTGCGCGTTGTAGTCCACGCGTTCCTGCTCGAAGTAGTCGATCGCGACGTAGAGGCGGTTGTCGAGCATCTGCGACTTGATACCGAACTCCTTCAACTTCGAATCCGCCACCGCATTGCCTTCGGCCAACGTCGGTTTCGGAATCTGACCGCCCTGGCCGAGAATCAACGTCGACTGTTCCGCATACGTGACATACGGCCGCAATCCCAGCGGCAGCTCGTACGACAGACTGCCGGAGAACGACGTCGCGCTCTCGGTGTCATCCGCGCTGGTGCCAGGATCGTCGAACGGATTGTCCGGATCGTCGATCGAGTCCAGCTCCTGCGTGGACTCCATATCCAGGTAGTCGTAGCGCACGCCGCCGATGAAATTGAGTTTCTCGAAAAAAGTGACATCGGCCATCATCGCCAACGCGTAGTCGGTATAGCTGCCGGTGGTGTGCGCGCTGTAGATCTCCTGGCCGCGCGTCGCCATGGTGCGGCGATCGACCGGCGAGCCCGGCTGGGTCAGGTCGCGGCGATCGAAATATTCGTAAGCGAAGTTGTCGCCGTGCTCGAAATCCTGATGCCGGATCGACGGGCTCACCTGCAGGCCCGCCTTCACCGGGCCCGTGGCGGGCAGGTCGAACGAGAAGATCAGCTGATCTTCGACCACCCAGGTATCGGCGAACTGCGAGAAGCCGTAGATATTCTCGTTGTTGTTGTCGAGCGATTCGAAGAAGGTCTTGTTGGTGACTTTCATGATGCCACCGCCGTCGTAAATGTAGTCGAAGTACAAGGTCAGCACCTCGTCCTCCAGCGTGTCGTCCTCCTGCACCAGCACCTGGTTGCCATTGAGCCTGGCGGTGCCCGGATTCACCAGCGCCATGTTGGGCCGCGTGTCGCGCAGGTCCGCGCTGATCTCCGCCGGATCCGAGATCGTCGGGCCGAAGATGAAATAGGAAATATTGCCGGCCTCGGATTCCACATCCGACAGCAGCCCGTCGCCGTTCGTGTCGAGCGACGCCGGGCTGCCGGTGATGTACGTGCCATTGTCGACCAGGTCCTGGGTCAGGCGGTTCCAACCGGCCACCTGGTTACCGCGAAAATCGTGATACATGCCGCCGAACTCCAGCCGCACGTTGTCGCTGACGCTTACGTCGAACGACGCCTGGTAGATGCTTTGATCGGTCGTGGTGTTGTCGTAGTAGCTGCCGGAGTTTTCGAACTCCGTGTACAGGTAGTAGCCCATGGGCTTGCCGAACAGCTCGCCCGGCCCGCCCACTTCGGCGTGAACGATCTTCTTGTCCCAGCTGCCCGAGGTCACACCGAACTCGCCCTGCGCCTCGTTCAGATAACTGCCCGAAGTGGCGCGCGCCGACTTGGGCACGAAATTCAAGTAGCCACCGATCTTCGACGGCCCGTAGATGGGCGACGCCGGACCACGGACTACGTCGATGCGATCGCTCGCGCCGATGGGCGTCGGGTAGTTGCCCGGGTTATCGATACGTTTGACGCCGCGGAAGTAGTTCTCGCCGGGCGTGCCGCGCACGTCGAGCGAACCGGCGACGCCGAAGAACGATTGCGTGAACGAGCCTGGCGTCAAAGCCACCAGATCGTCGATCTCCGTGATCATCACTTTGTTCAGCATTTCATTGCTGATCGTGGTGATGGAGCGAGGCGTCTCCACGGCGCTCTTGCCAAACCCGAACACCGATTCGAGCGGCTCGGTAGGAATCACATTGATGCGATCGCCTTCGACCACCACCGTGTCCAATGTCGCTCCGTCCTCGGCGCGCGCCGGCGATGTGCTCACCGCTGCGGCGGCCAACGATAGCGAACAGACCGCGCGGACACTTCGAGACAGCAAAGAACGCTTCATTGATATTGTTCCCCGTGTAGTAAGACGTGGTCCGGCCAGGACCGATCGTCATTGCTAAAGCAGGTTTGAGGCCAAAATGCTGTCCGACTGGTCAATTTTTTGGAGCGAGCGAGAAATCCTCCAGCAAATCAGCGATATAAATTTCTAGCGTGTGCGGATTCAAGACGCGCTCGCGGGCCGACTCAGGTCGCCGCGCGCACATCTATTGGGAAAATAGATATCACTGCCGCACCAGCGCAGAGCGCTGCTGCAAACAAAGTTCGTATTGTTTGCACAAGAATGAGTAGCTCACCGGCCGCACGTGCCCGAGCGCGTCCCAACCTTTGCTCCGAAACTGCTGCGCGAACGCCTGCACGCGCTGCTCGTAAGCCGACAGCAGCTTTTGTTTGTTCGGCTCGTCCAGGAAGGAATAGCGCAGCGAATTGCGTCCCAGCTGCACCAGTTCCTCCCACGACAGGTTGAACTGCCGGACCGCGACGAAATATTCATCGGTCAGGTTGGAATCCCACATGCCGCGGTCGTCGGTGGACAGCGCCACCGGAATGCCCAGCCGCAGGTACTCCGGAAACGGATGCTGGGTGTAGTCGCTCACGTACTCCAGCAGCAGGTTGCTGATCAGGTTGATCTCGACCATGTAAGGGCCGTTGCGCATCAACAGCATGGTATCGGCGTCGGTGATCAGGTTGACGCCATGGCCGATGCGCTTCGCGCCCAGCAGCAGCGTGTCGCGGATGTGAAAGTTGGGCTCGTCCACTTCGCCGGCATGGATGGACAGATTGATATCGGGATACTGGTGGCGCAGCTGCCTGAGCACCGGCAGAAAGCGCAGGGGGTAACCCTTATCGTTGTCCTCCCGCCCGACCATGTTGATGCCCACGTACAGATCGCGGTACTTGTCGTTGAGCGCGTAGAGCTCGCGCAGCCGATCTTCGGCGTTCGGAGCGAAACGCAGCAGCGAGTTCTGCAGGCGCACGGTTACGCCGGTGGCGACGGCGTCGCTGGCGGCCAGTCGCTGACGAAAGATGTCGGCAACTTCATCGGTCGAGAACGGGGCGCCATCGGCCCTGAGGTAGCCGTCGATGGGCACCTGGGTCTCCAGGTACACCATGCCTTCTCTGCCGAACGCCTCCATGTTTCTATACAGGATGTCGGCGATCACATGAGGGTTGTCGAGAATCTCGCCGATGCGGGTCCAGTGCGCCTGGAAGAACTCGTCCCGACCTTCGAACTTCTGATCCAGCCGCATGCTGTTCAGCCAGCCGTTACGCTCCCGCGCGTCGAGGTCCTGCAGACGCTTGTACTCGCCCTTCTCGCAGTCGCCGAGCTTTTTGTAGCTGGTCTCGCGCAGGTTCATGAACAACAGCAGATACGGGCGCGGCCCGAACTCGTTGGTGCCGTACTCGAGACAGTTGTTGATGCGCACCTTGGTGTAGTAGGTGTAGCCGCGCCGCTGCTGAGCCAGCGCGGATTCCCACAGCCATTCGGAGAGGATGGAACCTTCCAGATGGTTGTGCAGGTCGCCGCCCTTGGGCAGTGCATAGAGAAAAGTGTAGAGCTGCTCGGGCGAGGCGCTCTTCTTCACATCCTCGAACCAGCGCTCGGCCGCGAAAACTTGGTGCGACAAGCACATCAGCAGCGGAGCCAGGACCGCGGCGGCGGCAAAGCGGAACCACATAGCTACAGTATCCTCGGTCGTTGTTTCAAATCTGGCCAGAGAAGGCTCATTCAAGCCTCTCGCGCGACAGTGCCGGCAACTGGCCGCGGCACGTCGACTCCAATCCCTCGCAAGACAACCTGCGTCAGCGTCCGCGTCGCGGCCTCATAGTCCTGTTCCGTGAGCGACTCTTTGCCGAGCGACGCGTTGATCTGGCACGCGAAATCGGCGTAATGCTGAGTCGAGCTCCACAGCAGGAATATCAAATGCGCCGGATCGATCGGGACGATCTTCCCCTGCTCTGCCCACGCGCGGAACACTTCGGTCCGGCCCCGGAACCACTCGCGATACTCATCGTTGAAGTAGCCCTCGAGATTCGGCGCTCCGTTGATCATCTCGATCGCGAAAATCCGCGACGCCAGCGGGTATTCACGCGAGAAGCGCATCTTCGCCGCGATGTACGCGGGCAGCACCGCCGCCGGATCATCGTCGGCGTGCAGCTCGTTGAGCGTGCCGTCCCACAGCTCGATGATGCCGCTCAGCACGGCCGCATACAGCTCCAGCTTGCTGTTGAAGTAGTAATGGACATTCGCTTTGGGCAAGCCCGCGCGTTGCGCGATGCCATTGACCGTCGCGCCCTTGTAACCATGTCGAGCAAACTCCTCCTCGGCGGCCGAGAGGATCAACTGCTCGTTCTTCTGGCGAATCCGCCCGGCGACCTTGCGGCCCCGGTGGGCGTCGATATGAAACAACATGGAGAGGCCGCGCGAGATCCGCTACTTGGGAATGGAGCCGGCGACGCCATCGACGTACCAGTTCAGCGCCGTCAGCTCGTCGACTGTCAGGGCCTTGCCAGCGGGCACCTTGAGTGCACCGCTGTTGTCCTTCAGCGGACCGGCGAACGGGACCAGCGTGCCGTCGGCGATGGCTTGTTTCTTTTGCTCGAACAGCTGCGCGACATCGGCCGGCACCGCCGGATTCAGTTGGGTAAGCACGATGGCCTTTTCTTTCAATCCCCAGCGCGTGATGCGATTGCCGGTCCAGGTCCCGGCGAGCGCCTGGTTCGCGACCTGCAAGTAATATCGCGACCAGTCTTGCGTGTTCGCAGTCAGATGCGCCTTCGGCCCGTACTTCCGCATGTCCGAATCCCAGCCGAACGCGTACTTGCCCTTCTCTTGCGCGACCTGCACGGCGGCAGGCGAATCGGTGTTCTGGCTGAGCACGTCCGCGCCCTGCGCGATCAATGTCTCGGCCGCCTGGCGCTCCTTGCCCGGGTTGTACCATGCGTCCACCCAGATCACCTTGGTCTGCACCTTGGGATTCACGCTGCGCGCGCCGAGCGTGAAGGCATTGATGTTACGGATCACTTCGGGAATGGGATGCGAGCCGATGAAGCCCAGCGTGTTGGTCCTGGTCATCTTGCCGGCGAGCACGCCCAGCAGGTACGCCCCCTCGTAGAAGCGCACCTCGTACGCCGCCACGTTCGCGGTCGTCTTGTAGCCGGTGGCATGTTCGAAGCGCACCTTGGGAAACTGCTTCGCGACCTTGAGCGTCGACTCCATGAAGCCAAACGAAGTTGTGAATATCAACGAGTTGCCGCCAGCCGCGAGGCGGCGGATGACCCGCTCGGCATCGGCGCCTTCGGCGACGCTCTCCACATACGATGTTTTTATCCGCGACCCGAGCGTCTGCTCCAGCGCCAGGCGCGCCAGATCGTGCTGATAGGTCCAGCCGCCATCGCCAATGGGTCCGACATAAACAAACGCCACTTTCAGCGGCTCGGCGGCGAGCGCCACGTGGCCGACTGACAACAGAGCGAGTCCGAGCCACAGCGCGGCGCACGTGTCGCGCCATCGAGTCATTCGGGAAGCCTTCATCGGTGCGGAGTCCTGCCGGTCTGTTATTACCTGACCACTTGGTCAAGACTACGACACGATTCTTGCATCGTACACAGCAACCATGAGCATGGCCGGAAAAATATTTGCTCGACGCGCAGATCGACGACCACGATGCACCAAAACTTTCTCAGCGCCCCAACCTCATGCACCAGAGTGAATCTTTTGGCGCGTGCTCGAAGCCGGATGTAATGCGATGGGCAGGCTCACCACACATGTTCTGGATACTCACGCCGGCATGGCGGCGGGCGGCGTACGCATCGAGTTGCACACGATCGTGTCTGGCGCGACTCGATCGATCGGCACATATATGACTGCGGACGACGGCCGCGTCACTCACGCCTTGCTGGAGGGCGACGCCTTCCGCCGAGGTCGTTATCAGCTGACCTTTCACATCGGCGAGTACTTTCGCGGTCGCGGCATCCCGCTGCCCGATCCCGCCTTCATCGAAGAAGCCATCGTGCGCATCGGGATAGCCGATGCGAGCCAGCATTATCACGTACCGTTGCTGGTCACGCCGTGGAGCCACTCGGTGTATCGGGGAGGATGACGGTGACTGGGCGCGCCACGGTCCGCTTCGTGCTCGATGAGCAGATCGTCGAGCTCTCCGACGTGCCGCCGACATTGACAGTCCTGGAATATCTGCGCGAGGTCCGCGGCCGCACCGGGACCAAGGAAGGTTGTGCCGAAGGCGACTGCGGCGCCTGCACCGTCGTGCTGGGCGAATTGTCGAGAGATCGATCGCGCATCGACTATCGCGCGATCAACTCCTGTATTCGTTTCCTGCCGACCATCGATGGCAAGGCGCTGGTCACGGTTGAAAGCCTGCAGGCATCCCAATCGCTGCTACATCCGGTGCAACAGGCGCTGGTGGATCATCATGGTTCGCAATGCGGCTTCTGTACGCCGGGATTCGTGATGTCCTTGTTCGGCCTCTATCTGAACGAGGCGGCGCCCTCGCGCGACGCCGTCGTGACCGCACTCGCCGGCAATTTGTGTCGTTGCACGGGCTATAAACCCATCATCGCCGCCGGCTGCGCGATGACCGAGTACCCGGAGCCGGCAGAGTGGAACCGAGCGGATGCTCAGTCGCCCGCTCGCATAGAACGACTTCGCGGCGTCCAATCCGGATCTGCGCTCGCGCTGCCGGGCTTTCACGCTCCGACCACGCTGGATCGACTCGCCGAACTGCTCGAAATCGAGCCGGGCTCCGTGCTGCTCGCGGGCGGAACCGATGTTGGCCTGTGGGTAACGAAGCAACAGCGAGCCCTACCCTCCATCATCTATCTCGGCGCGGTCGCCGAGTTGCAAGAGATTCGGCAGGATGCCGCGGGATTGAGAATCGGCGCCGCCGTCCCGCTCACGGAAGCATGGCGCGCCATCGTCGAGCTTCATCCAGAGTTGCAGGAGCTGGCGCTGCGTTTCGCCTCGCCACCGGTGTGCAACTCCGGCACGCTCTGCGGCAACATTGCCAACGGCTCACCGATCGGCGACGCCATGCCCATCTTGATCGCACTGGATGCGCAGTTGGAGCTGCGACAGGGTCGACGATCGCGCCGGCTGCCGCTGGATGAATTTTATCTGGGGTACCAGCGCAAGGATCTGCGGCCCGGAGAATTCTTGTCCGCGGTAAACATACCGAGCTCGCCAGCCGCGCAACGAATTGCAAGTTATAAAGTCTCCAAGCGCTTCGATCAGGATATCTCGGCGGTCTGCGCGGGCTTTGCGATCAGCCTCGATGATCAGCGTGTCACCGCGGCCCGACTCGCATTCGGCGGCATGGCCGCCACGCCTGCCCGTGCGCGCAAAGCCGAAGCTGCGTTGTTGAATCAGAAGTGGCAGCCGCAGACCGTCGAAGCGGCAGTGCTCGCGCTGAATGAAGACTTCCGGCCGCTGACGGATCTCAGGGCAAGCAGCCACTATCGCTTGCTCGTCGCGGGGCAACTGCTACGACGTTTCTATCGCGAGTCGCAAGGAAACACTGCCGCCTCGCTGCGCCAGATCGCGCCCGTTGCGGAGCTGTCATGAGCGCCCATCTGCTCGCGGCTGACGCTCCTGTTGGTAAGCCGCACCGACACGAGAGCGCACACCTGCACGTCACAGGCCGCGCTCTGTACTGCGACGACATCGCGCTGCCCGCGAACACGTTGCATGCAGCGTTTGGCCTGAGCCAGATCGCTCATGGAAACATTCGCTCGCTGGATCTCGCCGCTGTTCAATCGGCGCCTGGCGTGGTGACCGTGGCGTCGTCGGCGGATATTCCCGGCGAGAACAACTATGGGGGCGTTGTTCACGACGATCCAATCTTCGCCAGCGGCCTCGTGCAGTACGCCGGCCAGCCAATATTCGCGGTCGCGGCCACGTCCTACACGGCAGCGCGCCGGGCCGTGACCAAGGCAGTAGTCGAGTACCAGCCGTTGCCCGCCATTCTCGATATCAGAGCGGCACTCGCAGCGGAATCCTATGTGCTGCCTTCCCAACAGCTCGTTCGCGGCACTCCGCAGAAAGCATTGGCCAGATCGCCCCGCCGGCTGCGCGGCACCGTGGTCATGGGTGGACAGGACCATTTTTATCTGGAAGGTCAGATTGCAATCGCCCTGCCGCAGGAAGACGGCGGCATGTTGATTCACAGCTCGACCCAGCATCCCACCGAGGTCCAACACATCGTCGCCCGCGCGCTGGCGCGTCACGCCAACAGCATCACCGTGCAGTGCCGGCGCATGGGCGGCGGCTTCGGCGGCAAGGAAAGTCAGCCCGCATTGATCGCCGCAGCCGCAGCCGTGCTCGCCCACCGGACGCAGCGCCCGGTGAAGCTGCGCCTGGATCGCGACATCGACATGCTGATGACCGGCAAGCGCCATGATTTTCTCGGCGACTACGAAGTCGGCTTCGACGCGCAGGGCAGGATCCTGGCGTTGCAGCTGATGCTCGCATCTCGCTGCGGATACTCGGCCGATCTGTCGGGCCCCGTGAACGATCGCGCCTTGTGCCACATCGACAATGCGTATTACCTCGAGCATGTCGCTGTGACCTCGCATCGCTGCAAGACCCACACCGTGTCGAATACCGCCTTCCGAGGCTTCGGCGGCCCCCAAGGAATGATGATCATCGAAGCTGTTCTCGACGACATCGCCCGCACGCTGACGCTCGATCCGCTTGCAGTCCGGCGCGCCAACTTCTACGGCACAGTGACGCGCAACGTAACTCATTACGGACAGCGGATCGATGACAACGTCATTCACACGATCGTCGACCAGCTCGCACGCACCGGCCGTTATCACGAGCGGCGCCGGGCGGTCGATGCATGGAACGCGGCCCGTCCGACGATCCGCCGTGGCCTGGCGCTGACGCCGGTGAAGTTCGGCATCTCCTTCAACGCGACGCTGTTCAATCAGGCGGGCGCGCTGGTGAACGTGTACACGGATGGCACCGTGCTGCTGAATCATGGCGGCACGGAGATGGGCCAGGGTCTGCACACCAAGGTCGCGCAAGTCGTCGCCACCGAATTCGGTCTGCCGCTGTCGGCGATCCGGGTGACGGCCACCGACACCTCCAAGGTTCCGAACACATCGGCGACCGCCGCGTCTTCGGGCTCGGATCTCAACGGCATGGCGGCGCAGGCTGCCGCCCAAACGATTCGCGGCCGGCTGGTGGAATGGGCCTATCGAACGGACAGCGTACGTCCGGAGCAGGTGTGTTTTCACGACGGTCATGTTCACATCGGCCCACGACGGGTCGCGTTCGGCGAGTTCGCGCGACAGGCGCATGCCGCCCGTATCTCGCTGTCCGCGACGGGCTACTACCGAACCCCGAGGATTCACTGGGATCGCTCGACATTTCAGGGAAGACCTTTCTTTTACTTCGCGTACGGCGCGGCCATCAGCGAAGTGGCGGTCGATACCGAGACCGGCGAAACACGCCTGTTGCGAGTGGACATCTTGCATGACGTGGGACGCTCCCTGAACCCGGCGATCGACCTTGGCCAGATCGAGGGCGGCTTCCTGCAAGGCGTCGGCTGGTTGACGTCGGAAGAGTTGCGGTGGAGCGACGCAGGCGAATTGCAGACCCACGCACCGTCGACGTACAAAATCCCAACGGCGAGGGACTGGCCGATGGAGACTCACATCGCGCTGCTCGATGCGCCAAATCGCGAGGACACCATTTATCGCGCCAAGGCTGTCGGCGAGCCGCCGTTGATGCTGGCGATCTCGACGTTTCATGCAATTCGAGATGCCATCGCGAGCTGCGGGCCAACGCATCGCCTGCCGAATCTTCCGGCGCCCGCCACGCCTGAAACGGTAGTGCGCGCCATTCAACAGCTGCAGGTCGGAGGCGACGAATGATCGCCGCGCTTACATCTCCGGCGGAGAACCCTGCGTCGATTGGCCAGTGGCTCACGCCTTTGGCGAGCTGGCCGGCCGCTGCAGTCACTGCCGTGCAGGCCACCGGAAGCGTAGTTCGCATCGTGGTCGCATCGACCCGCGGCTCCTCGCCGCGTGCAGCGGGCACCTGCATGCTGGTCGATCGCGAACGCATCGTCGGCACGATCGGCGGGGGCCAATTGGAATGGTCCGCGATTGCCAGCGCACGAAATATGCTCGCCACTCCCGGCGCGGCGGCCGTGCAACTGCGGACCCTGGTCCTGGGGCCGCAGCTTGCTCAGTGTTGCGGCGGAGTCGTCGAGCTTTGGATGGAACGTTACACGAGCGCCGACCTGGCAATGCTCGACTCGGCGGAACGAGCCGCGGCACGTGGGCAAGCGTTTCTGGTAAGCAGACTGACCGGCGCCGTCATCGAACGGCGTGTAAATCGACATCCTGCTCTCGATGAGCATGCACGACGCATGGCTCGCGCCGGCACGCGCCTGGAGTTGGTTCGCGAAAACGACAGCATTTCGCTGCACGAACGACTCGATGAAGATCGGCCTGCCGTTTGGCTGTATGGCGCGGGACACGTCGGCCAGGCTTTGGCTCGCGTGCTGGTGACGCTGCCGATGCGGCTCACATGGATCGACTCACGACCGGAGTTTCTGCCGACGGGGGTGCCGGCTCATATCCTCGTTTCGGAACTGCCCGTCGCGACCGTGCGGACCGCGCCGCCCGGCACGCGCTTTGTAATCATGACGCACAGTCACCAGCTCGACTACGAACTGTGTAAGGCAGTGCTGGAGCGAGGCGATCAAGCATGGGTCGGTGTCATCGGTTCCAGGAGCAAAAGCGCGCGGTTCCGCTCGCGCCTGTGTCGTGACGGTCTCGAACCCGAACACGTTGCGCGGCTCACGTGCCCCATGGGCGTCGACGCCATCGAGAGCAAGGAGCCGGCCGCGATCGCGATATCGGTCGCCGCCCAGCTGTTGCAAACATTGAAACCAGCTCCAACGAGAACCGTAACGGAAGCTCATGAATGCGTCGCGGCGAGCTGCCGTGGCTGCGGGCATCAACCTGGGAACACCCCGTGACCCCTGCGAAAGTTGCATCGCTCGCCCCTCGCCTGGCTCTACACGGCATCAGCAAGCGTTATCCAACGGTCGTGGCCAACGATCGCATCGATCTGACTGTCGCGCCTGGAGAGATTCACGCGTTGCTCGGCGAGAACGGCGCCGGCAAGAGCACGCTGATGAAGATTGTCTACGGCGTCACACGCCCTGACGCTGGCCGTATCGAATGGGAAGGCCGCGCCGTGGATATCCGCAGTCCGGCCGACGCGCGCCGGCTTGGGATCGGCATGGTGTTCCAGCACTTCTCGCTGTTCGAGACCCTGACCGTCGCTGAAAACATTGCCCTGGCGTTGGATGGGCGTACATCTCCCGCCGCGCTCGCGACACGCATTCGGGACGTCTCGGAGAACTATGGCCTGCCCGTCGACCCGCAACGCCTGGTCCACAGCATGTCCGTGGGCGAACGACAGCGAGTCGAAATCGTCCGTTGCCTGCTGCAATCGCCGCGCTTGTTGATCATGGATGAGCCTACCTCCGTGCTCACTCCGCAGGCGGTACAGACATTGTTCGAGACGCTGCGACGGTTGGCGGCGGAACGAGTGAGCATTCTCTATATCAGTCACAAGCTCGATGAAGTACGTGCGCTGTGCGATTCAGCGACGGTGCTCCGAGGCGGCCGGGTGGCCGGAACCGCCGTGCCCCGCGAAGAGACCAACGAGAGCCTGGCGAGACTGATGGTGGGCAGCGAGCTTCGTGAGTGCCGGCGGACGCCGCAACCCGTTGGCGATGTCAGATTGCAGTTGCGCGATCTGACCCTCCGCTCCGTCGACCCCTTCGGCGCCAGCTTGAATGAGATATCGCTGGACGTGCACGCCGGCGAGATCGTCGGCATCGCGGGAGTCTCGGGAAATGGCCAGCGTGAGTTGCTGGCCGCCATTTCCGGTGAGACTCGTGCGCCGCACGCCGCGATCCGGATCTGTGGACGGCACGCGGGGTCGCTGGACCCGGCGCAACGCCGTGCGCTCGGCATGAGCTTCGTCCCCGAGGAGCGGCTGGGCCGCGGCGCCGTGCCCGACATGAGCTTGGCCGACAATGCGTTGTTGACTGCATATCACGCCGGACTCGTGCGCCATGGGCTGGTGCAATCCGAAGCAATAGAAACATTCGCGCGCGACACGATCAGACAATTCGCGGTGAAATGCGGTAGCGAAAGGTCGCTCGCACGCACGCTGTCTGGCGGCAACTTGCAGAAATACATCGTTGGCCGCGAGACGCGACTGGACCCCAAAGTGATGGTCGTCGCCCAGCCCACCTGGGGCGTCGACATTGGAGCGGCGCAATTGATCCGGCAGGCATTGATCGATCTGCGCAACCGCGGCGCGGCCGTGCTGGTCGTTTCCGAAGAGCTGGATGAGCTTTACTCGATCTGCGACCGGCTCGCTGTCATCTCGCGTGGACGGCTGTCGCCAGCGAGAGCCACAGCTGAGTTGCCAGTTTCGACAGTGGGCGTGTGGATGACTGGTGAATTTTCATCGGCGAGCGTCACGCATGAGTAGTGCACGCTGGCCATTCCGCATCGAGCGGCGCGCGGAGCCCTCGACCATGATGAGCATCGCGTCGCCGCTGCTCGCCGCGGCCGCGATGCTGTTGACCGGGGTCATTCTGTTCAGCGCATTGGGCAAGAGTCCGGCGGCGGCATTTCACGTCTTCTTCGTCGAGCCCGTGGCATCCCTCTATGGCGTGGGCGAATTGCTGTTGAAAGCGACGCCGCTGATGCTGTGCGCGCTCGGGCTCGCGGTCGGCTTTCGGGCCAACGTCTGGAACATCGGCGCCGAAGGTCAGTTCATCACCGGGGCATTGGCCGGTGGCGCCGTCGCCCTGTTCGCCGGCGGCCTGGGGATTGTCACGCTCCCGTTGATGCTGCTTGCGGGAGTCGTCGGCGGCATGACATGGGCGGCCATTGCCGCGTTCCTGCGCACGCGCTTTCACACCAGCGAAATCCTCGTAACTTTGATGTTGGTCTATATCGCGCAGCTGTTGCTTTCATACTTCGTGCACGGCCCCTGGCGCGATCCCGCGGGCTTCAATTTCCCGCAATCCGAGGCGTTCGAAGACCATGAGTTGCTGCCCCTTCTGATCGATGGCGCGCGAGTCAACGTCGCGCTGTTGCTCGCACTCGCGTTGGCGGCAGTGTCGTGGTTTTTCGTGAGTCGTACGTTTGCCGGTTATCGCATGCGTGTGGCCGGGCAGGCGCCGGCGGCCGCGGCCTATGCGGGATACAGCGACAAAATTAACGTCTGGCTCGCTTTGCTCATCAGCGGCGGCATGGCGGGCCTTGCAGGCATTTGTGAAGTCGCGGGGCCGGTGGGATTGTTGTCGCCGGGCATTTCGCCGGGTTACGGATTCGCGGCCATCATCGTGGCCTTCGTCGGCCGCCTGCATCCGGCAGGGGTCGTGCTTGCCTCGCTATTGATGTCGGCGCTGTATCTCGGCGGCGAGGCGGCGCAGATCGAGCTGCAACTGCCCGCCCCCGTCACCAGCCTGTTCCAGGGCGTCCTCTTGTTCTATCTGCTGGCCGCCGATCTGTTCATCACATTTCGTCTGCGCCGGGTCGCCAGCGCCCCAGTTGAGCCGGCCACCGCGCCCACGACAGTTCAGGTGAGCACCAGCCAATGAGCTTCGAGCAACTGCTGCCGATTCTCGCAAGCACGGTCACCGCTGCCACACCGCTGGTCATCGCAGCGCTCGGCGTGCTCGTCAGCGAGCGTGCCGGAGTGCTCAATCTCGGCGTGGAAGGCATGATGCTGATGGGTGCGGTGACCGCCTTCGCCATTGGCGTGTCGAGCGGCAGCTTGTTGCTGGGTTATCTCGCCGCAATCGCGGCGGGTGCCGGCATGGCGCTGCTGTTTGCCGTCCTGGTGCTGACGCTGCAGACAAATCAAGTCGCCACCGGCCTGGCGCTCGCCTTGTTCGGGACCGGATTGAGCGCCTTTCTCGGCCGAGATTACGTAGGCACACCCATCGAGCGTTTGCCACCGCTGGAGATTCCGCTGCTCGCCGACATTCCCGTGCTCGGACCGTTGCTGTTCCACTACGACACCGTCGTGTATCTGTCGGCATTGCTGTTCGTCGTGGTCAGCTGGTTCTTATTTCGATCGCGACACGGGCTGCGACTGCGCGCCATCGGTGAAGCACCGGCCGTGGCGCATTCGCTGGGTGAGCCGGTCATTCGCATTCGCTATCTCGCCACCATGTTCGGCGGCGCGATGAGCGGACTGGCCGGCGCATATCTTTCCACCGCACTGACACCGATGTGGGCCGAAGGCATGAGCGCCGGCCGCGGCTGGATCGTGCTCGCGCTGGTCGTATTCGCGACCTGGCGGCCGCTGCGCGTGCTGCTCGGCGCTTATCTGTTCGGCGGCGTCGCAGTGTTGCAGCTGCATGCGCAAGGCTTCGGCGTCACCGTGCCAAGTGAGTTCCTGTCGATGTTGCCGTACCTCGCGACCATCGTCGTGCTGGTGCTCATCTGTCGCGATCCAAAGGCCATTCTGCTGAACCAGCCGGCATCGCTGGGCCGCGGCTTTCATCCGGAGGCGTGATGGACGCCTTCCTCATCGAATGGCTGGCTCTGATCGGCAGGTGGGTGCACCTCATCACCGGCATCGCCTGGATCGGCGCGTCATTCTATTTCGTGTGGCTCGATAACCATTTGCTCGCCCCGGCCGGCAAAAGCCCGGATGGCGTCGGCGGAGAGCTCTGGGCCGTACACGGTGGCGGCTTCTATCACTCACAAAAATATCGCGTCGCGCCCGCGTCGTTGCCAGGCACTCTGCACTGGTTCTATTGGGAAGCCTACTCGACGTGGCTGTCGGGCATGTTCCTGCTGTGCCTGATGTACTACGGGCAAGCGGAGATCTATCTCGTGGATGCGCGGGTGGCGGCGCTATCGAAACCCGCTGCGATCGTCATCGGCCTTGCCTTCCTGGCTGGCACCTGGCTCCTCTACGACGCCTTGTGTCGGTCGCGGCTGGGTCGTGACGATCGCTGGCTCGGCCCGGTGCTCGGCATCGGGCTTGCGATCGAGGCGTATGCCCTGTGTCACATCTTCAGCGGCCGCGGCGCATTCATCCAGTTCGGCGCCGCCCTCGGCACGATCATGGTGGCGAATGTTTTCTTCGTGATCATCCCGGGGCAGCGTGAGTTGGTGAAAGCGAAGATGGCGAACCGCGAGCCCGATCCCGTGCATGGCCTGCGCGGCAAGCAGCGCTCGGTGCACAACACTTACCTCACGCTGCCGGTGCTGTTCACGATGATCAGCAATCACTACGCAATGACTTACGGCGCGCGTCATAACTGGCTGGTGCTGATCGGAATGTGCCTGGCGGGCGCTCTGATTCGCACTTGGTTCGTGGCCCGCCACAAGGCGCATGAGCGAGGTGGCCGCACGCCGGCGTGGCCTGCGGTGTGGGGCGTGCTCAGCATAGTGATCGTTGCGATATCCCTCGTTCCCGCCAGAGGCTCGCCAGGCAACGTTGCGCCCGCGAACTTCGCGCAGATCGAAAGCATAGTCAAAGCGCGGTGTGTGCCGTGCCATTCAGCCGTCCCCACCCAGCCGGGCTTCATGTCACCGCCCAAGGGCATCGAGCTCGACACGCCCCAGCACATCATCGACAACGCCCTCCGCACCCAGCCGCTGCTGATATCGCACACCATGCCGCCAGGCAACCTCACCGGCATGACGGAGGAAGAGCGAGCGGCGCTACTGACGTGGATCGATCATGGCGCACACCGGTGAGCTGAGCGCGCATCGCGCGGCGGTGCTGCAATTTCGCAGCGATCCAGGCGAGAGTGACAGCCCGGACGCCTACGAATACTGGCCGGACGGGTTGCTCATCGTCAGCGGCGAACATGTCGAACGCGTCGGTCCAGCCTCGGAGTTGATCGGCACCCTTCCGGCCGGCGTCTGCGTGCACGAACATCACGATGCCCTGATTTTGCCCGGCTTCATCGACACTCACATTCATTATCCGCAGACCGACGTTATCGCGGCTGCCGGCCGCGATCTGCTCGATTGGCTGGAGCATTACACGTTCCCGGCCGAGCGGCGCTTCGACAACGAGGCGCACGCGAAAAGCTCAGCGGAGTTTTTCCTGGATGAGCTGGCGCGCAACGGCACCACCACGGCGCAGGTGCTCGGCACGGTTCACAAGCTTGCAACGGACGTGTTCTTCGAAGCTGCCGCGAAACGCGGCATACGGATGATCGCGGGCAAGCTCCTCATGGATCGCAACTGTCCCGAATATCTGCGCGACACTCCGGCGGATGGCGAGCGTGACACGCGTGAGCTGATCGAGAAATGGCACGGTCAGGGCAGATTGCACTACGCCATCACGCCGCGCTTCGCGCCCACCTCCTCCAACGAGCAGCTGGCCAGCGCCGGTCGTATCGCGCGTGACCATCCGGATGTGTTCATTCACTCGCACCTCGCGGAGAACGTCGACGAGGTGGCCTGGGTCCACCGGCTGTTTCCGGAAGCGCGCAGCTACCTGGATGTCTATGACCGTTTCGGGCTGTTGCGCGAGCGCGCCACTTACGCACACTGTATCCACCTCGATGCCGCCGATCGACAGCGCATGGCCAGCGCAGGGAGCTCGGCGGCGTTCTGTCCGACCTCCAATTTCTATCTGGGCAGCGGTCTGTTCGATATCGCCGCCGCCGACGCCGCCGCGTTGCAGTTCGCGCTGGCCACCGATGTCGGTGGAGGCACCAGCTTCAGCATGCTTCGAACCATGGCCGAAGCTTATAAAGTCACGCAACTGCTCGGGCAACGGCTGTCGCCGCTGCGAATGTTTTATCTGGCGACACTGGGTGGCGCGCGTGTGCTGGGTCTCCACGATCGGATCGGTCAGCTGTCGCCGGGCGCAGAGGCCGATTTCGTCGTCCTCGATCCTCACGTCACACCGCTCATGAGCCGGCGTTTCAAACAATGCGCGACGCTTGCCGAGCGGTTACTGTTATTTGCCACCTTGGGCGACGAGCGCAACGTGGTCGGAACATACATCGTGGGGAAACGTGTGCACGCCGCGCCCGGAGTCATTCATGCCTGACGCGTACCCCAGAGATCTGATTGGCTACGGCCAGCGGCCTCCGCATCCGCGCTGGCCCAACGATGCTCGCATAGCGCTGCAATTCGTGTTGAATCATGAGGAAGGCGCCGAGAACTGCGTGCTCCACGGCGATCCCGCGTCGGAGACGTTTCTTTCCGAGATCATCGGCGCACAAGCCTTTGCCTCGCGGCACATGAGCATGGAATCCATCTACGAGTACGGCTCGCGCGCCGGACTATGGCGGGTGCTGAGAGCATTCGAGCAACGCAAGCTGCCGCTGACCATCTTCGCGGTCGCAATGGCGCTGCAACGACATCGCGAGGCGGCAGCGGCGTTCAGCGAGCTGGGCCACGAGATCGCCTGCCACGGTCTGAGATGGATCAGCTACCAGCAAGTCGACGAGGCCACCGAGCGAGCACACCTCCACGAAGCCGTGGCCATCATTCGTGATGTTACCGGCGCTGCGCCGCTTGGCTGGTACACCGGTCGCGACAGCCCGAACACACGGCGACTCGTCGTCGAGCATGGCGGCTTTGTCTACGACGCGGATTCCTACGCTGACGACCTTCCCTACTGGACGTGGGTCAACATCGAACGCGACGGCCACGTGCAGGCCGTGCCGCACCTGATCGTGCCCTACACGCTCGATTCCAACGACATGCGATTCGCCGCCGCTCAGGGTTTCAACTCCGGCGCCCAGTTCTACGATTACCTGAAGGACGCGTTCGATACGTTGTACCGCGAAGGCGATCCTGGGGGACTGGACGCACCCAAGATGCTGTCCATCGGCTTGCATAGTCGCATCATCGGCCGCCCAGCGCGCATGGCGTCGCTGGAACGTTTCCTAGACTACGTTTTGAGCCGCGAGCGCGTCTGGATATGCCGGCGCATCGACATCGCCCGTCACTGGATGGCCACGCACCCCGCGCCACAATCATGATCTCACTGGAGCAACTCAACGCCGCTTCCTTGCCAGACTTCGTCACCGCGCTCGCTGGCATTTTCGAATACTCGCCCTGGATCGCCGAACGGGCCGCCGCGGCGCGACCTTTCAGGTCGCGGGTTGCGTTGCATGAGGCAATGTGTGCCGTCATTGCCGCCGCGAGCGCCGACGAGCAACTGAAGCTGATTCGTGCCCATCCCGAGCTGGCCGGTAAGGCCGCGCTTCGCAATGAGCTCACGGCGGAGTCAGGCACAGAGCAGCGCGGCGCGGGCCTCAACTCATGCACGCCGGAGGAGCTCGCGCGGCTGCACGAGCTGAACAAGACTTACTCCGAGCGCTTCGCCTTCCCATTTATCGTGGCGGTCCGCGGCCACACTCCGGCGTCCATCATCCAATGTTTCCTGGAACGGATCGGGCACAGCCCCGCCGTCGAACAGCAAATAGCGCTGCATCAGATTGGTCGCATCGGTGGTTTCAGACTGGCGGACGCCGTCGCTAGCACGCCGGGTGAAGAAATCATGGCCATGATCGACAAACTCGCGCAACACTCCGACAGCCCGGACAACCTCACGTGCGCCTACCTGACTGCTGCGCATCGAGCCGTTGCCGAGCAGTTGCGCGATTGGATGCTCGCTGCCGGCATGAGTGTCGACATCGATGCCGTGGGCAACGTCGTCGGACGACTGCCCTGCGGCCAGGCCGGAGCGAAGACACTCATCACCGGCTCGCACTACGACACCGTCATCGATGCGGGCCGTTACGACGGACGCCTCGGCATCGTGCTGCCCATCGTTTGCGCTCTCGGGCTTCGACAGCAAGGCCGGCAGCTGCCGTTCGACCTGGAAATCGTCGGCTTCGCCGACGAGGAAGGAGTGCGATTCAAATCCACCTTCCTGGGCAGCAGTGCCGTGGCCGGCTGTTTCGACGAGGCGCTGTTGGACCACGTCGATGCCCAGGGAATATCCATGCGGGACGCGCTGCGCGCCGCGGGCTTCGATCCGACGGCAATTCCCGCTTTGGCGCGCAAGCCAGAACATTTGCTCGGCTACGCCGAAGTTCACATCGAGCAAGGTCCCGTGCTACTCAATGAAAACCGCGCGCTCGGTGTGGTGACAGCGATCGCAGGGAGCGTCCGTTATGCCGTCACTGTGACAGGCATGGCCGGGCATGCCGGCACGGTGCCCATGCACGTACGGCGCGATGCGGCCGCGGCTGCGGCGGAAATGGTGTTGGCCGTGGAGAAACTTTGCTCGGCGACGCCCGGACTGGTCGGCACCGTCGGCAAGCTCAGCGTGCCGAACGGCGCCGTGAACGTCATTCCCGGCAGATGCGAATTCACAATCGATCTGCGCGCCGGTGACGATAGCTTGCGGGACGCGACCTCGCGACGAGTGCTGGAAGAGATCGAAAACATCGCAGCCCGGCGAAATGTTGGAGCTGAACCGCGTCTGCTGATGACCGCGGCTGCCGCAGTCTGCTCGCCAAACATGCAAGAACGGCTGGCGCGCAGTATCCAGCGGATCACCGGCGAGGCGGCGCCGCGCCATCTGCCGAGCGGCGCCGGGCATGACGCCATGAAAATGGCGAGTGTCACCGACATCGGCATGCTGTTCGTGCGTTGTGGCAATGAAGGGATCAGTCATCATCCGGCCGAGAGCCTGACGGTGGCGGATGCCGAGCTCGCCGCGCGCGTCTTCATCGATTTTCTCGTCACTTACCAGGATGCCTGAATGTCCGACTCCGCCCGCGCCATGGTGCATGCCTTTCTGGAGCGCGAGTCCCTCCGGCAAGTGGAGTTCCTCGCCGAGCTGGTGCGTGTGCCCAGCGACAATCCTCCCGGCGATTGCACTCCGGCCGCGGAGCGCGCTCGTGAACTGCTGGAAAGCTTGCTCGATCAAAAGGTGGAAACGGACCTCGTGCCCGACGAGATAGTGAAAGCGAACGGCATGATCTCCGCCACCAATCTCATCGTGCGCCGCCGTTTCGGTCGCGGCGGGCCGACCATCGCACTCAATGCACACGGCGATGTCGTTCCTCCCGGTCAAGGTTGGACGCGCGATCCCTACGGCGCGGAGATCGTCGACGATCCCGATCATGGCCTGGTGATGTTCGGCCGCGGCGTGGCGGTCAGTAAATCCGATTTCGCGACTTACACCTGGGCCTTGCTGGCGCTGATCGAGTTGGAAACATACGGCGTGCCGTTGCACGGCACGGTGGAGCTGCATTTCACGTATGACGAGGAGACCGGCGGCGACATCGGACCGAAGCGGCTGATAGAGCAGCAGCTCAGCAAGCCCGATTTAGCGATCTGCGCGGGCTTCTCTTACGCCGTCACCAGCGCGCACAACGGTTGCTTGCATTTTGAGGTAGCGATCAACGGAAAGTCCGGCCATGCGGCGATTCCGTCGACTGGCGTCGACGCGCTCGAGGCGGCGACGGATGTGCTGAAGGCGCTGTATGCGTATCGGGACGAGTTGTCGCAGGAGCACTCCGAAGTTCCCGGGATCGATACGCCGACGCTCAATGTCGGTTTGATTCAAGGCGGCATCAACACCAACGTCGTGCCGGACCGCGTCACGCTGCGTCTCGACCGTCGCATCATTCCCGAAGAGTCGGCCACGGCAGCGGAGGCACGGTTGCGCGCCCTGATCCAGGCGGCAGTCGCCCATCGACCCGCCATCTCGGTGGAAATCGACCGAATACTGCTGGCCGAACCGCTGCTCGAATTACCCGGCGCCGCCCGAATGATCATGGCTCTGCGCACGCACGCCGAAACGGAATTTGGCGTCTCGATTCCGGTGCACGGCGTGCCGCTGTACACCGACGCAAGACATTACTCGACCGCCGGCATTCCCACCGTGCTGTACGGCGCGGGCCCTAAAACGTTACAAGAAGCAAACGGCCACGGCGCGGACGAGTGCCTGCGACTGAGCGATCTGCGCAAAGCAACCGCAGTCGTCGCCCTGGCGCTCGTCGATCTGATGCGGCCGGCTGAGGACACCGGCACCGATCGGTCTCGCGAATGACGCCATCCCGGTCGTCAGCGCGGCGATCGCAGGGAGATGCCCTGCATGCCTGCCTTGTTTCTAATGGCTGAAGCCGTGCGCCGCAGATCCGCAGCGATCGTCTCGACAGGCGTGCCGCTGGCCGCCAGCTCACGTAAGCGCCGCAATTCTTCGCTCGACCAGTCGTTTCGGCGGCTGCGCCGGGGATAACGCGCGGCCTCATACATGCTCAACCCATTCACTCGCTACTTCTCCGCAACAACCCACGTGGAAAGGCACGATCGAGCGCCAGGTAGATCACCGGCGTCGTGTAAAGCGTCAACAACTGACTCACGAGCAATCCCCCGAACACGGCGATGCCCAGCGGCTGTCGCAACTCCGAGCCAGTGCCGAAGCCCAGCATCAGCGGCACCGCGCCTAGCATGGCGGCCACCGTCGTCATCATGATCGGACGGAACCGCACGATGCATGCTTCGTGAATCGCCTCGCTCGCCGTCGCGCCCGCGCGTTGTCGCTCGAGCGCGAAGTCGACCAGCAGAATGCCGTTCTTTTTCACGATGCCGATCAGCAGCACCACGCCGATCAGCGCCATGATGGAAAAGTCCTGACCCACGCCCCACAGCGCGAAAACGGCGCCCACGCCCGCCGACGGCAGTGTCGAAAGAATCGTCAGCGGATGCAGGAAGCTTTCATACAGCACACCCAGGATGATGTAGACGGTGACCAGCGCGGCCAGAATCAGCCAGGGCTGAGTCGCCAGCGCTTCCTGAAATGCCTGCGCGTTGCCCTTGAACGTGCCTTCGATACTGGCTGGAGCGCCGACCTCTGCTGCCGCTTGCGCAATCAATTTCACCGCGTCGCCCAGCGCGATCCCCGCCGCCATGTTGAAAGAGATCGTCGCCGAAGGAAACATGCCGTCGTGAGTGATGCTCAGCGGGCCGACCGTCGGCGGTTCGACCCGAGTCACCGCCGCGAGCGGCACCATCCGGGCGGATGACGGCGAGCGCAAATAGAAGTGCTGCAAGCTGTCGGCCCGGCTGCGCTGTCGCGGGTCGGCCTCCAGGATGATTTTGTATTGGTTGATCTCGTTCTGATATTCGCTGATCTGGCGCTGGCCGTAGGCGTCGTAGAGCACCTGGTCGATATCTTCCGCCCGCAGCCCGAAGCGCGCCGCCGAGACTCGATCGATTGTGAGCTTGGTGACAGCCGCGCGCAATTGCATCTCGTTGGACACGTCGCGAAACTGCGGCATGGTCTGCAGTTTCTCCGCGAGCCGGTTGGCCCACTCGCCAAGCTCGCCGCTATCGGCGCCGCTCAGCACGTATTGGTACTGCGATCGCGAGCCCCGGCCTGCCAGATTGATGTCCTGCTGAGTTCGCAATACCAGATTGATTCCCGGCACCTGATTCAATTGCGGGCGCAGCCGTTCGATCAGCTCCTCGGAGGACACGTCGCGATCGCTGCGATCCTTCAGCACCAGATAGAAACGCCCGTTGGCCAGATTCGGGTTGGGCGCAGCGGCGCCGACCACATGACTGATCGCCTGAATGGCGTCGTCTTTGCTCAGGATGCGCGCCAGCGCCTGATGCTTTGCCACCATGCTGGAATAGGAAACATCGTCGGCAGCGCGTGAGGAGCCGACGACGTACGCGGTGTCCTGCAGCGGAAAGAAGCCCTTCGGCACGAACACATAACCCGCGACGGCAACGGCAATCGTCAGACCGAACCCGACCAGCACGGCACGCTGATGCCCGAGCGCCCAGCGCAGACCGCGATCGTAGCTCGCGACCAGCCGATCGCCGAAGCTCGGCTTGCCGTGCACATGCGCCGGCAGCGCCTTCATGAAGCGCGCGGCGAGCATCGGCGCAAGCGTCAGCGATGCGATCACGGAAAACAGGATCGCCGCCGTCAGCGTCGCGGCGAATTCACGAAACAAGCGACCGACCACGCCGCCCATCAGCAACAAAGGAATGAACGCGGCGACCAGCGACAGGCTGATGGAAACCACCGTGAAGCCGATTTCAGCCGCGCCTTGTAACGCCGCGTCGGGCATGGCCTTGCCTGCTTCCAGATGTCGATGGATATTCTCGACCACGACGATGGCGTCGTCGACCACGAAACCCACCGCCACCACCAGCGCCACGAGCGTGAGATTGTTGAGACTGAACCCCAGCACGTACATCGCGGCGCTCGTCGCCACCAGCGCGACCGTCAGGACGCAGGCGACGATCACGGTCGCCGACAGCTGTCGCAGGAATGCGCCCATGACCAGAATGACCAACACGAAAGTCACGAGCAGCGTGAGTTGTACTTCGTGCAATGAGGAGCGGATGGTGCGAGTCCGGTCGTTGAGAACGGCGAGCTCCACGCTGGCTGGCAGCCGCTCGCGAATCGTCGGCAATGCGGCTTGTACAGCTTCGGAAGTGGCAACGATGTTGGCGCCGGGCTGTCGGCGCACCATGATGTAGACGCCCGGCTTGCCGTTCTGCCAGGAACCCACGTAGTCGTTCTCCGCGCCGAGCGAGACTTGCGCGACATCGCGCAGGAACACCGGTGCGCCCTGCCGATACGCCACGATCAAGTTGCCGTACTCCGCCGCGCGAAAGATCTGATCGTTGGTGGCCAGCGTGGAGACGCGTCCCTCGCCGTAGATCGCGCCCTTGGCGCGATTGACGCTGCCGGATTGAATGATCTGGCGCAGATCGGCGAACGTCAGTCCCAGCGCCGCGAGTTTCTCGGGCGACGCCTGCACACGCAGCGCCGGTTTGCGCTGGCCGTAGATGTTCACTTCGGACACCCCGCCGATCTGACTGAGCTGACGCGCGACCGATGTTTCCGCAAGATCGCTGAGCGCGGTCAACGTCATGACTTCCGACTGCATCATCAGCCCGAGAATCGGACTGTCGTTGGGATTGGACTTGCGCCACGTCGGCAAACTCGGCAGCTCCGCGGGCAACCTGCCCGCCGCCGTGTTGATCGCGGCCTGCACCTCCTGCGCGGCCACGTCGATATCTTTATCGAGCTCGAACAGCAAAGTGATCGAGGTGCGACCGAGCGAGCTGCTCGACGTCATCTCACGAATGCCGGGCACCCCGCTCAGCTGCACTTCCAGCGGCGTCGCGACGGACGACGCCATGGTCTCGGGACTTGCGCCGGGCAGCGCGGCGCTCACTTCGATCGTCGGCAGATCCACTTCCGGAATGGGCGCCACCGGCAACATGGGATAAGCGACGAGGCCAAGCAGGATCAAGCCAATGGTCAGCAGCGTGGTTCCGATGGGGTGCGCCACGCACCAGCTCGAAAGGGTCGCGCGAGCCAGGCTGGCCTGGGCGCGACTGATCGGCGCGGGCTCAGGTTCCAACGACATCGGCCTCGCCCAGCATCGATGCTTTCACCTTGGCACCCGGCTTGAGGCGCGATTGTCCGTCGATCACGACCATGTCGCCCGGCGCCACGCCGGTGGCGATGACCGCGATCTCATCGTCGAGGTAGCTGGTGACGACGTCGACCGGTTGCGCAATCGCATCTTGCACGCGATAGACAAATGCTCCGTTCAAGCCCTGTTGTATGCAGTGGGCGGGCAGCACGGTGGCGTTCGCGCTCATGCCGGTCTCCAGTTGCAAGGTCACGAACTGCCCCGGCCACAGATCGCTGCTCGCATTGTCGAACTCAGCGCGCAAACGTAGCGTGCCAGTTGCGACGTCGATCTGATTGTCGAGGGTGGTAAGGCGGCCTCGCGCGAGCGGCGAGCTGCCGTCGCGATCGAACGCGGTGACATGCATCTGCCGACTTTCCTTGGTTGCTTCGCGCAGCCGTGGCAGCGTCTCCTGAGGCAACGTGAACACGATGGAAATCGGGTCGATCTGAGTCACGGTCACCAGGCCCTGCTCGTCGCCGACCTGCACCAGATTGCCCGGATCGATCCGGCGAATGCCGACGCGGCCGCGCACCGGCGAACGAATCTCGGTAAACGAAAGCTGCACGCGCTGCGCCTCGATACGCGCTTCGCTCGCTAGAATCGTTGCTTTGAGTTTCTCGACCAATGCCGCCTGCTGCTCGATCGTTTGCCTCGGAACAATGCTCCGATCGCGCAGACCGGTGTAACGCGCCAGATCCAGCTCGGCGATGCGCAGATCCGCCTCGCTGCTGGCTTTCTCGGCTTGCGCCTGTGCGAGCGCCGCCTTGATGGAACGATCGTCGATCCGCGCAAGCAAGGCGCCGCGCTCGACCAGCTCGCCTTCTTTGAAAAGCACCACGGTGATGGCGCCTGAGATCTGAGGCCGCAGCACCACGGTGTGCAGCGACTGCACTGTGCCGATCGCGGACATGCGTTGAGGCACATCCCGGCGTTCCGCTGCAATCACGGTCACTGGAACGGCGGAACCGCCAGCCGCCGGGGCGGCGGTGTTCGCTGGAGCTCGTGCATGCCACCAATAACCGGCGGCGAGCAGCACCACTGCGCCGATCGCCGCCGCCCGATATCCTTTCGTCATGATCCCCAGTCGATGCGAAAACCGATCCTGAAAGTGCGACCGAGATAGTCGTATAGCGCGCGATTGATGCCAGGCTCGACATTGCTGCTGTCGCCAGGCCCGAGCCCGACCACCACGGGGTCCTTGTCGGTGAGGTTGTTCACCTTGAAGAAAATCTGATTGCGCATGCTGTCCGTCTGCAGCGTCCAGGCAATGAACGCGTCCAGATAGAATGCGCCGTCGATGTGGTTGGTGTTGATGGTGCGATTCAACGCCGTCGACTGCGGACAGCCGGACGTGCACTCGATGTATGTATTGTCGTAAGTGCCCGAGCTGATGCCGCGTCCGGTGAGTTGCACCGTCAGCTGTTCCAACGTGTACGCAGCCGACAGACGATACTGCCAGTCCGGCGGGCCGCCGTTGGTGTTCTGCCCGGCGCGGTCGGTCTCCGGATCCACGCCATTGTTCGAGGACATCTCGAGATAGTGCGTGGCCAGCGACCGCAGCGTGATATTGCCGGGCAAGGCGCTGCCGACATCGGAGAATGCAAACCGATAGCTCGCCTCCAGATCCAGTCCCCTGGCGCGCTCTGAAACAAAGTTGAACGGGCTGTTGCTGATCAGCAGCTCGTTGCCCGAGTCGGAGCTGGGATCGCGCGTGAAGGCGTCGCAGAAGGTTCGATTGCCGTCGTAGCAGCGATCGACGATGTCCTGCGCGCTCACCATGCTGATCGCGTCCTCGATCTCGATGTCGTAGTAGTCGGCCGACAGCGCCAGTCCCGGCGCGAACGATGGCTGATAAACGACCCCGAGCGTCAGCGCATCGGCCTTTTCCGGCTGCAGCGTCGTGTTGCCCATGGTCGTTTCGGTGAAGCGCTGCGAGATGTTGTTGAAGAATGGGTCCGTGAGCGAATTGGTGCGCCGGCGCCCGGCCTGATACAACTCCTCGAGATTCGGAGCGCGAATATCACGGGACAGCGTCACTCGCGTCCGCAAGTCCGCGAGCGGCGACCAGGCGAGCCCCGCTTTCCAGGTCGTCACGAAACCGGACGTGCTGTAATCGGTGCCGCGCGCCGCGCCATTGAACTCCAGATTCCACGGCAGCGACACGAGCGTCTCGAGATACGCTTCACGCACCGTGTAATCGCCGAAAGTGGGCAGGAAGTTGCCGACGATCCAGTTTTCCCGATACTCCGGCGCGACGTAACCCGAAATCTCCTCGCGCCGATACTCCACACCGAACGCGACGCCGATGGGGTCGAGCCACGGATTGCTCACTTTGGTGCTGAAATTCAGCGCCGCCACGTCCTGCTCGAACTGCTGCGTGCGCTCGGGATGGCCCATGAAATATGCCAGCGCCTCGGGACTGTTGACGCCGATGCCCATGCGATTGAACGGCACGCAGCCGTTGCCGGGATTGGCGATCGAGGAGCGGCAGACGATCTCGCCGGTGGTCGGGTGAAGAACGGCGTCCTGCGCCAGTCGCAGTCGCGCCGTGTTAGCGGAATACAAACGTTCGTCGGCGTCGGTGACGCCGTGCTGATAATAAGTATCCCAATCCCAATCCAGCCCGAGCAGGAAAGAGCCCTCCGCGCCGAGCACGAAGCGCTTGACCGTGCGCTCGTTGTCGCTCTCGCGAGTGGGAATGTCCGCATTCGACGAGCCGAGATTGAACTGTGTGATGTCGGCTGACGGCAGCGCGTTGTACTCGGCGATGCGCTGACGCACCGAGTCCGGGATGAACGCGTTGTCCGCCATGATGATGATGGTGCCCTTGTCGGATTGCACGCCGCCCCACTGCCTGGCGCTGTTGCGATTCCAGGACGCTTCGGCGAACAGCGAGGTGCTGTCGGTCAGATCCCAGGACAGCCGGGTGAAGGCGCCGTCGCGATCGCTCTCGGGTTCCAGCGAGGTGAGCTGGTTGGATTGACCGAGTTGCCAATCGCCGCCGATGGTCCACGGATCGCGCGTGGCGCCGTATGCGAATTGATTGACCGATCCGCCCACGCCGAAATACGTGCCCCGCAAGGCCGTATTCGTGATGATGCCGCCAGGTGTCATCACGCTTTGACCCGCGCTGTTGGTCACGAAATATTCGGGCGCGCCATTGCCAGGCTGATACGCCGGATTGTTCACCATGTACCAGCCGTCGTCCGCCCACTCGCGATGCATGCCGTAGATGCCGTCGCGACGCGCGGACTCTGCATTGAAAAGCAAATGTCCACGGCCACCGGCGAGGGGCAGGCCCGCTGTGAACGTCGCCTGCCAGTTCTGATCGTCGCCGTGCGCGGTCTCGCCGGCCTCGACATTCACCTTCATGCCCGTGTAAGTCTTGTCGAGAATGAAGTTGACGACACCGGACACCGCGTCCGAGCCGTAAGTGGCCGCGGCGCCGCCGGTGACGATCTCGATGTTTTTCACCAGGCCTTGCGGAAACGTATTGATGTCCACCGTTCCCTGCGCGAGCGAACCGACCGAGCGGCGGCCATCGAGCAGCACCAGCGTGCGCGCGTTGCCGAGCGAGCGCAGATTCACCGAGCTGATTCCGGCCGCGCCATTGCTCAGGCTGCGATTCGCGGTCGAAGGCGAGCTGCTGCCCGCGACTGAAGGCAGCTCATTGACGAAGTCCGCGATGTTCGGCTGGCCGGAGGAGAGAATGTCCTCGGCCCCGATGACCGTCACCGGCGTCGGCGTTTCGTAGCCGCTGCGCGCGAGGCGGCTGCCGGTGACGACCACATCTTCTATGGGGCTCTGTTCGGCCGCTACCGGAGTGCTGACCTCCTGAGCCACGGCCGGCGTTGACATGGCAAGCGCAAATAAAACATTCAGTCCCTTGATTGAGTGCCCGATCCGCCTGATCTTGGGAGCTGACTCGAACAACGGCGCAACCTCGCATGCAATGGGTACCGCAGCAACGCTAGCAACAGTCGCGCCAAAGCTGCATGAAAAGGCAGTTCTCCCGCATAACGATGGGTTATACGCACCGTGCTTGCACTCGCGACGCGCGCCACGCACTGTTTGGTCGCAATTTCGTCTCGTGTCGGCGCCCCAAAGAGTGCAACGTTTCGGACGCGGCGAATTTTTTAGTGCACGGTCGAAAAATCATGCACGCCGCGGCGTTGTGACAATACGATGCCCGTCATGAGGCGAGTGACGATGCACGATCTCGCCACGGCGTTGCTGCGTGGCATGAATTCTGCAACTTTACCCAGCCGACACGGCATTGCTGGGGAGACGCATGCAATCGACAGTGCGCGACACGAACGCCGACCTTGCTCCATTGGGGGTCATGCATCTGCGCTACATCGAAATGTTTCAAGCCATTCTGCAGGCGGGCACGCTGACCGACGCCGCCTCGCTGCTGAACATTTCGCAGCCCGCGGCCACCAAGCTGCTGAAACAGGCGGAGCGTCGCCTCGGCTTTCCATTGTTCGTGCGCCTCAAGGGTCAGTGGCATCTCACGCCCGAAGGCCGGCTATTGCAGGGACAGATGGAGCGCATCTTCGAAGAGTTGCGCGACCTGCAACGGCTGGTCTCGAACATCGCCCGGGCCGAAAAGCTGCCGTTGCGCGCGATCAGCACGCCGACGCTCGCCAACGCCATCATTCCCAAGTCGCTGGCGCGCATGCGACAGCAGCTCGGCCAGAGCTCGGTGGAGCTATCCACGCAGCATTCGCCCGAGATGCTGAAATCGATCATCCTGCGCGAAGCCGACGTCGGCATTACCCTGCAAGAGCTCGCTCATCCGGACATTCGCTGTGAGCATCTGTGCGAGGGTCCGCTGGTGCTCATCGCGCCCAAGGAAACCTGGTCGCGCACCGCCGCCCTGCAACCCATATCGATCGACTCGCTCGCCAATTCATCGCTGCTGGGAATTACTCGCGCCGATCAGCTCGGTCGCCAGTTGCAGGCGTATCTGGAGCAACTGGATCCGCCGGCGCGCATCACCACCTGGGTGCAGACCTATCAGATCGCCAAGGACATCGTCTGCAGCGGCGAAGGCCTGGCGCTGGTCGATCCGTTCACCGCGGTGTCGGCGGGCGCGGAGCTGCAGACTCGCGTGGTCGAACCCATCATGAAGATCAACTTGTATGCCGTGTATCGCGCCGACGGTCCGCTCAACAGCGTGCAGAAGGCGTTCGTGCAGTCGGTGAAGACCATCGCCTCGGAGTCGATCAGCTTTCTAAGGAATAGAGAGCGGCGGCTGCACGCCGTGCAATGAGCCGCTGGTTTGCGATCCTGCTGCTGTTAGCAGCCTCGATGCACGTGGATTGTGCCCAGGCGCAGTCCGGGAGCGAGTCGTTCCTCTCTTTGTACGTGGACCAGGCAAGCGTGCGCGGCGAATGGCAGGTTCCGCTCGTGGATCTGGACGCGGCGCTGGCCCTGGACAGCAACCGCGATGGCGACATCGCCTGGCCGGAGATCCAGGATCGTCGCCAGCACATCGAAGCCTATCTGGAAGCAAACCTGCGCATCCTGGCCGACGGCCAGGATCCCGGTGTGCGCTTTGACCAGCTGAGCTTCGGCTCCCGACAACAACAGCCCTTCATACTGTCGAAGTTCTCCGCGACCGCAGCCAATGCCGTCGACTCGCTCGATGTCGATTACACCCTGCTCTACGAGCTGCGGCCCGAGCACCGCGCGCTATTGAAAGTCATCTGGCGAGGCGCCGGCTCGCAACGAGCGACGATCGCCGCGCCGGGCGGCGCCACTGTCTTCTCGCGCGCCGACTTAAAAAGGACGGAGTTCGCCGAGCTGCTCGGGTCCGGTATCTGGCACATCTGGATCGGCTACGACCACGTCTTGTTCCTGCTGGTGCTGCTGATTCCGGCAGTGCTCAGGCGTACCGCCAACGGTCGTGAAGGCGCCGATGAATTCGCCGGCCCCTTCCTTCGCGTCATCGCCATCGTATCGGCGTTCACCGTCGCGCACTCGATCACGCTGAGCTGCGCCGCCCTGGGCTGGATCGTGCTGCCCGGTCGACTGGTCGAGTCCTTGATCGCCGCATCCGTCATCGTCGCCGCGCTGGTCAATCTCCTGCCACGCACGGCCGGAGCGAGCGGAGTGTGGATCGCATTCGCCTTCGGGCTATTGCACGGCTTCGGCTTCGCCAATGTGTTGAGCGAAGTCGATGCCGAAGGCGAACCGGTGTGGCGCACGCTGCTGGGCTTCAACCTGGGCGTGGAGCTCGGGCAACTGGCGATCGTCGCCGTGTTCCTGCCCCTCGCCTACCTGCTCCGCAAGACTCGCTTCTATCGGACCGGCGTGTTGTATGGCGGCTCGTCCGCGGCTGCGGCGTGCGCCATGTTCTGGCTGTGGCAACGCGCGTTGTGAGAGGTTGCAGACGATGAGCTGGGGAAACCCTTGGGTGCTGCTGGCGCTGGTGTTTCCGGCCGTTGGATTCATCCTGCTGCGCCGGATGGCCCAACCGGGATCGCTACTACGCTGGCCAGCGATGCGACGGATCGCGATTTCCGGCAATCGGATCCGACCCGCGGCGCCCGAAAAAATGCACGTGACGATGTTCGTGATGCTCGCCATCGCGTTTGCCCTGATCGCGATCGCGCGTCCGCAGTGGGGCGAGGATACCTCGCAGTCGTACAGCCATACCCGCGAAGTCATCATCGCCATCGACCTGTCGCGCAGCATGCTCGCTGAAGACATCGCCCCCTCTCGACTCGACCACGCCAAGCTGGTTACCGAACACATGCTCGACAGTCTGCAAGGCGAGAGCGTCGGGCTCGTGGTGTTCGCGGGCACTGCGTTCGTGCAAGTCCCGCTCGGCCCCGACTATCGGATCATCCGCGAATTCATGCCCAGCCTCGACACCGACTACTTGCCGCGGGGCGGATCGGATTATTCGAAGATGCTCGACGCGGCCCTTGAAGGCTTCAGCGACACCGCCGACCGCGATCGCTATCTCATCGTGCTGAGCGACGGCGAGAGCAGCACCGAAGGTTGGGAGCAGCGGCTCGGACGGATGGCCGAGCGGGAGATCCATGTCGTGGCCGTCGGCCTGGGCACTCCCAAGGGCGCTTTCGTTCCGGACTTGCAGAACGGCGGATATCTCGCCGATGCAAACGGCGATGCCGTGCATTCCAAGCTCATGCCTGCGACCTTGGAAGCCCTGGCGCGCCGAACCGGCGGCAAATACTTCGATGGCGCCGCGCTCGCGGACAGCGACGATGTCAAAGCAATGCTCACGCAAACCGTCGAAACCGGTCGCAAGGGCCGAGTCGCCAACGCGGCTGGCAGCGCCGGCATCGAACGGTTCCAGTGGTTCCTGCTGCCAGCGATCTTGTTTGGCTGCATTAGCTTGTTGAGCGAGTTTCAGCAGCGGATCAAGCCGCGTGAAATCCGCCGCGACGATAAGACCCCGACCGAACAGACATCCGATCCGCCCACTCGCCTCGCGGCTGGTGTTGCTCTCATCCTGGCGCTCAGCTCCTCGCCGCCCGCCGGAGCGCACTTCGACTCCGAAGCGGAGTTTCAAGTGCAGGAGGTGTTCGACAGCAATCCGGCCGAGCGTCTGCGCGCCATCACCGAACACCTTGCGGAGTTTGGCTACGACGCATTCGATCTGCGCTTGATGGTCGAAGCATCGATTCGCTACGGAATCGACGCGCAACGCACCGGCACTGCAGTGGCAGAAGGTGTGATTCAAGATGCCATCGAGGCCACGCAACAAGGCGAGCAGCTCGATACGTCGATTGCGGACTGGTCCTACTACCGCGGTCAGCTCACCGCCATGCTCGAAGCGCCGCCGTCGGAAGCCACCGACGACAAGTCACAGGCGCCCGACGCCATCATGGACGAAGAGAACGAACGGCCCATCGTCACCGGCGACAGCAGTCAACAATCGGCGAACGATTCGTTCGGCGAAGGCGCCTCGGCCAAAACGGACGCCGCGTTGGGCGACTTGACCGCGGACAGCGAGACTGAGCCGCAGCGGAGAAACAAGCCGAATCCACCGAAGAACGCCCGCGCCGCCGCCGTCAGACCCGCTCGATCGAGCGGCGGTGACGACGCTGAAGATCCGATCCTCGCGCTCACTCGCAAGAATCTGGATGAAGCCGCGCGGCGCGATTCGCCCGGGCGCCTGCATCAGTTGCTGGCGCCCGAGGAGTCCCAGGCAGATCCAAATCGATTCGACTGGTAAGGGAGTCACCATGCAATCGTTACCTCTAGGCGAGATCGGCGCGACACCGTGGTCGCTCAATCCTTCGTGGTTTATCGCGCTCGCGTTCCTCGTTCCCGCGCTGCTCTGGTTCGGGCTCGCGTGGCGACGCGCCCTGCTCGAGTGCCCCAATCGCATTCGGCGCGCGGGTATCAAGGAAATGCGAAGGTTACTGGATGCTTTGCAACGCTCGAGCACGCCGCCTCGTCCAGGACACCTGCAGGCCTGGCTGCGCGTTACCGCTCGCTCTTGGGACATTCGCACCTCGGCGCCGTGCGTAGGTGAAGTCTCTCGAGCGGCACATACGTTGAGCGGCGGCGATCCTATCGTCAGTGACCGCTGGCGCGAGCTGTGGCAAGCGACGGAGCACGGACTGTACGCACCCGACGCGCAACCGACGCGAGATTGGGTGCAACGTGCGAGAAGCCTGGCGGCCAGCTTGGAGATGCCGAAGCGGGAACGTTTGTTTCCCAACCGTCTCGCGCATTGGTTGCCGTCGGTCGCTGGCGCTCTGCTCGTCATTGTAATGTCTGGCTCGCAATCGCTGGCCGACGTGCCGTGGTCCTCGCCTCCCGCTGCGGAAGCGGCGCCCGACGCTCCGCCGCCGGACGAGCTCTCTCCGCAGGCAGCTGACGACGCACGAGCAGCTTTGGCTTCGAATTGGAACGATTGGGCCGCGCATCGCAATCTGGCCGCTTTCCAAACTCAGCAGGGCGAGCTGAGCTCGGCGATTGCCCACGCAGCCGCGGCGTTCATCCAGCATCCAATCGGTTCGGATACTCGCGAGACGCTGCTCGCCGCGCTCGGAGAGACCGAAACCGTCGACAGAAATTTGCGTCAGTTGTTGTCCGGAGCATGGTATGAGCGCACTCCAACCCTGCTTTCGCCCGCTGGCTGGCAGCGCCTGGCGCTCATCGCCGCGATCGTCACGGTCGCGGCAGCGTGCGCTCTGATTTTTGTCTGGTACTCGCCAGCCAAGCAGCCTGCACGGTCGAGACTGCCAGTACTGTGGATCGGCCGTAGCGTTGCCGCCCTGGGAGCGATCGTGCTGCTGACATCGGTTGCGAGCTGGCATGCGTACGGCGCCTTCGGTCATGCTCGAGCAGCGATTCTCGTGGAGAATGCGAATGTGAGTCCCGTGCCCACCGATCTGGTGCCGACGGAAGAAACATCCCCGCTGTCGGCCGGCGCGGTGGTCGTCGCCGGGCACGACTTTCTTGGCTGGCGCAAAATCGACGCGGACCGGGAAATATCCGGCTGGGTTCGCGGCCATGCTCTGATGCCGCTCTACGCCGACCGGTAGTAACTCCAGTCGACGTGCCGCGGTGAGATCCACCGCGGCACCTTACAACTACGACTCAAGTCATCGGCAGCGGATAAACCACGTTCTTGCCATACGGATAGAACTTATCCAGCTTGAGATACTTATAGTTCAACGCCTCCAGGCGCACCGTGCCGACGAACGGCTCGTCGGGCTCGACCAGCAGGATGGTCTTGGCATAGCCGCTATCGTAGAAGCCGCGGCGGAAGTGCACGCGTGATTTGATGGCGAAGGCCTTGAACTGATTCGGATCGATGCCGAGCTGGGTGAACGACTGCGGCTGTACGATCTGGCTCAGGTACGGGCTGATCACGACCACGTTGTTGTCGCCGAACTTCACGCTGACCCACAGCTGCGAGCCGCCAGCCTGGCTGCTGCCCCGGCTCAGTCCGCCGCTCACTGTATGCACCTTGCCGACCACGCGCACCGGCTTGCCGGCGGAGACGTCGAGCTTGCCGCCGATTTCCATGTCGAAGGCATCGCCGACCTTCACGCCCTTCTTGCGCAGCGCGTTGATCGCGTCTTCGTCGGCGATGGTGCCGATGAGCGTGTTGCTGAGCTTTTGTTCGATGATCTGACTGAGCAGCCACGTGGCGGCGCCGGTACGATCGCTGTGGTCTGCGAGCACGATGGGCACCGAGCCCTTCTGCATTGCTTGTTTCGCGAGCGTCACGCCCTCCTTGTGGCGGTAGACCTTGGTGCCGTGAACCAGATCGTCGCGCAGGCGCCAGGCAGTCTGCGCCATGTCGTCGGCGATGTGCTTCGCCAGTTCCGGATTGCCGTTGGTCATGACCTGGAACGTCATGCCGGCATCGGCCGCGTCCATGAAAGCAAATCCGTAGTAGAAACTCACATACACATCGGTCTCGCGCGCTTCCCAAACCAGTGCGCGCTGGACCAGATCCATCCACGGCGACTGGCCGGTCCACTGCAACACCGAGGGCGTGATGATGGGCGGCTTCGCGGTCGCCGTCGTCGGCTTGTAGTCGCCCCGAATGCAGCGGATCAACGTGCGAGCGGCGCGCTCGCCCTGCAAGGCGCCGTCGTAGTGCGGATAGTACTTGATACAGAACGCGAGATTCGCATAGCGCAGGAACTCGTCATCCTCGTTGCCGTGCGGATCGAAGGTGCCGGCGATGAAACCTTTCGGTCCGATGACTTCACGAACGCGACGCGCCAGCGTCGCTTCGGGCTTGGCCACGTCGCGCACGCCCATCGCACCGTGTAGCGACAGGTAAGCGCCGTCGAACGGGCCCTGCGCCTTGAGATCGGCAATCATGCGCTCGGTAAAATGCTCGAACGCTTGCTTGGTGATCCAGCCGGAGCCCGAACCTTTTTTCGAGCCCAGCGGCGACTCGATGCCCACCAGCTCGACGTTGGCATGCTCGCGCGCGACTTTGACGAAGCCGCCCATGTAGCCTTCCGGCGAAGCGGACAGCAAGGCTTCGCCACGCGCCGGCGAGCCTTCGTAGATGAAATCTTCGGTGGTGGTGTCATACGGCAGGAACGTCACCGTCTCGTGCGAGAAGTGCATGCATGCAATGCGGATCTTGCGAGTGGCCGCGTTGGAGCGCGCGGCGGACTGAGCCCCTGCGGCCAGAGGCAGCGCGGCGGCGGCCGATCCCAAACCGAGGCCTGCCAGGACCTCGCGTCTCGAAATCTTCATGGTTCGATTCCTGTATGAGTGGTTGTGGTGGAAAGCCAAGGATCGATGCTCATGTCACGCCCTGCTCGCGCGCGGAGCGGAAATGCGCCTCATACGACGCGAGCGCCAGCAGCGCCACGCCGATGAGAGCAAAGACATGGAACAACTCGCGACTGATGAGTGGCGGCGACGCCGCGAATTCGACCTTTTGCGCTTCGTCGATGCGCGCAAAAGCGTCGCGGACCGCATTGGCGTCGGTGGCGCGAAAAAACAATCCGCCAGTACTGTCGGCGACATCGCGCAACAACAGCGAGTCGATCTCCGACTCCCGCATCTCGGTGCCGATGCGTTTGCCCGCGTAGTCGAAGACCGGCGTGGGCACCAGGCCTTCGGCGCCCGCGCCGATCGTGTAGATCGCGACGCCTTCGTCGCTCGCCAGTCCCGCAGCCTGTCGCGGATCGAGCGAGCCCTTGTTGCTCGAACCATCGGTCAGCAGCACGATGAAAGAGCCCTGTCGCGGTTGCCCGTCCGCCCTGCCCTCGCGAAGGCGGCGCATGGCCACTCCGATCGCATCGCCAATCGCGGTGCCGTCTTCAATCAGGCCGATGGACAGCCGCGCGCTCTGTTTGCGCAGCCACTCGTGATCGAACGTCAGCGGCGCAAAAGTGTAGGCGCGCCCGCCAAACACGACGATGCCGATACGATCGTCGGGCCGCTCGTTGATGAACGCGGAAATGATCGGTTTGACCGCCTGCAACCGATTGACCGTGGCGGCGCCGCGCTGGAAATCTTCCGCGTACATGCTGGTGGACAGATCGATCGCGATCATGAAGTCGTAGCCGCGTCGCTGATGATCGTCCATGGGCACGAGCACCTGCGGGCGCGCCAGGCCAATCACCAGCAAGGCGATGCCGACATACACACAGACCAACGGCCAGAGCGCCGATGACGTGGCGCCTGGGGAATGCCACTCGTGCGCGCCGGGCACGACCAGCGCGGACACACTGCGTCGCCGGCGCAGCCAGGCAATCGCCGGCAGCAGCAAGAGCAGTAGCAACCAGAGCGGATCCTGGAAAGTGGCGCTGGAGATGTTCACGTCCGCTGCCTGTGACGATGGAACCACGCGACCAGGCTTTGCAGCGGATCGTCCACATTGCTGACGATCATTCGATCGTCGCTGCGAGGAAACATCTCCAGGAAATAATCGTCGCGTCGCTCGCGCCAGGCGGCATGCGCCGCGCGCTCGGCGCTCGATGCGGTGTTCAGCAGAGTCAAGCGGCCGGCCAGTGGATCGTACGCCGAGAGCCTGGCGTTACGCGGCAGGTCCTGGTCCCATGGGTCGTCCGCCCGCACGCCGACCGCTTGATGCCGCTGCTGCAGCTCACGCCACAACTCGGGCATGTCACGCGGTGCGAATGGACCGAACCACAGCAACACACTGCCGCGAGAAGCGCTTTTCTTGACGAACGGCCAGGGCAGCGAGCAGTTAACCGGGCCGTCCAGCGACGGCGCGGGCTGGCCGAGCAACATGGCCGCGATCCGCATGATGCCTTTGCGGCCCGGTTGCGCGCGCTGGAACCATGACTGCCCCGGTGAGCTATACACCAAAGCAACCCGATCGCGATTGATCGCGCTGATCATCATCAGCAACGCAGCGGTCTTGAGCAGAGTCTCGCGGCGCGTGCGACCTTCGGAGCCGAACTGCAATGCCGGCGAGTCCTCGAAAATGAACGTGATGGTGAGATCGCGCTCTTCGACGAAGCGCTTGCGATACGGCTCGCCGAGACGAGCGGTGACATTCCAGTCGATGTCGCGCGGGTCGTCGCCCCACTCATATTTGACGACTTGATCGAACTCCATGCCGCGGCCACGAAACGCGGAGCGATACTCGCCGCTGACCGTGGTGTTCACGGCATGCCGCGCTCGCCACTCGAGGCGTTGGAGCAGCGCGGTTGGCGCGGCGGGCATCGCGGCGCCGGAGTTGGCTGGATTGGGCGCCGACATCTCAGGCTCCGCGCGCTGCGCTCTCCGGCACCGCCGTCTGATCGAGAATATCTCTGAGAATGCGATCGGCGGTGAGGCCACGCGACTCGGCCTCATACGTCAAGCCGACTCGATGTCGCATCACATCCGCGAACACTTCCTGCACCAAGGCCGGCGTCACATAACCGGTATCACGCAACCAGGCCAACGCCTTGCTCGCCTGGAACAGGCCAAGACAGGCGCGGGGCGATGCGCCATATGAGAGCGTCTTCTGCGAGCCCGCAGCGATGGCGCGAGTCGCACGCACCAGCTTGACGACATATCCCTGCACGGACTCGGCGACGTGGATGCGATCGACCTCTTCACGCAGGCGTAGCAACTCATCGCCGCTCGACACCGCGAGCAACTCGGGATGCGATGTGACAGAGCCCCAGCGCTGCACCATCTGCAATTCTTCCAGCTCGCTCGGATAGTCGAGCAGCAGCTTGAACAGGAAACGATCGAGCTGCGCCTCGGGCAACGGATACGTGCCTTCCTGCTCGACCGGATTCTGCGTGGCCATCACCAGGAACGGACTCGGCAGCGGATAGGTCACGCCGCCCAGCGTCACTTGCCGCTCCTGCATCGCTTCGAGCAACGCACTCTGCACCTTGGCCGGCGCGCGATTGATCTCATCCGCGAGCACCAGGTTGGCGAAGATCGGTCCACGATGCGGCGAGAAACGACCGTCGCCAGGCGAATAAACCATGGTGCCGACGATGTCGGAGGGCAGCAGGTCGGGCGTGAACTGGATGCGTTCGAACTGCATGCCGAGAGCCTGCGACAGCGATTTCACCAGCAGCGTCTTGGCGAGGCCCGGCATGCCTTCGAGCAGCACGTGGCCGCCGGTCAGCAGCGCGATCTGCAGGCGCTCGATGATGGTGAGCTGGCCGAGCACCGCCTTGCCGATCTCGCCGGCGACCCGGCTCGACCATTGCGCTCCGCTCTGCTGTCTGGTTTCGACGTGCACGTGACTGACTCGTTCGCTACGCATTGCTTCGTCTCACATCCCCATCGAGTTCGGCATCGACCGAGGCTTCGCCGGCCCGCGCCGGCGAATGCAGCTCGCCTTCCCATTTGGAAACCGCGGCCGTTGCGATGCTGTTGCCGACCACGTTGGTGGCCGAGCGGCCCATGTCGAGGAAGTGATCGATGCCCAGCAGCAGCAACATGCCCGCTTCCGGCAGATTGAATTGAGTGAGCGAGGCGGCAACGACGACGAGCGAGGCGCGTGGCACGCCGGCGATGCCCTTCGATGTGAGCATCAGCACCGCGACCATGGTCACCTGCTGTGCGATGCTCACCTCGATGCCGTACGCCTGCGCGATGAACATGATCGCGAACGTGCAATACATCATCGAGCCGTCGAGATTGAACGAGTAGCCGATCGGCAACACGAAGCTCGCGACGCGGTTGCTGCAACCGAAACGTTCGAGCTCTTCGAGCGTGCGCGGATAGGCGGCCTCGGAGCTCGCGGTGGAGAAAGCGAGCAGCACCGGCCCGCGAATGCCTCGCACCAGACTCAGTACGCCCGGGCCGACGAAGGCCACGCCGAGCGCAATCAAAATTCCCCACAGCACGGCGAGGCCCAGATAGAACTCGCCGATGAACAAACCGTAGACGCCAATGATGCCCAAACCCTCTTTCGCCACCGTGCTGGCCAGCGCGCCGAGCACAGCCAGCGGCGCGAACACCATCACGTAACCGGTAACCTTCAGCATGATTTGGGCCAACGCGTCCAAGGCCTCGACCAGCACCCGGCTGCGCTCGCCCAAGGCCGCCATCGCCGTGCCAAAAAACAGCGAAAACACCACGATCTGCAGGATTTCATTGCGCGCCATGGCGTCGATGGCGCTGGTCGGCAGCGTGTGCTCGATGAAATTTTTCAGCGTCATGCCGCTGGCCTGGAGGCCCGAGCTTGCCCCGTCGTTGGGCAACGGCAGGTTCAATGCCCTGCCCGGCTCGAAAAGCTGCACGATAATGAGGCCGAGCACCAACGAGATCAGCGAAGCGCCGACAAACCACGCGAGCGCCTTGCTGCCCACTCGGCCCACGGTTGCGATGTCACCCATCTTGGCGATGCCGACCACCAGGGTGGAGAACACCAGCGGCGCGATGATCATCTTGATGAGCCGCAGAAACGCGAACGGCAGCAGCCCGATGCCGTCGGCGAATTTGTCGGCGGTTGTCGCCGGCACGCCGACGTGCACGATATAGCCGAGCACCACGCCGACCACGAGGCCTGCGACGATGAAGGTGGTGAGTCGTTTGGAAGTCATCAGCGCCTCGACCACATCATCGCGGCGGACACGCAGCGCCGGGCAAGAATGTCGGTCGGGTCGACCAGCGTGACCCGATGGCCGCTCGCCGTGACACGCTCCGGTTCGGACAGCAACAATGGCAGCTCGGTGCAGCCGAGCACGATGACTTCCACGCCTTGAGCAGCGAGCTCGTCGATGGCGGCATCGACATCCGCTACGCTCGCGCCGCTAGTGAAGCCGGCTTTCACGCCTTGCGGGCCATAGATCGCGTTCATCACCCGCGCCTGCAGCGGCGCCGACGGCACGACCTCCTGGAAGCCGTGATCCTCCAGCGCCCGCCGGTAAACGCCGCTCGACACGGTGCCGCTGGTCGCCAGCAACCCCACCTTGCGCAGCTTTGGAAACAATTCCCTGATGTGCTTCACCGTCACGGTGAGCATGTTCATGATGGGAATGTCGAGCTCGGATTGAATGGCTTCGACGAACGCGTGCGCGGTGTTGCATGGAATCGCAATGAGATCCGCCTCGCCGGCCTGCAGCTTCTTGCAAGTCGCATACAGCGCCAGCGTGGGGTCCATGCCGTCGCCGACCAGATGCTCGGTGCGATCGGGGATCTGCGGATTCTGCTCGACCAGCAGCCGCAGATGATCCTGATCTCGCTGGGCCGGCGTGTTGCGCACGACCTTGTCGAGGAAGTCCACGGTCGCCGCCGGCCCCACGCCGCCCACCACTCCGAGCTTGAACGGCCGCTCGATCCCGGTTGCGGGATCGGCAACCAGATGTTGGGCATAAACACGATGCGGATCGAGCAATGGCGCCGTCATTTGCGACAGCTCGCTCGCGACCAGCGCCAGCTCGGTCACGCCAGGTAGCAGTAACTCCGCGCCCTGCGAAATCAGATCCGCGCAAGCATCGCGCAGCAGTTCGATCGAATAGCCGCTGCGACTGCCGCTCTTGATGCCGTTCCTGCCGTACACGGCCTCGGTGACCAGATCCAGGCCGTCACGCGGGCGTGCATACAGCAGCTGGAATTCATCCTGAGCGAAGTAACGTTCAAACAAAGCGGCGTCGCGCAACGGCGCGGAAGTCAGCACGCCGATGCGCCGTCGTTGCGGAAAGGTGCTACGCACGTGAAGCCGCAGCACTTCGATCATGTCGGCGATGGGCAGCGGCGAATTTTCCTTGAGCTCCTCCATGAAGGTATGACTCAGAAAGCACGGCAGCACCACCGTGCCGATACCTCGCGCCTTGAAGCTGTCGATCCTGTTGAAGATGTACAGCATGCGGGCCGTGTTGGCGGCGCTCGGCCCGTCGCTGCGGATGAACGGCCGTTGTTCGAACACGATCTCGAACTGACCCGCGTCGGCATGGCGCTCGGTCGCCTCGATCAGCTTCGAGAGCAGATCCGCATCCGCGATGGGCGACAGGCCGCCGATGATGCCGAACGAGCGTTCGCGCCTCACTGGTAGACTCATGGATGCTTCGCGTCACTTTTTCCAGGAGAGCGTGCCGACGCCGTTCTTGTAGCTGACGGCGGTGCCGAACGGAGCGGACACCTCGGCGAGATCCTTGAAGATCTGCTCGGCCTCGGCGGCCGGCGCCGGATAGGGCTGGCCACGCTTGCTGCGAGGCTGGCCGAACCCCATCGACACCGGATGCAGACGCACTTCCTGCAGCGTGCGCTCGTTGTCGTAAACCACCTGCGCAATCACCGATTGCCAGTACTTGCGGTCCGCCGGGAAGCCGACCGTGTCGTTCTTGGAACGTTTGCTGAAGTAATCGCTGGGCAGCGAGCCGTTGGCCAGCCCGGTCTTTTCGTAGTTGTCGGCAGGCTGCAGCTCGACTAGGTCGTTCTCGAAAATGAAGTTGGCGAGCGAATAAAAGATCGGCTTGCCCTTGTAGACTTCGATGCCGCGCAGGATGTGAGGACCGTGGCCCACCACCATGTCCGCGCCCGCGTCGATCATCGCGTGCGCGAACTCGACCACGAATTCGGCCGGCATCCACTTGTCTTTCGGGTTGGCTGCCTCGTGCGCATGGATGCTCACCACCACCCAGTCGGCCTGCTGATCCGCGTCGCGCACGCTCGCCTGCAGCTCTTCGATGTCGGTCTTGTTGGCCTTGGAGTTGATCTTTATCTCATCGCCGACTACGTACTCGGCGCCGCCGAACGACAGAGTGTTCGACGCGCTCTCGCCCATGTTCGAGCTGACCGGACCACGCAGCGTCGCGATCGTATCGTAGGTCGCTTGCGGCACCGTGTAGGTGACCGTGTGGCGAAGCGGATTCAAGCCCGGACGACCGGGCATGTCCTTGCGCTGCGCGCCGGCGACGATGGGTGCTGGAAAAGTGGACGAGGTGGAAATCAGCGCCACCCTGCCCTTGGGCGTGTCGAGATATCCGGGCTTGCGCGCCAGCGCCAGATTCTCGCCGACGCCGGAGTAAACAAAATTGGTTTTGGCCAGCGCGGCGACGGTGCTGCGCATGCCGTCGACGCCGTAGTCGTTGACGTGATTGTTGGCCAGGCCCAGCAGATCGAAACCGGCCCACGCCAGCTCGTCGGTGATGAAGCGCGGCGAACCCATGTAAGTGCCGCCGCTCTGCTGCGCCCCCGCCAGAGTGAAATCGTGAATCAGGGTTTCGAAGTTGGTGAACGCCACATCGGCGCCGCGAATCAGGGCGAACATGTCGTCGACGCCCGGCGCGCGAAACGTCGACAGCCGTCGATTGATGATCGCGTCGCCGGTCAGCGCGAACACGGTTTTGGTTTCCTCGCCCGCCGCCGACTCCCAGCCCCGCGCCGGACGCGGCGACGCCGCGTCCGCCGTCTGAGCGGCCAATAAACCCAGCAACACTGCCTTGGCAATCCGAGTGATATTTTTCATTTAGAAGTTCTTCGTGAGTCTCAGGGTCCAGACGCGTCCCATGGCGACGCTGTTGTAGACGGAGGGGTCGTATCCGGCGGCGTCGGCGGTCAGCGGCGCATCTTCATTGGTGAGGTTCTTGACGCCGACACGCACGTTCAGGTCGCTGAGCCAGCTCTGCTGCGCTGTAGCGAACGTGTATGCGCCGAACGCGTTGAATGTGACGGAGTCCTCGACGCGCCAGAAATACACGCCGTCGATCGGGTACACGTAGCTCGGCCGCCCGAGTTGCTCGTAGGCCGGCGCGCTGATGCTGGCGCCCGTGTCAGCGTAGTCGCCGATGTAATAAGCGCTGATGCCCGCCGACCAGATGTCGTCCTTGGACCAGAACACGTTCAACGCCCCGCGCCACTTGGTCGCGCCGTTCTTGCCCAGGCGCGTCTCGACCGCCGCGTTCGGGCCCGCCTGCCGCTCGTACTTGCTGAGATAAGTTGCATCCGCCGTCACGCCCAACTGGCCCCACGCGAGGCGGGGTGAGTTGTAGGTCACGTTGAAGTCGTAACCTTCGATGGTCGCGGTAGCGAGGTTGTCGTACGGCGTGTACGTGACCTCGAGGATGCCGACCGGCGCCAGCCACTGCGATTGCGGACGGCTCGCGTTGTACTGAGCAAAAAACGCGCGATCTTCGTCGGTGATGATGTCGGAGCGCTCGATCAACGGATCGCCGGCATAGTTCTCCGTGCCGCTGCCCAGATCGATCTGGTCCAGAGGGATGCCTCGGGCCAGCGCCGCCTGCGTCGCCGCGAGCAACATGGCCGCGTCGTTGGCGCGAATCTCTTCTGCAATCGGGCTCGCGATCAGATTCTCCTGATCGATCTTCCAGTAGTCGACCGACACGCGCAGCCCGTCGACGAACGGCACGTCGAGCACGATGCCGAGCGTGCGGCCCTCGGAAGTTTCGGGCACCAGGTTCGGATTGCCTTCGATGCCGGTCCGACGTTGAAACTGCCCGTCCACCGGCAGGCCCGTGACCGGGCCGCGATAAGGATCGAAGCTCGACCCCACGGTGAAGCGGGTCGGATAGTTCATCACGCTCAGATTCGGCGCGCGGAAGCCTTCGTTGTAAGACGCGCGAATCATCAGCGGCTCGATCGGCCGCCAGTCGAGGGTGAACTTAGGGTTCGACGTGCTGCCGAAGTCGCTGTACTCCTCGTAACGAATCGACGCGCCCAACTGCAGGCGTTCGACGCCCGGCAGCGCGTTGCTCGAGCCGATGATCGGCACCACGGTTTCGGCGAATGCCGCGACGACGGTTCGGTCGCCGATCACGTCGCCGGCCGCGGAAGCCTGCACGAAATCGTTGCCCGCCGGATCGAGCCCGAGATCGTTGACGCCGTTGACGCCGGCGAACTGCGGGCGCGTGAGCTCGTAGTCGTCCCAGCGATGCTCCGCGCCGACCGCGATCGCGATCGGACCGCCGCCGAAGTCCCACAACTCGCCGTTCACGCGCGCATCGATGCTTCCCAGAATATTCCGACCTTCCTGGTGGAAGCGTTGTACGAACGGAGCGGTGACCGAATCCGGGTTGGCATACGGCGTGGTCGCCACGACCTGGCCGTTTTGAATCGCGAAGTTATAACCAAAGGGGTTGTATGCGCTGGCGTCGGTGCGCGACGTCTGCGCGTGCAGCGCGGTTTCGCGCACGGCGTTCAACGAATCATCTTCAGTCGCCGCTCGCGAATAGACTGCACCCGTTTCCCACGACCAGCCCGGAGCGATGTCGCCTCGCAAGCCAGCGGTCGCCGTGATCGCCGTGGTCTCCACTTCGACGGTCTCGGCGCCGATGTCAGTAAATCGTTTCGAAACGATGGTGACCGCCTGGGGCGTTCCAACCAGACGCGCGGTGCCGTCCGCATTCGGCGTTCCAGTCGGACTGTAGAAGCGCGAGCCGAAAGGATTGTAGGGGTTGTCGATCGGCACGATCAGCGGCGCATCCGAGTTGATGCCGTACGCCACCGGCGGTCGCACCATGGTCGAATCGGCGCGATACAGGGCGAGATGGCCGAACGCACTCACTCTGTCGTTGATCTTGAAATTGACGGCGTTGAACCAGTTGAAGCGCTCCGTTTCCGGCACCGAATAACCGTCGGCGTTCACGTCGTAGTAGTAGCCGAGCTCGGCGCCGGTACGACTCGGCGCGCTGTTCTTGATGCCGATGACGCCGCCTTCCATGGGCGTCAGATAGCGTGTCGCCGGGTTGGAGCCGACTCGGAACGAGGGATAGCCGCTGGAAGCGTTGCGGTCGAAGAACGGACCGTTGGCGGCATCGAAGCCGGCGGGTGCGAGCGCGCGCTTGTCGGCGTCGGATCCATTGGGCAGATCGGAGGTCTTCAACTCATCGCGCTTGAGATAGTCGAACGTGGAGATCCAGTGCAGCCGATCGCCGAAAGCATAGTTGCCGTGCGTGAGCGTGACGCCGACGTCCGATCCCGAACCGATCTCGGTGATACCGGTCTGCATCTGCAGCTCGTTGCCGACATAGTCAGTGTCGGTGACAAAGTTGATCACGCCCGCGACGGCGTCGGACCCATACACGGCGGATGCGCCGTCGCGCAGGATGTCCACTCGCTCGAGACCTCGCGCCGGCAGCGTGTTCACGTTCACCGACATGGCCGGCACGCCGTCTTCGGTCGAAGAAATGCCATGCGCCGCGACTCTGCGCCCGTTCAACAACACGAGCGTGTTGCCCGACCCGAGGCCGCGCAGGTTGACGGAAGAAATATCGCCGCGAGCGCTGACGCCGCCTTGATTGGAATCGTTGATGGGAACGTTGACGACGGCCGGCATGGCCGTCAGCAGGTCGACGGGCGTCGCCGCGTCGCGCAGCTCCATCGCTTCCTGACTGACGATGGTGACCGGCAGCGCAGCGTCGTCGCCGCGCTTGATGCTGGTGCCCGTCACCGTGATTTCTTCCAGCGGCGGCGCGTCGCTCGCGGCGGCGACCGCGTCCTGCGCGCTAGCTGCTTGCGCGTGGGCAATCGCGGCGACGACAGCCAGTGCTATCAGGCTGCGGGAGGATGATGGCTCAGTTGCTCTCGACACGGCGTAGCTCCCCAAACGTTTTTTGCTGTGTTAGCCCCCGTGCTCAAGCTAACCAACGTCATTTGGGGAGTGCGATGAAAAGGCGCGGCGTGTCTATAACCTCACGTTATTCTGCTATCGGCACTGCCTCACGCTGAAGCAATGCACCGTGCTTGGTGACCTATCCAGGTGCGATGCGCCGACACCAGGGCGCCTGCCGCACCTTCACGCTGCCTCCACGAACCTCGTTCTCCGATGCAAGAAGTCCAACACCGCCGCCCGACAGCCGATGTATGTCGGATCCGCCGCGAGATCCAGCCTGGCTCGTGGCCGCGACAGCGGAACATCGAGGATCGAGCCGATGCGCGCAGACGGTCCGTTCGTGAGCATGACGATGCGATCGGATAACAGCACGGCTTCCTCGACGTCGTGGGTGATCATCAACACCGTGTTGCCCAAGGCGGCGTGAATCTGCATCACCTGGTCCTGCAGCCGAGCGCGAGTGAGGGCATCCAGAGCACCGAAGGGCTCATCGAGCAGCAGCACCTTGGGACTCATGGCGATCGCGCGTGCGATGCCCACTCGCTGTTTCATTCCTCCGGAAATCTCGCCGGGCCGCTTTTCGAGCGCATCTTGCATGTGAACGAGTTGCAAATTGTGGAGCGTCCAGTCATGTCGCTCCGCCGCGCTCTTGGCATGGCGGAAGACCTTGTCAACGGCCAGGCGAACGTTCTGATAGACGGTGAGCCATGGCAGCAGAGAATGGTTCTGGAACACCACGGCGCGATCTGGCCCCGGCTGAAACACTTCGCGATTGTCCAGGATCACCGCGCCTTCGCTCGCAGGCGTCAGCCCAGCAACGACATTGAGCAGCGTCGACTTGCCGCAGCCGGAGTGACCGATCAAGGAGATGAACTCCCGCCGGCGCACTTCCAAAGAAATGTCATGCAACACTTCATGCGCCTTGCGGCCGTGTCCGAAGGTCTTGCTGACATTCTCGATGGACAGATATTTATCGCTCATGATGATTTCCTCAGCCGCTCGCCGTGCCCCGCGTGACCAACCTGCCGAGCAGCGCGATGGCTCGATCCAGACAGAAGCCGACGATTCCGACGTAGACGAGCGCCAGGATGATGTCGCTGATACGCGATGAGTTCCACGAATCCCAGACGAAGAAACCGATGCCGACGCCGCCGATCAGCATCTCCGCCGCCACGATCGCCAGCCATGAGAGGCCGATGCCGATGCGCATGCCGGTGAAGATATACGGGGCCGCAGCCGGCAGCATGATGTGCGAAAGGTATTCGGGTCCATTGAAACTCAGCACGCGCGCGACGTTTCGATAGTCCTGCGGGATGTTACGGATACCGACCGCGGTATTGATGATGATCGGCCAGATCGCGGTGATGAAGATCACGAAGATCGCTGCAGGGTGTCCATTGCGGAAGGCCGCCAAGGACAGCGGCAACCACGCGAGCGGCGGAATAGTGCGCAAGACTTGGAACAGCGGATCCAGTGCACGCATCGCCCATACACTGTGACCGACGAGCACGCCGATCCCGACGCCGGCGCAAGCGGCCAACGAATACCCGACAGCGACACGCTTCAGGCTTGCGAGCAGGTGCCAGAACAATCCTTTGTCGACACCTCCGTGGTCGTAGAAGGGATCGACGATCAGCTCCCAGGTCTCACTCACGACGGTCGTCGGTGAGGGCAAGCTGGACCCTGGCGCAGAAGTCGCAAGTTGCCAGATGCCTATCAACACTGCCAACGTAACGAGCGGCGGAACGACCACCCTCACAGCTTCGTTGAGTCGCCCGACGATCACGTGCCAGACGCCAGGCGGCGGGTTTGGATCGTTCGCGGCGCTGTCGCTACGCACGTCCGCATCAGGCTGCTGCGCGTGATGCGTAATGGCGGAAAGCGTCGTCACCAGCTCTCGCGTGCTGCTGTTCATTCAGTCTCCTCCGCCGCTATGCACGTTTGATCGCAAGGCTGGCGAGATAGGCACTCGGGTTCTCCGGGTCGAAGGACTTGCCATCGAAGAACTTCTCGACGCCGCGCGATTTCGACCGCGGAATCTGTGCGGCGGGCACGCCCAGCTCTTTGGCCGCCTCACGCCAGAGATCCTCGCGGTTCACTTTCGCAATCAGCGAATTGAAATCTTCCTTGCCCGTGAACTTGCCCCAGCGGACGTTCTCGATCAGAAACCAGAGCTCGTGACTTTGAAACGGATAAGACGCGTGGTCGCGCCAGTACTTCATGATATGCGGACTGTTGGCGACGATGCGTCCGGTACCATAGTCGAACTTGCCTTCCAGGCGATCGACCACGTCGCCATACGGCGCGCCGATCCATTGTCGCTTGGCAACGATCTGCGCGATCTCCTTGCGATTCTCCAGTTTATCGCACCACATCTGCGCATCCTGCACGGCCATCAACAATGCCTTGGCCGCGTTCGGGTGCCTGTCGACCCAATCCGCCCGCATGGCCAGCGATTTCTCCGGATGCTTGGCCCACAGCTCACCGGTATTGATGGCTGTGTAGCCGATCTTTTGATTCTTCAGCTGCTCATTCCAAGGCTCGGCGACGCAGAAACAATCCATCGTTCCAACCTTCATGTTCGCCACCATCTGCGGTGGCGGCACGACGATGGTCTCGATGTCTTTGTCCGGATCGATGCCGCCAGCCGCCAGCCAGTAGCGGATCCAGCAATCATGCGTGCCGCCCGGGAAGGTCATCGCGGCCTTCACTGCGCGACCGGATGCCTTCTTTTTATCGAGCGCTGCCTTGAATGGTTTCACGTCGAGCCCGACCTTCAGATCGGCGTATTCCGCGGCGACCGAGATGCACTGGCTGTCCAGGTTCAATCGCGCCAGTATGTACATCGGCGTCGGCACATTGTTTTGTGTCACCTTGCCGGTACTGATGAGGTACGGCATCGGTGTCAGAATGTGCGCACCATCGATGCCGTTACCTTGCGAGCCAAGCACCAGGTTGTCTCGGGTCGTGCCCCACGACGCCTGCTTGGCCACTTCGACATCCGGCATGCCGTGCTTGGCAAAGAAACCCTTTTCCTTCGCTATGATCAGGGGCGCAGCATCCGTGAGTGCGATGAAGCCAAGGATGGCTTTAGTCGTTTCCGGCCTTGCAACCGATGCATACAAGGGCCTGGGTAGTAGCACCTGCGTACCGCCGAGAGCTGCTGTTGCCGCAGCGCTCGCCAGAACGGCTCTGCGCGATACCTTTCTATTGGATTTATTTTCGGGAAGAGCCACGCTGAAGCTCCTGAGTTCGTCGGCCCGAAAATGCGCGGGCCACGCACCCGCCATGGAAGGCCGGGGATGATGCCCGCTGTTGGACAAGCTGGAATTAGCAATCCCCGTGCCAACAGCAGCTCGCTCCGAATCAACGCTAGGATTACCTGCAGTTCAGGGGCTCCGCGGTTTGCAGCAACGCAGCGGAGTGCCTTAGAAAACAGACTTTATGTATTGAATATGTATCGAATTGGACCGCCGGATCGGGGCAGATGCGCTGACCTGGAGCGCGCGAGCGCTGCTGCCAACGTAAAGGCTTCGCGTCGATGACGAAACTAATGAGCCCCGTTCTCAACCTTGAGCCGCGTCCAACGGGCCGCAAACGCCCACATGTCCGCTGCTTCCTCGATCACCTGGGTAGTTGGCTTGCCTGCGCCGTGACCTGCTCGCGCATCGATCCTTATCAGATGAGGCTTGGCGCCTGAATCGGACGCCTGGAGTGCGGCGACATATTTATAGCTATGCGCAGGCACCACCCGGGTATCGCCTTCGCCGGTCGTGGCGAGGATTGCCGGATAAGATTTACCCATCCTGACATTGTGATATGGGGAGTATGAGAGCAGGTTGTTGAAGTCTGCTTCGACTGCGGGGTCGCCGTACTCTCCAACCCAGAGCTGGCCGCCGGTGAAGCGGTTGTAACGCAACATGTCCATGACACCCACAGATGGCAACGCAGCTCCGAATAGGTCCGGCCGCTGATTGACGACGGCCCCGACCAGCAGGCCGCCAGCTGAGTCGCCGTAGGCCGTAATGCCGCCAGCACCCGCGACGCTGTTCGCGTGCAGATATTCGGCGGCGGCGACAAAATCGTCGAAGCTGTTGTGCTTCCTCTCGCCGCGTCCCGCCTCATGCCATGGAGCGCCGAATTCTCCTCCGCCGCGAATGTTCGGAATCGCAATCACGCCACCCTGTAGCAACCATCCGGTCAGCATCGGCGAGTAAGCCGGCGCCAGGTTGACAGCGAAGGCTCCATAGCCCATCAACACCGTCGGTGCAGGCCCGACCACATCCTTCCGTCGGGCGATGAACATCGGAATGCGCGCACCGTCTCTCGATGTATAGAAGACCTGATCCACACGGAGCTGCCCGAGATCGGCATCCAGGTTTGGCTCAACCCAGATGTCCGATGTGTTCTTGGAAACATCGTATCGATAGACGGTTTTCGGCTGGTTGAAGCTTTCGAACTGAACGAACGCCTCTGGCTCCGACGCATCGCCGGTCAATTCCCGCACGCTGCCTATCCCTGGAAACGTCATCACGCCGTCAGGCGCCCCGTCGAGGGTATATCGCATCACCTCTGACTTCGCATCGACCAGATAGGAGACCAGCAGCCGTCCGCCGATGAGGTGCGCGCTGGTCAAGAACCCGTCCTGCTGCGGGATAAGGTCGATAAATTCCGGCTGGGGGGCTGCGAGATCGAACGTCACGATTTTGGATCGCTCAGCGTCCCGGTTAGTAATCAGGTAGAGCTTTGTGCCGACGTTCGCAAAAAATGACCAGACCTCGGCAGGTTCGGCGATCAACTTGCGTGGTGCTCGATCGCTGCTCTGGAGATCTACCACTGTGACAGCCGCGTGCACCAGGTCGGCGGAGGAGTAGACGATGGCATAGCGACCATCGGAGGTTACGCCCACGGTGTTCATCCGATCTGGGTGCTCCGGAGTCGCATAGAACAGTTCGTCCTGCGATTGCGCCGTGCCTACCCGATGGAAATACGCCGCATGGTTCGATAGGCCGGCACTGCCGTTGGGCTCTGGATAGCGCGAGTAATAGAAGCCAGAGCCGTCCTTCGCCCAAGCGATCTGCGTGAGCCGCGCCCATTTGAGCTCATCGGCAAGTGGCTGGCCCGTTGCAACGTCGAGAACTCTGATCGTTCGCCAGTCGCTGCCACTCTCCTGCACCGCATAGGCGACGTACGCGCCATCGGCAGACACGCTCCACTCCACGAAGGTTACCGAACCGTCATCTGCCCATTCGGCGGGGTCGATCAGCAAGCGACCAACGACGTTTACTGTGTCCCGCACATATAACGCCGCCTGATCCTGCATGCCGTCCTTGCGGGTATAGAAATAGCGACCACCTGCCTTGTGCGGCGCGCTGACACGCTCATAATTGAAGGCCGACTTCAAGCTATTACGGAACGCGTCACGCCCCGGCAGCGTGTCGAGATACTTCGAAGTGGTCCGCCTCTGCGCTTGGATCCAGGCCGCGACATCGCGATCCTGCAGGGGATCGTTCTCCAGCCAGCGATAAGGGTCGGCGATTGTTTTGCCGAAGTGGATCTCGACCACATCGTCACGCGTCGTCACCGGGTAGGCAATCGGCGCTAGCCCATCATTGTCGCGGTGACCTGAGTTACTGCAGCCTGCCTGCAGGGTAGCCATCAGGACGAAACCGGTAAGAGATCCATAGCGCATGTGTTCACCCAAGAATGTTTCATAGCATTGATGGGAATATGAAGCCCGATGAAGATTGCGCGAACATGGCCGCGAGAGAGAGCGGCTCAGAGAGCGGGAAGCTCGACACGCACGATCGCGCCGCCGCCGGTTGCACCGAAGATCGATACATGGCCGGCGTGTCGCTCGACCACCTGCTGCACCAGGGTGAGACCGAGCCCGGTTCCGGTCGGCCTGGGTTGCAAGCGATGGAATGGCTCGAACACGCGTTCGCGCTCCTCGGGCGGTATGCCGGGACCGTCGTCCTCCACCTCGAACCCCGATATGAGCACGCGGACGATCACATGACGTCCCCCGTGTTCGATCGCGTTCTGCACGAGGTTGGTCAGGACCCGCTCGATCGCCCCAGCATCGCCGCGAATCGATGGCGTGCCCTCGACCCGAACCTCGATAGTGCGATCCGAAGCGATCAACAACGGCGCCAAGTCAGCCGCCACTCGTCGCACGAGCGATGCAAGATCGATAACCTCATCGTTTCTTTCGGAATCCAGGCGTTGCAGGTCGAGCAGTTGCTCGGCAAGGTTCGCGAGCCGCTGCACATCACTGCCGAGCCTACGCCTGGCGGCTTCTTCTGCAGCCTCGACTTTGAGGCGCAGAATCGCGATGGGGGTGCGCAGCTCGTGAGCGGCGGAAGCGATGAACCGCCGCTGCCGCTCATATCCTTCATCCAAACGCCGCAAGGCATCGTTTACCGCTCGAACCAGCGGTGCAATCTCCTCCGGCACATGCTCCTCGCTGAGCCGTCGGCCACGCCGGTCGGTGTCGATTTGTTCCGCCTCCCGCGCAACTCGCGACACGCCGGCAACTGACCGCCTCACGATCCACGGCGTCACGATCAGCGAGATCAGCGCCAGCAGCAGGAAGACCGGAACAGCGAGGATGTTGGACGCCATGCCGACCACCAAGGTGAGCCCGGTCAGCTTGCCATGGCCGAGCACTGTGACTTTTCCTGCTGGCGCGTCCTCGCGCCGAATGACGGCAGACAGGAGATAGGGCGGCGAGCGATCCCTCAGTTGCGCATAGGACAGACGGTGCAGCGCTCCGATAAAGGAAGCATACTGCGAAGGCGTTTGCCCAAAGGCGACGCTGCGTCCCTGATCGTCCTCCGCCACAAACCACAGATCCGGCGACTCGGAGCGCAGCTTGGTTAGTTCCGGCGTCATGCGTATAGCGAGACGACCATCGACGTCACGAACGATAGCTCGCGCGATCACAGGTGCGATCGTCTCGTCGGTGTACAACCCGCCGCTGTCCAAGCGCATGGCCAGCGCGACGATGATGAAGAACGAGATGAACAAAGTGGCGAACTGAAAGAGCAGCGGCAGTACGATCAGTGGCCGCTTCAGCGATGGCGTCCTCGTGCTCACAAAGACGCCCGCAACAGGTAGCCCACCCCCCTGATCGCGTGGATTTCGATGCCCGCACCGGCCTCTGCCAGCTTTCTGCGCAGACGCGATATGTGAGAGTCGAGCGTGTTGGATTGCACTTGGTCGTCGAACCCGAAAGCCGCCTCTTCAAGCGATTCCCGTAGGACCGTTCTGCCACGACGCTTCACGAGCGTGGCCAACACGCGCAGCTCGCGGCGCGCGAGATCCAGCCGGACACCTTCGACGCTCGCCTCATCGTTTGCCACGTCGAAAACGAGCGAGGCGACTCGAATGTGCTCGGCTCCCAGCTCCGGCGGCCGGCGCCTGACCGCACGAATGCGCGCGAACATTTCATCGAGCGCGAACGGTTTCACAAGGTAGTCGTCCGCGCCCTCGTCGAGTCCTGCAACACGATCGAAGACTTCTCCGCGGGCGCTCAGCACGATGATCGGAAGCCCGGGATGATCGGCGCGCAAGGAGGGGACTAGCGACAGCCCGTCCCCATCCGGCAGCGTTCGATCCAGCAGTACCAGCTCATAAGATTTCGAACGAGCCGCCTCACGGGCCAACGCCAAGCGATCGACGTGATCGACGACAAAATGCTCCCGCTCCAGCACACCGCGAAGCGTCTCGGCAAATTCGAGCTCATCCTCGACCAAGAGAATCTTCAAGGAGCCTCCTATCAACCGAGCTCCAACTTACCAGGGCTAACACGTCGAAACTACCTCGGCCGATGGTACGCACGAACATTGCCACAACATTGCGTAGGCGCCTTTCGAATCAATTCATCGCAGATGTCTGCTTGAAGTAGCTCCAGGCAGACACTGCATCGGGATTGGCTTTGCAGATTCACCTGCACGAGCGCGGACGACGTCCTGCCTCTCGATCTTTCTTCGCCTCTTTCTCGCAGCGCCGGCGTTCGAGCATCTCCACGTTGGTTTTGGCTGTCTCGGCAGATACGCGCTGCTTTTCAAGCGCATCAAGCGTCGCGCTGTCGCGACGCCTTTGCTGGACAAGCATGCATTCCGTGTGCTCAGGCGTTCCGTACTGCGTTCCGAAATCCGCACAGGTATCTCGATCTTGCTCCAGATCCGCGCGCCGCGATTCCTGCGTCGTTTCGCAACCGGTCAGAGCGGTGCATACCAACGCGGCAAAGGCCAGCAGCGCGGGTCGCTGACCATAGCTGGAGTAACGTTTGTTCATTCCAAGTGTCTCCTGTCTTCAAAGTCTGCATCGCCTCGTCGGCGTCACGATCAGAAGCGCTACGGGCGCGTATACCCGAATGTCCGCTCGAGAGAGGGACATGCTCCTTTCCGGGAGCACAGGAAAACACCTGAACATTGCGCGAACATGGCGCGCCGGGCCTCAGAGAGCGAACCCTGCGCACCATTTTCCACGAATATTTTGGCGTCGGCGTTTGGGACTTCACGAGCCTCGTCCATGCGCACCGGCAGCGCTCGATGCGCTCGAGGCGCTGGCATATTTGTCGTTCGAGGGACGACCTGCTACTCACCCCGGCCGGTTCATTCGAAACGGCAACCTCGGGATCAGCACCGCATCGGCGGGGGAAAAGGCTTGTTGAATAAAAAGGCATGAGCCGAAGGTCCGACTCGCGACAGGATCTCCAGTCGCGCTTTTCCTTCAGCGATTGTTGGGCGATGTCCCGCCTCGATCCACCACAGCGCCAGATGAAATCGCATGCGGTCGAACCACTCTCTGCGACGACGCATGATCTCTCGGTGTCCCTCGCTGTGATAGACGAAGCTTGCCAGGGCATCCACGTCCTTCCACACTGACATGTTGACTGCGATGCTCGGATCGTCGAACGCTCGAATATCGAGTGCGTTATTGCCCTCGCCCACCAAACGCCAGATGAATCCCGGTGCACGTTCCGCTGACGCATTGATTCGATCCAGTTGCGCAATGAATCCCGCATTCACGGGATCGGATATCGGCACACGAAACGTCGCGATATTGATTTCGGCAAGCTGGTACAGCATCTTCGCCCTCCTCGCATTCGAGGAGCGAGCGTATTTCGAAAGCCAGCGAGGCGTATTGAAGAAAATTGCCCGTGGCTGCGCGAGCGAGCCTTGCCTCAGCTCCGATACTGACCGGGTGTCGCGGCGACGAATTTCTTGAAAGTTCGTTGCAGATGCGCCTGATCCGAGAATCCCGCTGAGAGTGCCACTTCCGCAATAGGTCGCCCGCGACGAAGTTGCGAGCGGCTGAACTCGATGCGGCAGTTGGTCAAGTACGCATGGGGCGTGAGCCCATATCTATGCTTGAAGGCTCGAATCAAGTACGCCGGTGATAGCTCTGCGGCGGAACAGATCTCCTCCAGCTTGATCGAACGCGTATAATTGCTCCTGATGAATTCAGCCGCACGCCCGAGACCCAAATGCCCGCGGCCCGGCAAATCGGGCGCCGGAGTCAGCGTCCGTTGAACTTCCGCCATGAAGGCCACTGCCGCACTGTGTTTCTGCAGACTCTCCGCTTGCCCATCAGTGAGCACGTGATGGAGCCGGCACAGCCCGGCGTAAAGCGCAGGCTCCCGCGTGGCGGTTGCGAGGAACGGTCGGAACTGATCATTCCGGCTGCGGCCAATCTCTTGTTGAATGCCGGTCACCCAGGAGACGTCAAAGTACAACATGTGATAGGACCAAAGCGCGCCGCTGTCCGGGTTGCAGGCGTGCGCGTCTCCCGGATTCATCAACACCACCGTTCCCGCGCCGCTGCGTTGCCGTATCTTCCCGTTCAGATAGATACAGCGACCGTTCGTGACGACGCCAATGGAGAACGTTTCGTGCGCGTGTTTGCCGTAACGGGCGTTGCGAGCGTCGTGAATCGAACGCGCCTCCACAAACGGAAGCGTGTCATCGCGCCAGAATGTTGGGTCGGTTCGCTTTCGTACCGAAGAAGCCACGCTATTCGTCACTCCCTATCTCGAGACATCGAGCCGTGCGCTCCGTCATTGTACCGCAGCCGACGCGAAGCGATCCGCGAACTTCCCGGGCGGTCGTTGCACGCTCGCAAACTTGCGGGTCACGCCTGAGTCATACGTTTTCAGGGCTGACTGTTCAGATCGTAAATGCGCTGCGCCGGGAGCCACTTCTCGCCTTCGCGAGCCCAGGGCAATCGTTGTTGAAAGTTCCACATGAGCTGCTCCCACGCGCGAACCGCTTCGTTCGCCGCATCCGCTCGAGCCTTGTTCTCGACCGAGAACGTTGCGTCCGCCTCGATCAACATGAACAGGCGATTGCCGCACAAATAGATCTCGAGAGACTCGATGCCGGCCTCACGCAGAGATCGCGTCACCGCGGGCGGCGGCCCGCCCGGCTCGTGCCATTTCCTGTATTGATCGATGAGCTGCGGATCCTCTTTCAAGTCTAGAGCAAAGCACAGTCTCTGCATGACACGACCCCGCGGGTTTTCAGTTAGTGCAGCTCATGGGCCATCCGCAGGCCCTCGCCGCCTGGCGACCACGATAGTCGCTCCCGAATATTCCACGCTGGCGTCCGGCGGCGCGTCGAGATCGGCGGCCTCCGGCGCTGCGCCCGAGATGAAGCGGACCTTGAACACGCGCTTGTCCGGCATGCCGGCATAACGCCCTTCGCGCGACCCGATGATCAATTCGCCCTTGGTTTCGTCGTATGAGAGCGGGATGCGCGAGTACGCGCCCTGCTCGTAGTTGTAGTTGGTGCCTTCATCCTCGTAGAGCGAGAAGGCGCCGTCGGTACCGGTATAAACCAGCAGCGTGATCGGCGCGTCCGGCTTCTCGCCCGTGTATTGGATCTCGGGGCCGACCGGCACGATGCTGCCGGCGCGCACATACAACGGCATGCGCGACAGCGGCGCCTTGGCTTCAATCGTGCGTCCGCCTTCGTGCGCCACACCGGTGTAAAAATCGTACCAGTTCGTGCCGGCCGGCAGATACACCTCGCGCTGACGCGCGCCGAATGCGTACACCGGCGCGACGAGGAACGAAGGACCGAACAAATATTGATCGTCGATGTCGCGCACCTGCGCGTCCTGTGGGAAGTCCATGACCAAGCCGCGCATGATCGTGTAGTCACGGTGCCAAGTGTCGCCGGCCAGTGTGTAGATGTACGGCATCAGTCGGTAGCGCAGCCGGTCGTAGTACGCGAGCGATTCGTAAACCTCCGTGCCCTCCGGCGCCAGGTTGTAGATCTCGCGCAGCGGGAACTGGCCATGCGAGCGGAACAGCGGCGCGAAGGCGCCGAACTGAAACCAACGCAGGTTCAGCTCGCGCCATTCGGGGAGGTGCTCCCGCTCTTGGTTCTCGTAGCGCTTTTCGACTGCGAAGCCGCCGATATCGAAGGTCCAATTCGGCAATCCGGACATGGACATGTTGACGCCCGCCGAAATCTGCGCGTGCAGGTCGTCCCATCGCGAGACGACATCGCCACTCCAGGCGGCCGCAGCATGACGCTGCAGGCCGGCGAAACCGCTGCGCGTGAGAATGAAGGCGCGCTCGCCAGGGTTCGACGCGCGATCGCCTTCGTAGACGCCTTGGGTGTGCACCAGAGAATACGAGTTGAAGTACGCAGCGCCCGGCCCGAGCGCCGTCGGTCCGATACGACGTTTGTGTTCGTCGATGTCGACATTCGAGTGAATGTCCGGCTCGGAAGCGTCCAGCCACCAGGCGTCGATGCCGAGCCGGTTGAGGCGCTCGTCGATCTGCCGCCAGAAGATCGCCCTCGCCTCCTGCGAATACGGATCGTAGAAGGAACTGACGTAGCCCGGGCCGACCCAGTCCTTTTCCTGCATCTCGACATTGCGCCGATAGATGTGGCCTTTGGCGTCCAGCTCCTGATAGTGCTTCGTCGTCGGATAGAACTTGGGCCACACCGAGATCATCACACGCGCTTTGTGTTTGTGGAGCTCCTCGACCATGGCCTTCGGGTCGGGGAAGCGCGTCGCGTCGAATTCGTGCGAGCCCCAGTCGTCATCCTTCCAGTACTGCCAATCGAGGACGATATTGTCCAGCGGCAGGCCGCGACGGCGATATTCCTTCACAGTATCGACCATCTCCGCGGCGGTCTTGTAACGCTCGCGGCTCTGCCAGAAGCCGTAGGCCCAGCTCGGCAGCAGCACCGCCTTTCCGGTCAACGTGCGGTAACCGGCGATCACTTCGTCGAGATTGGCGCCGGCAATGAAATAGTAATCGATGCCCTTGGCCACCTCGGAGTACAGCGATAGATCGCTCTGCTCGGCCGGCGGCAGCGGATCCAGGTGCTTCAGCGCGAGGTAGCCATCGTTGGGCGTCCACTCGATGCGGATCGCCCGCGGCTTGCCGGGCTGCATCGCGAGCTTGAAGTTGTGATACCAGGGATTCCAGTTCTGCCGCCAACGGTTCATCGCCAGCTCGCCGTCGATGTAAACCTTGGCGTATTCACTGGAGTAGAGCTGGAACTTGTGAACCCCCGGCGACTGCGCCTCGATGCGACCTTCCCAGACCACGCGCTGTCCGGGCTGCCCCTTCACTTCGGTCGGCCAATTCGCCAGATCCTTGATGTATTGGTAGTTCACATTGGACTCGGTGCGCGTGAGCTTGAGCGCGTCGCCGACGTAATAACGCGCCGTGAGTCCGCCTTCCTTGCCATCGGCGTCGTAGAGCTTGAGCGCGGCGTCGATGTTCCGGTATCCGCGCGGATCGCCAAAGCGTGTGATCGAGTTGTTGTCCCAGAGGATGCCGTAGGTGCGGCTCGACACGACGAACGGCACGCCGATGTCCATATTGTGCTGGGCGAGCTCGACGTCCTCGTTCTTGTAGTTCATCTGCGCATTCTGATGCTGGCCCAGGCCATAGAAGGCCTCGTCGTCGGGCGATGCGAAGCGCTGGCGAATCTCGTAGTAGGACTGACCCTCGATCTCCACCGGCTTGAAGCTGCGCCCGCTGTCGCGCTCGGCGACGAACAGCTTCCCGGTGCTGTCCTTGAACTGCACGGCGCCAGTCTCGAGCGAGACTTCAGCTGCAATATTTCGGGTCTTCAGCGTCACGCTGTCCTTGCCTTCGACAATCGTGAAGTCCTTGCCGCCGCCGGTTTTGATCGCCATCAGGCTCGCCGGCATCTCGCCACCATCGACTGGCATGGCCGTGACACGGACGATGCGCTCGGACACGACGCGCAGTTGCACCTGCTTGGCCGCGTCGCCTCCCGGCAGCTTGACGATCACACCATCCGCAGTCTTTTCATAGTTGGCGCCCGAGCAGCCGCCAAGCGCCAGGAACGCCGCCATTGCGGCAAATCGGAACAACAGATTCATCGATCTCACTTTTGCGTTTCCTTGACGGTCGTCGCGGGCGACCGGTATGCGAGCGATTCGCTGTCGCGATCTCGGACTCTCGAGCTGCGGCCGTCGTTGGCGAATCTCACTCGCAGTACCTGCGGAATATCGGTGAAGTTCAGCCCCCAATCGGTCTGGTCTCCGTTCCACACACGCACGAATTTCCACTCGCCCTGTTCGTAGGCGACCTCCTCGACGCGCATCGTCATGAATGGGTGATTGTCGGCGCCGGGGCCGAAGTTGACGCGTACGTGGCGGCCTGTCAGCAGATACTCGTTCGGTCCCAACTCGGCGAGGATCGCGCCACCGATGGGCTGCGCGTTGCCCTTGGGAGGCTCCGTGCCAAACATCGGCCGACCGTAAGTAAGATGAGCCTTGTAGCGTCCGAGATCGAGCACCTGCGCCTGGGTGCCGTCGTCCGGCTCGCCGGCGCCCCAGACCTTGCCCTCGTAGCTCAGTCGCGCGAGCTCACGTGCGAACGGCGCCACCAGACGGTAGCTCGCCGCGAACGGCTCGATCGTCTCGGCATCGACTTTCCTGGCTCCCAACGGATAGTTGTAGTAGCCGGTGAAATCCATACCGAATGGCGCGAAGCCGATGCCTCGGTGGCCGAGCATCGAGAAGAAATAACGCGCGAATGGCAGGTCGTTACCGATCTCGGGCACGAACAGCGGATTGTCAGCGCGCGCGTAACGCTCCATGACAGCAGCCACCTTGACGGACTCGCGCATATAAATATCGGGCGCGAGCATGTCGATGGCTGGCGCGGCGGCTTTCCAGACATCGAGCACATTGTCGGTGGGCCCGCCGCTGGCATACCCGCCCGGCGGGCCTGGATTGAAAGGATCGCGGAGCGCGGCGTTGACATACATCGGCAATGGATACTCGGCCTTGCCAGCAGCCGCGACGGCATTGATGTAGCTCGCAATCGACCAAGCGTGGAAAAACTCCGCGGCGTCGTTGCCAAACACCTGCGACCAGGTCCCGGGTCGCTTGTTCAGCGCCTTCAGCAGGTTCTCCGGGACCGCAGCGTTGAACAGCTTCTCCGCGGCCGGCGAGTAGTCCCGGTCGCTGCCGTAAGTGCCGCACTCGTTTTCCACCTGCACCATGATCACGGTGCGCTGCGTATCGGACTTCTTGAGATGACGCATGAGCTCGACGAAAGCCTTGCGGTCGGCGTCGAGAGTGGTCTTGGCGTGCGGCGACATCGATCCCAAGCGCACGCCGTCCTTGGTCACGAGGCGCGGGAAGCGCTGGTTGTCGATCTCGGCCCATTCCGGCATGTAGGCTGGGCCGTTGTTCTTCCACGTCGCGAACCACAGCAGCACCAAGCGCATATTGTGCTGGCGAGCCTGCGTCAGCAGCGTGTCCACGTACGAGAAATCGAAGCGACCTTCCTCGGGCTCGATCTGCTCCCACGCAACCGGGATCTCCAACGTGTTGGCGTGCATTTGTTCGAGCGCTGGCCACACCTTGGGCAGCATTGCCGGATAGTTGCTCGAGTTGTTCGCCTGCGCGCCGAGCACCAGGAAGGGCGCGCCATCCACCAGCAGGGCGTGACGGCCGTTCCCGCTGACGAGCTTCGGTATCGGCGCTTCGGCAGTCTGTGCCTCCGGTACCCGCCTTGCCTGCTTCGTTGCATCGTCAGCCGGGCTGCAGGCGGCGAGAACGAAAATGGCGGCCAGCGCAGCGTGCAGCAGCCGTGTGCGCGCAATCGAGGACGCCGGCGTCGTAGTTTCTTTTTGCTCGCTCATCGCCGATTCACATTCGCCCGTGATTGCCCGCGCGCATGGTAAAAGTCCGGCTCGCTTTCAACTAATGAACTTTGCCGCGGGACTCATATCGTTTTGCACATGTCGCGCGTCGTTTCATTCAACGCCGAACGAGCGTGACGAGCCCGACGTCGTTGCTGCGCATTTCGAGGACGATTTCCGTTGTGCCGCTGCTGCCGATAGAGAGCGTTCGCTGGGTCTCGGGCAAGTCCCGGGTCAGGCTCTGCAACTGCTGAAGCTGAGCTGGCGTCAATGCCTCCGGTGCGCCCATTTCGATGTATGCAGAATAAGCGTCGTTGGCTTGGTAGCCGGTGCGACGGATCTCGAGCTCATAACTGCCCGGCGTAAGACCGGTGAGCTTCATCCTGACAGAGGCCGATTTCCTGCTCGGCACGCGCTTGCTGAAGAAGGTTCTGTTGCTTTGGCCTTTCTGGTCCGGCAACTGGAAATCCCACACGACCGCCGACACCGAGGCGCCGTCATAAGCCGCCCACACCTGCGGGTCCGCGACAGGGATTTCCTTGCCCTCGAGCGCGTTGAGATATTTGTACGCAAACCAGGATGCCTTGCGGATGCCGTCCTTGGTCATCAGACCGAAGCCGCCGTGGAACGGGGTCGTGGGCGGACCAGGCTCCTCGAACAGGTCGGAGTAAGTCCAGTAGCTCATGCCCTGCACGATGCCTTGCGTGCCTTTCAGCTTGCTGACGATGTAGGGCGCAGCAATGTAGGAATCGTGAGTGAGGTCGCGCGGATTGTAGCTGGTGCTCCATTCAGTGAAGAACAGCGGCAGGCCCGGCAGGTGAGACGCCTCGATCTCGCCGCGCACCTTGCGCACGTCTGCGATGATGGCGTCAGGATTGCGCGAGAGCTGCAAATCCTTCTTGCCCTCTTCGTCGAGGTAGCCAAAGTCCACGCCATAGGTGTGGGTCGTTGCGAAGTCGACCGGCGTGTGAGTTGCCTTCGCAAAAGCCAGCAGTTCAGGTACCCACGCCGCGCCCGCCGTCGAAGGACCGCCGACGCGAAGCTGTGCGTCTATGGCCTTGAGCGTCCGCGCTGTCACGCCGTAGAGAGCGAAATACGCTTCCCGATCGCCATACTGCCAGAAGCCATCGAGATTCGGCTCGTTCCATACTTCGAAGTACCAGGTGCGCACTTCCTCGATGCCGTAGCGTTCGATCAGGTGACGAGCGAATGCATCGATCAGCTGCTTCCACAAGTCGAGCCGTGGCTGCGAGGTATTGCCCTTCCAATAGAAGATGGTCTGATCCGACGACTTCAGCGCTGACGGCGTAAAACCCAGCTCGATAAAGGGCTTGATTCCCATCTCGAGCAAGTTGTCGTAGAGACGATCGATCCTGGTCCAGTCATAGACCAGCTTGTCATCGGCCATCTTCACGGTGCCGAGCGCGTCGTGAAAAATATCGTGGAAACGAATATATCGAAAGCCCAGTTCTTCAGCCGCGATCCGCAACTGCGCCTGGTTGGCGTCGCGCATCGTTACGCCGGAATAGTCAGCCCCCACCGACAGATCGAAGAAACGGTCGACCGGCTTGGTTGCCTGACGGACATCGAGCTCGACCTGTCGGGGGGCGACGGGCTGAGCGAAGGCGCCCAAGGTCGGTGCCGCCATCGCCAATACCAACGCCGGAATCAAAGCGCGACGCGAGATCTCGGATTTCATGGTTACGTGCGCGGATCTATCAGGCGAAAGTTATCTTGAAGGCGCTGGCATGGAGGGTCGGCAGCGATGCGGGCAACTCGATGAACAACACATCGTCCGTCTGCCGGAACGACAAGGCTCGTGCAACGCCGAGCATTTGCACACGTTTCACCGGATGCGCTGCATGCCCCGTGCGACGTCCCAACGACGTGACGGCAACACTGCCCTTCGGTTCCCCGAGAGTAATGGCGTAGAGCACATCGGCCCTGGTCGTGAAACGAATATCCTGTGCCGTATAGGCTGCTTTTTCCTGAAACGCGCCGCCGGCGGTCTCGGTCGGTCCCTCGCCAAAAATTCGCCACGGCCGGGTACCGTAGATGGCTTCGGAATTTATCTTCATCCAGGCCGCAAGCTCCTCCAGCAAGCGTTGCGACTCGGGCGGCAGACTGCCGTCCGGATACTGCACGATGTTGAGTAGCAAGTTGCCATTCTTGCTGACGATGTCGGCGAGCATCGCGATGACTTCCGAGCTCGTCTTATATTGGTAGCCGTCGCTGTAAAACCAGTCTCCGTTCGACGTGTCGGTCTGCCAAGGCAGCGGATTGATGCCTTTCAACACACCGCGTTCCACGTCTTGCACGCAGGCCTCTTTATAGAATTCGCCCGAGCCGAGATCTTTGCAGTTGTAGACCGCCGCGAGCCGCCCGGAGCGTGCGATGCTGCTGTTATAAAGATGGGCTACCAGAGAGCGGCCGACGACGCCGAATGGCAGCCCGCCATCCGAGTAGAGCAGATCCGGCTGATAGGCATCGATCAGATCGCGAATCCGGTCGAACCAGATCTGATGGAATCTTGGATTTTTCGTATACCAGCTCTGGGAGTTACGAAACGGCTCATCGTGCCGCGGATGATAGAGATCGGCGTTGGCGGGATCCGCGCCGTCATAGGCCACGCCGAGCAGCGGCCAGAACTGATCGAACTGGTGACTTGGCTGAAACCAGTTGTGACTGGCGCCCAGATGTTCCGAGACGCCAAAGCGCAGGCCGCGCTTGCGCGCGGCCGCCTGCCATGCGCCGACGATGTCGCGCTTCGGTCCCATGGCCGCGGCGTTCCACCGGTGATGTTTCGATTTCCAAAGATCGAAGTTGTCGTGGTGAACTCCCATGCTGACGAAGTACCTGGCGCCCGCGGCGGCGTACTTGTCCATCAATCCTTCCGGATCGAACTTTTCCGCCGTCCACAAGGCAATGATGTCCTTGTAGCCGAACTTGGAAGGATGACCGTAGGCCTTCACGTGCCGCTCGTAGTGCGGGTGACCCGGGACATACATGAAGCGTGCGTACCAGTCGCCCACGCGCGGCACCGCTTGCGGCCCCCAGTGAGACCAGATTCCGAACTTGGCATCGCGAAACCATTCGGGCGCCTGGTAGCGCTTCAGCGATTCCACCGTCGGCTCGAAAGGTCCGCTCGCGACCGGCAATTTGTATTCGGGAACAGTTGAGTCAGCGCAGATTGCATCGGATGATCCGCCCTGCGCCGCCGAGGACGTGGTGAGTGCAGCGAGCAGAGGCGTTCCCAACAATGTGCGTCTGCTGATCCGGTCCATGCTTCGTCCCGCCCGAGTAATAAAGTGAGCTCGCCTAGGAGCCAATCACCGTACCACCCGCGGTCGCGTCCAAGCATGAAAAATCAGCCGGCGCTATTCACGTTTGTAAAGGCACATGTAGCGCGCGAGTCATCACGCTCTACGGATTGAGAGCCAACATGATCTCGCTATGCTCATCGTCGACCTGCGTGTAGAGCAGCCAGCGTCCGTCGGGGGACACGGCGATGGCGGGCCCGGAGCCGGGAACAGGCGTTTCCTGCAAGGTCATCAGCCGGCGCGTCGTCCCGCTCTCGAACTCGAAGAAGTTGACGCTGACCGGCCTGGATGAGGAGTCCGTGAAATAGATGCCGGCGGTGGTCGCCGTCCACACGTCGTCATAGCGGAGTTTCTGGAGCTGCTCGACCGGCTGCTCCGTGCCGCCCGAGACCGGTTTCGTCCAAAGCACGACGCCGTCGGGTTGCATGGCATTGAAGATCACCCGGTCTTCGACCACGACGGAGTATGACGAACGATGCTCGGTAACTTGTTCAGCTCTGCCTCCGGAGGCAGCGAATCGGTACAGCGTGTTCTTTCCGTCGTGCGCGAAGAGCCACCGACAGTCTTTCGACCAACTTGGCGAAGACAGGTTGGCTTGCGGAGTGACCACTTTCCGCGGAACTCTCTCGCTGATGTCTTCGACATAGATGTCCGAGACTCCCGAAACGCGAGAATCGAAGGCAATGCGGCGGCCATCGGAGCACCAGCTTGGCGAGCTGGTCATGGGCCCGTCGAACGACGTCATGCGGTCCGGATTGTCGCCTTCCGCATCCGTGGACCATATTTCGGTGCTCCCGGAGCGATTGGACTGAAATGCGATGCGTGATCCGTCGGCCGAGTAGCGAGGCATCAGTTCAGTCAGCGTGGAATAGATCAGTCTGACCGAGGAATCTTCCGGATTCGCCGCCGTGAGATCCGCCCGCCATATATTGATTGTCTTCCGACCGCGCACGTACGCAATTCGCCCATCCCGTGCGACGGCGGGCGCAGAGCTGTTCTCGCCGAACGGAAGCTGTGCGAGCTGGCCGTTCAAAGTGAGTTGCCACAACTCGCCGCCATCGCCCGGGTCGTTCGCAAAGATCAGCCGCCGTCCATCCGCGGACCAGGCGAGCCCTTGCGGATTACCCATGATCGTGGCGAGTTGCCGCATCGGCCCATGCGGCAATTCCACGACATGAACGGAATACACCGCCGAGCTCGAAACGCACACCAAGGCGAGCTGTTTTCCATCGGGCGAGAAGGCAGGCTCTGCCGCATCCAGACATTCGGGCGCGGGCGAGAGAGGCTGCGTCACTAACGAGTCCACGGCGACGATGTACACCTGCGCCGCGCCTGACGGTCCGTAACCAGAATATGCAAGCGACCGGCCATCGGGCGACCAGCTGATCTGCCTGAACGATCCCACGGCAACTGCGGTGCTCACGATGCGTCGCTCGGCGCCGCCCAGCGCGGGGACGACAAAGATGCCGGTTTCCTCACGTTTCTCTCTTACGAATGCAATCATGCTCCCGTCCGGCGACCAGGCGGGAGTGATCCAAACGGATGGCTCGTGCGTCAGACGCAGCAGCCGCTCCGATCCAAGGGATTTCACGTAAAGATCGAAGCGATGACCGGCACCCGCTTCGCCATTCCACCCGAAAGCGATCTGGCTGCCATCGGGGGAGAACGTCGGCGCGATCTCCTGTCCCGGCAAGCTCGTAAACGGCACGATCTGTCGGCCAGACGGAGCGTGCGTGACAGAACGATCGCTGAATATCCACGCAGTCAGTGCGACGAGCAGAATCGCACTCAGACCGGCCGCGGCAGCAAAGAAGGTCTTTCGAGAGAATCGAATTCCACCGGCGCCTTCCCGTGCACCGGAGGTAAAGGCTGACCCGTTGCCATCGCGGGCGGCTGCAGTCGCGGCAGAGTCGTTGAGCTGGAGCTCCGTGGCGTGCTGATTGCCAGCGAGCTCATTCGACAGATCGGAGGTCGACGGCAGCAGCTGCGAGAGGTCCGGCTGAGTCTCTGCAATGAATCGATAGCCCCGCTTCGGCAGAGTTTCGATGAAGCGCGGCTTGTCAGCGGAGTCGCCGAGCGCCTCCCTGAGCCGCTTGACCACCGCATTCAAGCCCTGGTCGTACTCGACCAACGTCCCCGCCGGCCACACCCTCGCCCGAAGCTCTTCCCGTGTGACGAGCTGTCCGGCCCGCTCCAGCAGCATCGCCAGCACCATGAAGGATTGGCGCGGCAGACGGACTCGCCTGCCCGACCTGAACAGTTCTTCGGTGCGCAAGTCCGCCTCGAAGGCGTCGAACCGGATGCGCACCGGAACAGGACTCGGCCCGGTCATCGTCGCCGCTCCCGTGTCAGGCGCGGTGCGTGCTGGAAATCGTCAATAGCATCAACGAGATGGGGTATCAGAAAAATGTCATCCACGTATCAGACCGAAGCAATTGCAAAAGATGCGGCCGCCCTTTTCCCATTGACCAAACAGAACAGGCAGGCAAAAGGGGGAGATCCGTGAAGTCGCACTTCGCATACGCGCCCGCGCATCGCGCTCGGCAAGCACATCTTGCCTTCACGCATTTTACACGCCCGCTGACCGTAGCCTCGATCGAGCCCTTTCCGGTTCGCGTGTACTCAATCTAAGCGAGGTCATCGGGACATGTTACAGAAGGTGTCATCTGCGGAAGCATGCCGCGTCAATCCGGTCGCCCGCTTTCACTTGAAGACTCGCCAGCTTGCATTCCTCGTTCATCTCGACGAGGAGCGTTGCCTGGCGCGCGCCGCCGAGGCCTCGGGTCTTACGCAGCCGGCCGCATCCAAACTGCTGCGCCAGGTTGAAGTCACTCTGGGCGTGCAGCTCTTCGAACGCCATCCGCGCGGAATGTCGCCTACATGCTATGGCGAAGTCCTGGTCCGCCATGCCCGCGCGGCTCTGTCCCAGCTGGGCCTCGCGCGCAAGGAAATCGCGGCGCTCAAATCAGGGCTATCGGGTAAAGCCTCCGTCGGGATGGTGTTCGATCCACACAGCGACGTGGTGCCGAGGGCGATAGCCCGCGTGAAGCAGCGCCATCCAGGCGTCCTCGTCTGCCTGGAGGTCGATTCCTGCAAACAGCTCGTCCAAAGGCTCCTCCAGGGAGATCTCGACATGGTCGTGGGCCGTGTGCTCGACACCGCTCGCGCCGATGATCTCGTCTACGAATCGCTCTCGGGAAATGAGCGCTACGCGGTCGTGGCCAGCGCACGGCATCCGCTCGCTGGCCGTAAGGCGATACAGCTCTCGAACCTCGTCGAGCAGCCGTGGATCCTTCCTCCGACCGGAAGCCTGGCGCGCGAGAAGCTGAGCGCGCTTTTCGTACAAAGCAACCTGGCGCCACCGGCGAACGTGGTCGAAACCGCCTCTGCGCCCGTGATCATGAGCTTGCTCCAACAGACCGACATGGTGGCGGCGTTGCCCGAGGGGACCGTCCAGTCCTCCTGCAAGGCAGGGAATTTAACCGTGCTCATCGGCAATCTGCCACTGCGAATGGGAGCCTTCGGGGTCGTGACCCGGCGCGGCCAGCAACTCGCTTCCGGAGCCCACATCATGTTGAAAACGCTGCGTGAGCTGGGCGGCCAGCTCCATGCGGTGGATGCGCCCGGCAGCGCCAGCGCCTCAACGTCGAGTCACGTTCAGCAATCAATTCGTCGCGCAGTCGGCGCGTGAACGTCGAGCGTGAGGGCGACAGAACCTTTTGCCGGCGTGCGCGCGGGGCCGTGAACAAAGCATGTTGAAGCGACGCCATCTTTCGATCGCGCTGGTGCTGCTGCTCGGGCTCGCGAGTTGCGGAGGCGGTGAAAGCGGTAGCGGGACGGCCTCCACTCCGCCGGCTTCCTCGCCCGCTCCGCCATCGGCGCCGGCTCCACCGCCTGCGGAACCCACTCCGCCACCTGCAGATCCTTCGCCGACTCTGACAGTGGTCGGCGACGGCCCGTTCATCACGGTCGATCAGTTCGGCTATCTTTCCAGCCAACAAAAAGTCGCGGTGCTGCGCGATCCGATCACCGGCTATGACAGTGACGAGATGTACGAGCCGGGAGCGACCATTCAGGTCATCAACACGGCTGACGGCTCAGCGGCATTCGTCGGCACGCCGGCCCAATGGAATAACGGCGCGACCGACACGTCCTCCGGCGACCGCGTCTGGCTGTTCGATTTCAGCTCCATCACCGCGCCAGGCTCTTATGAGATTCTCGACGTGGAACGTAATGTCCGTTCGCCACGATTCGAGATTGGCGCCAACGTCTATCGACCCATCCTGGTTCAAGCGGTGCGCACATTCTTCTATCAACGTGCCGGCCACGCGAAGGTGGCGCAATTTGCCGGCGCCGGTTGGGCCGATGCGGCAAGTCACTTGGGTCCGCTGCAAGACGCGAACGCGCGTCGCTACAACGCACCGAACGATCCGGCGACGGAGCGCGATTTGCACGGCGGCTGGTACGACGCCGGCGACTTCAACAAGTACACGAGTTGGACCGCGGGGTATGTCGTCGATCTGTTGCACGCCTACTCGCAGAATCAGCCGATCTGGACCGACGATTTCAACATTCCGGAGTCGGGCAACGGCGTGCCGGACCTGCTCGATGAAATCAAATGGGGCCTCGACTGGCTGGTGCGGATGCAGAACAGCGACGGCTCCATGCTGTCGATCCTCGGCGTTGCGCATGCGAGCCCGCCTTCGAGCGCGACCGGCCCGAGCCTTTATGGCGACGCCAGCACGTCGGCCACGCTGTCGACGGCCGTGGCGTTCGCTTACGGCGCCAAGATCTTCGATACGCTGAACACGCCAGCCTTCGACGCCTATGCGGCCGATCTCGCCCAGCGCGCCGAACGGGCCTGGGATTGGGCCCTCGCCAATCCGAACGTCATCTTTCGTAACAACGATTCGGCCTCAGGCACCTCCGGCATCGGCGCTGGACAGCAAGAAACGGACGACGCCGGCCGCGCCGAGCGGCGACTCGTCGCGGCGATCTATCTCTTCGATCTGACGGGCGACGCGAGCTATCGCGAGTATGTCGATGCCCACTACACCGAAGCGCCCATGTTCGCGTCGTTCTGGTTGTCGCCCTTCAACGCCGGTGTGACACGCCCGCTGCTCCACTACGCTTCACTCTCTGGCGCCACGGCTCAGACCGCAACTGACATCCGGACGCGCTATGTGGATCTTTGGTCACGCGCCGACTATGGCGGCTGGGGTGCAGTGACCACGCAGCGTGATCCCTATGGAGCCTACATCAGCGACTACACCTGGGGCAGCAGTGCGGTGAAGGGGCTCGCCGGCGGCATGTTTACAGATGAGGCGCTGTATGGACTCGGCACGCACGGCGCCGCGGAAGCGATGAACGCGGGCGCGGCCTATCTGCACTACCTGCACGGAGTCAATCCGCTGGGCAAGGTGTACCTGTCCAACATGGGCGCCTTCGGCGCCGAGAACTCGGTCGATCAGTTCTTCCACTCGTGGTTCGGGGACGGCAGCGCACGTTGGGACAGTGTCAGGGACTCGACCCACGGCCCGGCGCCCGGGTTCGTGGTCGGTGGCCCGAATCCTTCGTCATACGGCTGGGACGATCGCTGCCCGGGCATCTCGCCCCTGTGCGGAACGTCCCCGCCAGCGCCGCCGACCAATCAACCTGCGCAAAAGGCGTATCTCGACTTCAACACCGGCTGGCCGCTGAACTCCTGGGCGATCACCGAAAACTCGAACGGGTATCAGACGAGTTATATCCGGCTGCTCGCACGCTACGTGCAGTAGCCAGCTCACGGACGTCCTCAAGAACATAGCGATGCGAATCGATCAAACGTTTGACAGACGCGAGTTGCTACGTCGCGCGATTCTTCTCGTCGGCGGCACTGCCATCGCCGCACCGGTGGAGTTGTTTGCCGATTCCGGCGCGAAGGCGCGCTTCTTCGGCCCCGCGGAGTACTCATTACTCGAAGTAGTAGCGGACATCATCATGCCGCGCACGGATACGCCCGGGGCGATCGATGCCGGCGTTCCGCTGGCGTTCGACGCGCTGATGAAGAACTGGGCCTCTCGTGAGCGACAGGAACAATTCCGCGCATTGCTGAAAGAGATCGACCAGGCAGCGCGTGAGCAGGGAAACGGGCTGCTCGCACTCGAGGATACACGGCGCGCCGAGGTTCTCGTCGCGTTCGACAAGTCGAAAAACGGCGACCGGGTGTACAGGAAGTTCAAAGAACTGGTGCTCACGTTGTACTACCACTCCGAAGTCGGCGCGACACAGGAGCTGAGATATGAGCACGTGCCGGGCAGGTGGGAAGCTTCAGTGAAGATGACGCCAGAGACGCGTGCTTGGGCGGTTTGAGGAGAGAATCAAGTGTTCGACGCTATTGTGATCGGCTCGGGGATGAGCGGCGGCTGGGCCGCGAAAGAGCTGACGGAGAAAGGACTGAAAACGCTGGTCATCGAGCGCGGGCGTCACATCGAGCATCGCGCGGATTACACCGATTCGCTGCTGCCCTGGCAGCTACCGAACCTCGGCATGGTGCCCGAGGAAGAGGCGGCGCGGGACTACGCGATTCAGAGTCAGTGCTACGCATTCACGACCGCCACTCAACAATACTGGGTCAAGGACAGCGAACATCCTTATTCTTATCCCGAGGACAAACCGTTCTTCTGGCTGCGCGGCTATCACCTCGGTGGCCGCTCGATCATGTGGGGGCGCCAGAGTTACCGGTTGAGTCCGATGGATTTCGAAGCCAACGCGAAAGACGGACACGGCTCGGATTGGCCGATACGCTATTCGGACCTCGCGCCCTGGTACGATCATGTCGAAAAGTTCGCCGGCATCTCCGGCTCGAAGGAAGGTCTGCCGCAGCTGCCCGATGGCGAGTTCCTGCCGCCCATGGATCTCACCGTGCCCGAGAAGGATTTCAAGGCGAGACTGGAAAAGGCGTTTCCCGGGCGGCGCCTGATTGCCGGCCGTTGCGCTCACCTCACCTCCGCGCAGCCTCACCATCTCGAGCTCGGTCGAGCGCCGTGCCAGTACCGGTCACTGTGCGACCGCGGCTGCAGCTACGGCGCCTACTTCTCCAGCCTGAGCGCAACACTGCCAGCGGCGCGGCGCACCGGCAATCTCACGATTGTCACCGACAGCATCGCGCACAGCCTCGTTTACGATCCGAAGAGCCGGAAGGTCAGTGGCGTCCGTGTCATCGATGCAAATACCAAGCAGGGGCGCACGTACGAGGCAAAGATGGTGTTCCTATGCGCCTCTGCGATTCCGACGGCGCAGATCCTGCTGAACTCCGCGTGCGAAGCGTTTCCAGAAGGGCTTGCGAATCGATCCGGCGCGGTCGGGCGCTATCTCATGGATCATCTGTATGGCGTGGGCGCCGGGGGAATGTACCCGGGATTCGGCGATATCTATCATGCCGGCCGCCGCCCGAATGGGTTCTATATTCCGCGCTATCGCAACGTCACCGAATCGGGCGATTACCTCCGCGGGTTCGGTTTCCAGGGTAGCGTGCTCCGTGCGGGTTGGAACGCATCGCAGCCCGGCATCGGCGTCGATCTCAAGGCGAAACTACGCACCCCCGGCCCTTGGATGGTGTGGCTGGCGGGTTTCGGCGAAATGTTGCCGCGGCCTGACAATCGAGTGACGTTGCATCCGACTCGCAAGGACAAGTGGGGCATTCCTATCGTTCACATCGACTGTTCGCTGGGCGAGAACGAGCAGAAGATGCTCGTCGCCGCGTGTGAGGATGCGAAGCAGATGATTCAGGCCGCGGGCGCCGCGGTGCTCTACTCCAACAGCGAGTCCAAGGGCGTGGGACTCGCCATCCACGAAATGGGCACGGCCCACATGGGTGTCGATCCGGCCAGGTCGGTACTCAACAAGTACAACCAGGCGCACGATGTATCGAATCTGTTCGTCACGGATGGCGCGTGCATGGCCTCGGGCGGCTGTCAAAATCCATCGCTCACCTATATGGCGATATCGGCGCGTGCGGCTCATCACGCAACGGAGTTCCTGCGCGAAGGCGTAATCTAGCGCACGGGGTCCGGGACAAGTCCCGGACCCCGCTGCACAACACGTCTAGTTATTGATCCATTGCTGGTTCTGCCCGCCGTTGCAGTTCCACTGAGCGAGTTGCACGCCGTCCGCTCCGCTGCTACCGGGCACATCGGCACATTGGTTACTGAAGCGATTGATCAGCCGATAATAGCCGCCGCCCGCGTCCTGACGAGTCCACTGCTGGCTTGCGCCCGTACCGCAGGTCCTCTGCACCAGCCCTACGCCGTTCGCGGTACTCTGACTGGCGAGGTCCAAACACATGCCGCTGTGACTGACCTTGAGACGACTGAAACCGCCGCCCGCATCCTCCACGGTCCACTGTTGATTGGCACTCGTGCCACACGTCCACTGAATGACGATGCCTCCCGAGGCTTGGCTTGCGCCGTTCACATCCATGCATTTGCCGCTGCTACGCGACCGCACGCGAGTCGCTGTCGATTGCGTCGCCGGCCTGCCGTACAAGACGCCACGACCCGCGGAGCTCATGTAAACCACACCGTACGTATTCATGTCGCCCATGACGAACTGCCCGTTGGCCGGGCCGCCATACTCGTGCGCATCGTCGTTCACGCGCACCCACGATGCGCCGGTGTCCGTCGAACGCCAGACGCCGCGTATGCCGCTGACCGTGCCCCAGATGTAGATCGTCGGATACGAAGCACCTGGCGCCGCTTTACCGAAGCCGACGGCTCCGCAATAGGAAACATTTGCGAGCGTCGTGAACGATGTGCCCGAATTGGTCGAGCGCGCCAGCCCGCCGCCGTTCAGCGGCGCCCAGATGTGCCCTTCGAACCCTGGAACGGTGCGAATGACGTTGCTGCCGCCACCGGCGAGTGTGCCCGCGGGCGAGAACGACACGCCGGCATTCGTGCTCACCAGCATGGCGCCATTGTCATAAGCATAGAATTTGTTGGCGTTGACCATGTCAGCGACGGGCCGAAGGTTGGCCGTGCTCAATCCCGCGACTGTAGTCCAACTGCCGCCGAAATCCGTCGAGCGATACGTGGTCGATGAATCCGCCGGGTTGTGAAGCAGCACTGTTCCGTTCGCATTGAGCGCCACCTGACCTTTCGTGCCGCGCGTGCTGGCCGCCTGCGTCCACGATGCACCCGTGTTGGTCGTGTAGTACATCCGGTCGCCGACTCGCACGAGCGTCGAAGGGTTTCCCGCCGCATGGGCCAGGCCGGTGGTCGTGCCCATCCGCGGCTCATGTATGGGTCCGTACTGTGCGAGATCCGTGTGGCGGAAGCCGTCGTAATCGCCGATCGTAGTGACCAAAGGCCCCCCGAGCACGCTGACGGCTTGGAGCGGTACGGTTTCCTCCAATCCCTTCACGAAGAACGACCAGTGCGTCGGGATGGCATCGATGTCGAGGGTACGGAACACCCCGTTACCCGACGTGAGGTACGCCTGCTTGGTGTTGAACGGATTGAACTCGAAAGATCCGGCCCAGTGAATGGAATTTCCCTCGATCCACGACACTCCGCCCGAATCCTCCGAGAAGCCGCGCGAGACCACGTCGGTCCACGTGGCGCCGCCATCGGTCGTGATGAACATGTGATCGCCCCACGCATCCCCTTGGGCCATATACGTGTTGATCGTCGATGCGACCAGGCGCTGCGCATTGTTGGGATCGACGGAGATGCCGCTGAACGGCGTGGTGAGCCCCGCCGGTGTCACATTGGTCCAGGAGCCGGACGCGACGTTGTACTTCCAGATTTGCCCCGCATCCATCGGCTCGGGCTGGGACCAGTGACCGTGCGGGCCGGCTCCATTGGCGTAGGTGATGTATATGTTGCCATCGCTTGCGAGCGCAGCTCGCTGCGGCATCAGTGAGGTCGGCGCTCCCGTCACCGCGGAGAACGACGCGCCCGCGTCGTTGCTGCGATAGAAACTCGGCCCCACCGATCCGAAGCGTGACACGCCGACGAAGATTCGTTGCGCGACGCCACCCGAAACACTGGTGGAATCCAACAGCACGAAGCTGACGCCATTCTCGTTCGGCGTCGTCGTGACAGGCAATGCGCTCACACGCGACCATGACACGCCCGAGTCCGTGCTCTTGAACAAGCCGTTCGTGCGGGTGCCGGTGTACAGCACATTGCTCGAGCCTGGATCGACTTGCAGACGCTCGCCATTCTGGCGCCCGATGCCATTGCCATGGGCGCGAAACTGGTTCGTCACGTCGGTCATCGCGAACGTCTGACCGTAGTTGCTGGAACGCAAGACGACCGTCTTGCCGCCGTTGAAGTACGAAATGCCGGCGACCATATAAACCTTCGCCGAGTCCTTGGGATCGAGCGCTATCGACTCGACGCCCAGCAGTCCGGTTTCATCTTCGGACACCCAATCCATCAACGAGACCCAGCGCTGCGCGGAATTGTCCCACCGATAAGCGCCGCCCACGTCGGTGCGCGCGTAAAAGAGATTCTGCTGTGTCTTGCTCATCACGAGCGCCGATACAAATCCTCCGCCACCGATGGCGACACTGTCCCATTGATAGGGTGTGCTCGTCTGTGCGCCTGCTTGCGCGCACAGCGCGATACCTGCCGCTACTCGCAGCATATGAATGAATTTCATGATTTCCCCTGCTGAGGGTCCCGATCGAGACCAAGGGGAGTCTTATCACGTCGGATCGAGACGAATAATTCCAATCCAGACGTGAGGCATGTCAACTTCAGCATGCCGCACGCTGCCAGAAAGCCCCATTCCGTCCGGTGGCAAAGAACCAGTCGGTCTCTACACCTGCGCTCCTTGCCTCGCAGCGCGTCGATGACGGAGACGCGCTCAAGGGACGTTGTCATGGGTCACTCTTGAATCCGGATCTCGAACGGCACGGCCGGAAGGTCGCTCTCGTTATATAGGTTGCACATGGGGCTGTCCGCCCACGCATAGCGCACGCGCGACGGTTTCCCGATGGAGCCGACCTCGAGCAGAACGCGATCGTTCTGAACCGTCGCGTCGGCGTACTCGCATCGGTTGCCGTCGTCGCAAAGCTCGAAGCCGATCGGCTGTTCGTCACCGTAGACCACCAACCCCGATGCGGCATTCGAAAATCGCACCACGACCTGCCCGGCGGCGCGGCTCGCGTCGATGGGCGTCGGCCCCGAAGCGACAATGTCCTCACCATGAACCAGGCGTCGCGCAGCGAGCACGAGCCTTCGGCCGACTTGCTGTTTGTTCGTGGGATGAATGTCGTAGCGATCGCCTACATCGATGGTCACCGCGAGTGCCGCGTGTGGATCGGCTTGCACTACGCGCCGTTGCACATCGCGCAGCGACGCCCACAGCGAATCGACAGGGCGAGTCGCGACCGGCCCGAAATCCGCGAGCTGCACGACTAGGAACGGCAGATCGGCGCCGAACGCCTTGCGCCAGTCATGGAACAGCGCCGGCAACAACCTCGCATATTCCGCCGACTCGCCGACGTTCGCCTCACCCTGATACCAGGCGACGCCGCGGAGCGTGTATCCCGCCAATGGCGCGATCATGGCGTTGTAAAGCGTCGACATTCCCTGCGAATCCCCCCAGGGAGCGCGCGGCGGAACGCCCGTTTGAGCAAGCGAACTGGCGGGGCGGTAACGCCATGCGCCATCGAGCAGCACCGTTTCTCCCGATGCGAGACGCAGCATGCGTTGCTTTGGATCGCCCCACAGACCTCCACCGCCGCCACTGTCGAGTACTGCCACGGCGATGACGTTCTTGCCGGGCTTCAGCACACCACGCGCTAGTTGATATTCGCGAGGGCGAGTCCACGTGTCATTGAAGCCGACAGGCACGCCATTCACCCAGGTTGCGTCAAAATCGTCGATGGGGCCGAGCGCCAGCGTAGCTGCCTCCGCCTGCTCGCGCGTAAGTGTCACGATATAGCGATACCAGGCGATGCCGTCGAACTTGCTGAACTCAGCATGATCGTCGTCCTCCCAGATACGATTCGCGGCGGTCGTGAGCCAGCTCGAATCATCGAACTCGAGGACGCGCCAATCGGGCCCGTTGCGCCGTGGGTCGTGTTGTGACCACCATTCTTGCAGGATCGCTTGCCATTGCCGCTCCGCTTGCTCCGGCGAACGTGCGTGCAATGAGAGCATACCGCGCGCGTTTTCATAACCGCCGAGATCGCTCAACGTGCCGGTACTTATCCATGCCTGTACCACGGAGCCGCCCCATGAGGAGTGAATCAGACCTTGCGGCACACCGGAGGCCGCTTGCAGATCGCGGCCCAGGAAATAACAAACGGCGGAGAACTCGTCGACCGTGCCGGGACGAGCGGTCTCCCATTTCACGGGAGTGATGAAGTCGCGCCGTGCCACGGAGCTGCTGTCGCGACCGACGCTCAGCAGTCGAATGCGCTCGTTGGTCGATCCCGCGATCTCGGTATCCGAGTTTGTGACCCGCCGCAGCGGCATTTCCATGTTCGACTGCCCCGAGCACAGCCAGACGTCGCCGAACAGAACGTCCGTGACAGTGCGCGTCTCGCCCGACGACGAGCGAACCTGCAGCTTGTGCGGTCCACCTGCTGGTTGCGCCGGAAGCGTGGCTTCCCATCTTCCATCCTCCGTGCTCGCGCGGGTTTTCACCTCGGCGCCAGCGATGGCAACCGCCACTTCCGCGCCCGGATCGGCATCTCCCCAGATGCGGACGCTGCGATCACGTTGCAGCACGGCGTGATCCTGAAACATCGGATGAAGCAGCTCGCGCGCACTCGCGCCACTCATCGAAAACAGCGCAAGCATTGCCGCTGCAACCAGGCGGCCCTTCTTATTCACCAGATTCATTCAGCACGCTTCCCGATGAACTTTCGATCGCCACTACTGCGCCGCCTGCCGGAGGCAATCGCAACGTGAGAACGTCGCGAGATATCACATTGCGTTCGCTGCGGCGGAGATCGTCGAGCGTCGATCCGTCTTCCCAGAGAGTGGCGCGATACTTCCCTTGAGCCAGAAAACTCAGAGGCACTCTCAGCGTGCGGGTCTCATCCGCGGCCATCGCGCCGATGAACCACGTGCGCCCGAAGCGACGTGCGAGCACGATGTCGCGCCCGGGCTCGCCTGATAAGAAGCGCGTCTCATCCCAAGCCGTCGGTACGCGCTTGATGAATTCGAAGCCCTGAGCATCTGCGTACGCATCCGGATCGTCGGACACCATCTGCAGCGGGCTGTCGTAGACAACATACATTGCGAGCGCCTGTCCGCGAGTCGTCTGCGTCAGCGGCATCTCTGCACGCACCTCGAAGGCCGATGGCGTGCGATGACGAAATCCGCCAGGCGTGTAGTCCATGGGGCCGGCAAGCATGCGCGTGTACGGCAACATCAAGTTGTGTTGGGGAGTGACGCGTCTGTCCATCTTGTTCCATTCCGCTCCCAACACGCCTTCCTGGGTGATGAAATTGGGATACGTACGCTGCAGCCCCGCTGGAACATAGGCGCCGTGCAGATCCAGCAACAGGCGCCGCCTGGCAGTCTCGGCCGCCATGCGCCGATAGAACGCAACCATCTCTTGATCGTCGCGATTCATGAAGTCCACCTTGACGCCTTTGATGCCCCAGCGCGCGTAGGTATCGAGTATCTCCTCCATGCGCGGCGCCATGTGCGCCCAGTGCACCCAAAGAAGCAGGCCGACGCCTTTGCCTGCCGCGTATCGCACGAGCGCCGGCATATCTATTCCTTCGGCAGCCCGAGTGACATCGTTCGATGGCAAGGCCTCGCAACACGGACCGGCGCCCCAGGACCAGCCCGCATCGATCAGGTAGTACGGAAATCCGGAAGCCGCCGCGAAATCGATGAATCGACGGTAGGTCGCCATGTCGGGCTTCACGCCGGCGAGCGGCCCGGACCACCAGTCCCAGGCAACCTTGCCAGGTTTCACCCAACCGAAGTCACCGGCCGGAGGCGGATTCAAGTTGCCAATCAGATGTGACGAGATCATGTCGCCGGCGCGATCGCCCATCATCACGACGCGCCACGAGGTCGTGAGTCCGGCCTCGCTAACGACAACAGGTCCGGGCCAGCTCGGTACCGATGAGAGCCGCACGCGCAGAGCATCACCCTCCTTCCACAAGGACGCGCCGCTATAGCCCTCGAGATTCGCCTGCATGAGCGCGAAATGCGTCCGGCCCGACGGCGTGGCGCACACGAGCGGCACGTCATAACCTGTATCCGTCCGCAGTTGTGACACTCTTTTGCGATCGAACGTGTTCTCGTGTGCTGCGTCCACGGGAGTGACGATGCACGTTGGATCGCCCTCGAACGCGAACTCCGTCTTTTCACCCCGCAGTCGCACGGGCGCTGCTGCATCGATGCGGTAACGAAATGCGACGCCATCGTCATACGCGCGCACATCGATCGAGATACGACGAGCCGAGGCGCCTGTTTCTCGGAAAGTGAATGTCGCGCCCCGATAATGGTCGCGCGCGCTAGCGGCTTTGGTTGCGATGAGCGGAATCACCCGATCGACCGACGTGTCCACCCGCTTTTCGAGCATGAGCGCACCGTACTCAGGAGCTCCGTCGAGCTCCAACCCCATGGGCGACGGAGCAATCACCGTCTCGCCTCCACGCGAGATCGAGAAGCGGCTCGCATCTGTCGCTATGCGAACCGATGTCAGGCCGTCCGGAGAAGTGACGACATCGTTGTTGGCCAACGCCGAGATCGCCAGAAACACGAGCACAAGGAGAGTCGGGCAATGTGAATTCGACATAGACGTCCCAAATGTGGTCGCAACGATCAGAACGACACACGCACCGTCGCGGCGTATCTTCGGTCGAACGTGAACCAGGCGTTCTGATACAAACGCGAATCGACGTAATCGACGTTGTATGCCGGTGTGCGGCCATCGGCGGCCAGGCTGTATTTATAAGGTCCGACCAGGAGTTTCTGCGTGGTGTTGGTCAGATTGTTGGCCTCGATGCCGACCTGCACGTTCGGGCTGAAGCGGAAGAACAGCGAGGCATCCAGTTGCCCGTAGTCGCCATTCCACACCGATCCCTTGCCGTCGCCGTCTTGCGTGGTGAGCAGCCACTGCTCACGCCAGTTATAGGCCAGACGCGCTTCAATCGCCCCCCGCTGATACAGAGCCACCAGGTTGTAGCTGGTCTTGGACAAACCTTCGATGGGAAGACCGGGCGGCACCGTCGCCGAACCACCCGAGGGACCCGCGGTGGGACCGCCGCCCTTGCTGTCCACGTAAGTGAAGTTGGCCTGCGCACCGAAACCCTGCAGCCAGCCCGGCAGAAAATCGTAGAACTGCGAGTAGCCGACCTCGAATCCCTTGATGACGCCTTCGTCGCCGTTGATGGTCGCGTCCACCTGCCAGTCCAGACCGAACAGCGATTGCGTCTCCGTGCCACGGATGAAATAGTTTTTCACGTCCTTATAGAAGAACGTGCTGTACAACGAACCCTGCGGAGCGAAGTACCACTCGACGGCGGCGTCGTATTGATTCGCCTCCATCGGCTTGAGCATCGGATTGCCGCCGCTGCCGGTGAAGCTGGTGACGATCTCGCTCCCCGGTTGTTGCGTGACCGGGTCTTGCGTGGTCAGAAGATCGCCACCCAATTTGACGTTCGCCGCCAGTTGCTCGAAGGTCGGTCGTGCAATGGCCTTCGATGCCGCGAAGCGCAACTGCAACTCCGGTGTGAGCTTCAAACGCAAGTTGAGGCTCGGCAGCACGTCCGTGTAGCTGTCATCGAAATTGCGCGGCAGCCAGTCGCCGCTGCCATAGTTCGCGACGAAATTGGGATCGCCGTTGTTGTTCAGGAGCTGATGATTGGTCCAATCGGGTTGCTGTGCGTAGCCCACTGCTTCGTAGTCGGTACGCACCGCGCGCACGCCGACGTTGCCGTCGAGTGGCAAAGACCCCAGATCGCCGCCGAAGCGCAACAATGCAAAGGCCGCGTAAGTCTTTTCGCGCTGAGTATTGGTATCGCCTTCACGAAAGCGATCGGGCGCCCAGCCCGAACCGTTGACCAGCGCCGTCTGCACCAGGCCGGCGTTGTTTTTGAGATCTTCCACCAGCGAATCGCTCGCCACCCACAGCCCACCCGGCAAGTTGGCCCGACCGCGGTAGAAATCCGAGAAATTGAACAACGTCGAGTGACCGGTCATGTAATCGTCCAGGCTGGCCAGATGTCCCGGCCAGTTCCCCTGCGCATCGCCCTGCCACCACTGACTGATCGGCTGCCAGTTATAACCAGTGTCCGTGTTCTCCGCCTTGCGATTGGTGAAACGCACGCCGCCCTTCAGCGTCTGCAACCACCCCGCATCGAGCGAGTAAGCCACGTCGAATCGCGTCGCGAACTCGGTGCCTTTGTTCTTCTGGGTATCGTCCATGCCCGCCGCCCAGAAATAATTGCCGCGGGTTTCCAGATAACCGTCCGGCATCGCGGACACGCTCGGCAGACCGCCGGTAAGATCGACCTGCAGGGCGCTCGGATTCACCTGGCTGTTGATGGTGTAGTCGAAGTTATCGGCCTTGGCATAGACGTATTGCAGATCGCCGGTGAACGACAGTCGCTCCGTCGCATCGAACTGCACGCTCAGAGTGTAGTCCGTGGTCTTCTGGTGCATCTCGGCCGCGCGCGCCGTCGAACCGGTGGGCATGCGTGCGCCCGGGGTCTGCAGCTGACCGAGATAGTCGGCGCCGGGCAACCCGGCGTTGGAAACCATCGTTCCGGAACGAAACACGCCACTGTCGTCGAACGTGAACGAGGTGCCGGCCGCGGGCACGATGCTGTAAGGCCATTCCTCCAGCCACGCCGAGTGCTCGATCCAGTTCATGGTGTAGTCGGACTGGAGCACGTTGAGCACGACTTCGGTGCGATCGTTCGGCGCCCACTGGAGCGCGATGTCGTAACCGATGCGCTCGCGATCGAAATCGAGCTCGCTCCAGCGCGCGCCCGCCGGCACGTATACGCAATTGAACGTGCCTCCTCTCATGTCCTCGCATGGGACACCCGTCGCGCCCACTTCCGCAGCGTCGCGACGGAACGGACGGCCGAATTGAATGCTGTCCGTGCGCGTCGCCAATTTCGAATAGGCGACGTCGATCAGGGCGCCGAAATCACCGATTCCCGTTTGCCAGCGATTGCTGACCAGGATCGACGCCTGCGGCTCGGCCTCCTCGCTGAAATCGCCGTAGTTCATGCTGGCGGTCCCACCGGCGTACAACCCGGGGGCATCGAACGGCTTGCGCGTTCGCAAGTTGACGGTGCCCGCGATGCCTCCCTCAATCATGTCGGCGGAAGGATTCTTGAAAACATCGACGCCGGCCATCAACTCCGAAGGAACATCCTCGAAGCTCAACCCGCGAGTGTTCCGCGCGCTGAAAACATCGCGCCCGTTCAGCTCGCTGCGAACCTGCGTGAGACCGCGAATTGCCACGCCGCTGCCCTCGGCCGAGAAGCGGTTGGTATCCGACGGCGCAAACAAGTGATCGATGGTGACGCCGGAGATTCGCTGCAACGCTTCGGTGACGCTGCGATCCGGCAAGGCGCCGATGTCCACGGCACTAACGGAGTCGACGATGACCTCGGCGTTGCGCTTGAGCTCCTGCGAGGTCTGAACACTCAACCTCAGTCCCGTAACGACCACTTCTTCGACTCGCGGCCTGTCCGAGGTGTCGGCGCCGTCGCTCGGCTTTGCGGTGTCTTGGGCGTAGGTGAACGTGGCCAACAAAAGTGCGCTCACTCCCAGCAACGATGCGCGCTTGCCTAGAGCACCGCCCGTACCGATCGTGCGCCGTCCAAGCGCCAGCTGCGATCTCCTCTCGTTAGTCATAGGAATAACCCCCATCGAATTTCAATGTGTGAGGTAAGCCGAGCGACGCGCACAAAGCTCACGGTCGCTCAGGCTCCCTCTTTTGTGACAACCGCTGCCATCTGTCTGGCGCTCGATGAATAGCGCGGCTCAGCGCCGCGCTATCGCGTTGATCGAGCAATGAGGTCAGCGCGTTGGAGCGCCGGGCGCTGTCAACGCGGAAATTTATGGCAAAAATCGTTATTGTCTAATGAAAAACCGGGCATGTCGCGGGCGCAAATTGCATCTCTCGGCGCCTGCCGTCTCTTGATCGCATGTGTCGCAGCCGATTTTTCATTAGTTGTGAAGACGCAGGAATGCTACGGTGTTCGCACATTCTCAAGAGTTGGCGTGCCGGGCCCTGTGGAACTGCGTTTCCCCCATTCGTCGACGCTACGGGGCCCGGCACGCGACGCCGACCGTCGCGCAGCGACTGCATATCCGCAAGCATCGAGAAGATGGAGCCCGTGCCTCTTTGCAAGGTCGTATGGTTGTTGTTGATCCTCAGCTCCCTCGCTCGCGCACAGACCGCTGACACAATTCTTGAAGTGAGGCGGTCACCGCGCAAGCGGGTTGCTGACTCGATCGCCGTCGCCACGCGCCTCGAAGTCGAATCGCAACTCACCGCGCTGGATGCCTGAAAGTGTTTGCGGCTGCGACTGCGGTCCCAGCGACTCAGGAAGATCGAACTTGGTGCCCATCGCCGGAATGACGTGGAGAAAGGACCAACCGACATCGGGCAGCTCGAGCACGGGACTCACTCCGCCCCGCGGTCCATAGAGTCCGAAGTACGGCACGGCGCCGACATTTTCCACTGTTACGCTCTGTGTCGCCGTGTCGAGGGCGACCCAACGCCAGTTGCCGAAATACCCTTTGAATTCCGGATAGGCAAACGTCTCGCCGGGAATCGGATCGTTGTAACTCGTCTCGTGAAAGCCGAACACGCCGCCTTCGAGCCGGTTCTGCCACACTCGATAGGGGCCGTTGCCCACCCACCGCTTGCCGACGACCTGACTCTCCGGGAGCTCGAAACGCACGCCGAGAATATGCGCTTCTCCTTGGTACGCAATCTCGTAGGACATTGCGAGTGAGTCGCCGCTGCGGCGCCAAGTGACTTCACGTAGCGGACCGTCATAGGCCGCTGTCGCCAGAACGTCGGGAGAGCGCGGGTTCGCTTGCAAGTCCAAGCGGCGCAACTTCGCAGTGGCAGCGATCTTTTGAAAAGCCCGCTCCGTCCGCGTGTATGCAACGAGCCGCGGGCCGTCGCTCAGCGGGAGTAACTTGCCGTGCTTGCGAATCTCGGCCAATCGGCCGGTGCGGGTATCGAAGCTCAGCTCATAGGGCCCTGACTGAACGATGCCGCGATCATTGCCCACCTTTGTCAAAGTCGTCTGGTCCGTTGCGGAGCTTCGCTCGCGAGATTCTTGCCCGGGATTTGCAACGGACCAAGTCCATAACTCACGACCCTCGGGGTCCTTGGCCGTGAGATGAAAAACATCTTCGTCGCCTGTTTGACCGGGAGCGAGCGGGATCTCCCAAGCGCCCTGCTCGCCCGGATTGATCGCCGGACCGGCGACTTCGCCTTCGGCGATCAGCCGTTGGTCGCTCGATGCTTCTCCCGGTCGCGGCAGCTTCAATGCACGCCACGTGAACTTGCATTGACTCAGGTTGGTGAAGGCGTAGCGGTTGTTCAGCATCATTCGCAAAGACGGCCGCGTGCGGTCCACTTGCAACTCGCTGACCTGCACCGGTGACCAAATCTGCTTCACCGCGTAGAAGCTTCCCTCCTTCTCGCGATTTGGGCCCAACATGCCATCCGGCGCGGAGTTACCCATGGTGTCGATGCGACGATCGCGATCCGTGCGTTCGATGCCTTCATCGGCGAACACCCAGAAAAATCCGCCGCCCACGGTCGGGCTGTTACCCATCGCATCCCAGTAATCCCGCAACCCCGCACCGATGCCGCCGTCGTACAGGCCATGCAGAAATTCCGTCGGCATGAAGATGTCGGGACCGCCGCTCAGTTTCACCGTGCTGGCGTAATCCTCGTAGTGATCGGTGTTCACGCCGCTGTGTAGCGCCCATGGGTGCAGCACGGGCCGGCGCTGCGGGTCCCAGCGGTCGAACTCGCCGTCGTTGTCGCGATTCCAGCCGCCTTCATTGCCGTTGTCCCAGAACAGGATGCTGGGATGATTCACATCGCGGCGGACGATCTGGCCGATGAGTCGCGCGCCGGTCGGCGTGTCGTACGAGCCTTGCCAGCCAGCAAGCTCGTCGAGTACGTACAGGCCGAGCTCGTCGGCCGCCTCGAGGAAATGTTTGTCCGGCGGATAATGCGACATGCGCACGGCGTTCATGTTCGCGTCCTTGATGAGACGCGCGTCGTTGTAGCTTTGCTCACGCGTGATGGTCCGGCCGGTGGCCGGCGCGAAACTGTGGCGATTGATGCCCTTCAGCACGATCTTGCGGCCGTTGAGATACAGCCCGTCCCGCGGCCGCACTTCGAAGGTACGAAAGCCGAAGCGTTCGCTCACCCGGTGCTCGTTGCTCGCAGCAATCAACGTGAGCTCGACGCGATACAAATGCGGCGTCTCGGCCGACCACGTCCGGGGATTGTCGAGCTTGCCAGTGATGACAGCAGTCGTGTCGTGAATGCCGACGGGTGCGGAGAGCGCTCGGCCGACGGCGTTACCCTCTGGATCGTAGATGCGTGCGCGAACCACACTTCCCGTCGGGGCTTCACTCCCCAAATGAACCTGTGCATAGAAGCTGCCATCGGCACGGGCATCGATGGCTGTCCACTCGATGTGATGCGTCGGACGCGCTTCCAGCCACACCGGCCGGTAGAGTCCACCGAAGGTCCAATAGTCGCCGCGTCGCTCGGCGTGATTGACGCTTGGATTCGAGGACTCCTTGCTGACCGACACCTCCAGCAGATTCCTGGCGCCGTATTTCAGGAGCGGCGTGATGTCGTAATGAAATCGATAGAAGCCGCCTTGATGAGTCGGCCCCGCCACTTGGCCGTTGATCCGAACGGTGGTGTCGGTCATTGCGCCTTCGAACACGATGCGCACTTGCCGGCCGCGCCATTGCGTCGGCGCCGCGAACTCGGTGCGATAGTCTCCGCGTTCCTTTGGAATGATGGGATCGGAGTCCGGTTTGCCGCGGCCCTGGGCGCCGTAGTAATACGCACCGAAACCTTCCTGCTCCCAGCAGGACGGCACTCGAATCCGGTTCCACTTGCCGGCGCCTCGCCCTGCATCCAAGCGGAAATCCCAATACACCGCGGCTTCACCCGGCTCGCCCATGCCGCTCAAGGGAAGGACCTCGGTCGGCGCTGCAACGGCAACACCCGCAAGGGCGAGCAGCATTGTCGAGACGATGGTCGTGAACGATCCGCTATTGAGATGATTCAATTTGCTACCGTGCCGAACAATACCGATCGATGAAATTCTGGTGCGCCGGCATGGCGTTCGCCGTCTTCGCGGTCACGTCTTTGATGTGCTGCATGAACCGGCGGGTATTCTCCAGCGGCAAGGAATCCACCAGCGGATCGTAACCACCTGGCGCCACGCCCTGACCCAACATCACGGCGATCCAGCTGTCCTCGGTGAACACATCCTCCGCCCAACGCACGACCCGGCCACGCGAGCGGAACAGCTCGAGTTTTTGTTTCAGCGTATCCGGCACTCCCATCTCGCGGCACCTGACCCACAGTGGCGCATCGTCGCGCTCTGTCGCCTTGTAGTGCAGGATGATGAAGTCACGCGTCAGCTGGTATTCGAATCCAGTGGCGCGGTTGTACTCATCGATCTCCGGCTGCGCGAAACTCCGATCGGGGAACAGCGCCAGGAGCCTGGCAATGCCGGTTTGCACGAGGTGAATGCTGGTCGACTCGAGCGGCTCGATGAAGCCGGCCGCGAGACCGAGGGCAACACAGTTCTTTTCCCAGAACTTGTGGCGACGACCGGTGACGAATTTGAGCACGCGAGGCTTCGCCAGCGGTGCGCCATCGAGCGTTGCCAACAACCGCGCCTCGGCATCTTCGTCACTGATGAACTCACTGCTATACACATAGCCGTTGCCCACTCGGTGCTGCAGAGGAATACGCCAACGCCAACCTGCCTTATCGGCAGTGGAGCGCGTGTAAGGACGCGGCGGCTCAGCGGATTCACAAGGAACGGCGACGGCGCTGTCGCACGGCAGCCAACGGCTCCAGTTTTCGTAGCCGACGTTGAGCGCCTGTGAGATCAGCAGCCCGCGAAAGCCGCTGCAGTCCACGAACAACTCCCCCTCGATGGTCTGCCCGCTCTGCAGGGTCACCGACTCGATGAATCCATCCAGCTCGCGCAGCGCGACTTTGGTGATTTTGCCCTCGACGCGCACGACACCGCGCGCCTCGCTGTACTGTCGAAGATACTTCGCGTAGAGCCCCGCATCGAAGTGATATGCGTAGCGCAGCGAGGACAGCACGGAATTCGGACCACCGGTCGGGCGTGTAAAACGGCCGAGGCGCGCGGCGACCGAGCAGAGGTTGTAGTCGCTCAGGTCGCCAGTCTCTGCCGCAGTGTCCGGATCTCTGGACAGCTTCAGCCACAGCTGGTGGAACTTGATGGCCTGGGCATCCAGGCCGAACTTGCCGAAAGCATGCAGGTAGCGATGGCCCACGCGATGCCAGTCGACGAACTCGATGCCGAGCTTGAATGTGCCCTGCGTACTGCGAACGAAGTCGCTTTCATCCAGGCCCAGCAGTGCGTTGAATGTCAGCAGCGGCGGGATGGTCGCTTCGCCGACGCCGACCGTGCCGATCTCATCCGATTCGAGCAGTGTGATCGACACGCCGGCGTGCTGAATCAAACGTGACAACGCCGCCGCGCACATCCATCCAGACGTGCCGCCGCCAACGATCACGATTTTCCTGATCGGCCCGCTGCGAGCCCGGTCGATGACTGCTGCCTGCATCGTCAACCGCCCGTGGCTGCGGGCCCGAAGCTTCGCGTCCGGACCGCTTCGATGAGCTCGCGGTTGGTCGGCAACGTGCGGCTCGCGTACTCGCCCTGGCGTTTGATCTCTTCGAACGCCGCACGGGCTTCATCGTAATACTTCAAGACGCCCGCCCTGGGGCGCAGATCCGTCTTGTAACCCATGCCGTACAGCACGTACTGCCAGCTGGCTTCGGTGAAAATGTCCACGTTCAAATCGATGTCGATCGCATCCGGCGGACGAAACCGCCAGCGCTCGAGCAGCTCGTGGAGGCTGTCGGGAATGCTGGAGGCAGCGACGTTGTCGCGCCAGAACTGCGTATCGCGCCGCTCCGTCAGGCAGTAGTGCAGTTTGATGAAGTCCAGGGCGCGCTCATAACGTCTGCGCATGATTTCGTTGTATTGCCGGGCGGCCGTCTCGAAGTTGCCTCCCCACGGGAACAGGTTGGAGAGCATCACGGCGGCGATTTCGGTAAAGATGATCCCGGTGGCTTCGAGCGGTTCGAAGAAGCCGCTGGAAAGCCCGATCGCCACACAGTTCTTTTTCCAGTTGATCTCACGATAGCCGGCGTTGAACTTGATCAGCCGCGCCGGCAAGGCGTCACCGGCCTTGCCTACGTACTTTCGTAACGTTTCTTCCGCGCGCGTGCTGTCGGTATGATCCGAAGAGAAGACATAGCCTATGCCGCGCCGGGCTTCGAGCCCGATGTCCCATGTCCAACCGGCTTCATGAGCCGTGGATATTGTGTACGAGGCGATGGGCGAGCGTGACTGCTCGTAGGGGACTTGCATCGCCAACGCGGAATCGCAGAACAGTACCGAGCGGCACGATTTGTAGGGCACGTTCAGCGCCCCGCCTATGAGTTGCGCCCGGAAGCCGGTGCAATCGATGAACAGATCGGCCTCGAGCGCGCCGTATTCGCGCGTGGTCACCGACTGTATCGAGCCATCTTCCGCAAGGTTCACTGCATCGACAGTATCGACGATGTGGCGCACGCCGCGGCTTATCACCAATTCACGCAGAAATTTCGCCAGGCTGACAGCGTCGAAGTGATATGCGTAGTTGAGCGGCGCCGCGTAATTTTCGTGAGTGATCAGCTTCGGCGCCCTGCACTCATCCGCGACGCGCTTCTGCGGCGTGTTGACTTCATCCCAGTTGACGTTGTCGCCTGCGACGCCCAGCAGCCAGTAGGGCAGCAGGTCCAGGCCGGTGGGCTGGTGAGTGACCTGGAACGAATGCAGATAGTGATCCGGTCGACCCTGGCCGGGCGCATAACGCCAGTGTGCGAATTTCGCGCCTTGCTTCATGGTCGCGCCGCACTGTCGCAGCAGTGCTGCTTCATCGACGCCAATGCGCTTGAGTGTCTTGCGAATAGTTGGGAACGTGCCCTCGCCCACCCCCAGAATTCCAATGTCGGCGGACTCGACCAGCGTGATGCGAACGCCATCGCGAGCTTGTGCACCGAGGGTGCTGGCGAGATAACCGGCGGTAATCCAGCCGGCGGTGCCGCCCCCCACGATCAAAACGCGCTTGATCATCGTGAATGGGTCATCGTGAATGGGAGCCCATGCGCTCGCATGGGCTCCACCTGTCGCTATCCCGCGGGATTCCCTTTTGCTCGTCCTCTCGGACTCGCATCGGTCAGAACTTGTAACCGAGACCGAGATTGAACTGCCGATCTGTGGTGAACCAGTTGCGGTTGTACTTGCCTCCCGGGTAGCCGCCGAATTGGGATTGCACGATCGTATCGGTCAGGTTCGCGACTTGGAACGATGCATACCAACGGTCGGAGGGGCGCACCGTCACGCCGAAATCCAACTGACCGTACGAGTCGGAGTACACCGGCAACGCGATATCGATGAAGTCGCAAGTGGTGCTCGACGGCAGCGCGCAGTTGGTGCCCGTCGGCGTGCTGGCGCTGAAGTAGTTGTAATCGCCGTTCGACCCATTGGCGTTCACCGACAACAGGAACTCGCTGCGCCAGTTATAGGCCAGACGGGCGGACCATATGCCGTAGTCGTACAGCAAGGCGACGTTGTACGAGTTCTTCGACAATCCTTGCACCGGCGCGTCGTTGTGTGGCTGACCGTTGATGTCGTAGTACACGTCGCCCGGATTGCGGCTGTCGATGTAAGTGTAGTTGGCCTCCACGCCGATGCCGGCAAACGCCCCCGGCAACATGTCCAGGTAAGTTCGCACGCCGATCTCCGCACCCTTCACCGTCGCCGCCCGCGAAGAATTGTCGATACCGTTGAAGTTCACCGGCAGCATGCCGGTGGTGCCGTCCGCGAACACGACAGGAAACGGCTGCGTGGTGTTGCTGTAGACCAGCCAGTTCTCGAGCTCCTTGTGGAACAGATCGAGATGCAGGGTCGTGCCCGGCTTCGCATACCACTCCGCGGATACATCGAAGTTCTCCGCGATGATCGGCTTCAGTTCCGGGTTGCCGAAGTTGACGACCCACTCTTTGGGAATGGGAGTACCGCCGCCGCCGCTGTCCTGGACGAAAAAAACATCCAGCGAGCCGTTGGCCCTCAAGTCCCGCACCGAAGGCAGATCCAAAGTCTCGTTGTAAGCAAAACGCAGCTTGGTCTCGGGGGTGGGACTGAACTGGAGGTTGATGTTCGGCAACCACTTCTTGGTGGTGCGGCCGCCCGACAACTCGACGCCGAAGTCCGCCAGCGTGTGCGAGACATTCGTCTGCGGATCCATGAACGTCCGGCCGAACTGATGATAGAAGCCCTGCGATTCGGTCTCGATGCGCACGTAGCGGACACCGAAGTTGCCCTTGTACGGTATGCCGAACAGGCCGGTGTCGTCGGCGAAGCGCAGCAAGCCGAACGCGGCCGTATTGGTCACGTCGATTTCAGCACGCTCCCACGGCTGATACTCGATGCCGTGCTCCAGCGGATTGCCATAGCGTTCATGATCGCCGAGCAAGTCCGCCCGACGGGCCATTTCCAAGCTGGGCATCAGCACATTGCCGGGCAGCGGCACCTTGCCGCGGAAGAAATTATCGAACGCCCCCGCCTGGTAATCGCCGGGACGGCCCTCGGCGAACGACACCGGGTCATATCCGTTCCAACCGACACCCAGGGCCGCCCAGTTGTAACCCGACGTCTGATCGACTTCCGTACGGTCCGCATGGCGCGCACCGACCTGTACCGAGCGGAAGAACCCGTCTTCGGAGATCGTGAAGTCGAAATCCAGGTTGCCCGCGCGCATCTCCGCATCGTTGTCTTCGATGTGATCCATGGTCGCCATGTAGGTGTACTGGCTTGGATCCTGGAGATTCGCTTGCGTCGCCGGCGGCATGCTGATGACCGGAAACTCCCCGCTCAAATCCATCCCGAAACCGCTGGTGGCGAACGGTATGGTGGGAAACACGTCGTAGCCGAAAACCATCGCCGTGGAGTCCACCGCCTGGAACGCGCCGCGCAGCGCCCACCTGCCGCTGTCGGAGCTCAACTTGAAGGCGGTGCTCACATCTCGAGTGTCGCTTTCGCGGTGGCCAATACCGGCGTTGCCGCTCGCTCCGAACGTGCCACCGGGCGTACCCAGGTTGACCGGATCGTACAGATACACGCTGTCGGACTTGATCAGTCCCCCGGCGGCATCGAAAACGTTGTTGCCGTTGGGGTCCACGCTCAGCAGCTTCGACGTGACGAACACGCCATGGCCGACGTTCTCTTGCTCGTAACGTGAGTTCCAGTAGGTCTGCTCGATCAGCAGGTTGTCGTTGACCTGCCATTGCAGGGCTGCATAGGCGCCTTTGCGAGTGCGCTCGAATTCCAAGGAACCGTAGGTGAAGCCGCCCGGGATATAACGGTCCTCCGTTCCTACGCGTTGCCTGTAGTACGGCTCGATCGCAGCGAAATCCGAGCGTGATGCGTATTCTCCGTACGCCACATCGAGCAGCACCCCGATCCGGCCGATGCCGGTGTCCCAAGTGTTGGCAACCAGAGCGGACGCCGAGGGCGAAGTAGTCTCGCGAAAATCGCCGTACTCGCCGTTGGCGGAAATCTGCGCAGCGAAGCCGTCGTAGTCGAACGGCATCTTGGTGCGCAGGTCGATCTGTCCAGCCGTGCCGCCTTCGATGAGATCGGCAGTGGAACTTTTGTAAACATCCAAACCCGCCATGAGCTCGGGAGTGACATCCGACCATGACAGCCCGTGCCCACCGTTTGCGCTGATTACTTCGCGACCATTCACGCGTGCGGCAACACCGGAGAGACCACGCACCTGCACGCCGTTACCTTCAGCGATGAAGTGCTCGGGGCCGCCCCAGCGGGAAATCGTCACGCCCGGCACACGTTGGAGCACTTCGGTGATGCTGTTGTCGGGCAACTTGCCCGCGTCGTCCGCCAGCACCGAATCGATGATGGATTCGGAATTCCGCTTGCGCTCGTCGGCGTCCTGGATGGCTTGGCGCCGGCCGGTGACAACGACTTCTTCCAGCTTGCGATCCGCCGGTTGGGTGGCCTGCGCGGCTTGGCTTTGCGCATTGGCCCCGGTCGATACCGCCATGGCGACTGTGAGCAATGAAGCCGTCATGGCCAGATTGGCATGGCCCAGGACCGCATGGACCGCCGCTGTCAGATTCGGGCTACGAGGCACAGCCGAAAGACTTCTCTCAACCATAACACCCCCATCCACCATTTGGTTATTGATTCAAATCGCTGCTTTTTCTGAGCTGACGCATGGGGCAGCGTGCCCGCGTCCTCCTGCTCAGGCCGCTGATCCGGCTGCCGTCTAGCGGGTAACCCGCGGCTGAGTCGGGCTTCGGTAGCGTTAAAAATACTAGCGCTGTCATTTGGCCGTCGCGATGAAATTGCCGACCGCAGCCATACACATTTCCACATGAGTCCGATTCCGTTGCTGAAGGAAGTTCGTACGCGAATGGACGGCAACCCGACACGCAAGTGAGCCCGTTGAAAAGTCAAACCGTCTGTGTGCGTCGATGATTGAGCAGCAGCGGGCAGTTGATCAACCCGCTGCACTGAGATCGCGGCCGCCTCGGCCAGCATGTAGGTAGCGCTACCTTGTAGATCGGCCGTGCGTATACACTCATTGGCGATGCACCTGCCATCGCTTTGCCGGCGATGAATGGTTTGGAATGCCGCTGTGGTCAGCGACCGCTGACTGTTGCATGAGGCTGGAAAGTGGAGCCGCCCCGCGCGCGCACCGTGAGGCTGGAGGATTTGTTCAATGAGGACGATCGGTTGGATGGCTACTGCGTGGGCGGCAATGCTTGTGCTCTGCTTGGAGAGTTCAGCCGCCGCACAAATGTCCGCTTCAGACGCTCCATCGCGTCAGGCCGCTGTAGCAGCGACCGGGCTCGACGACAAGGGTCATCTGAAAGCAGTGTCGCCGCCGGTCGACGGTGCGTTCACCTATGTGCGCCTGGCAAGTGGTGTGCAGGTGCGCGTGGGCGCTACCACCAAGAACGTGATCTTCTACGGGCCCAGGACGGTGCGAGTAAACGCCAACCTCGGCGAGAACTACTGGACCGCGCCGAGCCTGGTCGTGATCGGCAAGCCGCAGCTCATTCCGTTCACGCTGAGCGAGAGTGACCACGCACTGACGATCGATAGCGGGATGCTGCGCATCGAGATCAGCAAAGCGAGCGGCGCGCTACGCTTCTTCGATGCTGCTGGCGGGCTCTACACCGAGGAAAAGGCAGACGCGCCGCAGGCGCTGAAGAAAGTCACGATCGCAGGCGCGCCGACGCTGGAAGCGCGCAACGTCTTCACGTTGCGCCCCGACGAGGCGATCTATGGCTTCGGTTTCAACGGCGAGGACCAGAGTAACCGGCGCGGCAAGGAGCTGCTGCTCGTCCAGACCAATGTCGGCATCGTCATCCCGGTCATGATGTCGTCACGGCGCTATGGGGTGATGTGGGACACGTATTCCCAGATGCGGTTCAAAGATGATGGCGAGGGTGCATCGCTCTGGGCCGAGAGCGCACCCGGTGGCGTGGATTATTACTTCATGGCCGGCGAGACGCCCGACGCGGTGATCGGCGCCTATCGCGCGCTGACCGGGCAGGCGCCGATGTATCCCAAGCAGGCGTTCGGCCTGTTCATGAGCAAAGAGCGGTACAAGACGCAGGACCAGTTACTCGACGTCGCGCGCGCTTTCCGGAAGGAAGGCTTCCCGCTCGATTATATCGTGCAGGACTGGCAGTACTGGGGCTCGGACAAGGATGGCAGCTGGAGCGGGATGATCTGGGATCCAGCCCGCTATCCCGATCCAGCCGGCATGATTCGCCAGGTTCACGACATGAATCTCAAGTTGATGGTATCGATCTGGCCGTCGATCGGTAACGACACTGCGCTGGCCCGCGAGTTGGACGAGCATGGGCTGCGATTCGAGCCGCTGCACTGGATATCTAAACATGCGCGCGTGTACGACGCGTATAGCCCGCTGGGACGCCAGATTTACTTCAAGCACATCAAATCGGGGCTGCTCGACAAGGGTGTCGATGCGTTGTGGATGGACGGCACCGAGATCGAAGTCGCGAGCGCGATGTGGAACGCGCAGGACAACATCCGCGATACGAAAGCGCTGGGATCGAATGCTCTTGGCGATTTCACGCGCTATCTCAATCCCTATTCGCTGCTGACGACGCAGGGCACTTATGAGGGGCAGCGCGCGAGCAACGACAAGCGAGTCTTCACGCTGACACGCTCGGCCTGGGCCGGCGCCCAGCGCACAGCCGCCGCTTCGTGGAGCGGAGACATCTTCGCCAGCTGGAAGACGCTGAAACAGCAGGTCGCCGACGGCGTCAACGTGACCGTGACGGGCAATCCTTATTGGACTCAGGATGCGGGCGGATTCTTCGTTGCCGATTTCCCCGGCGGCGAGAAGAACCCGGCATGGCGCGAGCTGTACGCACGCTGGCTGCAATTCTCCGCCTTCAACCCGATCATGCGCATCCACGGCACGAACGTCGAGCGCGAGCCTTATCTTTTCAAGTCGATGGACCCGCAGGTTTATGGCTCTCTACTGAATAGCACGCGCCTGCGCTATCGCCTGCTGCCGTACATTTATGGCTTGAGCTGGCAGGTCACGTCGAACAACTACACGCTGATGCGGCCGCTGATGATGGACTTTCCCGACGATCGCACCATCCACACAATCGACGACAGCTTCATGTTCGGCCCGTCGCTGCTCGTCCATCCGGTCACGCGGGCGATGTATCACCTCTTGCCGCCGCCTGCCACGACGATCCCGACCGAATATCTGCGCACGCCGGACGGTCAACCCGGACTCGCCGGCCAATATTTCGAAGGCGAGAACTTCGAAACTCCGAAGAGCCGCTTCATCGACACCAGAGTGGACCACACCTGGCCCGACCCGCCGCTGGCCGAAGTGCCTGCGGGGCTATCGACCCTGTCGCACTTCTCGGCGCGCTGGCAAGGGACGCTGACGGCGCCCGAGGACGGCGAGTACGAGATCGGCATCGAAGGCAACGATGGCTATCGCCTGATCTTGGACGACAACACGGTGGTTGAGGACTGGAACGCGGGTGCAGCCCGGTACAAGAGCACGACGAAGACGTTCCGCAAAGGCCAGGTCATCAAGGTCGCGATCGAGTACTACCAAATCGACGGCAATCGTGTGCTGCGCCTTGCGTGGCGACGGCCGAGCGAACGACAGGCGCTGAATGCGCCTGCACCTGCCCTGAACTTGTCGATGGCGACCTATCTACCCAAAGGCGCGGATTGGTACGACTTCTGGACGAACCAGCGCTTCGCAGGCGGCGAGTGGGTGACGCGGCAGGCGCCACTCGACATCCTGCCGCTCTACGTTCGAGCCGGTTCGATCGTTCCGATGGGACCGGAAGTGCAGTATGCGACGCAAGCGCCGGAAGCGCCGCTCGAGGTGCGCATCTATCCGGGTGCGGATGCGCGGTTCACGATCTATGAGGACGACAACGAAACCTACGCGTACGAGAAAGGCCAGCGGGCAACGTATCACTTGGTCTGGAATGACCATGCACGCACGCTGACGATCGACGCGCGCCAAGGCAGCTTTCCGGGCATGGTGCAACAACGCAAGCTGAATATCGCGGTGATGACTGCCGCGGGCCGAGGCGGATTCGAACCTGTGCGCGCCACCAAGCAAGTGACTTATGCGGGCAAGCGTATCGTCGTTCAGTTGTGACGAAGTGAACGAACGCACGATCTTTCCACATCAGTCATGCCACCAATCCAAAATTCGGCGTTTCTCAGGAAACTCGGCGATGCTGGGTTCCGTTCGCGAGCAGCCAGACGCTGACGGCGTTAGTCTGAATCCGAAGCGTTGCTTGAATCTCTTATCCCGATGTTCAATTGATCCGCAACTCGCGTATGAGGAATTCGAGGTCTCGCGGTAAGATCGCTGCGCACGACGGAAGTGGCAGGCACGTCCAGCAGGAATAGGTGGCAAAATGGGTCTTACGCGCAGCTTTCCCCGCATTGCTCTGCTGCTCTCAGTATTACTTGTACCTTGGGCTCGTGCCTCCGAGGCCGCGCCATGGCGCGATCCGTCGCCGCACAAGGTGAGGTTCAGTACAGTCGCTGAGAACGTTCAGCTGGAAACGCTCGATTGGGGTGGAAAGGGTCGGCCCATCGTGTTACTCGCTGGCGGTGGTAACACCGGCCATGTGTTCGATGATTTCGCGCTGAAGCTTCGCGAGCGTTATCGAGTGTACGCGGTGACACGCAGAGGTTCTCCGCCTTCCAGCATTCCAGAAGACAGTTACTCCGCCGATCGCTTGGGGGACGACGTGGTCGCCGTCATCAGCGCGCTCAAGCTCACTAAGCCCGTTTTGATGGGACATTCCTACGCTGGATTCGAACTGAGCAATGTCGCTTCCCGCTACCCAGAGCAGATTGCCGGAGTGATCTACCTCGACGCGTTCCATTCGCTAGACCCGGACTACGAGGCAGAAGGGTTCTACAAAATTGTCGAATGGAAACGGCAACTGCGTGACTTCGAGCAGAGGCTCGATGACCTCATGGCTGAGCCCTGGGACTCGCGCCCGCTCGCCAGGCAGATGCTTCAGGAAAACCTGCCTCAGCTTCAGGCCATTTTTGAAAGGCTGATCAGAATCGAAGACGGTCGCCCACCGCGACCGGATCCGACGCCGGCGGACCTTGACAGTTTTCGTACGCTCCAGGCGTGGTATGCACGGGGCTCAAAAGTTGTATTGCCCGAGGCGGAGTTCCGAATGATGCTGGCCACGGATGCGGACGGCCGCCCCCTCATGAAATTTCGTCGCCCGCCTTTCGTTGGCCCCCAGATGGAAGCGGCCAAGCGCAAATACACCGATGTTCGCGTACCGGCGCTCGGTATCTTCGCTGCCATGAACGACCCAGGCACCGTCGCTCAAGGCGATCGGGAAGCCCGCTCGAATTCTGAAGCCTACACGTGGTTCCAAGATGAGCGAGCCAAGAGACAAATGGCACTGTTTCAACGCGACCTTCCTCAGGCCCGGGCGGTGCGCATCGAACGAGCCGATCACTATGTTTTTCTGTCGAATCAGAAGGAAGTGCTGGAAGAGGTGAACGCCTTCATCGCGACACTGCCGTGAGCACCAGCCCAACCTATCCAAGACGGCGTAGCCCGGCAAATCTCCTGCGAAACGCCCGAACCATGGATCTCGAATACTTCGCAGGCCGCACGGTTACGGTCACACGGGAAGAGTTCGAACCATTTGCCGGGACAACATTGGCTACCGGGAGTCAACGAATAGATCTCCGGGACCCTGATTCGAACCAGCCTTTGATTAGAATTTGGACCCAGAAGTTTCGATGGGTCACCAAAATGCCTCCGAAACTGGTGGTGACATTTGCTGGGTCGTGGCCTGAAACAAAACGAGCCGAAGATCTCTGGGTCAAGCGACAGAAGACTGAACTACATCGAGTCGGTCATACAGCTGCAGGTTCAAATCCCCTCTGCGCAACAATCCATTGAGGGCCACTGAATTCCACCGGCCTCGAGAGCGATCAATCGCGGACACAGACTGGGACTGTAGAAACAGCGCTTAGCGCTTCGTCGACACCACTCCACTGAGTCCGCACCATGACATAGAAGCCGTCCGCGACGCGTGTGGCTCGGACCTCGACTTTGCTGAAGTCGAGGTTCTTTCGGCGACCCATGGGCAGACTCAGTCCTCGCTGCCCGCGGAGCTTACTTCTGCCCCATCGCCTGCATGAGCTCCTGGAACAGCGCATCCGCTTGACCTTCGGATAGATTGTGCGCCGCGACGATCTTCTCGTTGCCATAGCTGAACGCGATGTAGAACGCGGTGGCCGCGGCCATGTCCCGAGTGATGGCTTGCGAGCCGCTGCGGAAGATCTCGGTTGACTCGTCTCGCGAGTTGCCGATGTGCCAATTTCGCGCATCTTTCAGGCTGTAGGTTCTGGGGCCGAGGGCAATCGTTGATGGAGTCACCGCGATCGGCGGGGATGTGGTGCTGACCTTGAGGACGCGTCCGAGGAACCTGAACACCAGCAAGGCCCCGATGAAGAAGATGCCGGTCGCAAAGAGTCCCACAGTGAAGCTATTAGCCTTGCCACCGACACAGCCGCCGGGCGCCGCGCAAATGAGAAACAGGACGATGTATCCGAGCCACTTCACGACAGTCAGGTTGCGCTGCAGCTGTTTAGATTTGCCGAGCACGAATCGTGTCTCCTGGCCGGCAGTCGTTTTGGTAAACCCATAGTCCGCAGCAATCACTTCGGTCATTGGCGTTCTCCACGGTAAATTTGTTGACCGCTTGATGGCATTCGTTGACTTGTTCTTGTGAACGTCGGCCACAACACGCTACTGCCGCAGGGTCGGCACCGTCAATCAGGCTTGCGTTGTGGGCGCAAGTTCTCAATCAGTCGGTCCGAGAACTGTCGCGTTGGTTCACACGCGCGAATACCCCTAGTCGCAAACTTGAGCGCGGGGGACCGTCGCACGGGGCGCCGTTCTCCTGATTCCACAAACGGCAGCCTCAGAGGCTCCCATTTTGCCGGCTTGAGCGACGTCCGATGGAACAATATGCCGTGTCTGATTGCTTCGCTCCTGACGACGTCATCCGTCACGCCGGGCTCGTCATGGCTCACGCAGCAAACATCGCGGCTCGGCGCACCACTGCCATGCCCGTGCTGTACCATGATGGAACCGTCGTAAATTTTGGTCCTCTCATGCGGCTTGCAGTTATCATGCTATCAGCCCTGCTCGGAGCGAATGCCTGTTCGCGTACCGATCCCGCGGTGAAAGCTGCTGAGCGGCCGACGCCTCAAGCGCCCTCAGCGCCGCGAGCCAGAGATCCTCGGTGCGTCGGGAGCGACGTGCGCAATCCATGCTCGCTCTATTCCGTTTCTCTGATAGAGCTCATCGCACGACCAGAGCGTTACGACGGCCGGCGCGTCAAATCGCGGATGGCCGAAACAAGTACCCAAACTACGCCTATTATGGCGCGCCAATGATCAGCTCCCCGGGGCACATCGTATGTTTCAGCGACGGCCAGTTCTTAGCCAGCGTCGCGTTAGAAGAGAACTTCGCTCATCGCGCACTGATTCGTTATGACATCGCCAATGGTGTCATTAGCTGGACATCCACCGATGAATATCTGACCTCCCCAGCAGCCACGCAAGGCCAGGTGATTGCCGCAAGCAACGCTACCGGGCGCCTGGATGCACTCGACGAGCAGACCGGGCTGGTATTGTGGTCATGGTCCGCGCCGTCCGGCGAAGCGTTCATTCGGAACATCGTTGCCGCGAACAATGTGGTGTTCGTGAGTACGGACCAAGCGGTATATGCGATCGATATCGCCACCCACCAACAGGTATGGCGCTATGCAAGCCCCGGTGCGCTTGCCATCGCCAATCATCAGTATCTGCTCATCGCCTCACCGGCGAGACGGGACAATGCACAGGCCACGCTGACAGCGATTCGCCTCAAATAGTCTCAGCAGTCGATTCCGATGGCTAAGCCTACTGTGCTCGTGGCAACGTGGCGCCACGATCTGATCGCCATCGCCGGCATGAATTTCGAACACGACCAGGAACATAGCAAATGCCTTCGCCCGCACCGTCTCGAAAGCATCCTTTCGCATGCCCACTGTGCACCTGGTGCGGGTCAGTCATTCGCTAGAGCGAAGGAATCAGATCGCGGGTGAGCAGCGTGCGCGTCAAGGCGTGCGGCTGTCGTTCGTTGAAGTTGGTCGTGGTGATCACAACGACTGCTCGCTTCTCAGGGAGCAGAAACACCGCATTGCCTCCGGACCCCGACATTGTCGGGGCCGTAATGATCGAATCGCCGTTGGGAATCTTCATCAGCCACCATAGATAGCCATAGTCGGCGTCTTCACGTGCGGTTGCCTTCGCAGACAGCGACTGGTGGACCCATTCCTGCGGTACAACTTGCCGTCCACCGAAGCGGCCTCCGTCCAGGTACAACTGCCCGAGCTTCCACAGGTCACGAGTCCGCAGAGCCAACCCGCCTCCCGCTTGGGCAAGGCCCAACGGCGAAAATGGCCACTCCGGCGCCTCGATGCCCAAAGGGTCGAAGAGGCGGCGCTGCGCATACGCCGGCAGGGGTTCGCGCACGGCCGTCTGGATGACCTCGCCAAGAGTGGTCACGCCGGCCGTGCAGTATCGGAAGCTACGGCCATAAGGAGAGTCAGCCGGCTTCGGCATCCAGGGGGAAATCCTTGCACCGGCAGGTCGGCATAGAACTGCACCCAATCTTCGATCAGGTACATGCGCTCCTCGTTGCCACGCGAAAACTGATCCTGATCATTGCATTCGACGATCGAGGACATCGTCAGAAGGTCCTCGACATCGATGGAGCTCTTGCGGCGATCCTTGTTCAGCATGTGTTTCCGGCGCGAAGCAGGGAGTAAATCGAAGATGCGGGCGGAAGCACCGGGAATGTGCCCATCGGCGATGGCAATCCCGGCCAGCATTCCCGCAACAGTCTTGGTCACTGAGCGGGTATTCCGGCGTCCCTCGGCGCCTTGCGTATCGAAGTAATGTTCGTAGACGACCTTGCCGTCCTGCGCGACCAAGATGCTCGTGATGGACTTGAATTCACCTTGTTCGACGGCCTTTTGGGCGCGTTCGAAGCTGACCCCGTCTGCCGCCGTGGTGGCGAACGATGCAGCGGCCAGGCAGACGCCGAGCAGTGCTCGATTCATTCGTTTCCGTTCCTTCGGGTAACTCGGGGCGGGAATCGAATCTTATCCTGCTGCACACGGCAAGGCGAACGTTGGAACTGATCTAGCCAGCCAAGCCAGGCCAGGCCGCGGAAGTAGATCACCTCACTCGAACCCGAATCGGGACCGCAGGAACATCGCGTAGCGCTTCTTCGGTATTACCTGCATCCACTGAAGGCTACAGAGCGCTCAGGAATACTACGCCGGGCGGCAGGCTGCGCCCCGTTGCGGTCCGATTCTCGGAAGCGCTCGCGGAACGCTTGGGATGGAGCAACCCTCACCACTCTTCGAATAGCATGTCGTCGCCATAGTGAGCGATTCGCCACGATGACGGGACTATGGAGTCCTAACCGTCTTGCCTTCCAGCTCGGTGAGATCGTCGACCAGGCGCATGAGCGCTTCGCCCCTGCGGTCGGTACGACTCACGTCGGTCTTGTATTTTCCGTTCACCAGTAGGGTCGGCAGCTTGGTGACTCGATAGTGCTTCAACAATCGCTCGGCGTTGCGCAGGTGCATTTCGACTTCATTCGAGCCGTACGCGTTCATGAACTGCTGCGGGTCGATGCCGTGCTGCCTGGCAAATTCCAGCTGCATCTGCAATGTCTGCTGCTCGTCGCTCGCGGCCAGCCTGTTGCCCTGGGCATGGATGGTGTCGAAGATGATCCCGTGGAGATCGGTGCGGCCCAGCACCTGCAACGTATAAAACAATCGGGCGTGCTGCGGACCGAGGTCCCCCCAGAGAGTAGGAACGCGCTGAAACTCGACGTTCCGCTGCTTCTTGCGATTCCACAAGGTCACATGCGGGTCCATCGTGTAGCAATGCGGGCAGCCGTACCAGAAGAATTCCACCACCGTGACCTTGCCGTTCGCGCCCGCCATCCCGGCGAGCGGCTCAAAGACTTCGTAATGCGTGCCGGCCTGCCACCGATCGTGTTTGCCAACGACGAATTCCGTAACGGGCGTGCTGTCGACCGGGGCGCGCTCACAAGCTGTCATGGCCAGGACCAGTGACATACACAGCAGTGTTCGGCGCAGTCCCATGGCTATTCCTTCAAGCCGCCGACCAGCTGTTGATCCAGGCTTCGGTGCTCAAGTGATAAACTAACAGTTCGTTAAGCTCTTCGCGCATCCGCGACCGCGGCGCGGTCAACGCCGCCTCGACTCGCCGCCGATCAAGAAGTTGCTGCTTGACCAGGTGACCGTCCAGCAGCATCGCTTTGATGTATTGCAGATTCCGTTCCCCCACCCGATGCAGATAAGAGTCCAGTCCGGCCTTCCCCCGGCGAGCCACGATGCTCTTCGGCAAGTCTTGCGCGAACGCCTGGCGTGCAACAGCGCGATCCCTGCCTCCCGCCGCCATGAAATAGGTCGGAGTACGCAGGCAGACCTCCATCACCGGCTGCGAGAACAGCGGATGCACGCGTTCGGCCGCGACCAGGCGTTGCAGCGGATCGTAGTAAGCGAATGGGTGGGACATGGCCCCGACATGCTGCAGTTTGCCTTCAGGAACACCGTCGATCGAGCGCAGCCATGGGTGAATCCAACGCTCGTTCCCACGCACGGCGGCGACGACTTCAGGCCTCACCAGCGGCTGAGGACGCCCCATATGCGCCAGGGGATCGCATGGACGCCGCAGCAGGCCGCGCGCCCATCCCGACTTGAGCACTGACCAGACTGATGTTCGTTCGGCGCGCGCGACGTGTCCCGAAAGCCGCCACGCGCTCAGCAATGCTCGTGAGTACAGATAGTCACTCACAGCCAGCTCGCCCTGCCCCTGAAAGAAAACCTGATCGCCGCCGATACCCTTGAAAACGGCCGAAGCGCCGGTCCGCACGGCCAGTTCATTCTCGAAGCTGCCCTGCTGGACGGAGTATTGGTAAACCGCCGGGCGCGGACACTTTGCCACGCCCGAGAGTGCCTCCAATTTCACCGACGACGCATCGAGCTGCCGCTCGATGAGCTTGCAATCGAGGTGGCTTGCGGCCGCCCTTGCGAACCTACGCTCATCCGTGTCGGTCGCCGCATCGTGAAAGTAGTGCAGGCACGTGATCGACGGTTGGGACGGCGCCGTGCGCAAGCAGCTGAGCACAATCGAGGAATCCAGCCCTCCCGACAGGGAATGCACGATGCCCGGGTAACAGGATGCCCACGCCCAGATACATGCGCGCGTGGTACCTCGCAGCTCCTGGACCGCGGCGTCGAAGCTCTCGAAGGGCTGTGAGCGGCTGATCTCCACGGGATTCCAATACAGCAGCGAGCGCGTGGCGCCGCCAAAGTGATGTTCCACGCATTCGCCCGGCGCCACCTCCGCGACTTCGTCAAGGCCGGTCTCGCGATTCTGCAACCGCCAGTTGCACAGGTACGCCGCAACGAACGACCAGTTGATCGAAAACCTCGGCAAGCCAAGGTCGAGACAATCGGCGTTGGAGAAATAAATATTCACGCCCTGAATGGTGTAGCGGAAGCACGGCAAATGACCGGTCGGATCTCGCAGCACGTATGTGCTGCGAGACTCGGGCTCGTGCAGAAATGCGACGTAGCGACCCCAGTAACGATCGATCAGCGCTCGCCCGCCGGAGGCGACGATGGCAGCAGCTCGTTGCTGATCGAGCTCGACTCGCCGGGCGACGTGGTGCGTGACATCCGGCTTCTGGAAAAGCCGACCGAGTATGACGCCGCTCTGATCGGGCAATAGGTGAATCTCACCTCGGTCGTCCCGCTCACTCTTGTAAAAAACCACCGCGCGCGGTCCGATGTGGACACTGCGCCAACCGGCCAAGGCGCTCAACTTCGAGGTGAGCCGCCCGCTGGCCTGCGCGGCGGATTCCGACCCGTCGCAAACCAATGCTATGAAACGCAACATGCCGCATTCCCTGCCTTAGGCTGCCATGATGGGCGTATACACGGACACACGATCGAGGCTGTCATTGAGCAGCGTCTCGCCGTGCTGAATCCAGGAATGCGCCATGAACGACGGCGAGCTGCGTACGCCGATCACCCATTGCGGCTGCAATCCCTCGCGCAACAGGAAATAGAGCATCGCGAGCGAGTCGAACAGGCAGGCGTCGTACGCGTTGTATGTGAACGCTCGCATGCGATCAAACAGACGCGCCCATTGCCGGATAGCGAGTTCGTGCTCGCCTTCACGACGGATGGCCCTTGCCCGCCGACGGCGAACGTCGTCCACGATCCATTCCATCGAACGAAAGCGCAGATGGAATCGAGCTGCCGTCACCGCAGCGACGAACGACAGCAAATGTTTCAAGCGCAGCGGTATCTCGCCTTCGTCGGCCGTATCGATCGCACTATCCGCGGGCACCGCGACCGGCGGCGGCGTCAGCTCCTTGCCCTGCGAACGCTCGCTCGTGAGCAGACCTCGCTTCAGCATACCCGCCGCTATTCGATTTCCGGCCTCGGCCGTCGGCAACGGCGCTCCCGTTGCAAGCTGGGGCCAGCCGGCCACCAGGCCAGCAAGCGAACGCGCGCGGCTCGCTTCGAGCGCCAGGTATCGATCCGCTTTGAGATCCAGCAGAACCATGCTGCCGCCGCTCAAGCAGGCAAACGCATGCTTGGATAGAAAGTAGGCCGGCCCCGGCACGAGTCGCACTCCTGTGGATCAACGCCGGTAGCAGGCTGTGTGACGCCCCCTGACTAACGAAGGCTCAAACAGCGCCGACGCGGCGAAGAGGGGTGTGCAGCAGCCGAGGCTGCCGCACACGATAGTAAGGACTCAGAACCTGGATTATGGACAGTAGACGCGGCCCGGCTCGCAGTCGATCCCCTCGGTCCTCAGCCACCCGTCGCCGCGGGTCTCTTTGGACATTGTGCCGAGATCGATCAGATCATCCCCGTCGAGCATCGTTTCCGCCTCGACGATTCCTACGTCTTCCAAAGCATGTTTCATAGCAGTCTCCTTCCGTGTCCATTGCTACATTGGCGCCTGCGCGGAGCGCAGCAATCCGAGTATGCCTCGCGGCTCTCGGCGCTTGCAACGTCAACGATATCAGCGATTGAAACGATCCTTCGCGGCGGAACTGTCTCGTTCGGAATATATCAAGATATTTTCAGCGACCTTGCGGTCTACTGGGTTGGCCGGGATCTACTCCGCGCCAACACCGAGGTTGCAGGAACAGCGGGTCTTATCTCACACGGATTCGGACCGCAAGCGCAGGAACAGCGTGTAGCGCTTCGCCGCAGTGATCCTCGCAACTATCGACGGTCGGGAGTCGGCGGCTGGCATTGCCCATATTGCCCCCATTAGTCACTCAGCCAGGCGAGGTAGACACACGAGGTGTGCGTCACCTCACAAGTATCCGCACGGGTACTGCAGGAATAGACCCAATCGCTTCTAGGCGATGATCAGGTGAGCGGACGCTCAGGGCCGAGAATGCCCTCTCGACCGGCCGAATATTTGCTGGGCGGCGTTCATTCCGTGTTAAGCCGTTATTCTTGATCATCCCGCCACAACGTCGACAAGGAGGACGTCATGAGAAAGGTTTCTTTGTTTGCATTCGTGGCACTCGCGGGTTGTGCGGCAACGCCACTGCAACCTGGCGCCGAGATGGTCCGGGTAACGAACACAGAACCGGGTTCCGAATGCGAATTTCTCGGCGACATCACGGCAAACCAAGGCAATTCATTCACCGGTCCTTTCACAACCAACGAGAACCTCGAGACTGGCGCGCGCCACGATCTCAAAAACAAGGCTGCGGCCCTTGGCGGTAATCTCGTCGTGCTACTCACCCAACGCGCCGGCCAGACGGGTACCTTGGGTGAAATAAGCTCGGTCGAGCAAACAAACGTCACGTTGAGCGGAAACGTATATCGCTGCCCGACGTGACGCGCAGCGGTTTGATGTCGCTCGACTGGAAGGGTCCCGGCGCGTTTTTGTGGAACCTTGGGCATGTCACGTTACAGATCTCTTTGAAGACGCGCGCGGAATGTATATCGCTCGTCGCGATGGCTGCTTCCTTGCAAGGATTCCAATGGAGTCTAGTGCGGCTTTTGCCCCTAGGCACCTCGTTTCGATCACCTCACGTACACTCGGAATAGTTGGAAGCATCTCGCCTTCCGTGTACCTTCGGATGCACAATTGTGTGCCCAAAGGCAAGGAAGTACGCTTGTCCAGCAAGAGGCAGTCTTTGATTTTCTGCGCCGCTGCCATAGCGCTCCTAGCGATGACCTCGGCTGCGTGCAAGCGCCCTGCTCCCGAGTCCTCGGCACCCGCCATAGAGTTCCTGACCGACAACTTCGATCTTGATGGCATTGGCTGGATGTCCGAACAGGCGGACGAAAACGGAGTCGATCTAAACGTGAGCGGATTGTGCGCGATCGATAGAGACGTCGCGTTTCTTTTCGGAGGCGTAGGCGTTGCCGCCGGCACGATCCGCTCGTTTCTGCTGCGGACCGTCGATGGTGGCAAGAGTTGGCATGAGGTGATGTCCCCCGTACTCGGCAGCGAGTTGACCCATGTCGCCTTCTCGGACCATCAGCACGGTTGGGCGCTGGCGCTGTGGAGCGTCGAAGGACCCGGCACCATGCTGCTTTTCGGTTCCACGGATGGAGGAAAAACCTGGCGTCAGCTCACTGAAGTCCAACGATCGCAAGGCCACGCTGTACCAGACGGTTTTCCTCTGAGCATGACCTTCACAAGCGCGCTGAATGGTGAGATCGAGCTCGCCTATGAGGGCGAATCTACGTCGATCGACGACACCCGGGAGGAGATAGAAACGCTCGCATCTGACGACGGCGGCGTGACCTGGAGTATGGTTCGACGCGAAACGCGCAATCGGCTGCCGGTGGAGACACCGGCAGCGCATCACGACTGCGGCTTCGAGAGCACCGATTGGGAGCTTCATACGCGCGCCGCCGGTGACTCGATCACCGTTCGACGGTTCGACCGTGAGCAAGGCCATTGGCGCGTCGTGACGTTGCCACGACATTTCCAATACAAGCGAGGGCGTGTCCTATCCTCACCGTAGATCGGTGGGCCAATCCTAAACAAACTCAAAACATCCCGTTCGGATTGGCCGCTTCCTCAGGGAGGACCTGCAGAACATCCCAATGCTCCACAATCCTGCCATCCTCATCGAGCCGAAAGATGTCGATGCCGGCATAGTCGTGATCGCCGGGCCAATGCTGGAAGCAGTGGAGGACGACAACGTCGCCCTCCGCCACGGCTCGCTTGACGATCGCCTGCTTGCCGGGCCACTCGCGCGCCATGCGTTCGAAATAATCGATGAAGCCGGCCTTGCCAGTCGGGACGTGCGGATTGTGCTGGATGTACTCGGCGCCCACGTAACGCTCGATGGCTTCACGCGGCCGACAATCGTTGAACATCAACTCGTAGAAGGCAATTACGTTTGTCTTGTTCCGATCGAGGTCGGCCATTTTTATCTCCTGCCGCTCAGCGGGCCATTTGCTCTGCGATCCACCGGTCGATGCGCCGGTCGAGCAGGTCGAGCGGCATCTGAGCGCGGCCGATGATCGTGTCATGGAAGCCGCGGATGTCGAACTTGCTGCCCAGTCGATCCTCCGCCCGCTTGCGCAGTTCCTCCATCTTGATCATGCCGATCTTATAACCGGTTGCCTGTCCCGGCATGATGATGTAACGCCGCACTTCGGCGCGGATCTGACCTTCGGCGGCTGGTGAATTCGCGAGGAAATATTCGACGGACTGCTCCTCGGTCCATCCCTTCGAGTGCAGCCCGGTGTCGATCACCAGACGGATCGCGCGCCAGATCTCGGTCGTGAGGCGGCCGAAGTCGGAGTATGGGTCCTGGTACGCGCCCATCTCCTTCGCCAGCTTTTCGGTGTAGAGGCCCCAACCTTCCTGATAGGCATTGAGGTACAGATATTTGCGGAAGTTCGGGATGTCGGTCAGCTCGCGTGCGATCGCGAAGTTCATGTGATGCCCTGGCAACGCCTCGTGATAGGCGATCACCTCCAGCTGCGGGATCGGCATTGCCCGCATATCCAGGAGATGTGCGTAAAACACACCCGGCCGCGACCCGTCCGGTGTGGAAAAGTAGTAGTGCTGAGGCGCGCCCGCGACCTCCCGATACGCTTCCACGCGTTTAACGACAACGTCGGCCTTGGGCAGGATGCCGAAATATTTGGGCAACTGCTGCTTCATGAATGCGATGTGCGCCGTGGCGGCGTCGATATAGGCTTGCCGTCCTTGGTCCGTGTTCGGATAGTAGAAGCGGTCGTCCTCTCGAACGAATTTGAAGAATTCCTGCAGCGAGCCCTTGAAGCCGACCTTTTGTTTGATCTGCTCCATCTCGCCCTTGATGCGCGCGACCTCGTCGAGGCCGATCCGGTGCACCTGCTCCGCCGTCAGCTGGGTCGTGGTCGAGCTGGCGAGCACCGCTTCATAGAAGGCTTTGCCATTCGGATTCTTGCCAACGCCGGTCGCGACCGTATCGGCCTTCGGCAGTTCGGACTCGAACCAGGCGATGAGTTGATCGTAGGCCGGCTGCCACTGCTCGAGCAGCACCTTGCGCGCCGCGGCCTTGTACGCATCGGCTTTGGCGGAATCGATCTTGCCCGCATTGACCAACCCGTCCACTTTATTCTGGACGTCAGTCCACACCGCACTGTTGCCTTCGCCAGCAAACGGCGCGCCGGTAATGAGCGCGCGCGCCTGCGGGATCATCGTTTCATAGGAGAAGCGCGGCACACGCGAGCCTGCGGCCGCATTCAGCTTGGCGATGTCGAGAAGCTGAAGCTGCGCTCGCGCAATGCCGCCGATGCGAGCGATATAGGCGTCCATGTCGGCCGGCTCGTCCACGCGGTGGATCTGCATCAGGAACTGCGGGATCCGAGTGTGCGGCCCGTACAGCTGGTCGAAGACATAGACGTTGCGCTTGAACTTCGCGAGCGACGCGGCATCTTCATACCGATAGATCCACAGATCGTAGGAAAGCTGCGCGTCCGGCGGCAGCTTCGCCCGGTCGAACTTCGCCTTCAGCTCCTCGACCGACTGGCGCTGCCATTCGAGCGCACGATCTCCCGCCGCTTCGGACATGTCGTCGATCTTGTCATAGTCCTTCTTGTCCCCTGCATAGGCTCGCTCCATCGGACTCAGATCGAGCTGTTCCTCATATTTCTTATCGAACCACGCGTTGATGCGCTTGGTCTCGGCGTCCTGCGCCGCTGGCGCGACCGCAACCGGTGCCGGCCTGTTCGCCGAAACCGCCACGCCCGCGCTTGCAGACGCCAGCAGGGACGCGCCAATCAACAATGCCTTCGAAATACGCATTTAGAAGTTCACCCTCGCTCCGACCCCAATCGTCCGCGGCCGCAGCGTTGTCGCCGTCGATGCGCCACCGGCACGACCGAAATCCAGATACGGTGTCTCATCCAGCAGATTGTTGACATACAGCCGGTACTGCCAGTCGCCCCGGAACACGGTGAAATTCATATTCACGATGTCGTAGGAATCCTGGACCTGGGCCATGTTGGCGACGTTAGCCGAGCTCCCATCCGGATACGTCACGAGCATGGTCGTATCGAACTGACGCAGGCTCGAGTCGCGGTATTGATATTCGGCGCGCAAGGTCGCATCCATCGTGGCGCTCAACTGGAATTTGTAGTCGCCGTAGACGTTGCCCATCCACTCCGGCGTGTCGAGCACGGACTGCCCCACTTGCGCCGACACTCCCGGCGAGGATTCCGTGATCTCGGCGTCGGTGTAGCTCGCGGTGCCGCCCAGCGTCAAGTGATCTGTAACCGCCGCTTCGATGGCAAGCTCGGCGCCTTTGATCTCGGCGGCGCCGACGTTGCCGACGAATTGGAAGCCGCACGTCGGCAGGCCCACCTGCTGCTGAATCTTGCTCCAGTCCGTGTAGTAGACGGCGGCATTCACGATCGCGCTACGGTTGAGAATCTGATTCTTGCTGCCGACCTCGTACGTCCACAATGTATCGGGGTCGAAGCTGGCGGGCACGCGATCGATGCCGAGGCGCTCGAAGTCCGGCTCGCATAGCGGGCTGTTGGTGTTGAACCGGTTCGGTCCGCCCTGGCGGAAGCCCTTGCTCGCGGTCGTGTAGAGCATGTTGTCCTCGGTCGCGCGCCACGTCAGCCCCACTTTCGGAGTGAAGCCGTCTTCCTTGCTCTTCATGTTGTCGACGGCGCTCGGGCCGCCGTTGAACAGGCCATCGAAGAGGCCGTTCACAGTCTGCTCGGCCTCGAAGTAGCGCAAGCCCAGCGTCAGATCCAGGGTCGGCACGATTTCGTACGTCAGCTCGCCGAAAGCGGCGAACTGTGTGCTATCGGTGCGTTGATCGCCAAAGTAAGCGATATCGACGCCCACGCCGGACGGCAAGCCGGAGCCGACGGTGGTGACCGTCTGCAGCAGACGGTCCTCCTGATCGCCGTAGAACACACCGCCGACCCACTGCAGCCGGCCGCTGAACGCGTCGCCGGACAAGCGCAACTCCTGTGTGAACGTCTCGGTCACGGTATCGGAGCTGTTGTAAGAGTTGAGCGGCAGGAAATCCGGAACCAGGAAGCCGATGAACAACGAGTAATCGTTGTCCATGTCGATCTCGCGATCCACGTACGCGCTAATCGAGGTCAAGGTCGCGCCGCCGAAGTCATTGGTGATCGTCAGGCTGTAGACACCGACGTCATCTTTGGTCGGCGACGCTACGCGATCGGATGTCGCGAACTCCGGCAGATTGGTAAAGAAAGAGTCGGGGGAATCTTTGTCGCTCTGTTGATAGTACGCCGCCGGCACGATAGTAAGCGTATCGGTCGGCGTGTACTTGGCCGACAGTCGCATCGCGAGCAGATCGCGCTCGTTGATATCGTCGCGATCGAGCGTACTGAGCGTGGAGTAACGTGTCGGCTCGATCGGCGCGGGTGGCATTGTGGTGCTGCGTGTCCACACTTCCGTCTGAGCGTTGGGCACATTGTCGACGTAGCCGCCGGTCCTACGATAGGAAACACCGCCACGCAAGGCGAGCTTTTTCGCCACGAGCGGGATGTTCGCGACGCCTTCGGCCTCATAAGTCAGGTCGCCACTGCGGGTGCTTGCCAGGCCGGCCGCGGTCGAGAACGAGGTCTCGTCGATCTCCGCCTGACGGCTCACATATTTAATGGCGCCGCCCATGGCGCTGCCGCCATACAGCGTGCCTTGCGGGCCTTTCAGCACTTCGACGCGCTCCATATCGAAGAACGCCGGATCGATGGCGCCGGCGAAGCCGGTGGAGATGGACACCAGCGAGATGTCGTCGAGATACACGCCCACCGTGGGGCTCGACGCCTCGGTGCTGACGCCGCGAATCGCGTACCGGCTCTGGCCAGGCTCGACACCGGCGAACGAAACGCCGGGCACGCTACGCAAGAGGTCCTGGAACTGCGTGATGCCTTGTTGTTCGAGCTGCGCGCCGGAGACGGCGGTGAGCGCCATCGGCACGTCTTGCAATTTTTGTTCGCGCTTCTGCGCGGTCACGACGATTTCTTCCAAAGCGCCGGCGCCCTCCTGTGCCCGGGAATGCAACGGGAATGTGCTGGCGATGACCGCGGCGGTGGCCGCTGCCGCAAACTGGGAGCGAGTGTTCACTGGTTGACCTCGGGACTGGACTCCGGCACGTGAGGCGCCGATTTGTGGGTGTTCTGCGCAGCTTCGTAGGCGCGCCATGCCGAATCGACGACGGCGGCGCGAATTTGCTGAGCTTCCGCGGGCGTGATCAAACCAGCGAACGAGCCCATGCCCTTCGCTGCACGCACGCCCTTCAAGACGACGTCTTCGAACTGCTGGTGAGTCTCCGCGCTCATCCAACGCAAATCGGGAATCGCGCCCGGCCCTTCGTTGGCGTGGCAACGAGCACAGTTGCGCTTCAACAGGGCGTTGCCTGCTTCGATGTCGGCCGACGAGCCGAAGCGCTCGACAGCGGGACGCCGCACTGAAGTCTCCCGACGCAATTCAGCCGGCTTGGGCACGGCGCCACCGTCGAGCTTGAATGTGACGATGCGGCCGGCGTTGCCATATCTCTGCGCAGCCGTACCGACAGGATGCACACCGCCCAATGCACCACCGAAGCCGGCCATGACGGCCACGTACTGCACACCATCCAACTCGTACGTCATCGGCGCGGCCATGATGCTCGTGCCGATGTCGATCGCCGCGATGGGATGACCGTCGGTGGCGCGATAGATATGCAGCGCGCCGGTGGATCGGCCCTGAAACACGAGATTGCCCGACGTGGTCATCGCGCCGCCGCCATTCCAGATCGCATTCATCTGGCCGGCCCACTGGCCCGACGTGTCGACTTCCCACGCGACTTTGTTCGCAACCGGATCCCACGCGCGCAGGAACCCACGAATCGTCGTATCGGGTTGACCTTTCGCGAGCTCGGAGAGCGGCGGCAGATGTTTCGTGTGCTCGGACTCCAAGCCCCAATCGCCCGCCTGCTGCGCTGGGAATGCGTAGATCGCGCCGATGTTGATGCCGCCTTTGGCGTATACGTAAGGCGCATCCGGAACCCAGAACACCGCGCTCGCTTCCAACGCCGGGATGTAGACCAACCCCGTGTCAGGATTGAAGGCCATCGGGTGCCAGTTGTGTCCGCCCGATGGCGCAGGAAACACCAGCTTCGGTCCCTTGCTGTAATCGCCCTGCTCCGTTTCGATGGGTCGTCCGGTTTTCTCATCGACGCCAGACGCCCAGTTCACGGGGACATACGGCTTCGCGGACAGCAACTCACCGGTTGCGCGATCGATCACGTAGAAGAATCCATTCTTCGGCGCCTGCATGAGAACCTGGCGCGTCCGGTCGCCAATCTTCAGATCGGCGAGGATCATCTTCTGCGTGGCTGTGTAGTCCCACTGATCGCCAGGCGTGGTCTGGTAATGCCACACGAGCCGACCCGTTTTCGGATTGATGGCGAGAATCGAGGAAACATACAGATTGTCGCCGCCACTCGGACTACGCAGCTTGCGCGGATACAACGCGGAGTTGCCTACCCCGACATACAGGAGATCCAGCTTGGGATCGTAGGCCATGCCGTCCCAAACGGTGCCGCCCAGGCCGACCTCCCAACGCGAGTTGGGATCCCAGGTCTTCGCCGCTTGCTCCAGCTCGGGATGTTCGAACGGACCTTGCGCGCTACCGGGTACAGTGAAGAAGCGCCATGCCAACGCGCCAGAGTCGACTCGATACGCACTCACGTAACCACGCGCATCCAGTTCGCCGCCCGAGTTACCGATGACGACCACGTCGTCGGCGACGTACGGCGAGCCGGTGACGGTGTAACCGCGCTCGTGATCGACGATAGTGTCGACCCGCCAGAGCGCTTTGCCGTCTTTGGCGTCGAGCGCCGACAGTTGGCCATCGATGGATGCCGTGAACACACGGCCTTCGGAGAACGCGAGGCCGCGACTGACGATGCCGCAACAGACTTTGCTGGTAATGGCATTGTCGACCTTGGGATCGAACACCCAGCGTCGCTGACCCGTGCGCGCATCGACAGCATGCACGAATCCCCAAGGCGCACTGGCATACATCACGCCGTCGACGACGACCGGCGTCGACTCCTGACCGTGCGTGGTCGCCAGATCGTAATCCCAGGCGAAGCCGAGTCGCCCGGCATTACTCTCGTCGATCTGTTTCAGCGGGGAATGATAGGTCTGCGCGGCATCGTGGCCGCCCGTGAGCCAACCCGCGTCAGTCGATTGTGTGGATGGCGATTGCTGCTTCGAGCAGGCGGATGCCAGCCCGACAGCGACGATTGCTAAAGTCAAAGCTCGCAACATCAGGCGTCACTTCCGTGCCGGCAGCGGCACTTCCTCGTGAGCCGGCTTGTAGATGCGGCCTTCTTGAAGCATCAACCGGCCGTTGACGAAGGCGGTGCGAACTTTGCGCAGCGCGTTGAAATCCTCGTCGGGATTGCCGTCCACCACGATGATGTCGGCCAGCTTGCCGACCTCGATGGTGCCGAGCCGATCGCCCATGTGCATGATCTCGGCGCTGGTCTTGGTCGCGGCCACCAATGCCTCCGCCTTGGTGAAGCCAATCTGGTTGAAGGATTCCAGCTCGTTGATATAGGCGCCGGGCATGAATTCGGGATACTGGACGATGAGATCGAGGCCGATGCCCATCTTCACCCCCGCCTTACGCATCTTCTGCGCCATCGCAACGATCGTGTCTTCGTTGAGCTCGAAGCGGCGCGAGGTGGAGCCGTAATAGCCGCCGCTGTTCCGCTGAATGATGCGATAGGTGACCAGCGTGGGCACCGAAGCGACGCCGCGCTTGGCCATCAGCGCGACGGCCTTATCACTGCGCGGCAGCGGGTGCTCGATCGAGTCGGCGCCCGCCTTGATCGCCATGTCGATATATTGTGTTTCCGCATCGACGGTCACCGGCAACCCCAGCGAATGCGCCTCGTCGACCGCGGCGGTAATCTCCTCCTGCGTGTATTCGCTCGCCAGCTTGATCACGTCCGCTCCCTTGGCGAACTGGATCCGCACCGCTTCGCGCCACTGATCGGGACCGGAGGCGATCCGGACCATGGCATTCGGATTGCCGTTGGCGACTTCGGGATAGCCGCTGGTGATCGCGTGCAACGCCCCATGCCCGCCGCTTTGAGTGATCAGCTGGCCGGCCGTGAAGATGCGCGGCCCTTGGATTTCGCCCGATGCCTGCAATCTCTTCAGTACGAACGGCGCATCGCCATGAGACGCCACGTCGCGCACGCTGGTGACGCCCGATTGCAAATGGATGGCCATGCGGCGCAATCCGCGCATCACGGATTCCGCGCCGCTGGCGTTTGCATTTGTATAGACGCTCATGTCATTGACATCGAGAAAGGTCAGATGCGTGTGCAGATCGATGAGGCCGGGCATCACAGTCTTGCCGGCGATGTCATGAACGACTGCATCCGCCGGCCAGTTGGTTTCGCCGGGCTTCAGCACCGCGGTGATCGTCTTGCCCTGGACCACGATCGACGCCGGGCGCGCCGGCGCGCCCGTGCCATCGAAGAGCCGGCCACCCACCAGCACGAACGATCCTTTGGGCGCGTTATGCTCGGCCGGTTGTGGGATACGCAGTACCTCGTCCGAGGTCGACACAGATTTCGGCAGCCACTGGTCACGGTTGTAGAGCGGACGTGCCTGCGGACCATCGTCGTCCGCGACGGCGGACGTCGCGATCAGCGGAACCAATATCAGCAGTCGCAGAATCCAGGGAACAAACCGGACCATCATTCATCGTTTCCTTTTTGCTTCATTGATTTCACGCCTCAGAAGCGATAGTTCGCGGTGAGGCCCCACGTCCGCGGACGGAACGTCTGGATCAGCAGGCGCTCCGACGGAGCGAAGTTGAGCCTGCCGACAATGTCTCTCGAGTCGAGCAAGTTGTTTACAAACAGCGAGACATCGACCGCACCTTTGCGCACACCGGCCCTGGCGGAGACGAAGTGCTGATCGTCCTGGGGGGCGGTCGCCGCGTTGTAGCCCTGATTGCCCGGATTGCTGGTCTCCCAGTCGCTCTTGAAGTCGTACTGCACGTGGCCGTAGCCCCGCAGTGCGCCGGAGCCAAGAGATGTTTCATAGTCCGCGGCGAAGTTCGCGACCCAGGGCGTCGCGAGCCGGTCGCCCTTGCGGGAAATGATCGGCTTTGGATTCGTGGCCACCGCGGCGTACAGCGTGTCCTGGAAGGTCGTGTCCTGATAGCCCACGCCGAGATCGAACGTCAGACCCGCGAGCGGGTTGAGCGTGATCTGTGCGTCGAAGCCGCGACTGCGCGCATCTCCCAAGTTGTCGATGAAGACCGCGCCGCAGGGCAGGAGCGTTCGCAGCTGCTGTCTGTCACTCCAATCGACGTTGAAGACACTGGTCGAGATCGTCACGGCGCGTCCGAAGCGGCCCTTGGCGCCCAACTCGTAACTCCAGACGCTGTCCGGTTGGTACGACGCGGGAACCTGCGACATGCCAAGCGCTTCCAGTTCGCTCACGCACGTGCCCTCACCCACCAGCCTGTTGGCGCCGCCGGGACGGAAACCCTCGGCCGCGCTGGCATAGATCAGCCAGCTCTCGCTCGGCTCGTACTCGATGCCGAATTTGGGCGTGACGGGTGTTTCCTCCGCTCGGCCCAACGCTCTGTCGGGAATCCCGGCGAATTCGCTCGTGCCCACGAAGTCGAACTCCATTCGAGAGATACGGGCGCCGGCACTGACGGTGAGTCGATCCGTCAGCTTGTAGTCCAGATTCGCGAACGCCGCGTATTGCTCGTCGCGTGTTCCGTCGAAAGCTATCGAGAACGCACCGTCCGGCGCCAGAGGAATGGGAGTGCCGACCGGAAGGCCGAACAGCGGCGCAACCACATTGGCTGAGAACACGTCGGGCACGACCGCCGAGTCGCGCTCCCTCACCGTCTGACGCAGGTTCTGATAGTACAAGCCGAACACGTAGCTCAGTTTCGAATCCGCGGCCGCGTTCGATTGCAGCCGCAGTTCCTGAGTGAAGGATCGCTGCGTCATCCACAGATTGATCGTGCTGCGTTCACCGCCGTCGGGGAACTGATCGGAGAACAGCGTGCGCCTCACGCCGCCCATCCCGTCAGGCCGCAACAAAGCGGGACCATAGACGTCGAGGATGAAGGCGGTGCCGTCATCCCGCGAGACGACCTCGCGATCCATGTACGACGTGTTGCTGATCAGGCTGACGCCGCCTGGATCGTATTCAGCATTGAGCGAATAAAGAACGGTTTTGTCCTCGCCCCACGAGGCCACGCCCTCGCCGTTGGTGAAGTACGGCAGCGGCTCCCGCGTGGACCCGGGCTTCCAGGTCCAGAACTGATCGGTGTCGTCCCGATCCACTTTCTGATAGAAAACCGCGGGCGTGATCGTGATGTCCTCGCTCGGTTCGAAGCCCAGCGACGCGTTGCCGACCAGAACGTCGCGCGAGTTCGAATCCTCTTCGGGCGTGCCGCGATGGGCGTAGAAGGGAACACGGTCGATGTAGCCACCGTCGTGACGATGATAGGCGCTGGCGCGAAAGCCAATCTTGTTCTCCACCAGCGGCCCGCCGATCGCCCCACCGACTTCCCTGCTCCAGTCGCCTCCCTCGGTGATCCCCACTTCAGTCCGCGCCGACGCCGAATATTCCGTTAGCCCTGGCTTTGCCAGAATGAAACGCACCGCGCCGCCCATGGCGCCGGCGCCGAACAGCGTACCTTGCGGGCCGCGCAGAACCTCGACGCGCTCGAGATCGAAGAGCGCCGGATAAAAGTTGGTCGACACGCTGAGCGAGCGCACCTGCACCGGAGTTTCATCGATATAGACACCGGTCGTCGTCGCGCCCCAACGCGACTCGACGCCGCGGATCGAGATGTATTTGATGCCCGAGAAGCCCTGCATGATCGACAGGCCCGGCGTGATGCGAGCCAGATCCTCGATGCTCCGGACACCCTTCTGATCCAGCGATTCCTGCGTGTAGGCAGCCATGCTGATTGGCACATCGAGAATCGTTTCCGCGCGTCGCGTCGCCGTGACGACGATCTCTTGCAGGGTGCCGCTCGCGGCAGTTTCATTGGGCGACCTGGTCTGCGCCATCGTCAGCGCCGGACACACCATCGCCAATGCCGACACCCCCACGTTCACGAGTTGGTGAAGTGACATGCATCCCTCCCCATTTGCCGAGTTGTTTCTAAGTTTTGGTCTGATGAGCGTGGAACAACGAAAGATGCGGCCGATTCTAGGAGGGACCACGCGCGGTCGTTACTAATAAGGCTAATGTGTCATATAAGAGTTTCTGAAGTGCCGGCGAACACGACCATAAAGAAAACCCAGAAAGCAAAGTTCATGAAGGAACATTGCTAGCGCTAGCCCTCCTCGCCGCTCTGGCGCCAACGGTTGTGGAAGACGAAGTCCTGCAGCGGCCGTCCAAGAGTCCAGCCTTGCAGTTCGAGCATGGGCGCCGGATAGAACGTTTCTACGTGGCCGAGGCATAGAATCGCGATAGGCTTCGCGCCGGCCGGCATGTGGAGCAGGCGCGCCAGCTCCGCGGGCTCGAACAATGAAACCCAGCCCATGCCCAGACCTTCGGCGCGCGCCGCGAGCCACAGGTTTTGAATGGCGCAGGCAACGGAAGCCAGATCCATCTCCGGCAGCGTGCGACGTCCAAAGATGTGCCGCTCGCGGTCGTCCGCGAGCGCTGCGATCAGAACTTCGCCGCATTCGAGCACGCCTTGGACTTTCAAACGCAGGAACTCGTCGCTGCGCCCGCCGAGCGCCGCGGCTGTTGCCTGGCGCTCGCGCTCGACCAGCTCATGAATCTGAACTCGTAACGAGCGATCTGTGATTCTTATCAGCCGCCACGGTTGCATCAACCCCACGCTGGGCGCCTGGTGTGCCGCATGCAACAGGCGTCGCAACGTCGCTTCATCGATCGGGTCACTGCGGAAGTGGCGCATATCGCGACGTTTGGCAATGGCGCGATACACCGCTTCGCGCTCTGCATCGGCGAAGCGATGTTCTACTGAAGTACTCACGTCGCTGTATCCCACCCGCTGGCGCCAGCCAGCTAACGGTTGACCATGCATCGGGCACGACAACACTCCCGCGAGTCCGGCGCGAAAGTTTGTTTGTTCCTGTCGCTCGAGTTGACTCGAAGGCTCGATTTCTCGCCGAAGACAGCTCTCATGTGCTTGCGGACGGTAAAATTCTAGTTACCATCGGAGCCTCACGACAGCTAATAGCTCTAATACGGGCGATAACGCAGGCTAATGGCTATGACTACTCAGCTCGACATCGATCTGCTGCGAAACTTTGCCGCCATCGCCGAAGCCGGCGTCATGAGCCGGGCCGCCGACCGGGTCGGCAGAACCCAGGCGGCGTTGAGCCAGCAGGTCAAGCGGCTGGAGATCGCCGTCCAGCAGACGCTGATGATCCGGACGGGCCGAGGAATCACGCTGACGCTGCAGGGAGAACGGCTACTCCAGCACGCGCAGAAGATCCTGCGCACGCATGACGAAGCCGTCGCGGAGCTGATGGGCGTGAGCCTGTCGGGGAACATCCGGTTCGGCTGTCCCGACGACTACGCGCGAATTTTTCTGCCGCCCCTGCTGCAAACCTTCGCCCAGCAGCACCCGCAGGTATTCGTCGAAGTCATCTGTGCTCCGACACCCCGGCTGCTCGAAAGGCTCAACGACCAGGTCCTGGACATTGCCATCGTCTCGATGCCGGACAGTCCGCAGCGCGACCAATTCCTACGCCGCGAGCCCTTTGTGTGGGTCGGAGCCAAAGGAGGAACCGCGTTCAACCTGGACCCGCTGCAACTGGCATTGTCGGACGTGGATACTCTCGATCATCAGGCTGCGACCTCGCGGTTGGAGCGAGTTGGCCGCAGCTATCGCATCGCCTACGCGAGCGGCAGCGTCACAGGACTGACGGCTGTGGTTCGCTCCGGTCAGGCGATCACAGTGCTGACTCAAACGGCCGTTCCACCCGATCTTCAGGTGCTGCCGCTCTCGACCGGCTTGCCCAAACTTCCTTCCGTGGGAATTACGGTGAAGACCGGCCCTGCCAAGTCATCGAGACTGCTCAAGAGCTTTGAAGCTCACGTTCGCGCGGTACTCCCTACGTTGTGAACCTCTGAGCGGGTCAACACGGCTTGCACAAGGTTGTATATCGCTTGCCACGCTCGTAATAGTCGCGAGCGCTGTCTCGGATCAGCTGTCGCTCAGCCTCTGTGAGCAACCGCTGCGGCTTCGCCGGACTGCCGAATGCAAGATAGCCATCGGGAATGCGCGAGCCCCCGGTCACCAGTGAGTTGGCGCCGATCACGCAGTCACGGCCAACCACCGCTCCGGTCAGCACGGTCGCGTGAATCCCGATCAGGCTGTCATCGCCGATGTCACAGCTATGAAGCACGGCGCCATGCCCGACGGTGACGCCCTTGCCCACGCGCAGCTCGTATCCCGGATCTGTGTGAAGGATGCATCCGTCCTGGATGTTCGATCGTTCGTCGACGACGATAGCCATGTTGTCGCCCCGCAGGACCGATCCAAACCATAGGGTCACACCGGTGTGAATGGTCACATCGCCGATCAGAACAGCGTTGGGCGCGATGTAGTGGTCGGAGCCCAGCACATGCACGCGCTTGTCGGGCAACTCGTAGATCATGACGCGCGTATTCCGTGCATCAAGGCTTGAAAATCCTCGGGGAACTCCGCCTTCGCCGCCTCCCACTGAGCCTTGAAGCGTACCGTCGACAGCAGCGTCCACAGCACGCTCGAGCAGCGGAGCCAGACATCCTCGGGGATCGCGCCGCTCGAGTGGCCGCGATAGATTTCATACACCTGATGCAGCAACTCGAAACTCCTCGATTCGTGCTTGGTGGTAGGCGGCGCGGTGTTTGGAGCGAGGTCCTTGTGACCGAAGGCGAACTCGCGCCACAGCTCGATCTTCTCGATGAGGGCAATTGCTCCGGTCAGCGAACTCACTTTGGGCACGCGTCCTTTGTCGCGATGACTGCTGGTACTCGAAGATTAGGCCCGAACCGATCTGGCGGAATGTGATTGTTCTAATGGCGGCCATTAGCCCGCCTTATATGTCCCCGCGCCCATCGAACAGAACCAATCTTTCTTATCTTCCCCATTAGAGAGATTTATCTCGCGGCCTGATGTCCCGCGGTAGCATCGGCTGCTCGAATCCAGAGCAACCAAATGTCACAGTCCGCGGAGAAAACGAACACCGCTCCTGCCTCACCCTGCGTCGGCATATGCAAGCTCGATCGATCGAACGTTTGCATCGGCTGCGGTCGGTTGCTGTCCGAAATCGCCGCCTGGTCGCGTATGACGAGCGGGGAACAACGGAACGTCTACGAGCTCGCGGCTCAGCGCCTGAAACAGAACCGATAAACCACGAAGCCATTGCCCTGCTCCCCTGACTCACCGGAGGTTGACCGATGCGATCATTTCGTAGAGCCACGATCCTGGCGTTGAGCATTGCAGGCTGCCTGCACGCCTCGGCGCAGGCCGCCAACTACAAAAGCTGGGAGGAGATCGAGGCTGACCTGGTGGAGAAAAAAATGCTGCATCGGGAGGTCCCCATGCGCGATGGAGTGAAGCTGGACGCGAGCATCTATCTGCCGCGTGGCAAGGGACCGTTTCCGACGGTGCTGTGGCGCTCGCCCTATCTGCCGGACATGTTCTTCACGCCCGGCGTGATGCCGCTGAACGATTTGAACGTCGCGCTGCTCGAGAGCGGTTACGCCATCGTGCATTCGAACGAGCGCGGCCGCTATTGGTCCGGCGGCGAGTATGAATATCTGGCGAACGCCGGCGACGACGGCTACGACACGATCGATTGGATCTCGAAGCAGTCGTGGTCGAACGGCAAAGTCGGCACCTACGGCTGTTCGTCGACCGCGGAGAATCAGCTCGAGCTCAGCACGGCGGCACACCCGGCCCATGCCGCTGCTATCGCGTTGGGCCCAGGCGCCGGCATCGGCAAAATCGGCCCGTACATGGAGCAAGGCAATACGTTCCGTGGCGGCGCGTTGCAATTGCTGTTCGCCTCCTGGTATCGCGGACTCATCTTCCACGGCAAGTACGGCGACCCGCGCCCGCAATATCCCGAAGGACTGAGCGCGGAGGACCGAGAGCGCCTGGGCGAGACTTTTCGCCTCCATCCCAATCGGGGTGACTTTGGCACGTCACCTGGCTTCGACTACGAGAAGTACTATCGACACCTGCCCGTGCCCGATCTCAACAAGGCCGTGAACGGCCCGGTGACCGACTGGGATCGCTTCTCGAGGCGCACGCCAGCAGATCCGGCATGGAAGGACATCGCGCTGTCGAACGAAGGCGATAAGTTCGGCGTGCCCATGCTCTGGGGCTTCTCCTGGTATGACGTTAGCGTCGCCCCGAACGTCGCTCTCTACAACTACGCACGCGACAACACTTCGACGGACCGCGCGCGCAATGCCCAGCAGATGTTCATCGGCCCCACCTCTCATTGCATGATGGGCGGTGAAAAGCGGCATACCATGGTTGGCGATCGCGATCTCGGCGATGCGCGTTATGACTACATCACGCGCTACATGGAATGGTTCGACTACTGGCTGAAGGGCGTCAGCAACAACGCGCTGAAGCGCCCGAAGGTCGACTATTATCAGATGGGCGCCAACAAATGGGTGAGCAGCGACAGCTTCCCCATGAAGGGCACCAAGCTCGTCGATCTGTATCTGACCAGTGGCGGCAGCGCCAATACACTGCACGGCGATGGCGTCCTGAGCTTCGAGCAGCCAAAGCAATCCGCGGCGGACACGTTTGTCTACGACCCGCTGCGACCAGTACAGACGCTCGGCGGCGGTGCGTGCTGCATGGGATCGATCAAGGCCACCGGCGCTTTCGATCAATCGACCCTCGAAATGCGCAACGACATCCTGGTCTACACGACTCCCGAACTGAAGGAGGAGCTCACCGTCGCGGGCTTCGTTGAAGTAGAGATCTATGTCTCCTCGGACGCCAAGGACACGGACTTCACGCTCAAGCTCCTCGACGTGAATCCTGAAGGGGTCGCCTACAACCTGGACGACAACATCTTCCGCGCGAGATATCGCGAAGGTTACGACAAGCAGGTGTTCATGAAGTCAGGCGAGGTCTACAAACTGACGTTCGCGCCGATGATCACCGCGAATACTTTCAAGAAGGGACATCGGGTGCGACTGGAGGTCTCCTCCAGCAACTTCCCACGCTATGACCGCAACTTGAACACCGGCGGCAACAACTTCGATGAGTCCAAGCCGGTGATCGCGCGTAACAGCGTGCACCACTCCAGCAAGTACCGATCTCGCATCCGCTTGCCGGTGACACCCGCGGGGACGCGTTAGCGCCCCCGACTCAACGAGCCCGCTCGGCGCTCATTTCTTGCCGAGCGGGCTACGATGGTAGCCGTAGAGAAAATAGACCACCGCGCCGATGGCGGTCCAGATGGCGAACCGGCCCTGCGCCAGCTTGGGCAGGCTCGAGAACAGATACAAACATCCGAGCACCGCCAGCGGCCCGACCAGCCAGAGCGTCGGGCAGCGGAACGGTCGCTGACGATCGGGCTGGGCACGGCGCAGGATCATCACCGAAAGGCTCACCACGACGAACGCGAATAACGTGCCCGTGTTGGACAGCTCGGCGATTTCGTCGACCGAGAACAAGCCTGCCACGACGGCAACGAAGAATCCGGTCACGGCCGTGATGATGTGCGGCGTGCGGAAGCGTGGATGTACGTTGCTCAAGCGATCCGGCAGCAGGCCGTCACGCGACATCACGAAGAGAATGCGCGTCTGCGCGAATATCATCATCAGCACCACGGTGGGAAGCGCGACGATGGCCGCCAGCGCCACGAAATTGCCCACCGTCGGAAAGCCCAGCGTGCGCAGGATGGAGGCCAACGGCTCAGTGTTGCCGGCAAGCTCCTGATACTGAGTCGTGCCCACCGCTCCGGCGGCAACGAGCACATAGACGGCGGTGCAGATGACCAGCGACCCGATGAGTCCGATGGGCACGTTCCGATTCGGATTGCGCGTCTCTTCGGCGGCCGTCGACACCGCGTCGAAGCCGATGTACGCGAAGAAGATCAACGCGGCGGCCGCCATGACTCCCTTGGCCACGCCATCCTCTTCAGTGGTGCCGAACCCGTAAGGCATGAACGGCTGGAAGTTGTCCCAATCGATCTGGGGCACCGCGATGAAAATGAAAGCGCCGAGCGCCAGCATCTTCACAAACACCAACGCGGACGTGAGTCGCGCGCTCTCGCGCGTGCCGAAGATGAGCAGCCCAGTGACCGCCATTACGGCGCTGACGGCGATGATATTCACGCCGCCACCTTTGACGGCGAACACACCGGCTTTGAGCGCCAGGGGCAGCTCGATCCCCATACTTTGTAGCAGCCCACTCATGTAACCGGACCAGCCGACGGCGACCGCCGCGCCCGCAACGGCATACTCCAGTATGAGATTCCAACCGACCAGCCAGGCGACGAACTCGCCAATCACCACGTATGAATAGGTGTAGGCACTGCCCGCCACCGGCACCATTGCCGCCAGCTCAGCGTAGGCCAGCGCCGCGAAGGCACACACCATGGCCGCGATGACAAAGGAAAGTAGCAGCGCGGGCCCTGCACGCTCCGCCCCGACCGCGGTAAGAACGAAAATGCCGGTGCCGATGACCGCGCCCACGCCGAGCAACATCAGTTGCATCGCGCCGAGCGTCCGATCCAGACCCTTGCGTTCAGCGCCCTCGATACAGGCTTCGACCGGCTTGATTCGTCGATTCATCTATGGTCCCTTCCGGTCGTGACGCCACAGCACCTCTGCGCCGCGTTCGTGACGCGACAACACGCGAGCGATGACAAATAACAGGTCCGATAGTCGGTTCAGATAGCGAGTCGCTTCGGGGTTGACGCTTTCCTGCGCCAGCGGCGCCGATGCTTCCATCGTCACCAAGGTCCATACCCTGCGTTCCGCGCGGCGCGCGATCGCGCGGGCCAGATGGCATGCCGCCGCCATCGGGCCGCCGCCAGGCAAAATGAAATCCTTGAGCGGCGGCAGCGGCTCATTGAACGCATCCAGTTCCTGCTCCAGTCGTGCAACCTGCTCTGCGGTAATGGCGCGGCTGCCAGGAATGCACAGCTCCCCACCCAGATCGAACAAGTCGTGTTGCGCCTCGGTGAGACACGAGCTCACTTGCGCAGGCAGTCCCGGCGTCGCGAGCAGCACTCCGATGGCGCTGTTGAGCTCGTCGACCGCGCCATAGGCTTCGACACGCTCGTGATCCTTCGCGATGCGCTGGCCATCGCCGAGGCCGGTGGTGCCGTCGTCACCGGTGCGCGTATAGATCTTGCTCAACCGATTGCCCATCGCCTCCCCCCGTTCGCGAAGTGTCGCGCGCTATTTTTTGATCTCGGGTCCCAGCAGTGCGTCCACCGCCCCGTAAGGATCGAGTTGCTTGTCCACGACCTGCGACACGACGCTCTCCAGGTGCTGCGGATCCATGCGATTCTCGAGCTCACGCAGTACGCGCCCGCGCATCAACGCCTGGATTTCGGTTCGCATCGCGTCGGCGTTGCGTTGTTTCGCTTCCCCGCCGTTGGTCGCCCACTCGCGATGTTTCTGGACCGCGCTCATCAGGTCTTCGATGCCGTTGCCGGTATTGGAGGACGTCTTGATCACCGGCGTGCGCCAATCGTTGCGGGGCGTGCCGAGGTTGAGCATCTGAATCAGGTCCTTCACGGCCTCGTCCGCACCGGGCCGATCCGCCTTGTTGACGACCAGCACGTCGGCGATCTCGATGATGCCCGCCTTGATGGCTTGAATGTCGTCGCCGGCGCCGGGGATGGTCAGTAAACAAACGGTATCGACGACGCGCACGACGTCGATCTCCTGCTGGCCCACGCCGACCGTCTCGACCAGGATCACGTCGAAGCCCATCGCATCCAGCACGCTGACGACACGCCTCGTCGCACGCGACAGGCCACCCGACTGTCCACGATTGGACATGCTTCGAATGAAGACGCCGGTATCGAGATAGCGATCCCGCATGCGAATGCGATCGCCGAGAATGGCGCCACCGGTGTATGGACTGGATGGATCGACGGCGACGACAGCCACGCGCGGCACGATCTTGCGATACGCGGCCGTCAAGGTAGACACCAATGTGCTCTTGCCCGCGCCCGGCGGACCCGTAAAGCCCACCTTGATCGCCCGACCGGTGTGCGGATAGGTCGCGCGTATGATCTCAGCGGCGCCCGGTTCGTCGTTCTCGACGATGGACAGCAACCTGGCAATCGCCGCGGTTCGTCCTTCGCGAGCGGCCGCGAGCAATTCCTCGACGGTCTTCATTTCTTTACCGCGCGCTGCTTCGGCACTGGAACGACGGCCACACAAGTCGCCTTCACGGCCAGCACTGGCTCAGCGAGCACGTCCGCCGCCGAATCTTCCGGCGTCACCAGCTGCGCGACCTTGTGAGCCGTGCACTCGATCTGGCGCGAAGACTTGCCAGTAGTCAGCAGCTTCGCGCGGATTTCCACATAGTCGCCGCTGCGCACCGGCGCCAGAAATTCGGCGTTCATGGTGCGCATCAGGCCTTCGTCGCCGTCGTTCTGAATCAGTACTTCGGTGACCGCATCGCTGATCAGCTGCAGGATCCTGGCGCCGTCGACCAGACCGCCAGCGTAGTGGCCATCGGCCGTGGACATGCGCAAACGAATCAGACTTTGCATCGAAACCTCTTTGTCAAATGACGCCAGACGCGAGCGCCCGCTCGCGAACCACGCGACGCGCGATCTTGCCGATGCCCGTTCTGGGCAGCTCGGCGACGAGGTGAATGACCTTGGGGCGTTTGTAGTTGGCCAGGCGTTCCTGGCAGTAGCCTTTCAGATCGGCGGCGGAAACGGTGGCGCCCGACGCCGGAATCACGAACGCATGCACGGCTTCGCCCCATTCCTCGTCCGGCATCCCGACCACGGCGACATCGCTGACGCCCGGATGTGACATCAGCGCGGCTTCGACCTCGTTGGGGATCACCGTCATGCCGCCGGACTTGATGATTTCCTTGACGCGTCCCTTCAGTCGCAAAAAGCCTTGGTCGTCGAACTGTCCGATGTCGCCAGTCCGCATCCATTGCTCGTGCATCACTTTCGAGGTGGTCTCGGGGTCGTTCCAGTAACCGGCAAACATCGTGGGGCTGCGCGCGACGATCTCACCGCTCTCCGAGCAATACAGCTGAGCTCCCAGCATCGGTCGGCCGACGGTATCGATCTTTCTGAGATGATCCGAGGCGCTCAGCACCGTCAGGCACAAATGCTCGATCATTCCGTAGAACTGCACGAAGCGCACGCCGGGCATGCGTTCGAGCAGCGCCCTGATCAGCGGCTCGGGCATGCGCTCGGATGCATATGAGATCATGCGCAGCGACGGAGGAATCTCCGCCGGCGCATCTTTAAGAATGCGGCGTAATGTGGTCGGCACCGCATCGAAATGCGTGACCTTCGCATCCCGGACCGCGTCCCATACGGCATGCGAGTCGAAGTGCGGCAGAATCACGTGCGTCGCTCGCGCCAGCGTGAGCGGCAGCAGATGTTCCAGACAGGACGAGAACAGCGGCAGGAAATGCAGCGTCCGTTCTCCATCCGCGAGGCCCAGTTCCAGGCACATCGTCGTGGCCGTGGCCATCAGGCCGCCATGCGTATGCACCGCCCCCTTGGAGCGTCCTGTCGATCCCGATGTAAACAAAATGATAGCGGGATCGCTCGCCGCGACCGGTGTGGAATGTTTCAGCTTCCCGGCATTCGAGATCGCATCGGCATACGATTTGAATTCGCTGCCTGCCGGCGGCGCATCCAGACACAACACATGCTCGATACCGACCTCGCGAAGCGCGGCACGCGACTCGGCGACGAGCGCCGCCTGTGCCGGTCCGACGATGAGCACCTTCGGGCGTATCTGCGTCAGAGCTACGGCTGCATCCTTCCAGCTCCACCAGAAATCCACTGGCGAACAGATCGCGCCCAGCTGCGGCACGCCAAAGAACACTTCGACGAACTCCGGTCGATTGGTGGTCCACAGCGCCACCCGATCGCCCTTGCGCACACCCAACTCAGCCAACGCGCCAGCGAGGCGACAGGCGCGCTCGTGGACCACCGAGTAGGTCCAGCTCAAGTCACCGAAGACGACGGCTTCGCGGTCTGGATCGGATAATGCGGCGCGCGCCAGAATCGCATCCAGACGCGGCACGCTGCCGTGCTCGACTCTGTTCATTGGGCAGCGTGCCACTTACGAACGAAGTCGATGATCGTGCCCGTCGGCGTACCCGGACCGAACACTTCGCCGACACCGAACCCCTTTACTTTCGGAATATCCGGCGGCGGCAGGATGCCACCCATGACCACCAGCACTTCCTTGGCGGCCTGTTCGCGCAGCGCTTTGCAGATTTCTTCGGCGAAGTGCAGATGCGCGCCCGACAGGATGCTCAGTCCGAGCACGTCGGCGTCTTCTTCGACCACGGTACGCACGATCATTTCGGTGGTCTGAAAGATGCCCGTATAAATGACTTCCATACCAGCATCGCGGAAGGCGCGGGCGATGATCTTCGCGCCCCGATCGTGGCCGTCCAGTCCCGGCTTCGCCACAACCACACGCAGAGGCTTGCTCATGATGTTCTGATCTCTAGATAATCTTGATTAGTAAACGAGCGGCGCGCGGTATTCGCCGAACACTCCACGCATCACATCGCAGATTTCGCCGACGGTCGCCTGCGCTTTGATGGCGCGAACCACTGCAGGCATCGTATTGATATCGCCCCGAGCCGCAGCCTCGATCTCCCTCAGCGCGCTGGCGTGTTCGCCCTGTGCGCGTGAACGCCGGATTCCCTGAGTGCGTGCGATCTGACGCTCGCCCAACCCCGGATCGAGCACGAACGGTTCGAACGGCAGCTCGCCTTCGGGTTCGACCTGGATGTTCATGCCCACGATGTATTCGCTGTGGTTTTCCAGTGCGCGCTGGTAGGCGGCCGAGGCATCGGCGATCTGCCGCTGAATGAAGCCATCCTCGATCGACTGCACCATGCCGCCGCGATCCAGCACCTGACGAATCAGCGCCTCGGCTTCTTCTTCGAGCCGCGAAGTCAGCGATTCGACGTAGTACGAGCCGCCGAGCGGATCGACCACGTCGGCGACGCGGTTCTCCAGCATCAGGATCTGCTGAGTGCGCACCGCGATCTTGATCGCGCCTTCCGACGGAATCTGATACGCCTCGTCCTTGGAGTTGGTGTGCAGCGACTGCGTGCCGCCGAGAATCGCAGCCAGCGCCTGGACCGCCGTGCGTGCAATGTTGTTGTCCGGCTGCTGAGCGGTGAGACTCACACCCGCCGTCTGACTATGAGCGCGCATCGTCCACGAGCGCGGATCTTTCGCGCCGACCCAGTCGCGCATCATGCGAGCCCACAGGCGCCGCGCCGCGCGCAGCTTGCAAATCTCTTCGAAGAAATCGTTGTGAATGTCCCAGAAGAACGAAACGCGTGGCGCGACGAAGTCGGCCGACATGCCGCGCTTGACGGCTTCGGTCACGTAGCAGTGAGCGCCGGCCAGCGTGAACGCCAGTTCCTGCACGGCGTTCGAGCCGGCTTCGCGGATGTGATAACCCGAGACGCTGATGGGGTTGTAGCGCGGCATGGTCTTGGCCGCGTACTCCATCGTATCCACCACCAATCGTACGGCCGGCGCCGGCGGATAGATATATTCGTTCTGCGCCGTATATTCCTTGAGGATGTCGTTCTGGCAGGTGCCGGTGATCTTCTCCTTGGGCACGTTCTGCTCTTTGCAGACCACTTCATACATGCCGATCAGCACGAACGCCGAAGCGTTGATGGTGTAGCTGGTCGACACCTCGTCCAGCGGGATGTCCTTCATCAGCAAGCGAACGTCGTCCACCGTGTCCACCGCGACGCCGATCTTGCCGATCTCCGGCACGGCGATGCGATGGTCGGAGTCATAGCCGAGCAGCGTCGGCAGATCGAAGTCGGTCGACAGGCCGGTTTCGCCGTGCGCGAGCAAATATTTGTAACGGCCGTTGGTGTCCTCGGCGGTGCCGAAGCCGGCCACCTGGCGAATCGTCCAGGGCCGGGCGCGAAACATGGTGGGGTGCACGCCGCGTGTGTACGGATACTCACCTGGAAAGCCGATGTCCTTCGCGGGGTCGATGTTCTCGATGTCCGCCGGCGTGTACAGCTCGTTGATCGGGAGGCCAGACAGCGTGGTGAACTGCGCCTGGCGCGCCGGCATCTTTTTGAGACTTGCGGCGAGCGTGGTGCTCTTCCAGGTTTCCACGTCGGCCGACGCCGGCGCCGCAGCTGTTTTGCTTGGATTGTCCACTCGCACTCCCCGATCAACGAATTCGATTTGGCCTGCGGTCTATATTGCCGCCAGCTCCGAAGTAACGATAACTAATAGCTCTAATACGGGGGATAAGCCGGAATAATGGCGCGCATAATATTGAGCATTAATTGGCGAGCGTTAATTGGCGTCGACCACCGGCAGTAACACCGCGCTGGGCTGGGCCTTGGATCGCAGCACGCCGATCTCCGCCTTTTTGTAGTCGCTCGCCTTGGCGTTGAAGATATTGGGCACGAACGTCTGCGGGTTGCGGTCGTAGATCGGAAACAGCGTCGACTGGATCTGCACCATGATCCGATGCCCCGGCTGGAACACGTGGTTGACGTTCGGCAGCTCGAATCGATACTGCTGCGCCTTGTTGGCCGGAATCGCGGTGGGATGCTCGAAGCTGTTTCGATAGCGACCGCGCAGAATTTCCATGGCGATGGGCAGCTGGTAGCCGCGCATCTTCGGATTGTTCGGGTAATCCGCCGGGTAGACATCGATGAGCTTGACGACGAAGTCGCCATCGGTGCCCGTGGTCATGGCCCGCAGATCCACGACCGGCATGCCTTGCACGCTCACTGGCGATGTGAGCACTGGCGTCTCGTAAGTGAGCACGTCGGGGCGGCCGTCCGCAAACCGCTGATCCGCGATCGGCGCTTCGCCCCACGACTTCCACGAGCCTGCCGCCATGTTGGAGAACGGATCGGGAATGGGCCGCGGGATGAATGGCACCGGCTTGGCCGGATCGCTGACGTAGCTGTCTAGGTCCTTCGCGTCCGTGGTCTTCGAGCCGGGGGGCTGCTCGAACGACAAGCCGAAGTTTTCCCGGAGATAGAGCGGCTTCATGCCGGTGGCGCAGCCGCGCTCGCAGGCCGAGGGCCAATCGTTGAGGTGCTCCCAGCGATTCTCGCCGGTGTTGTAGACGGTGACGCGAGGCAGCTTGTGAGCCGGGCCGTCACGCAGATAGTGCTCCAGGAACGGCAGCACCATGTCGCGGTTGTATTGTCTCGCCGTGTCACCCTCCCATTTCAGCGGCCCCGCCTCGTAACCCGTGCCGTTGATCTGACTATGAAACCAAGGCCCCATGACCAGCCAGTTGTTGGCGGAGCGCCCTGCTGCTTTCTGCGCCAGCCACGCACGGCTCGCTCCCCAGATGTCATCCGAATCCCAGAGCCCTTGCTCCCACAGCGTCGGCACCGACGACGGTTTGGCCGCGAGCAGCTTGTCGACGGCCTGCTCCTGCCACATCGCGTCGTAAGCGGGATGAGCCATCGTGCGCGCCACCCAAGGCAGCTGATCGAACCCATATTTACGCGCATAGTCGCCGGCCGAGCCGGCCCGCAAGAATGTGTCGTAGTCATCGTGCGTATTGCGGGAGGCGTCGCCGCCGAGCCCCGAATAAATGCCCGCCTCGCGGCTGGCGGTCTGCATATATATGTAGGGCATCATCATCTGGCGGTAGGCGCCGTTGTGGAACCAGTCGTCGCCCATCCAACCATCCATCAGCGGGCTCTCGGGCACCGCGGCCTTCAACGCCGGATGCGGGTCCAGCAGCGCCATGGCGACAGTAAATCCCTCGTACGAAGACCCGATCATGCCGACGCGACCGTTGGTTTCCGGCAGCTGCTTGATCAACCATTCGATGGTGTCCCAGGTGTCGGTCGCGTGGTCGGTCGAAGTCGTGTTCAACGGCCCGCGCGCCGGCCACGTCATCACATAGTCGCCCTCGGAGCCGTACTTGCCACGCACGTCCTGATACACACGGATGTAACCCGCCTTCGCGAACTCCTCATCGCCGAGCTGCACGGCATTCACCAAGGAAGCGCTGCTGGACCGCTGCGATCGCGCCGATGCGTTGTACGGCGTACGAGTCAGCAAGATGGGAGCATTCCTCGCTCCCTTCGGCACCATGATGAAAGTTTGCAGCTTGACGCCGTCGCGCATCGGAATCATCTCCACGCGTCGCGTGTAGTCGCGCTCGGCGGGTGGCGCCTTGAACTCTTTGGGAACGTCGTTTCGCGAGAACGGCTCGCCTGGCTTCGACGGCGCGTCCGCCATCGATGTCGTCGTGAGCATGCAAGCCCCGAACACGGCGGCGATGCGAATGAATTTCTGCTTTAGTCGAGACGTACTCATGAGTCGTTACCCCGCGAATCCGAGACGGGCATGACGTTGTCGTTCAAGTTGCGGTCGATGAAGGTGAGATACGGATCGACGCCCGCGTAGACCGGCTTGCGCTGGGTGACGATCCGGATCTGCTGCTCGCCCGAACGGATCGGCAGGCGCTGCATCGACACTACGTTCTCGCGACCGAAACCGCTGTCGCCGGGCTGCGCGGTGAACACGCCGACATTGACGTGCTCGTTGAACTCGGCCTGCCGTTCGTTGCCCTTGCCGTCGGCATAGGCTTTTGCGGCATGGATGGTGATCGTCGTTTCGAACCGACCGTCGGGCAGGCTGCGGACCATCGCCTGCTTCGCCCGCAGGTCATAGAGCGTGATGCGATAGAACTGATCGAGGATCAGCTCGCGCTCCTCCGGCGTGCGGGCCAGCGCCAGCAGGCCGTCCACGAGGTCGCTCGACCGCGGATAAGGCGCGGGCTTGAAGCGATAGCGGTCGAGCAGGCCGCGTAACACGGTGTTCACGCGCTCTTCGCCCAGATGCTCCTGGAGCAGGTACATCACGATCGAGCCCTTGTTGTAGTGGATGTAGCCCTGCTTGTTCACGCGCGCGAGCGGCTGCTCGTCCGCCGCTTCCTTCCGACGCCCCTGCAAGTAGTAATCGTGCTCGTACTTGAGGAACTGCCGGATCTGATCCGGCCCGTAGCGATGTTTCATCACCATCAGCGCCGAATATTGCGACAGGGTCTCGGTCAGGACTTCCGCGCCCTGCACGTCCGCCGGCATCACCTGATGAAACCAATACTGATGCGCCAGCTCGTGCGCGGTGACATAGGCCAGGAAGTCGAGCCGCTGCGGATCGCGGAAATCCATGGTGAAGCCGGCCTTTTCCGAATAGCCGACGGTGCCGGGCGCGGAGTTCGCGCCGCCGCCATAGTCCGGCCGTTCGATGATGCGAGCGTAGGAGTACTGATACGGCCCGAAATTCTTGCGGTAGTAATCGAGCGAATCCCGCATCACTGCCAGCATCCGATCGATGTTCATCGGATGTTTGGGGAAGTAGTAGACGCTAAGCTTTACGCCGTCCGCATCGGCGGTTTTCACGTCGTAGCGCGCCGACTGAATCGTGATGAAGTTGAGCGTGGGAATGGGCGACACGAATCGCGCCGTCCGACGTCCGTTGGCGACACTGTCCGATACCCGCGCGCCCGTCACCACCAGCGTCTGATCCGCGTCTGTCGTGACGGTGATGTCCGTGTTGACGCGATCCACGCCTACATAGCTCCAGGCCAACGCCGCCTCATCTTCCAGCTGCGGCGTCGGCAGCTCGGGCTCGAGCCCATACTTGCGGCGCAGGTTGTTCCCCTGCAGGAAGCCCGAGCGGTTCATGCCCAGGAACGGGGCGAATCCCAGGTTGGTCAGATAGGCGCCGTTCGGCGCCGGCTGCGCGTCGAACTCGTAGGCCCGTTTGTCGCTCGGCAAGGTCGCCAGGCCGCGCTTTTCGTACACGCTCTGGAAGGTCAGGCTGCCGCTCGCGCCCGGCTGCAGCGGACTGTCGAACTGGTAGATGCGATGATTGTTTACTTTGTCCTCGTGCACCAGCTTCGCCCCGGGCACCGACACTGAGCGCAACGGCACCAACGGAATCATCATGCGGACGTGCAGCGTCTCGATCGGCACGGCGGTCGCATTCACGAAGCGGTAGCTGCCATCGAACCGCGCCACGCGGCGCGACGGCTGCAGATCGACGTCGAGCTTGATATCGGTCAACGTCGGCTGCGGCAACCCGACGTACTGGGAATATTCCTTCTCATAGCGGGCAAGACGGTTCTCCTCTTCCTCCTGACTGACGAAATGATTGAGGATGTTCATGTTGTAGTAGAGGAAGCCGGCCATGACGATCGTGACGAGCAGCGCGCTCGACAGGAACGCCAGCGGCTTGCCGCGCAACCGCGCCGGCAAGGTGCGCCACTGGCCGTCGAGAGTGACAGCGGTTCCACGGCGCCACATCAGATGGCCGATCACGACCAGGATCGCGGCGAACATCGTCCAATAGGTGCGCAGCCACCAGCCTTCGGTGCCGCCATAGTTCGCGCCGTTCATGTCCGACAGCGGTACGGTCACTTCCGCATAGTTGAGCAGCGGATGATTGAGCCCCATGCCGGCGAATACCGTGCCGGCGATGAGATAGAGCAGCATGATCCCCCAGCCGACGAACTTGTTGGGGCTGACGGCCTGGACCACGATCGCCAGCACGGAAATCTGGATCACGTAGAGCGCGCTGGGCGCGACGAACCAGGCGAGCCACTGGCCGAATTCGATATCGGTGAGCCCGCGCGCCCACTGGAACAGGATCGATTCCAGCAACACGACCGCCACGCACAGTACCAGCAGCACGCCCGCGACACCGGCGAGCTTGGAAATGAGGAAGGCCCAGTTGGGCAGCGGGGTCGCATCGACGATCTCGTTGAAGCGGCGCTCACGTTCGCGCCAGACGACCTCGCCGGCGAAATAGATCGCCATCAGCAGCGTGATCAGGACGGAGGCGCCGCGGACCCCGTCGACAATCGCGAACGTGCGCGGCCACATCGGCACGTCATAGAAGCGTCCGGCGAGGTTCAGCGTCGAGAACAGGTTGAGCGCCGAGACCAGAGCGAGCACCCAGAAAGCCGGACTCTTGAAGATCAGCTTCATCTCGAACAGCGTGCGCGTCCGGAGCTGATGCCAGGCTGCCCGCTCAGGCGTGTTGGCCGGCAGTCGATCGACGATTACTGGCGTGACCGCAGCCAGCTTCTGCTCGCGCGCCGCCTGGCGTTTGGCGTCACTCTTCGAGACGCCGCGTTCGGCGAAACGGAAGCGCCACACCGCGATGACGACTATCGCCGCGGAGATCGCCAGCCACAGCAGGCGATTGCCGAGCAGCAGCGCGTTCAGCTCCAGCGCCTGTGTGTTCGCCTGGATCGGCGTCAGATAGCGGATGCCCAGACTGTAAGCGATCGAGCCGAACGGTTCGAAATACGCCGCGACCGACAGGTCCGGCCATTTCCTCAGCATCGCGGTCAGCGCGAAGTAGCCGAACATGAACAGGATCACCGTCAGGTAGCTGTACGTCACCGAACGCGTCCAGCAGGCGACGGCGAAAAAGATCGCCGAGGTGATCAGCAGATTGGGCAGCGCGAGGACGAAGTAGCCCCACAGATAGTCCTGCACTCGATTCGGGCCGAGGAAGTCGGGGTTGACCCACGGCATGAACGTGCCGATCCAGATCGCCAGCGGCACCGCCAGGAACGCGACCGCGGCGCCGAGAAACGCGCCGCTGAAACGACCGAACATATAGGGCAGCTTGCCGATCCTGGTCGAGCGGATGATGCTGCCGAAGCCGGTTTCATCGTCGCGCACCACCACGTTGCCGACGAAAGCCGTGGTCACGAACATGAAGAACAGCGACATGATCAGCTGGATCTGCGCCACCGCGGTGGGCGCATTTGTATGGATGTTGCCGCCGCTGCCGAGGCGAATCGACTCCGCCGTGGTCGCCCCGAAGGTCAGCAGGAAGAACATGACGGTGGCGACCCAGAACACCGGGTTGCCCACCTGATAGCGCAGCTCGAAGCGCGCGATGGTATGAAACATCGGGCTGCTCCTTAGGCGGCTCGCTGCGAGGCGCGGCGCGAGTGCGCCAAGGCCGAGAGATAAACGTCTTCGAGGCTACCCTCCACCGCCGAGAAACCGTTGCCCGGATCCCGCTCCGACAGCACGTGCACGACGGTGCGCCCTGCAAACAACCGTGTCGCGATCACGTTGTATGCGGCCTTCATTTCATCCAGGCGGTCGCGGTCGATCGTCGTGGCCCAGACAGTGCCACGGCTGCGTTGGATCAACTCGCCCGGCGCGCCGTCAAGCTGGATGCGCCCGGCCGCGAGCACCGCCATGCGTGGGCAAAGGTCGGCCACGTCTTCGACGATATGAGTCGAGAGGATCACGACGATGTTCTCGCCGATCTCGACCAGCAGGTTGTAGAAGCGGTTGCGCTCCTCGGGATCGAGGCCGGCGGTCGGCTCGTCGACGATGATCAGCTTGGGATTGCCGATCAACGCCTGCGCGATGCCGAAGCGCTGTCGCATGCCACCCGAAAAGCCGGCGACCGTCTTGGTGCGAACGTTCCACAGGTTGGTCTGGACCAGGAGCGTTTCCACCGTGGCGCGGCGGTCGGCGGCGGACGTGATGCCCTTCAGCGACGCCATGTGATCGAGCAAGTCATAAGCCGAGACGCGCGGATACACGCCGAAATCCTGCGGCAGATAGCCGAGCGTGGACCGCAAGCGGCCCGGCTCGGTCAGCACGTCGATGTCGCCGAACCGGATCTCCCCTGCCGTCGGCGTCTGCAGCGTCGCGATCGTGCGCATCAACGACGATTTGCCGGCGCCATTGGGGCCGAGCAGTCCGAACATTCCCTTGCCGATGGAGATCGTCACCCCGTCCAACGCCCGGGTCCCGTTCGGATACACATGCTCCACGCCTTTCAAGTGCAACAACTTCGTCCCTCCCCCTCTGTCGCTCGAAATGTTTGCTCTAGTGGGCCGACGCCAGCGCGTACAAAAACTCCACGTACCCCATCGTCGCCTCTCTCATGCCGGCGATCTTGGGATGGTTACTGTCGATGAGATAGAACTCGTCCGGCGCGTGCGCCTTGCCGCCGTAGCCGAGCCCGAATTGATTGAACGGTTTGCGCAGCGGCGCGCCGGTGTAGATGTAGCCGGGATACGAGCCGGCGATGCGCGGAGTGATCGTATGAGGAATGTTTCGCTGTTCGAGGAATGCCTGCTCGGCTCGCACCAGTCCGCTCGTTTCCGAAGTTTCGGTGGGATCGTAGCCACCGCTGACTTTGATCTCGATGTCGCCGAAGCCGCGCTTCTGCAGATGAGCGCGCAGCTTCGCCTCACAGTCCGCGGCCGTCATGTCGGGCACGATGCGGAAATCCAGCTTGGCCGTGGCGCGCCCTGGAAGAATGGTCTTGCCGCCCGGGCCGGTGTAGCCCGCCACCAGACCCTCGATGTTCACGGTCGGCTCCGACGCCAGCCGCTCCATCGCCTCTTGCAGCGGCATGTCATTCATCCAGCGCTTGAGGCCCAAGGCCGACTTGAGCTCGGCGTCGGTGGTGCTCGTATTGAGCTTTGCGATCATGGCGCGTTGCCGATCGGTCAGCGGGCGATAGTGCTCATACCAGCCATCGATGGCCGGCGTGTTGCCGCCATCTTTGACCAACGTAGACAACGCTTCGACCAGACGCCACACCGGACTGTCGACACTGGCCTTCATGCCCGAGTGGATGTCCTGCACGGGGCCGCGGCCCCAGCGCTCGCCACTGGCGATCAGCTCGCACTCGATGACGCCCTTGGCGCCGAGGCTGATCCCCATCTCGCCTTGCTGGCCTTGCATCGCCGTCGGCATGAACACGGCGTCGGTACGTTGCAACTCGGCGAGCACTTCCGCATCGTTCAGCGCGTTGCGAAGGTTGGGTGAGCCAATCTCCTCTTCTCCCTCCGCGAGCAACGCCAGATTCACCGGCAACTCCACGCCGGCAGAGCGGAACGCGTGGATCGCGGCGAGGAATGTTCCTTCCGGCCCCTTGTGATTGATCGCGCCACGCGCGCGCAGCGCACGCCCCAACGCGTGATCGAAGAACACCGGTTCGAGCGGCGGTGACATCCAATCCGGCTCATCGAATTGTTTGACGTCGTACATGAAGTACAAGCCCACCGTGTGCTTCGCGCCGACGTCGAGCACGCCGAACACGGCAGGGATGCCGCCCGTAGCCACTCTGCGCACGCGCTTGAAGCCCGCTTCGGTGGCGAGCTGCATCATGTAGTCGGCGCCCTGCTCGATGTTGAGCTGTTCGGCGGCCACCGTGGGCAGACGAATCCAATCCTGGATGCGACGAAGCGCCTGTTCGTGTCCAGCATCCACCGCGCGCCTGATCTCTTTCAGCTTGCCGCGAGGGGCTGAAGCGAACGCCGCGGCGGATGACAGTGTCGCCGCGGAAGCGATTGCGCCCTTGATCAACGTGCGTCGGTCGAGGCGCAGGCCAGAGTTTTCGTTCGTCATTCCTATTCTCCCCACGCCTTCTCATACACGCGCAGCCAGTTCTCGCCGAGCACCTTGCGCACGTCCGCTGCACTCCAGCCGCGATCCAGCAGACCTTGAGTGACCTTCGGCAGCTCGACGATGGTCTCGAAGTCCCTGACCATGTCCCAGGGCCAGTCGCTGTAGACATCCGCCGGCCACATGTCGCGATTCAGGCCCATCGCGTCCAGGTCCTTCCGGCCGGTCATGAAATCCGGTCCGATGCCGATGTGATCGACGCCGACCAGTTTCTTGAGGTAGTCGTACTGGTCGAGATGCTTGTCCAACGTCGCCTGCGGCGAGCGCGGTACGCCGGCATCCTTCTGGGCGCGCGTATGAAAGTCGCTGACCGAGGTGAGACCGACGACGCCGCCCGTCTTGGCGATAGCTTCGATGAGCCGGTCGGAAATATTTCGTGGGTTGTCCGTCAGCGCCCTGAGGTTCGTGTGCGAACAGATGACCGGAACGCCTTTGGAGACGCCGACCGCATCGAACGAGGTGCGCTCGCCGGTGTGCCCGCAAACGTCCAGCAACAAGCGTTGCTTGTGGATCTCTTCCACGTAGCGATGTCCGGCTCGTGTGAGCGGCACGTCCGGATCCAGGCAACCGCCACCGAAGATATTGGTGTTGTTATAGGCGATGCTGCAGATCCTGAGGCCCAGCTGACGATAGGCGCGAAGATTGCCCAGCAGCCCCTGCCCGTTCGCGTCCGCTAGCAGCGCATCGGCGGACTGCCAGCCGGAGACATGCGCGATCTTGCCCTGCTGGTGCGCCTGTCGGATTTCTTTCACGGTGCCCGCCTGCACCAGCGTGTCGGCGTTCGCGTCGAAGAACGTATGGAGCGCGGCAAACGATGCGAGTCCGCCGACGCTCTGGTGCCAGCAGTTCACGCCGCCGGCCTGCAACATGCCGAGATATTCTTTGGTGAGCGCGGAAGGATCCAGACCGTCCACCACCAGCGTCGAGCGTTGCACGTTCAGCGCTTCCTGAAACTTGCGCTGATCGATCGAGGTGACTGCCGGCGTCGAGACAGCCTGGGACGCTGCCCCGACTGTCGGAGCCATGGCCGCCGCCGATAAAGTTGCAAGCAGGTACTCTCGTCGATTCAAGTTGCAGTCCCCACTGCGACGTGATCCACGTCACGCCTGAATCGATAGTAGCCACCTGGTTCGGTCCGGTGACTAATAGATCTAATGTCGATGATTAGCGCGGCTTATCGGCGGTGATCAGTCGTTCGCGCACCAGACGACGCGCGATCTTGCCAATGCCGGTGCGTGGCAGATCGGGCACGATGTGGAAAGCTTTCGGGCGCTTGTAACCGGTCAGACGCTCACGGCAGAACAACTGCAACTCGGCCTCCAGCAGCGACGCGCCTGGAGAAAGCGTCACGACGGCATGGACCGCTTCACCCCAATGTTCGTCGGGCACGCCGATCACCGCCGCTTCCTTGACGGCCGGATGACCCAGCAGGATGCCTTCGACCTCGGTGGGAATCACTGTGAGACCGCCGGTTTTGATCATCTCCTTGACGCGCCCGTCCAGCACCAGGAAGCCATCTTCATCGAACCGGCCGAGATCGCCCGAGCGCATGCCCTTGTTCGTGACCACTTGCGACGTGGCCGCTTCGTCCTGCCAGTAGCCCGCGAACAGCGTGGGGCTGCGAGCGAAGATCTCGCCGGTCTCACCCGCTGCCACCGGCTCGCCGTCCGCATTCAAAATATGAAGCTGCGTGCCCAGCATCGGCCGGCCGACGGTGCCGATCTTTCGCAGCTGATCCGCGGGAGCGCTGACCGTGTGGCAAAGCTGCTCCATCATGCCGTAGAACTGCACGAAGCCAACCTTGGGCATGCGTTCGATCAGCGCCCTGATCAAGGGCTGCGGCATCGGCTCCGATGCATAGGTGATCGTGCGCAGCGAGGTCGGCACGGAGGCTGGAGCAACGTCCAGGATGCGACGAAGCGTCGTCGGCACCGCATCGAAATGCGTGATTTGAAAAGCCTCCACCGCCTCCCATGCAGCGGATGCATCGAAGTGAGGCATGACGACGTGCGTACCGCGCACCAGCGTGAGCGGCAGAACTTGCTCCATGCACGAGGAGAACATGGGAAGGAAGTGCAGCGTGCGCTCACCATCGTGCAGGCCGAACTCGAGAGCCGCCGTCGTGGCGGCCGCAAGCAAACTACCGTGAGTATGGACCGCTCCCTTGGAGCGGCCCGTCGATCCGGACGTGAAGAACACCACCGCCGGATCGCTGAGTGCGACCGGCGTCAGGCTGCGCAGCTTGTTCGCCGCGGCCAGTTGTTTCGCGTACGGATGAAATAATGTTCCCTGCGCGCATTCGTCGAGGCATAGGGCACATTGAATGCCAGCTGCCTGCAATGCGTCTTCGCGCCCGGTGACGTGCGCGGCCTGCGCGCCGGCGACGATGAGTACCTTGGGGCGAATCTGTTCCAGCGCCGCATGAGCATCCTTCCAGGTCCACCAGTGATCCAGCGGCGAGCTCATCGCGCCCAGCATCGGCACGCCGAACACGATCTCGAAAAACTCCGCTCGATTCCCCATCCAGAACGCGACCCGATCGCCCTTCTGCACGCCTAGCGCGGCCAGCGCGCCGGCGAGGCGACAGGCGCGATCGTAAACCTCCGCGTAGTTCCACGTCTTGCCCTGAAACACCACGGCCGCGCGGCCCGGCTCCGATATCGCCGCTCGCGCCAGCAGTGCATCCAACCGCGGCTCGCTGCCGTACTCGTGCGCGCTCATCGGGTTTCGGCTCGCAAAACGCGGGCGCGAGGAGCCAACGACCGGGACTCGTCAACGTGAAACATTCACATCCATCCTCGGCATCTGTGCCGCTGTCTGTTCTTGGAGCATTCCTGAAGTTGCCGGATCTTATCCAGCCGCCGCGGGTGGCGACTCTAATAGCTCTAATACACGGCATAAGGCCCCATTAATCCTCGCCGGGCGCCGGGGACATAAGCCGGATTTATCCGGCCCATTACCCTTATTCGCTGTGCCCGAGCTTCCGCCCGTCTAAGATTTTCGACCGATCCTCAAATCGAGCTTCAGGGCTACAGGCAGCGTATGACCTCCGACAACCTTCCGTCCGAGCCTGGCAACGCCACGGTAGCCATGGCCATCGCCCGCTTCGTCGCGGCCCAAGGCGTCAGCCGCGTTTACACCTTGCCGGGCTCGCATGTGAAGCCCATCTGCAGCGAGCTCGCGCGGCTCGGTATTCACATCGTTTCGGCACGACATGAATGCTCCGCGGTCCACATGGCGCACGCTGAAGCGGACCTCACCGGACGCATCGGTGTGGCGATCGTGACGACCGGGCCCGGCCTCACCAATGCAGTCACAGCGATCGCGAGCGCCTATCTCTCGCGCACGCCGCTGCTCGTCATGTCCGCGCGCGTCCCCGATCCGCAGGCTGGCATGGGAGCGCTCGAAGAAGTTCCGCAAGCTGCTCTCGTTCGTCCCGTGTGCCGATACGTTCGAGAAATCTCCGATGCTCGTCACGTGCTGTCTGGCCTGCACATGGCGGCGACGATGGCCTTGGGCAACGACGGACCGCCTGGCCCCGTCTATGTCGACTTCACGCCCAATCTGCTCAAGCAGCCGATCTCGGACTGGCATCTGGATCCGCATTGGTTCAACGCCGTCGTCCGTCATGCGCGCCCACCGCATGACGAAAGCATCGCGCGGGCGGCACAACTTCTTCGCAATAGCCGCCGGCCGCTCGCGATTGGCGGGCGCGGTGTGCTGGGCGCTGGCGCTGCGCTGGAAAAATTCCTGGAGACGTCCGGCTCTTTGTATCTGGACACACGCGAGAGCCGCGGCGTGCTTTCGCCGGAGAATCCTTACTCCGTCCCCGCCCTGCGCGGCCGAGCCATCGCCGAAGCGGACTTGGTGATAACCCTCGGCAGACGGCTGGACTTCGAGCTGGCCTACGGTTCGGGCGCGGTCTTCTCCGAGTCCGCGCGCTTCATTCGCATCGGTCGCAGTGTCGAAGAGCTGTCCGAGAATCGCCGCGGCGACATCGAAGTTTGTGCCGACGTCGACGCAACGCTGCAACGTCTCGTGACTCTCGACGCCAAACCGTCCAGGCCCGATAACGCCTGGAAGGACGAGCTCATTGGTATGAACGTCGAAAAAACTCGCGCCAGGCGGCCCGCGCGACCCGCGGGCGCCGACGGACGCATGCATCCGCTGACGCTCATCGATGCGCTCAACCAAGTCACAGACGACGCAACCGTTAGCATCGTGGACGGCGGCGACATCCTGTCGTGGGCCCGCGTCGGTCTGCGCGCACACACTTATCTCGACCTCGGTCCGTTTGGATGCCTCGGGTCCGGGGCACCGTACGCCGTGGCTGCGGCGCTGACGTTTCCTTCCCGCAGAGTGATCGCTCTCATCGGCGACGGGTCGTTCGGATTCGGCGCGATGGAAATCGAAACTGCGGTGCGCACTGGCGCGCGTGCGCTGTTCGTCGTGGCCAACAACGATGCCTGGAACATCGAGCGCCAGGATCAACTGATCAAGTATCCCGACCAGGAGCTCGGGACGACGTTGTCGCCGTGCCGTTACGATCTGCTCGCGAAGTCGCTCGGCGCTTATGGCGAACGCGTCGAGCATGCCGAGGATCTGGCGGCTGCATTTGAGCGCGGCCTCGCCAACCTGCCGGCGGTCATCGACGTGGCGGTGACACGCGATGCCGTGTCACCCGATCTGAAAAGCGGACTGGCCAATGTTCCGCCGCTCCACGCAACCCAGAGTTGGGAAGACGCCGAGCGGCGCATGTTGGAGCGCTCGAAACAGGCGCGCGAGTAGATTCGCGCTTTCTTGCGGCGAGAATCAGCTTTTCTTCGATTCGTAGTTGTAAAACCCGCGACCGGTCTTGCGGCCGAGCCAACCGGCGGCGACGTGGTTGCGCAGAATGGTCGCCGGGCGATACTTGTCGTCGCCCAGATCCCGGTGCAGCACTTCGGCGATGGCCAGGCAGGTATCGAGGCCGATGAGGTCGGCCAGCTGCAGCGGCCCCATCGGATGATTGAGGCCGAGCCGCGCGCCGGCGTCGATGTCTTCAGCGGTGCCGACGCCTTCTTGCAATACGAAGCAGGCTTCGTTGATCAGCGGAATCAAAATGCGATTGACCAGGAATCCGGGCGCATCGTTGCTCGTGACCACCGTCTTGCCCATGGCCTTGGCGAGCGCGACGGTCGACTCGTAAACGCCGTCGGCGGTGGCCAACCCGCGAATGATTTCGACCAGTTGCATGACCGGCACCGGGTTCATGAAATGCATCCCTACCACGCGTTCCGGCCGCTGGGTCTGCGCGGCGATGTTGGTGATCGAAATCGACGAGGTGTTGGTCGCGAGAATCGACGCTTGTTTGCAGGCCGCATCGAGCTTGGCGAACAGCTGCTTTTTCAGCTCGACATTCTCGGTCGCGGCTTCGATGACCACCTCACAAGCCGCGAGAGCGGTGAGCTCACCCACCGGGGTGATCCGCTCCAGGATGCCGTCGCGCGCCGTCGCGTCGAGTTTGCCTTTTTCCACGAGCTTGTTGAGCCCGCTGGCAATCTTCTGTTTACCGGCGCTCGCCGCGGCCAGCGAGATGTCGGCCAAAGCCACCGAATAACCGCTTTGCGCGGCCACTTGCGCGATCCCCGCTCCCATTTGACCGCTGCCAACGACACCGATGGATTTGAACTGAGTCATGCTCGCTCCCGCGTAAATCTTGCTACGTGTACCCGAATGACCGACGCTTCAGACGATCATCGGCTCCTCGTACGCGCCCCAGATCTCACGAAGCGCACCGCAGATTTCACCGAGCGTGGCACGCGCCTTGACGAGCTCGATCGTCTTCGGCAGCAAGTTTACATCGTCCTTGCGCGCCTGTTCCTTCAACTCTTGCAGAAGCCGATGCACGAGCTGACTGTCGCGCTTCGCGCGCACCGCGTTGAGCCGTTCGATCTGCAGCTGCGTGCACTGCTCGTCGTACGGATGAATCTCCGCCTTGATCGCGCTGGCCTGCTCATCGACGTAGCGGTTGACGCCGACCGAGATTTTCTCGCCGCTGTCGATCTTCTTGAAAATGGCATAGGCGGAGTCCGCCAGCTTCTGCTGGAACCAGCCCTGCTCCACCAGCTTGATCGCGCCCCCCAGCTGGTCCACTTCATTCAGCACTTTCCAGATTTCCTGTTCCATGTCCCAGGTCAGGCGCTCGACGAAGTACGAGCCGCCGAGCGGATCGACCACGGAAGTCACATTGATCTCGTCCCGAATGATCTGTTGCGTGCGGATCGCCAGCTTCATCGCTTCTTCCGTGGGAATGGCGAAGGCTTCGTCGAGGCCGTTGGTGTGCATGCTCTGACATCCGCCCAGCACCGCGCCAAGCGCCTGGATCGCCGTGCGCATCAGGTTGTTGTGATACTCGACCTTGGTCAGGCTCATTGCCGCGGTCTGCGTGTGGACACGCAATCGCATCGATTCCGGCTTCCTGGCCTTGAAGCGTTCCGACATGACCTTCGCATAGACGCGCCGCGCCGCTCTGAACTTGCAGATCTGCTCGAAGAAATCCTGATGGCTGATGAAAAAGAACGACAGACGGGGCGCGAAATCGTCGATGTCCATGCCGGCGGCCAGCACCTCCTCGCAGTACGCGATGGTGAACGCCATGATGAAGGCAATCTCCTGGATGGCGTTGCCGCCCACATCCGACAGGTGATAGCCGCTCAAGCTGATCGGATTGAGCTTCGGCGTCGCCTTGGTGCTGTACATGATGAGATCGCGCAGCAACCGCACCGCCTGGCGCACGGGATAGATCCATTCTTTCTGAGCGACGTATTCCTTCAACGGATCGGCCTGCAACGTGCCCGCGAGCTTCCGCAGGTCGCAGCCGCGTTGCTCGGCCACGCTGATGAACATGGCGTAAATGACCCACGCCGATGGATTGATGGTCAGCGAGACGGAAATCTTCTCCAGGTCAATGCCATCAAACAGCCGGTCGATATCCTCGATGGTGTCGATGGCCACACCGACCCGGCCCACTTCGCCGAACGCCATGGGATCGTCCGAATCCAGGCCGAGCAAGGTCGGCAGATCGAAGTCGGTCGACAGGCCCGTCTGGCCGGTTTCGATCATGTATTTGTAGCGGCGATTGGTGGCCTCGGGATTGCCGAAGCCGGCCACCTGCCGGATGGTCCAGGGGCGGCCGCGATACATGGTCGGATAGACGCCGCGCGTGAACGGATAGGCGCCCGGGAAGCCCAACTCTTCGGCGGGGATGTTTTCAACGTCGGCCGCGGTGTAGATCCGTTGCAGTGGGATGCCGCATTCCGCCTGAAACTCGGAACGCTCTTCGGCTCTACCCTGCAGCGCCGCGGCAAGCTCCTTCTGCTCCCACTCCGCTTGTTTCTTACGAATCTCCGCGATCGCCGCTTCCGAGAAAAGCTTCATCTCTATCTCTCTTTGTCCCAGCCCAGCAACACGTTAGCGGCGGTCCGGGGGTCGGACTCCCGTTTCATCACGGCTTGCAGCTGCTGCTCGAGGTTCTTGGGACCTTCATCGAACTGTTGCTGAAACAGGTGCCGGGCCATGTTGAAGATCCGCGTCCGGCAGTTGTTACGCTCGCGCTCGGTCGCTTCGCCGCTGTCCCGCAGATGTTTCCAGTGAGCGTCGACGGTCGCCACCAGGCTCTCCATGCGCTCGCCAGACACCGAGCTGACCGCGAGGACCGGCGCATCCCACGCCGAACTGAACTTGTTCGAGCTCTGCAGTGTCTTGCCGAGCGCGAGCATGCCTTTTATTGCCGCCACGGTCGCCGCGGCTTCTGGCTTATCGGCCTTGCTCACGACGTGCAGGTCGGCGATCTCCAGGATGCCTGCCTTGATCGCCTGGATGTCGTCGCCGAGGCCCGGCGGCGACAGCACCACGACCGTATGCGCCGCGCTGACGATCTCGACTTCGTCCTGACCGACGCCGACGGTCTCGATGATGATGGGCGAGTAACCGGCCGCATCGAGAATGTCGACGGCTTGCAGCGTCGAAGGCGCGAGACCACCGAGATGTCCGCGTGTAGCCATGCTGCGTACGAACGCCTGGTTCGCTTCGGCCACCTCGTTCATTCGCACGCGATCGCCCAGGATGGCGCCGCCAGAGAACGGGCTGCTGGGGTCGACCGCAACCACGCCGACCTTGTGACCGTTGGCGCTGAGCGCCTTGATCAACGAAGCCACCAGGGTGGACTTGCCCGCGCCCGGCACACCGGTGATGCCGATGATGTGCGCTTTGCCGGTGTGCTTATAAATTTCAGCCAGTGCTTCCGAGGCTTCCGCGTAGTTGCCCTCGGCCCGCGAAATCATGCGGGCAACCGCGAGCCGGGAGCCGGCCAGGACCTGCGGTACGAGCTCGAGCGACGGGATATACGCCGGGCGCTTCGCTCTGTTGAAAAGAGCGACGCCGGTCATATGCGGCCACGAGCCTCGACCATTGCCGTGATGGTCGACACGATCAGCTCGGCCCGCGCCTCCTGCGGAATGATCACATCCACGCCGCATTCCTTCAGGTCATCGTAGTCCTGTTCGGGAATCACGCCGCCGGCAACGACGAAGATGTGCTCGGCATTGCTCTGCTTCAAACATTTGCACAGCTCGCGGAACAGCGGCACGTGCGATCCGGACAGCAGACTGACGCCGATCACGTCGACGTCTTCCTGAATCGCCGCGTTGACCACCTGCGACGGCGTCTTGTAGAGGCCGGTGTAGATGACCTCCATACCGGCGTCGCGCAGGATCCGGGCGACGACCTTGGCGCCGCGATCGTGGCCGTCGAGCCCCAGCTTGGCGACCAGGACGCGGATCTTATTGGTAGAGCGTGTTTCGGTTGTCGGCACGGGACGGCTCATGAAACTTTGCGTTGTCTGTTCAAAGGCACCACGGCGACGTCCTTGAACCTGGCGACCAGGAGGGGCTCGGGCAGCACCTGGGCCGCCGAATCGTTCGGATCGATCAATGCGATGATCTTGTGCGCCGTGCACTCGATGGTTCGAGACGACTTGCCGACGGACACGAGCCGTGCTCGAATCTCCAGATAGTCGCCGGCGCGCACCGGCGCGAAGAACTCGGCTTCCATCATTCGCGACAGCCCTTCATCGCCATCGTGTCGAATCAGCAGCTCGGTCACGGCGTCGCCAAACAACCGCACGATGCGGGCGCCATCCACCAAGCCACCCGCGTAATGGCCGTCCGCGCTGGACATTCGCAGGCGAATGACGCCTTCTAACTCGCTGGACATTCGTCTCCCCTCTGAGCAGTCACGAAGGGATCTTATCCGCGCGTCAACCCGCATCGACAGCTAATAGCTCTAATACGGGAGATAAGCTCACGTAATGGCCCGCGACGCCGCCGGCATAAGGCGGCCTTATGAGCGGCATTAATCCAATTTTCTTTCGCTCACAGGGTGGCTTGCCTAGGATCGAACAAACAACCACAGGGGACGGATGATGACGATCAACAGACGACGGTTCATGCAGGCAAGCTCAGCGGCAGTGGCCGCTAGCGCGTCGCTCAGCTGGGCTTTGCCCGCGCTCGGCAGCTCCAAGGACGTGCCGGTGCTCATGAAAGAGGCCGAGGACCTGTACGCACGCTCCATCGTCATCGACATGCTCGCCGACGAGTACCGGGACGAGACCGGCGTGAAGTTCATCAAGGATAGCGGCGTCACCTGTATCAGCACCACGCTCGGCGTTCGCCGGCCGGAGAATGCGCAGGGTGCGTACATGATGAATGCGTTCCCGCTCGATGCGGCCGTCGAGGACTGCGTCGCCTGGAACCGGTTCATCAAGGAGCACAGCTCGATCCTGGCGCCGGCGCGCAGCATGGGGGACATCAGGCGCGCCAAGCAGGAAGGCAAACGGGCCGTGATGCTGAATTTTCAGAACACGCCCATCGACGGGCGCCTGGAAAATCTCGACATGTTCCATGCGCTCGGCGTCCGCACCATGCAGCTGACGTACAACGAACGCAACGCCATCGGCGACGGCTCGACCGAACGCACCGACGCGGGGCTCAGCACTTTCGGCCTGGCAGTGGTCGAGCGCATGAACGAGCTGCGCATCATGGTGGACTCCTCGCACTCCGGCCATCAAACCTCGTTCGATGCGATCGAGTTCTCCAAGCTGCCGTCGATCTTCTCCCACACCAACTGCGCCGCGCTGAACGAGCATCCGCGCAACAAGACCGACGAGCATATCCGCAAGTTGGCGGCCAAGGGCGGCGTGATGGGCCTGACCACGGTGAATGTGATGGTCAAGCGCGATCTGCCGGTGACCATGGAACATTTCATCGACCACATCGACCACATCGTGAAGCTGGTCGGCGTCGATCACGTCGCCCTGGGCAGCGATACCCTGGTGCGCGGCTGGCCGACCGATCCGAAATTGAAAGATGAGTTCCTCGCCGCCTACGGCGAGCCGCATTTCAAGAACAGCTATCGCTTCCGTTATCCGTTGGGCACGGAAGGCCTGAACGACGAGCACAAGTGGAAATATCTCACCGCGGGCTTGATCAAGCGCGGCTACAAGGAAGAAGCCATCGTCAAGATCCTGGGCGGCAACTGGCTGCGAGTGTTCGGCGAGGTCATTGGCTAGCACTCTGGGCTGACACTCTGGGCTGACACTCTGGGCTGACCCTCTGGGGCAAACAGGGCGAGCCGCCTCGCAGGGCGGCTCGCCCCCGATGCTTTGCCTACTCCACCACTGGCAACAGCACCGCCGAAGGTTGCTGCTTCGAGCGCAGCACAGTGATCTCCGCTTTCTGGTAGTCCGCCGGCCTGGCGTTGAAAATGTTCGGTACGAACGTCTGCGGATTGCGGTCGTACAACGGGAACAGCGTCGACTGGATCTGCACCATGATGCGATGGCCCGGCTGGAACACGTGATTCACGTTGGGCAGCTCGAACTTGTACTGCTGCGCCTTGTTGGCCGGGATGGCGCTGGGATGCTCGAAGCTCTCACGGTAGCGGCCACGGAAGATATCCATCGCGATCGGCAGTTGATAGCCGCTGACGGCCGGATTGAGTGGATCCTTCTTCGGGTACACGTCGATGAGCTTCACGACGAAGTCGCCATCGGTGCCGCTGGTCATGGCGCGAATGTCGGCGATGGGAATGCCCTGCACGCGCACCGCCTCCGTTAGCACCGGTGTCTCGTAGACCAGCACATCGGTGCGACCGTCGACGAAACGCTGATCGTGCACCAGCCACTTGCTCCACGGCTCGTATGAATTGCCCAGCGCGCCCGGCGTCAAATCGCCGAACGGATCGAGCACCGGGCGCGGCATGAACGGCACCGGCCTGGCCGGATCGCTGGTATAAACATCGCCGCCGCTGGCTTGAGTCGGCGCATCGAACGACAAACCGAAGCTTGCGCTCAAATACAGCGGCTGCATCGCTTTGGCACAACCCTTTTCGCAAACCTGCGGCCAGGTCTCGAAGCGGTCCCAACGCTTCTCGCCAGTGTTATAAGCCGTGACACGCGCGAGATTCGCGGGCGGCCCGTCACGAAGATGCTCGTTCAAGAACGGCATCAGAATGTCGCGTCGATACTGGCGCGCGGTATCTTCGCTCCAGACCATCGGTCCCAGCGAGCTGCCATCGGCTTTGACCTGGTTGTGGTTCCAAGGTCCGAGCACCAGCCAGTTGTTGGCTTCGTGCCCTGCCGCCTTCAGCGCGCGCCACGCGCGATTCGCACCCCAAATGTCTTCCTGATCCCACATGCCTTGCGTCCACAGCGTCGGGATCTTCGAGGGACGGGTTGCGAGCAGTCTATCGAGGGCCTGACCCTGCCAATAAGCGTCATAGGCGGGATGCGCCATCGTGCGTGCGATCCATGGCAACTTGTCCAGGCCGTGCGCACGCATGTAGTCGCCCGTCGAGCCCGCGCGCAGAAACTCTTCGTACTTGTCGTATGTGTCGCTCGGCGCGATGACGCCTGCGCCACGTTGGCCCGTCTGCATGTGGACGTAGCCGAGCATGATGTTTCTAAACGCGCCGTAGTGAAACCAGTCGTCTCCCATCCACGCATCGATCAGGGGCCCCTGCGGTACCGAAACTTTGAGCCCAGGATGCGGATCGAGCAATGCCATGGCGGCGGTGAAGCCTTCGTAGGACGAGCCGAAGACGCCGACGCGGCCGTTGGACTCCGGCACGTTCTTCACCAGCCAATCGATGGTGTCCCAGGTATCGGTGGCGTGATCGGAGTCTGTCGGATTCAACGGTCCGCGCGCCGGCCACGTCATGACGTAGTTGCCTTCCGAGCCGTATTTGCCGCGCACGTCCTGGTAGACGCGGATGTATCCGGCCTTGACGAAATACTCATCGCCCGCCGGCAGCGCGCCGAGCAACGACGTGCTGTTAGCGTCCCGTGTCGAACGACCCATCGCATCGTACGGCGTGCGGTTCATCAGCATTGGCGCGCCACGCGCGCCCTTGGGCACGTAAATGATCGTTTGCAACTTCACGCCGTCGCGCATCGGGATCATCACGACGCGCTTCGTGAAATCCTGCGCTGGAACCCGGGGTCGGAAGTCGTTTGGGATGTCGTTCAAGCTCACTGGCGACGTGGCGAGCGCCCACGCCCCGGCGACCGCGATCACACTCAGCATCGTGGAACTCATCTGCTTCGCCTCCAAAAAATAGACACGGACGCGCAGCACCGCAGCCCGTGTCCGAGGGATCCGAGGGGTCTGGATTCTCAGATTAGAATGCCATATTCACATTGAAGCCGACGGTTCTCGGACGCAGCCGGTAAGCGCGTTGCGCGGCAAACACGTTATCCACCCAGGTGAAATCGTCGGCGTTGGCGGCGTTCTTCACGAACACGCCGACATTGATGCTGTCGAACCGGATGCCGGCGCTGAGATCGACCAGGCCATAGTCGCCCGCGGGCGTGCCCACCGCCTGAAACAGGCTGTAGTACTCGCTGATGTAGGTGTAATCGCCGCGCACGAAGCTTTCGCGTCCACCGATGTCGAAGCGCTTCTCCAAGGCCAGCTTGGCGTTGTATTCGGCCGATCCAGGCAAACGGTCGCCCTCCTCGCCGAGCCCTGGCGACGCTTCCGACAACGTGGCGTCGACCCAGGAGCCGGACAGCTCCAGGATCAAGTCGTCGATCACTTCGGCGGTGAGCTCGAGCTCCACACCCTGCGAGCGCGCCTCGCCGGCGTTGAAATACAACGCCGCGCCCTGGAATGCTGTCAGCGACGGCACGACGGGAATGCCTTCCCAATCGATCAGAAAGCCGGTCAGGCTGCCCTGCAGCCGGCCGTTGCCCGATGAGAACTTGATGCCGGCCTCGTAGTTGTCCACCGTATCCGGATCGAGCAGGCCTTCGGTGACCTGACGCTCGATGCCATCCCGAAACTCGATCAGCCCGTCGTTGTCCATGTCGTATTCGGGCAGGATCTGGCCTTGAAAGCGCGGCTCCCGGAACCCTTGCGACCATTGCGCGAAGGCGAACAACCGGTCGCTGAACTTATAAGATACATTGAACTTCAGGTTCTCGCCGTCGACGCTGGCCTCTCTGCCTTCCGTCCTCGAGGGCACGCCCAAGGTTCGCGAGATCGGCAGGGCCTGTTCGAACTTGAAGTAACGTACGCCCGCGGTCAACGTCAGCGGCTCGAAGGGGTTGTACGAAAGCTCGCCGAAGCCGGCGATCTGCTTCTGCGTGTTCCTGGTCTGACTTTGACTGAAGAAGGCGGAAGGCGGCGCTGGCGGCCGGCCGTTCCAACGAATGGCCACATCGATGTCCACCGTTCTGTCTTCGTAGTACGCGCCGGCGAGCAACTGCACGGGACCGGCGAAATCCGAGGTGAAGCGCAGCTCGTTGACGAGCACTTCTTTCTCGTTTTCGTTGTAGGAGCCGCTGCCCGTGAACGGCGCACCGAGGAACGACAGTTCCAGGTCGCTCGCGGCTTCGCTCTTGATCAGCGAGGTGGAGTTCAGGAAGTTACCCCAGCCCACGTCGTATTGGAGGACCAGGTTGGCGATATCCAGCTCCATGTCGACGTACTCGTCGTCGAGTCCCATCTCGCCGACCTTGACGCGAGTCTGCTGATAACGGCCCCGCAGGTCGGTTTCCACCTCCCGGAAGCCATCCTGCTCGATCTTCTGATTCATGTACATCAGGGTGGCGGAGAAGTCGCCGGTCGGTTGCCACAGCGCGGTGACGCGCGCGCCGGTATATACATCGCCGCCAACGTGATCCCGATCCTGCGCGAAGGCGCCTAGGTTCACCGCATCGGCCACCTGTGGGTCCGGATTGCTAGCCGCCACGTTCCTGATGTAACCCTCGTTGTCGAAGCGATACGCCGCCATGCGCACCGCGAATTTATCTTCGACCAACGGCGCGTTGACCACGGCTTGCGCCATGTAGTTCTGTCCACCCTCTCTGGCCGTCATGGAATATTCGGTGCCGATACTCCCTTCGACCTGTCGCAGGTTCGGCGCCTTGGGAATGATCCGGAGCGTGCCGCCCATCGTGCCCGAACCATACAGCGTGCCTTGCGGCCCACGCAGCACTTCGACGCGCTGGACGTCGACCATCTTGATATCGGCGTTGCCCGCCTGATTGCCATTCACCTGCGGGCCGAGGCCCGTCACCGGAACTTCGCCGAAATAACTGCCGACGGGAGAATTGGCATCGAGCTGCGAACCCAGGGCGATCCCGCGAATAGTGATGGTGTTCGAGCCGGCGCCACGATCCTGATAACTGACGCTGGGCAATGCGGCCAGATAGTCGTCCATGCCCACCAGGTGTCGCTTCTCGATGGTATCCGAGGACATCACGCTGATCGCCGCGGCCGTATCCTGCAGATTGGTTTCGCGCTTGGTAGCGGTGACGACGACTTCTTCGAGACCTCGCCGGCGCGAGCCTCCCGAGTCCGGCTCTGGTTCGGCGGCCCACGTCAGCGTGGACGCCGAACACGCGGCCACGGTCAAGGCACAAAGAGTCACGGACTTCGGCTGCACTCGCATCGCTTCATACCCCTTGTCGTTCTGGCAGCGATCCCCACAGGAGCTTGATAGCCTCTTCGGGCCTTTTCCGAGGTTGTTGCCGATTCTTAGCGAGCCGCGGCGAGCGGCGCTAACTAATTACGCTAATGAGACATATAAGCGACGCTGAACAGCAGGCCTGCTCCCACGGATAAGCAGGAGTTATCAATCCCATTATCAGAAATGCACACCGCACCCCGGTCTGTGTGCTAACAGTTCGTCACTAATCAACGCACACGAGGGGCGCTGACATCTATGACTGGACCGGTCGTTCGCCGCGCTGCCTGGGCAGTCGCACTGTTCTTCGGACTCGTTCAGCCGCTGCTCGCCCAGGCACAGACACCTGACAACTGGGACGTGACCAAGCCGCGCGGCGCTCCAAAGAAAATCGACTTCACCACCGCCGAAGGCACCTGGATGTCGACCGACATCACGCCCGATGGACAGTGGACTGTCTTCAACCTGCTGAGCCACATCTACCGGGTGCGGGCCACCGGCGGTGTCGCCGAATGCCTCACCCAGAACAGCGGGATCGCGGTGAATTTCCATCCGCGCATTTCGCCGGACGGCCGCACCATCGCTTTCATCTCGGATCGACAAGGTCAGAGCAACATCTGGCTGATGGACCTGGATGGCGGCAATCCTCGTCCGGTGACTCGCGACACCGACGCTCGTTACATGGAGCCGACCTGGTCTGCCGACGGCCGCTTTCTGGTGGCGAGAAAAATCGGCGCGGCGAAGCTGCTGGACGTCTCGATCGTGATGGTGCACCGGGACGGTGGCCAGGGCGCGACGTTGGTGAAAATCGACAACAACATGTATCCGGGCGGACCGAAGCTCTCCTCCGATGGCCGATCCCTGTACTACGAAGTCATCGCCGGCCCGGTGAACGGCTACTACAACAAAGCCGACGTGCTTCAAGGCGACGCTCAGATCCGGCGACTCGATCTGGTGACCGGTCGCACGGATCACATCACCGCCGGCCGCATTGGCCAGCAGGACCGCGGCTCGAGCGGTGGCGGCTACGCCGTGGAACCCTCTCCCGATGGACGTTATCTCGCTTTCGCGCGCCGCATGCCCGACGGCGTTCTGAGCTACAAAGGCAAGCTGTTCGGTCCGCGCACTGCGCTCTGGGTTCGCGATCTCGAAACAGGCAGCGAGCGCCTGGTCATGGATCCGGTCGAATATGACTTCGCCGAAGGTCTTTTGCCGGTCGACCAGTCGCTGCCCGGCTATCGCTGGACGGCCGACGGACAATCGATCGTGATCTCGCAAGGAGGCAAGATCCGGCGGCTGGATCTTGCGTCCGGCATAGTGAGCACGATTCCGTTCAGCGCGCGAGTGCAACGAGTCGCGTCCGAACGGGTGAAGCCGTCGATGCGCCTCTCGGATGGCGCGTTCGAAACAAAGTTTCCTCGCTGGCACACCGTGAGTCCGGATGGGCGGACGCTCGCGTTTCAAGCGGTGGGCCGGATCTGGCTCATGGATCTTCCAGCGGGCGCCCCCCGCCGCCTGACCCCCGAGTCGTTTCAACCGTACGAGTACTATCCCGCCTGGTCGCCGGACGGACGTTCGATCGCGTTTGCGACCTGGGACGAAAAAGAGCGCGGCCATTTGTTTGTCGCCGCCACGAGTGCCGGACCGCCCAAGCAAATCACAACGCAAGGAGGTGAGTACCTCGCACCGGTATGGACGCCCGGCGGCCAATCGCTCGTGGTGGCGCGAGGCGCGGGAGCGACCGCGCGGGGACAGGGCCTCGTCCGCAGTCAATACTGGGATCTGGTCGAAGTGGGGATCAAAGGCGATGGCGCTCGACCCATCGCGCGCGTGGCAGGGCTCATTCCGCGAATCTCGTTCGCTAATGGCCGACTCTTCTACTACGAGCCGGCCGGGGCTGCACAGTTGCTGGTCTCCGTGGCCGCGGACGGTAACGATCGCCGCGAACATCTCAAGGTCACGAGCGCCGGAGAAATCGCCGTCTCACCCGACGCGATGTGGATCGCCTTCACCTTGGGAAGCAATGTTTTCATCGCCCCGATGGCGGCGACGGGCTATGCGGGCGCGCTGCCTGAGATCGGCAAGTCGGGCGGCGCTCTTCCGGTTACACGGCTGTCCACCGCTGGAGGACTCTTTCCTCGGTGGCGAAACGCGCAGACGCTGACGTTCGGCAACGGCAATCAGTTTGTTTCTTACGACGTCGCGTCCAAGCGGACAGAACCAACGACCATCAAGCTCAGCGTCCCGCGCGATCTGCCCCGAGGCGCCATCGCCTTCACCAACGCGCGAATCCTGACGATGGAAAACCAGCGCGTCATCGCTCAGGGGACGATTGTCATTCGTGCGGGACGCATTGCCTGCGTCGGCGATTGCAGCACCGCTGGGGTGGAGCGAACCGTCGACCTGGAAGGCCGCACGGTGATTCCCGGCTTGATCGACCTTCACGCGCATCATCATCGTGAACAGGAAACGATTCAGCCGCCGCACGATTTCGAGACGGCGATCTATCTCGCTTACGGTGTGACGACGACGTTCGATCCGACCACCAGCTCGCTCAATGCCTTCCCGACCGCCGAATTGATCGAAGCGGGCGGCATGATCGGGCCGCGAGTATTCACCTCCGCCGAGTTCATGGTCCCTCGAGAGACTGCGTGGACCAACGTGTACGCCACGCCGGCCGAAGCCTTCGACGATGCCGCGCGTCGTGTGTCGTGGGGAGCGGTGGGCCTCAAAGACTATATGCAGCCCACTCGCTATCAACGCCAATGGGTGGTGGAAGCTGGCCGGCGCCTCGGCGTGATGGTGACATCCGAAGGCAGCCTGGACATCGATCACAAGATCAGCATGGCGTTGGATGGGCATACGGGATTCGAGCATGCGACCGGGCATGTGCCTTTGTACTCCGATTTCACCACCCTCCTCGGCCGTCTCGGCTCGGCGTACTCGGCCACGCCGTCCATCGGCGGTCCTGGCGCGTGGGCCGAAGAATTCTTCTGGCAGGAAAGCGACGTCTGGAAAGATCCCAAGCAGCAACGCTGGCTGCCATGGCGGCAACTGATTCCCCATACTCGCCGGCGTATGCTGCGGCCACCGACCGACTATTCCATTCCGTTGCTGGCGCAGGGGGCCGCCGACATCGTGGCGGCGGGCGGCATCGCTCCGATCGGTTCGCACGGCCAGCAACACGGCATCGGCTCGCATTGGGACACCTGGATCTACGCCGAAGCGATGGGCCCGATGGGAGCGCTGGAAGCCGCGACTCTGCACGGCGCGAAATTTCTGGGGCTGGAACGCGACCTCGGCTCGATCGCCGTCGGCAAGCTCGGCGACCTGGTCGTGCTCAACACCGATCCGCTCGAAAACATTCGCAACAGCGCCGACATCCGCTACGTGATGAAGGCCGGCGTGCTGTACGACGCCGATTCGCTGGATGAGCTCTGGCCGAGACAGCGCAGCTTCGGCGACTACTACTGGTACAACTCCGACATCTATCGATCGGACGTCCGCCCGATCGATTATCACGATCGGCAACGATAACGAGTCCTGCGATGAGCACTCTCCCCTACCGCCCGCTGCTGGCGGAGTCGCGTGCCTACAGATCGGCCAGCGACCGCAGGTTGTCTTCCGGGTATCGGTCCACGTACTTGTTATAGGGATCGAAGCCGATGAACTTCGGTTCGCGATCGACAACGACATTCAGTGTGTGTTTTCCGCTGCTCACTGCGTGACGCTGCAGGTACAGGACGGCGTCTTCGGTGAAGCCCGGCTTACCCGGCTCGGCGGTGAACACGCCGATATCGATCGCATCCTCCAGTGAAGCTTCCGTCTCCGCGCCTTTCTCATCCGCGTACAGCTTCCGGGCTTCCACATCGATGGCCACGTTCCACTTGCCATTGGCCAGTCGAGTGGTGCGACCGCCGGTGACCTTCAGGTCGTAGAGCGTGATCTTCTCGAACAAATCGCTGATGAGCTGTTGATGCTCGGGCGCCGCCTCGGCGCGCAGGCGCTGGATCAAATCTCGCGAGGTCGGGTACGGCGCGGGCTTGAACGCATAGTCCTCGATCAAGGCGCGCAGCGCGCGATTCACCGCTTCCTCGCCCATCACATCCTTGAGCAGATACATAACCAAGCCGCCCTTCTGGTAGCGGATGTGCGCCTGGTTCTCGACGCGCTCTAGCGGCACTTCGCCGATGAGATCGCTGGCGCGGCCACGCAGGTAGCTCTCGAGCGAAGCCTTCAGGAAGCGACGGATCTCTGCGATGCCGTACATCTTCTCCATGACCATGAGCGCCGAGTACTGCGCCAACGTTTCGGATAGGACGGTCTGACCTTGCATGTCCGCGCCGATGACCTGATGAGCCCACCACTGGTGCCCCGTCTCATGCGCCGTGACATACGTGATGTGATCGATCCGATCCGGTTTGGTAGCGTCGAAGATGAAGCCCGCGGCTTCGGAGTACGGCACCGTGCCAGGGAACGCCTGCGCGAAATTGGAATACGCCGGGAACTCCACGACGCGCAGCTGATGGAACTGATAGGGGCTGAAGTTCTCCGAGTAGTACTCGAGCGACGCCTTCATCGCCTTCAGCATGCGATCGACGTTGTATACGTGCGGCGGATGGTAGAAGACCGCCAGCGACACGTCGTTCCATTTCTCCTCCTTCACCGCGTAACGCGCCGCCTGGATGGAAAACAAGTTCTGAATGGGCGACTCGGTCTTGAAGTTCGAGATCCGCCGCCCGCCTTCGACCTTGGTCCAGACCTGACGGCCGGGAGCCACGATGACGTGATCCGCCACGGAGGACACCGTTACATCGGCGTTGATCCAGTCGCTGTCGTGCCTCAAATAATGGTGCGCGCGACCGCTGTCATCCTCGAGCTTCGGCGGGCGGATCTCGTCGGGCAAGCCGAGCTTGCGACGCACCGTCCGGTCCTGCAACAGGATGAGCCGGTTCGCGCCAAGCAACGGACTGATCTGCCAATTGTCGATGAACGTGCCATTGGCGACGACCCGCATCTCGTTATTGCTGTTGCGGAAGCCGATCTGTTCGCGCACCGTCTCGAAATGAATCTCGGTGCGCTGTCCCGGCGCCAGCGGCTCGTCGAACGTATAGATCCGATAGTTCAGGTCGGGGAGCTCGCGAGTCATCCGGGCGCCGCGCACGTTGAGCGACTGCATGTGCAGCTCACCCACCACGATCGGTCCGAGAAACAACTTCAGCTCGATCGCTCGGGGCCAGCCGACGTGCACCTCTTTCATGGGCGCATCGGTCTTGTTCTCGACCACGTAGTGGCCACGCGTCACCACCTTCGGATCGTTCGGGTAGATGTCGACGTTCAACTTGATATCGACGATGCGCGGTTGGACGACACTGTCCAACTGCAGGATCTGTTTTTCGTATTCCGCCAGCCACGCCGTGCTGTCGTTGAAGGTGCGGAATTCGTTGAGCACGTTGGTGTTGTAGAAGATGTAGCCGCCCACCGCGACCATGACGGCGGCGGCGCTCGCGATGGACCAACCGGCCGGCCCTTTCAGCCGCGATGGCAATCGCTGCAACCGTCCCTTCAGCGGCGACGAGGCGCCTCGACGCCATAGCGCGTACGCGAGCACGGCGAGGATGGCCGCGAACGCTGTCCAGTAGAGCCGGTACCAGGCCGCGTACCTGGCGAACTCACCCTGCCCGTTCATGTCGGACAGCGGCACCGGCGAATGACCGGCGAAGTGATAGAGATTGTTCTCGAAGCCCAGCTTGGACAGACTCAACTGCGCCACCAGCACCAGCAACACCACCAGCAAACCGCCGAACTTGTGCGGCACCAGCATCTGGATGAACACCGCCAGCACGGCGTAGAGCACCATGTTGAGCAGCCATGGCAATACATACCAGGTCACATAGTGGCCGAGCTCGAAATCGAAGTAGCCTTTGAAGATCTGCACGCACAGCGCCGCGCCGACGCTGATCAGCGCCATGCTGAACAACACGATGGCGATGGCGACGATCTTCGGCGCTACGAACGCCCAATCGGCCGAGGGCGTGGCGTCCACGATCTCGTTTATGCGTCGCTCGCGGTCGCGCCACACCAGCTCGCCGGCGTAGTAAGCGGCGATGATCAACGGCATGAGCGTGAACTGCTCGATCAGCGTCTTGATCATGATGCGCGTGACCGGCCGGTTGATGCTCACCGAGTCTTCACCTGCGTACCACAGGCCCACCACGGTGTTCATGAAGGCGATGCCGAGCAGCACGATGAACGCCGGACTGCGCACCACGCTCAGCACATCGAACTTCGTCAATGCGGCGAGCGGTCCCCAGCCGAGCGACTGCGTGTCCTGCGACGGTCGCGGCAACGGGCCCGCTGCCGGCGCAGGTCGAGCGATCTCGACTTTTTCCTCCGCCGGTTTCTTGTTCGAATGTTTGGCTTCGGATCCGGCCTGCCGATTGAAGGTACGCCACGTGATCGCGAGCAGCGCGAAGGCGATGGCCAGCCACAGGATGCGATTCTGCAGGAAGCGGTCGGCGATCGGCGGCAGCAGCGTGTTGCGCTCGGCCGGGGTCCAATGCTGGGTCACGCTCCTGAAGCCCGACAGGCCGAAGGGATCCAGCACCGCCGCCATGTCGGCGAACTCCGCCCGCGCGAAATAGGTGGTGGTCAGCAGATACAACATGAGCACGACGATCGCCACCACGTACGTGGCCAGCATCGACCGGGTCAGCGTCGCCAGCGTGAAAAAGCTGGCGGCCAGCACGAACAGAGTCGGCACGCACAGCACGAGGTACACATATATATAGGCGCCCGGCCGGAACGGACCGACCGTTCCCGGATCGACCCACGGCATCATCGCGGCCACCAACGTTGCCAGCGGCACGGTCAGGAACACCAGGCAGCTGGCGGCGAATGCGCCGCTGAAACGGCCGAACAGATAATCGAACCTGGACAGCCGGGTCGAGCGGATGATAGGACCGAAGCCGCTCTCATCGTCGCGCAGGATCACATTCGAAACGAACGCCACCACGATGAAGATGGCGAAGATGGCCATGACCATGCACATGGTCGCGGTGGCGTACGGCGCATTGCGGGCGACGTAGCCGCCCCAGCCGATCCGCAAGTCATCGGAGATGGCCAGAGTCCAGGTCAGCACCAGGAAAATGAGGCTGGTGATCCAGAAAATGGGCGAAGCGAGCTGGTAGCGCAGCTCGAAGCGCGCAACTTGACTGAGCATGTCGGGGAGCCTCAGGCGGCGCGACGCAGCGACGACAGCGTCGAGAAATAAACATCCTCGAGACTGCCTTCGGCGGTAACGAATCCGTCGCCGGGATGAGAATCCGACAACACATGGATTACCGTGCGGCCGCTGGATAGCCGGGTCGCAATGACGTCATGGTGGGCGCGGTGCGCCTCGAGCTGACGCTTATCGACCGTCTTTTGCCAGATGCGCCCGCGCAAATCCGCGATGAGATCCAGCGGTGCGCCCACGCGCACGATCTTGCCGCCGACCAGCATGCCGGTTCGCGGACACAGGTTCGCGACGTCCTGCACGATATGCGTCGAGAGGATGACGACGGTGCTCTCGGCGATCTCCGCGAGCAAGTTCAGGAATCGATTGCTCTCCTCGGGATCGAGACCCGCCGTCGGCTCGTCGACGATGATGAGTCGCGGCTGGCCGATCAGTGCCTGAGCGATGCCGAAACGCTGCCGCATGCCGCCCGAGAACCCCGCCAGCGCTTTGTTTCGCACCGACCAGAGATTGACTTGATTCAGCAGACCCTCGACGACGGTGCGGCGCTCTCCGCGCGCCGCGTAACCTTTGAGCACCGCGATGTGATCGAGCATTTCGTACGCGGACACTCGCGGATAGACGCCGAAGTCCTGCGGCAGATAGCCAAGCGTACGGCGCAATGCTTCCGGGTTGGCGAGCACATCGATGTCGTCGAAACGGATGGCGCCGGAGGTCGGCGTCTGCAACGTGGCGATACAACGCATCAGCGAAGACTTGCCCGCTCCGTTCGGACCGAGCAATCCAAACATGCCCGGCGGCACCTCCAGAGAGACCGCATCCAGAGCGCGCGTACCGTTGGGATAAACGTGGGAGATATTTTCGATGTGAAGCACGGCAGTCCTCGCTGTAGCAGCGCGGCCTCCAGGCCGCACGCTGGATCGTTCGATCCGTTGTTTGCATGCGCCACGCGTGGCCACCACGCAGGCGTCCCCGGCAAATTGTTCTTACCGCCCGATTCTAGGCGCCGGCTTCGTCCCGGCGATATCAAATGATTGTAATGACGGCCATAAGCCGCACTAACGTCCCGCCAGAATCAACCGCCGCTTATGCCGACCATTAGAACCTTTAGTTACCGGCGCGCGGCGGGCGGTGCCTACAATCGATCGAACCTTCGTGACATCTCTGGAGGAAACATCCGTTCATCGCAGCGGCGCGCATGCGCCCGCATCGGATCACAACAACAACGCTTCGATTTGGGGATTTGCACCAACATGGGGAACATATGATGAGTCACGCCCACCGATCATCCTCGCACGCCCGCGTCACCGCAGCCGTGCTGATGGCGCTCTATGGACTGCCGCAAGCGGCAAGCGCGCAACAAAAAAGCGCCGCACAGCTGGAAACGCTCACCGAAGTCATCGTGACGGCGAGCCGCCGCAACCAGACGACTGAAGAAGTCCCATACAGCATCTCGGTGGTGAACCCGGTGCAGCTGTCGAACGCCGGCGTCACGGATCTCGCCGCGCTGGCTCGTCAGGTGCCTGGTGTGAGCATGTCCGATAGAGGCGCACGCTCCGCCTCGACGTCGTTCCCAATCATCCGCGGTCTCAACGCGAGCCCCGGCGCCGCCGGCTTCCGCACCTTCGAGCAAGCGCCGGTTGGCACTTACATCGGCAACTCCCCCATCGACGGATATTTCCAGTTCAACGACATCGAGCGCGTCGAAGTATTGCGGGGTCCACAAGGCACGTTGTACGGCGCGGGCGCGCTCGGTGGCGCACTGCGAATCATCCCGGCAGCTCCGAAACTCGGCGAGTTCTCCGGCAACGCCGAAGCGCGCATGGGCATGGTGGACGGCGCCGGCGATCCGAGCTATTCGACGTCGGCGACCGTCAATCTTCCCATGGGCGAGACGCTCGCCGTCCGTGCCTCCGCAACTACGAAGATCTGCCGGGATTCATCGACGCGCACGGGCTCATGCGAGTCGACGGCAATGGCGTGCCGATCCTGGCCGACCCTTCAGATCCTGTGGACAGCTCCGCGGTGTTCTACAGCAAGAAGGACTGGAACGAGCAGAAAACATTCACCGGTCGCGCCAGCCTGCTATGGCAGCCCACTGACAACTTCAACGCCCAGATCGCTTACATGTACTCCGACCTGGAGGGCATGTCCGGCCGCAACGTGATGTCGGAATTTCCGGGCGGCCCCTTCCCCGGCGATCCACGCATCATTTTTCCAGCGGGCGGCGATGACCAGCGCTTCGCGGGCGCCGAGGAACCGTACGATCGCAAGACGGATCTCGCAGCTCTCGACCTGAGTTACGACGCCGGCTTCGCAACGCTGTCCTCGACGACCTCGTATTTCAGGACCGAGGGCTCCAGCCAGAGCGAGTCGAGCTACACGCTGTATCGGCTGCCGCAGTACATCGGCTACTACACCGGCATCGCGCTCAATCCGCGCTTCATCCTCCCGCAGGTCTATGGCGACGAGGCCCGCACGTTCTCGCAGGAGGTGCGGCTGGTGTCGAACTCGCATCCCGATAACAAGTTCGACTATGTCGTCGGCCTGTTCTATCAAAAGCAGACCCGCATCGGCGATTGGATCGTCACCAACCCCGGCTCGGTGGAACGCGCGCTGGCCGCTGGCTGTACCGGCGGCTATTACTTCGGCGCGGAATTCCCGGACTGCATTCCGCTCACGGCGCCCGGTGGCGTCATCATCGATCAGAACGACCGGCAGCGGTTCGAGGACAAGTCGGTATTCGGCGAGTTGACCTGGCACTTCTCGGACCGCGCCCAGCTCACCGCCGGCTTCCGCCACTTCAAACAAGACTTCGACGACACGCAGTACCTGGAACTGTTTGCCTACGACCTGACGGTGCCGGCGGAGACGCGCACTTCGTCGGCTTCCAAGACCACTTGGAAGATCAACCCCTCGTACGAGTATGCGGACAATCATCGCGTCTATGCGGTCTGGTCGCAGGGCTTTCGCCGCGGCGGCTCCAATGCGTTGCCGCTGGTGGGGCCGTTCGCCGACAACCCGGAGCTCATCACCTATCGTCCCGACACTGCGGACAACTACGAGCTCGGCCTGAAAGGTCATTTCGCCAATGGCCTGAGCTACACGCTGGCGACGTTCAATATCATCTGGGAGAACCCGCAGATCGGCGGCACCACGCCGACCACCAACTTCGCGGTATGGAACGCCAAGGAAGCCGTGTCCAAGGGCATCGAGCTCGATATCAACACGCCGCTGTGGGTGGACGGGCTGAGCCTGTCGCTGAGCGGCGCCTATGCCGATGCCAGCTTCTCCGAGGATTACCGCATCTACTCCCCGTTCGGCGACATCGTCGGCTTCGACGGTCAGCAACTCCCCGGCAGCCCCAAGGAGAGCGCGGCCGCCACGCTCAACTACGAATTCGATCTCAGCAACGGCTATCGCGTGGCCATGTCCTTGAACGACACCTATCGTTCCAAGGTGCTGCTGTCGAACTTCGGCATCCTCGGCAACGCGCCATTGGCCTCGGAGCCGATGAACATCGTGAACGCTTCCGTGGCCGTCAATAACGACTCGTGGATGGTGGGACTGTATGCCACCAACTTGACCAACGAGCGAGTGCTGCTGTCGCCGGGCAACCTCGACGCGGTCACCAACAACCTGAGCACGACCAGCCTGGTCAATCAGCCGCGCGAGATCTTCGTGCGACTGCGCTACTCGTTCTAAGGATGAGCGGCGAGGCGCGTGTCCAATCCGGATACGTCGCCTCGTCGATCAAACGTCTTCACGCAATGAAATTCCTTCGCGACGCAGCGCTCGAATGAGCGGCTCCAGATGCGCTCGGTAACGACGCCAACGACCGGAGGATGAGCTGTAGATGGGTTGGCGAATCTGCGCCGCGCTCGCCGTGAGCGACACCGTCGTGCGCTTGTGAACTTCGACGGCGTGATCGTTCCATTCCAGCCCGCAGTGCGCGGCCACGCCGGCACCGACATGCGCGGGGTCCGCCACGAGATCTTCGTACGTGACTTCGTACAGCGCAGTGCCGAGCAACGCTCGCCAATGCGCCATCAAGCTTTCGTAGGCCGCGTAGTACTTCGCCAGTTCATCAAAGTCATAACTGAATGGATACGCTATGCCGAACAACGTTCGATACATGGCGAAGCAGCTGTCGACGGGGTGACGATTCACCAGCACCAGCTTCGCGCCGGGCATCGCACGATGAATGGCGCCGAGATACAGATAATTCATCGGCAGCTTCTCGATGACTCGGTCGCCCTTCGTAGCTCCACCTGCCAGTTGCTCGTATTTCGCGGCGACCGACGCTGGATCCGCGGCTGCGGCGCCAGCGAACACATCGCCTCGATCGCGCGGCGCCGCCGATAGCAGCGCTTGCGAGAAATGCTCGGTCTCGCCGTTCGATCGCACGCCGCTCAGGCCCATCAGTATATGTTCGAGCAGCGTGGTGCCGGATCGCGGCAGGCCGACGATGAAAATGTGCCGGCTCGGCTGAGCAGGCGACTGCTGCAATGGCGCGGTCTGAAACACTTCCTGGATGCGCTGGAGCTTGCGCTGATCCACGGCAATGTCATATGAGAGATGGCGACGGCGAATCGCGGAGGCGTCGCGCAGATGCTGGAACGCCTCGTCATAGCGCTTCAGATCGTCGAGCTCCTTGGCAAGCGCGTAGCCAAGAAACATTCGCGCCCGATCGTCGCGGCTATTCCGCGAAAGCTCACGCCGCAGCTCGTCCAGATGATTGGCATCGCTCGTTTGAACGCGCAGTTCCGAGCGCAACTGAAACGTTGCATAGCGCATCTGGTCGAGGGCGATGGCGCGATCGCAGGCGTCTTCCGCCTCCCGCAACCGTCCCAGGCTGCGCTCGCTCGATGCAAGGTTGTGCCAGAACCGAGGATCCTTCGGCGCCAGGTCGACCGTGCGCCGGTACAGTGCATTCGAGCGCTCATGCTGTCCCAGTAGTGCAGACACGTGCGCCAGCGCGTCGTATGCGTCGGCAGGCCCTTGCTGACATTCGAGCGCTCGGGCAATCACCGACTCGGCATCGTCACGGCGGCCCAACTGCAACAGTATCGTCGCAAGCATGCCATGCGTCGGCTGGCACATGCGCTGGCCCGCCACGGCGGCCTGCGCCCACGGCAGCGCGTCCGCGAATCGACCCGCCGACATCAGTTTGTGCGCTTCGATCTCCGGATGAGATGACATGAGACGACCCGTGCGATGCTCGGGCTTCGATTCTTAACACGTCGCCGATTTGGTCGAAAACAATTTCGGGTAATGCCGCTCATAACCGCGTCTTATGAGCCGGCGGTCAGCGCCCCGCCTTACCTTCACGCTTCAGGATGGCTCGAACCTCATCGTGCGGCAGACCGTAGACTCGATGTCCGTCGCGGCCGGTCATGGTCTTCGCCGCAACCATGGCATTGAGGATGGCTTCCTCGGTGGCCTGGACCGCGCCCTCGAAGATCGAGTTCAACAGCGGATTCGGGTAAGCAGCGACCGAGATGTTGTCCATTTGTTGGCTGTGCAGTTGCGGATTAGCAGTGGAGAACGCGACGAAAATATCACCGGAGCTTTCGCGCCCGATGTCGCCCAGGCGACCCATCGCATGAGCTGGACGCTTGGCGAGACGCTTGAGTTGATGCGGCAACAACGGCGCATCGGTGGCGATCACCGCGATCATGGAGCCGTCGCCCGGCTTCTCGGCGCCTGGCTTGCACTCGGGCAATTTTTCAATTCCCGAAGGCTGCGAGCGGCAAGCAGCATAGCGACCCTTGAGCTCCTGGCCGACCTGCGCCCCGGCGATCCGCAGGTCCGCCTGCAAGCCGAAGTTACATTGGACCAGCACGCCGACGGTGTATTGCCCCACCGTGGTGGTAACGATGCGGGATGACGTGCCGATACCGCCTTTGAAGCCGAAACACACCATGCCGGTGCCGCCGCCCACGCTGCCTTCGGCGACCGGACCGGATTTGGCGATCTGCAATGCATCCAGCGCATGCTCGCGCTTCACGTGGAAGCCGTCAGTGTCGTTGAGGAAGCCGTCGTAGGTCTCCGCAACCATCGGCGTGAACCAGGAGCCCGGCCACTTCTTGTCCACGATCCAGCCAACGACAGCATCGCGCACCACGCCGACGCTGTGCGTGTTGGTGATCATGATCGGCCCGTCGAGATAACCGCGCTCCTCCAGCCAGATCGTGCCGGTCATTTCGCCCGCGGCATTGCTGGTCTCCCAGCCAGCGTACACCGGCGCGGTGGAATCTTTGCCACGAGGAATGATGGCGGTAACGCCGGTACGCACCGGCCCCTTGCCGCGCTGAAGTGCACCCTCGCCACCGATCAACGTCACCTGTCCGATTTCGATGCCCGCCACATCGGTGATTGCATTGAGCGCGCCCGGCTTGCCCGCGAGCGGGATACCAATGTCACGGGCGCGGGGTCCCTCCGCAAGCGCGGGGCTCGAAGCGGCGAACAAACAAACGAACAGCAGGGCGAGCTTGCGTCGATTCATTGTGTTCTTCCCCAGTGTCAGGTCGATCGATTGTGCGTGCTCCTCGACCGGCCGGCCATAAATTTCCTTGATCCCCGCCATACGAATTCATTGATTGACCCTCGCACGCCGCGCCAGCATGCTTTGCGCACGTCGAGTTCCCACCGTGGTGGGATTGAAACGGGAACCGGGTGCGATACCCGGGCTGCCCCCGCAACTGTGAGCGGTATGTGCCGCGCCAGATACCACTGAGCCTGTCGGCTTGGGAAGGTGGCGCTGGAGTTGAGCCGCGAGCCAGGAGACCTGCTCGGCGCAAGTCGTCCATTCATCGGCCGGGGTGCGCCGAGCGAACGGGAGTTCCCGAGTGACGACCGGTGTGGGTCGCGCTCGCGAGCGAGGCGATCCCATGGGAGTCGCTTTGCATTGGAACTCTACTCATCATGCGTTCGGTCGATAGCACCGGCGGACTCGCGCAGTTCGCGCCCGCTCCCTTCACTCAGCACGGCGGCCGTCTGACTGACGCTCGCTCGCTGTGTCCCGATGCGCCGAAGCCGTGGATCGATCTGTCGACCGCGATCAATCCGAATCCCTATCCGGCGCCACGCGCGAGCGCACAAGCACGCGCACGACTGCCTGAATTTCAGGAACTGCAGAAACTCGAAGCAGCCGCTGCCCGTGCTTTCGGTGTCGACAATCCCGAGCGCATTCTTGCGACTGCAGGTTCCGAAACCGTGGTGAGATTGTTGCCCCATGTGCTGCCATCGGTGACCGAGGCCAAGATTGTCTGGCCGACGTACACTTCGCACACGGATTCGTGGCAAAGGCTCGGCGTGCCTGTCGGACGTGTCTACAGCATCGAGCGAGCGTCACTCGCACCGGGCACGGTAGTCACACTCGTCAATCCCAATAGTCCTGACGGTTCCATCACCCCGCGTGAGCAGTTGCTCGAAGCTCACGACAGGATTGCCGCGCACGATGGTTATCTCGTGATCGACGAAGCGTTCGCGGATGCGGACCCATCCTGTAGCGTCGCTGATCTCGCGGGCACCGAACGCTATCCGCGCATCATCGTGCTCCGCTCCTTCGGCAAGTTCTACGGACTGGCCGGCGTTCGACTTGGATTTACGATTGCAGCGCCGGCACTCATCGCACGGATTCGAGCAGCGCTCGGCGATTGGCCCGTTGCCGCCGATGCGATCGCCGCCGGGCTTGCGGCGTACACCGACCCGCTGTGGGCCGAGCGCACGCGCGTTCGATTGCGAAGCGCCGCTCGCAAGCTCGACGCGTTATTGATTCGCAGCGGCTTCGACATCGTCGGTGGCGCCAGCCTGTTTCGACTGGCGCGGAGCGAACTCGCGCCGGCTCGCTTCAATCAATTGCTACGAGCGGGAATTCTAGCGCGACCGTTCAATCACGATATCAAGCTGCTGCGCTTTGGCCTGCCGCACGGTGACGCAGCGTGGCGGCGCCTGCGAGACACGTTGAGGGCCAGGCCGTGAACCCGAGATTCGCACTGCTAAAGCACACAGGGCTCGGTCCTGAATCAACCACCCCGCAAACCAGCGCTACGGCCGTTCGCTGGGTCGGCTGCTACGAACTCGCGCCCCCCGCCCCGGCCCGCATCCCGCTTTGTTCAATCCCGCCAAAATCGGATACACACACGCCGCCGGGAACATCTGCGCACGGTAGATGTTGTGAAACATAGCTTCAGACTCGAGGCAGCAGACATGCATGAACAAGTCCCGACTGCTCGCTATGCAATCCTGGAGGCCCCCTCGACGTTTGGTTTGCGCTCTAGTGGCGTCGAGCAGCTTCCGGCCGTACTGCTCGGCCATGGGTTGGCGCAACGGCTGCGCGCTCGCGGGGCCGGACATGTCGAACCGGGCGTGCCGCGTAGTCCGGATCGCGACCCCGAAACCAAAGTAATGAACGCTGCCGCCATCGCCAGCTACACCAGGAAACTCGCGGATGCCGTGGGACCGCTGTTGAGCGACGGAGAATTTCCGATCGTGCTGGGCGGCGATTGTTCCATCGTTCTAGGCACTGCACTGGCGCTGCACCGACGCGGCCGGTATGGATTGCTGTTCATCGATGGCCAGGCCGACTTTTTTCAACCGGAGGCGGATCCCTACGGGGAAGCGGCATCGATGGACCTCGCGTTCGTCACGGGGCACGGACCTAGACTTCTTATCGACTTCGAAGGTCGTTCACCGCTCATCAAGCCGACCGATGCCGTGGCGTTTGGCTTTCGAGACGCTGAAGATCAAGCTGAATACGGCAGCCAGCCGCTGCCGAAGGAGCTGCGGTCATACGACCTGCCGACGATTCGCAAGATCGGCATCACCGCAGCAGCGCGGGAGGCAATCGCACACGTGAGCAGGGCCGAGCTGGACGGATTCTGGATACATGTGGATGCTGACTGTCTCGACGACGCCGTCATGCCCGCGGTGGATTTCCGACTACCGGGCGGCCTGCAACCCGAAGAGCTGGCGACGGTGCTGACGATGGCGCTCGCCAGCGGCCGCGCCGTCGGGCTCGAAGTCACCATCTACAACGCCGCATTGGATACCGATGGCCGCGCCGGAAAGGTCCTGGCCGATCTGCTTGTGAACGCGCTGGCAAGGCCAGTGGCAAGCGGCTAGCCCGACAGTTCTGTAATGCTTGATATAGAAAGGCTAGAATCATCGACCAGCGAATTCCTCCGCATATAGAGATCGATGCAGAAATCCGCGCGAACACCTCGCGTGAGCGAGCAAACACCAAGCCAGGTACGCGGGCGCCCACGAGCATTCGATAGAGAGACCGCGCTTGCTCGAGCTACACGCGTGTTCTGGGTCAAGGGCTATCAGGCGACTTCGATGGCAGACCTCACCGAGGCTATGGGTATTGGAGCACCTAGCCTGTACGCGGCATTTGGCTCGAAAGAGGCCCTCTACGCCGAGGCAATTCGTCATTACAGAGATAATTACGAGGGACTCTTCTGGACAAGATTCTATGCCGCGCGCACAGGGCGGGAAGCGATCGAGTGCCTTCTGCTGGATTCGGCCGCAGCCCTGAGCGGAGCTCGTGGCGACATCCCGAATGGATGTATGGTGGCGCTCTCATCTGTCGGGAGCGAGGGCAATGAGCAACTCGGCGAACTGGTACGTGCGGCGCGCGCCGGCGGATTGGACCGAGTGAAAGGTCGTCTGCGACAGGCGGTTGCGGACGGCGAGCTTCCGGCGTCTGCCGACCTCCACGCACTCGCTCGCTTTGTGCAAACAATCCAGGTAGGCATGTCGATTCTGGCGCGCGACGGCGCAACTCGCGCCGAGCTGGAAGCCGTCGCTCACACGTCGATGGCGAGCTGGGACGCGCTTATCAAAGTTCGTACAAACACTAAATCCACCTCCAGCCGCGCAAAGAAGTCGTCGCAAACTGCCGCGCGCTCCCTGAGCCGTGCACATCGCGGCGCTCCGAAGAAGTGACCCGGCCACCGCAGCGTAAAACGATTTCCTGATTTTTTGAATCGATCGCTACATAAAGCCATTGACTCTCGCGGTCCGCGCCTCTATCGTTTCTGTATCAGTCGTTACAGAAAGGATTTAGCGATGAGCGAATTGACAGGTAAACGCGCCCTCGTGACAGGCGCGTCGCGCGGTATCGGTGCGGCTATCGCATTGGCGCTCGCCGACAAGGGCGCGGACGTAGCAATCACATATGAACGTTCCGCCGATCGAGCCGCCGACGTCGTGCGCACAATCCAGAGCAAAGGCCGCAAGGCGCTTGCCATCCAGGCCGACGCCGCCGATCCAGCAGCGGTCAAGCGATCCGTCGACCAGGCCGCGGCCGCGCTCGACGGTCTCGACATTCTCGTCAACAACGCCGCAATCGCGCTTTACGCCTCGATCGCCGACGTGAGCGTCGCAGACATCGACGCGCTGCTGGACGTGAACGTGCGCTCGCCCGTGCTCGCTTCGCAGGCGGCCATTCCACATCTGCGAGCGGGAGGTCGCATCATCTCTATTGGCTCAGCCGGCGCCGAACGCATCGTTGGCGATACCGGTACGGTGTATTACATGACCAAATCCGCCCTTCACTCGTTCACGCGCGGCCTCGCTCGCGAGCTCGGTTCGCGCGATATCACCGTCAACCTGGTGCAACCGGGTTCCACCGACACCGATATGAATCCTGCGAATGGCGAGTTCGCTGAATTCCAGCGTTCCCTGATTCCTCTCGGTCGCTACGGTGAACCCAGAGATGTGGCGGCAGCCGTCGCCTTCCTCGCGAGCCCCGCAGCGAGGCACATTACCGGAGTCATTCTCAACGTCGATGGCGGCTTGAACACTTAACAGGAGCATTCCATGGCCCAGCGATCATTCGCGTCGATTGCCGAGAAGTTGCATACGCATGACCTTCACGCCGCCATCGGCGAGCTCAGGTAACTTTGCGAACCATGCCTGAACGTGAGGCGTGGCGTTGTGGGCCTCGAAGTCCGCTTGGCTGGCGAAGATCTCGTAGAAGATGAAATGCCCGGGCGCCTCGCGATTTTCATGCAGAAAGTACAGAAGATTGTTGGGCTCGGCACGGACCTTAGCCACCAGCGGGAGCGTAGCCTCGCGCAGTTCGCGCTCCTTGCCCGGCTTGGCGCGAACTTCCGCAACGATGGCAACGGCGCCCGCCGGGATTTCCTCATAGCGCACGACAGGGACCTCCGTCGCCATTGCCGACGCAATGCTCGCGATGCAGGTGACCAGGGCCAACATGACGGAACGGATCGACCATGAGCGATGCATGACGTTTCTCCATGGGCTTGTTGAATGACCTTTCATGAGTTCTGCAGCCAGTTGCCGTGGAAGCCCGGCGGCACGATGTGCGGAATGCGGATGCTGGCCTGAGGCGCATCCGCGAAGTTGCGGGCGTCGAGGATCGTCAGCTCGGTCGTCCTCGCCTTCGCATCGATGACGAAGCCGATCAGCCAGCCCTCGTCCTCCTCGGCCTGCGCGTGGGCGGGAACGAACATGAATTCGCATGGATGGCGTTGCGGCCCGAAGTCGTGGGTCTGGCGCGTGCCGGCCTCCAGGTCGTGTTTGTAAAGGCCCGATCCCAGAAACCAGCCGGTCATGGTCATCGTGTACGCATAGCGATAGGGCTGGCCTAGCCGCCGTTCATCCGGGCGGGGAAATTCCTGCGGGGTCGAATCGATCGTGACACGCTCGACTCGCTTCGTTGCCGGGTCGATCATCCAACGTTCCAGAGCACAGCGTTGCGAATCCGGGCCGGCTTTGATTCTGGAAAACATCCGGTCGTGGACGATCACGTCCAGAATGACGGAGCCATTGGCCGCGTCGTAACTGTTGACGGCGTGGAACACATAGCACGGATCGATTGAGCACCAGATGATATCCCGGGCTTCGCCTTCCCTCGGCAGCAGTCCCACGCGCGCCGCATGCGACGGGTTCCACCTATACGGAAATGGGTGGCGGGTGATGCCCGCCCACAGTGAAAACGTGACGGGTAAGTCGAGAATGATCGCGAAGCGCTTTGTGAACGCGCAGTCGTGGATCATCGGACCATGTTCGATGGGAATGGTCACTTCGCGACGGACCTTCCCTTCGTGCGTGACCACCACATAGCGGATCGCACGCCTGCGACTCACGTCGTAGCAGATGCCATGCATTTCGCCGGTCAGCGGATCGACATGCGGATGAGCTGTGAAACTGCCGTGAAGCGTGCCGCCGAAGTCCGTGTAGCGCAGCGTCCTGAGCCTCTCATCGATCTCGACGGGCGTGCTGCCGGCTTCGACCAGGCCGAGTGTCTTGCCGGCGAAGCGGACGACGTTGGTATTGACCGTGTCGAACGCATTGCGTGGTCCTTCGACCCGCGCTTCGCCAAGAGCTTTGCTCACCGCGGTCGAACGGATCCAGCGGTTGCGGTACCACACGGCCCGCCCCTTCTCGATCCGGATCCCATGGATCATGCCGTCACCCGAGAACCAGTGATACCGTGCCGGGCTCGGCTTCATCGGGTTCGGCCCCATCCGCAGGTAACGTCCGTCGAGCGCGGGCGGTATCGTGCCGGTGACGGGCAGATCTTCTATCGTCAGCTCCTTCTGCATCGGCGTGTGAACGCCGCTCAGGTAGGGATTGCCGGGGCCCGCGGAATGACGCATGTTCGATTTCCCTCGCGCGCGTTGCTACTGATTTGAGACAAACGTCAGCCGCGTTGTCGCCGACGGCCTGCCAGCGCGTTGTCGAATGTTTGCTTTACTGGCCCCAGCGCCTGGACGAACTCCAGTTGTTCGCCTTCGGAGCCCTTGCAATAGATCAGCCGCCATCCGTTCGACTTGCCTTCGGTGATGCCGTTGCTGTTTGCCTCCAGCGGCGCGGCCAGCCGCTCCTTCTCCGTGGTCACCGTGATCACGCGATTGGCGCGGACCTGTGTCATGCCACGTCGCGCCGCCTCAGCTTCCAGATCGGCGATGAACTGGTTGAAATCGACATCGTCGCGAATGTGAAAGCAGATATGCATCATGCGCGGGAAGGCGGGGCTCATGTGATCGAGAGGCTCGGCGAAGGCGGCGCCACTGCCGGCGGGCTGCTCCGAGTCGCGGTACTGCAGAAGCTCGATCACGACGTTGTCGAATTGTATGAAGCGAACATCGAGGCGCTGCGCGCCGCCTTTGAGATCCGGCACTCCCATCGTGCGCGGATTGACTCCGCGCGCACGCGCTTCGATTTCCTGATCGGTCAACAGCGTGTTGTGAATGCGTTCGCCGTGGAAGTCGCCATCTCGCATCACTTCTGTTCCGCCGAGCACTTCGGTGTAGAACGCAAAGGCGCGATCCATGTTTTGCACCGTGAGCCCGAAGTGCTGCACGCCCTGCAGGCGCATGCCGAGCGGCCCACCGGTTCGGGCCGTCCCGGCGATCGGACGCGAATCCGAGGCGGCATTCACCGTGCCGCCGGTTGCGGCCAGCAAACCACCCACTACCGCGAGCCCGGTGCCTTGGAGCAAAGAGCGCCGCTGGAAATCTGTGTCGTCAATGTTCTTGTGGTCGGACATGTTGTATCTCCTGGGATCTCCATAAACGGATGGTGGCGATGGATGCCTGTGTATATCCCGGCGGCTCGGTGTCTCCGCCGAAGCGGGCGCCGCTCGAGATGGTATTGGTCGTCAGCAGCCCGCCAACGAACGGCGCGGACAGACCGCTCAAGATGAGGTGACACCGGACTGGAAACAGGCCGCTCTCGGGAAAATCAATCGCGAGCGCAAGGCACTCGCCTGTGCCGCGGAAGGAAATGGCATCCAGCTGGACCTCCGCATAGAAATTTTGCCGCGCACGGTCTTGCGTCGGGCCGAAGCAGGCGCGGAGCTCAGCCACGCGTGTGTGCTTCGAATCGATGAGCCTTCCGTCGTCAGTGCGTGCACTGACACTCCAGAACGAGAAAGATCGCTCGGCGTCAGTGGAGAATGGCTCGAAGCCTGTCTTCGATGCAGCACACCCGTCGGTGACGGGCGTCCGCTGTTCTCGGATGCTGCGCAAGATATAAATATCTTCGAGCTGAGCAGCCATCGTCGAGTCACGTCGAACCCAGCCGATCGCTGGTGCGTGCAGGCTGTGGATGTAAAGCCGGTCCGCTGTCTCCGTGACGCCGGTCGTCTCAGGGTAGGCGCCCTCCGGATCCTGGAGATCCTCGGTGACACGGCCGCCTTCATCGAAGGCAAACACATGCCCGTAGGGCTCGCCCACCGGCAACATCGACCTCGGTAGCCTCAGCAACACCTTTCGTAGGAAAGGCTTTTGCGAGAGCGCGTCCGCCGCGGAATTACGCGGCCTGAACAGCCCCACCCAAATGCGCCCTTCACGCCCTCGCATCAAGTTGTCGGGATAGCCGGGTAGATTGTCTAGCAGCACTCTCGCCTGCTCGGAGCCGCTGCGCACATCCAGATCACGCGCTCCGCTATCGACCGCCCAGATGCGGTAACGGCCGGTCTCGGCGACAAACAAGGCGCGCCCATCGGACGACAAGACAATTCCGTTCGCGAACGAAAGCCCATGCGCCACGACGCGCGTGCTCGCGGTGACAGGATCGTAGGCGAGCACACGACCGGAGGCGGCCTGTTCGAGGATGTCGAGCACGCTCGCTTCATAAGTGCCACCCCATTGCGCGGGCGAGAAATGTGTAGACGAGTCGGTGAAATAAATATTCCCGTCCGGCGCGACGACGACTGAGTTCGCATAGCCCACCGGATCACCGTCGCCAACGCGCTCAGTCAGTAAGCGCACGCTCCCATCGGTGTCGATGGCGAGCAGTCCCTTCATGGCATCCGCCGCGATCATTCGACCCTCGGCATCGAAAGCGAACCCGAGCACTCGTCCACCGGTGTTGGCGAAGATCTGCTGATTGCTGCCGTCAGGCTCCATGCGCAGCAGATTGCCGCTGGTCATTGCCGCGTACAGCTTGCCGTCCGGACCGATCGCGATGTGCTCCGGGCCAAACTCTGTTTCGATGTCGATCGTGTGCAAGCCAGACAAGCGAGTGTTCGGCGCATGAGCGCCGGTATAGCCAGGCGGTGTCGAAGCCGGCCACGAGACCGGCTCCGCGGGAACGGGCCAGAGGCACAGGTACGCAACGACTCCCAACAACACGAGTCCGCCGGCGACCGTGAGTGTTCGAACAGTCATTGCGCTCACCTCCTGTGTTCCGAGATGTTTGCTATTGAGCGAGATAGCCGCCGTCGATCACCAGCTCCGCGCCGGTGACATAGCTCGATTCGTCAGAAGCGAGGAAAAGGCAACCGTATGCGACCTCGACCGGTTGCCCGCCGCGCTTCATCGGCGTCGCGGCGATGACGACCTGATTGAGCTCGGGCGCCTGTGTATCGGTGAGCGGCGTGTGAATGAAGCCGGGGTGTACCGAATTCACGCGAATGCCATCGCGAACGTACGTCATGGCTGCGTTTTTCGACATGTTGCGGACGGCCCCCTTCGCAGCGTGATAGGAATGCGCGCCTGCCACGGCCGAACTGCCCCAGATCGATGAGATATTGACGATGGAGCCTGATTTCTGCCTTCGCATGACACGAACGGCCTCGCGCATGCCGAGAAACACGCCGGTCTGGTCGACTGCGATCATCCGCAGCCACGCCTGTAGCGTGAGCTCGTCCAGCGGTTCGTAGGCGATGATGCCCGCGTTGTTGACCAGCACATCGAGCCGACCGCTGCGTTCGATCACTGCGTCGACGGCGTTCTCCCAGTCCTGCTCCTGGGTGACATCGAGGATCAATGACTGGACGCCCGGCGGATAGTCGTTGTTCGGCGCTGCTACGTCGCTCGCGAAGACCGTGGCGCCTTCCTTAGCAAAGAGATCTGCAATGGCGTAGCCGATGCCGCTCGCGGCGCCGGTAATCAGCGCGGTCTTTCCGGAAAGTCTCATTGGATACCTCGTGCCATTGCTTGAGCGCACGATAGGAATACTCCCGTGCCACAATCCCCTGCCAGTTAAACAAGGTTAAAAATGGGGTGGCAGCGTCGCTGACGCTTACCTGCCGCGGCCGATCGATGCCATGATCGCGGCATGGAAAACTCAGCAAACATTCGCGACACGGCGCTGGCCGCTTCGACGCCTTCGGCGTCGGCCGGCTGGTACGCCGTGGCCATGCTTTGCGCCGCGCTGCTGCTCTCGTTCACCGACCGGCTCATCATCAATCTGGTCGTCGATCCGATCAGAACTGACCTGAGCTTGTCCGATGTGAAGATCAGCTTGCTCCAGGGCGCCGGGTTCGCCGTGATCTTCGCGCTTGCGGGCTTGCCCTGCGGACGCCTGGCGGATTCGATCAATTGCCGCAACCTGATCGCGGCCGGCGTGACGCTGTGGTCGGGAGCAACGATCGCCTGTGGACTCGCGGTCGATTTCTGGAGCTTTTTCGCCGCGCGCGTCGCTGTGGGATTGGGCGAAGCCGCGCTGGTGCCCGCAGCATCGTCGCTCATCATCGACTTGTTCTCGCCCCATCGCCGAGGTCTCGCGCTTGGAATGTTTTCGCTCGGCGCGACCTTCGGTACCGGCGCCGCTCTCTTCATCGGCGGAGTGTTGTTGGGCTGGATCGACGCAGGCTGGTTCAGCTCGGTTCCTTCGATCGGCGCGTTGGCGCCGTGGCGCCTGTTGATGATTCTGGTGGGGCTCCCCGGCTTCGCCCTGCTCCCGTTACTGTTGCTGATTGCCGAACCGCCGCGGCGTCACACCACGGGCCTGCTGGCGCTGTCTGCCGTATTCGGACGATTGCTCGCCAACAATGCGACGGTGCTGCGCGTTTGTTTGGTGAAGGGTGTGCTTGGGGCCGGCGACTACGCATTGATCGCCTGGCTGCCGACATTGCTCCAGCGGGCATACGGCATGACGCCCCTCGAGGCCGGCAGCATGGTCGGCCTGGCAATAACGATCAGCGGTGTCACGGCCTCCTTGGCGGGTGGCGCTCTATCCGATGCAATCGCGCGCCGCTGGGGCATGCGGACGCGCGTGGTGCTGTTACTGGGGTGTTATACGTTGACGATCGCGGGGGCAGCTTCGATCTTGTTCGCCGACACCGGTCAGCAAGCCGCTCTGGCCTTTGCCATTTGGGCGCTGGGCTCGATTGGCGGATATGTGGTCGGACATGTGGTCATGCAGGAAAATGTTCCCAACGAGATGCGCGCCACCACTATTGCTCTGTCGCTGACCGTGACTGCATTGATCGGCATCGGTCTCGGTCCGACATTGGTGCCGCTGGTCGTGGCACATGGCTTCGGCGGCGACGGTAAGCTTCAATCGGCCATGGGCACGGTCAGTCTGGTGGCCTCGCTACTTGCCTTCATCGTGATCTGGCCGCCGATTCGCGACGGATTTCGATCAGCTCGCGCGCGCGTATGAGATCGCCCGTTGAGAACCCCTCGCGGAATTGGCCATACGCCGTTTGCAGCATGTCTTCGGCTTCATCGTCACCGCCATGACGCCGAAGTAGCTTCACCAGGCTGGCGGCGGACCGCAGCTCCCATGAAAGCGCATCGTCTCGACGCGCCCGATCGATCGACTGCCGGTAGCATTGCACTGCCTGCTCGACGGCGTCCGGCATCGCCGAGCAAAGAACATTTCCTTTGATCCGCAACATCTCAGGTATCCCTACCACTTGCCCGCGCTCTTCCGAGAGTGCGATGGCCTCATCGATACAGGCGAGCCCCCCACGCAAATCTCCCGCGCGCGCCAGCGCCTCGCCGTAGTTGGTCAAATAGTTGGGATATCGCATGCGGAATCCGCTCTCGCGCACTTCCGCCATCGCCGCGAGATGGGCGGCCAGATCGATGGGCCTGTGAGTATAAAGATTGAGACGGGTTTGCACGCAGGTCGCCATCGCGCGCCAGATGGTCAGGCCATGCCTGGTCGCGTGCCCTACGCCGCGATCGAGGTAATGGCCCGCGGCGACGTAATCACGCACGTAGAGAGAGACAACGAGCGAACCGTGCACGAGCGCGTAGCAGAGTGATACGGCATAGTTGGATGCCTCCGCCTCCGCGAGCTGCAGTCGCGCCATCTCCGTGGCTCGATCCGGGAATCCCTGCAGCCACAAGACCGTCGCGAGCGAACCGCGCGCCGTCAGCCGCTGATCGAATTCAAAGCGTGCGGCGCCGCAGCGCGGATCGGAATCGATCCGCCGATGGACAATGTTCTCGAGCCGCTGACGAGATGCGGCCAGGGCGCCGAGCCAGGACAACGCAGACCCGGCATGCGCATCGGCATCGGAGCGAGTTGCGCCGGGTCCACTATCCGCGATTGCGCCGATCTTCTCGGCAACGGCGATGGCCGAATGCGAATCGCCAGTCCAGAGCTCATATTCCGCAAGACCGCGCAGCGCTTGCAGCTGCGCCGTCATATCACCCAACGCCTCACTGATGGCAAGCGCCTCGGCGAACGACGACTTCACGCGAAGCTGAGGCCCGCGTGTGTGCAACAGTGTCGAGCCGAGCGCCAGCTTGAGCACCAGGTTCTGTCGGTCGGTGCGCACTGTCTCAAAGCGCTCTTCGAGTGCTCGCTCAACTGCCAGGCGACATTCCTCCAGGAGCGACAGTTGTCCCCAGAACGGAAATGCCGCGACCGTCAGATCGATGCCGAGAGCGGCATCGCGCGGACTGCTCAAAGCCCAATTGAGAGCATCGCGAATGTCATCGATCTTGGCCCCATAACAGTCGAGCCATTCATCCCTCCCGAGCATATCGATGCGGGCTTTCGCCTGCCTCGCGACCTCGAGGAAGTGGTTCGCGTGTCGCCTGCGCGCAGCGTCCAGCTCGTCGGCCGCGATCAGCTTTTCATATGCATAGGCGCGCGTGGTATCGAGCAACCGGAATTCCACTTCGGCATCGCGAGGGTCCGCGGCAACGAGTGACTTCTCCACGAGATTGGCCAGATCGTCCACCACCGTGTCCCGCTCGGTGGATAGATCGAGCGCGACGGCGCGCGCCGATGCGAGTACGAATGAGCCCGCCAGGACCGAAAGCCGCCGCATCGCTCGTTGCTCGCTCTCGGACAGCAGATCGTGGCTCCAGTCGATCGCCGCCATGAGCGTACGGTGACGTTCCGGGCCAGCCCGTCGCTGGATCGACAGATGAAAGCGCCGGTCGAATTGCTCGAGTACGCCGCCGATGCCGAGCATGTCGACCCGCGTCGCGACGAGCTCGATCGCCAGCGGCAGTCCATCGAGCCTTCGGCAGATGTCAGCGACGACGGGCGCGTCCGCGTCGCTGAGAACGAATGATTCCACCCTGTCGGTCGCACGCTCGACAAACAGCTGAACCGCCGGAAAGGCGAGCGCGTCGCTCGCCAGCAGGCCGGCCGAGTCCGGCGGCAAGTCGAGCCCCGGTAACCTTCTGACCCGCTCACCCTTCAATCGCAGCGGCTCCCGGCTCGTTGCCAGGATCTTCACGCCGGCGGTATCCGTCAGCAGGCGTTCCGCGCAGGCGGCAACAGCGTCGATGATATGTTCGCATTCGCAGCTATCGAGGACGATCAACATCTCACGATCGCGCAGATACTCACACAATGCGGCCAGCATGTTGGCCGAATGCGCCGTCAAGCCGATGGCGGCCGCGAGCACGTTCGCGACCAGCGATGGATCCTTCAGCGGCGCCAGTTCGACCAACCAGACGCCGTCCTTCATGGCCGCGATGCATTGTTCGGCGACGGCTAGCGCGACGGTCGTCTTACCGATGCCACCGGGACCCACCAACGATATGAGTCTGCAATCCGCCAGTTCGCGGCGGACAGCTTCGATCGCCTCCGTCCTGCCGACGACGCGCGTCGTCCCGTTTGGAAGGTTATGGTTGCGCTTGCCGGTGTTGCCGACGCCGGGCGGCGCACCGCTTCGGCCGAAGGCCCGCACGGGTGCTACGAAGCGATAGCCCCGCCCCGTCACCGTGGCGACATACTGCGTATCGGAGCCTTCGCGCAGCAGCCGACGCAGGGCCACCATGTTGACCTTGAGATTGTCTTCCTCGACGACTCTGCCTGGCCACACGCGCGCGAACAGTTCTTGCTTGGTGACGACCTCTCCGGGGCGCTCGACGAGCGCCGTCAGAATATCCAGCGCTCGGCTTCCGATCCGGACCGGCGTCTGTCCTTGCAGAAGCAGCTGGCGCTCGGGGAGCAGCACGAATGGACCGAACGCGTAGGATCCCGGCGCGCGTTCGCCCTGTCCATCCGTCACTGTCTCGTGCTCTCGTTTCAAAACCGATATCCAATCCCGACACCATACGTGCGCGGTTCGTTCATGACCTCGAACATCGACGCTGGCCCCACACGAGCGGCGAACTCGAGAAATCTGTCGTCGGTCAAGTTTCGGCCGTAGACAAAGAACTCGGGACCGTTGCGCATCTGGAATGCGATGCGTGCGCGTAACCTACCCCAACATCCGCTGCTTGCCACTTGCTCATTAGCGGCTCCGACATAAAACATGCTCGTGGAAAAGCCGTACGACGCGGTGGCGGTTATCCGGCCGGACCCCAGCTGAGTCTGGTGAGCGATTTCTACGCCACCCGACCAGGTCGGCGCGAGGTTCAGGCGGTTGCCGGATCGGTCCGCCAATCGAGGAGAGCATAACGCGTCGGAGCCCTGCGGCTCTGCTGCGCTGATCGGCTGGCAAAACTGCCGGTACCGGGCGTGCAGATAGGTAGCCTGGCTGCTGATCGAGAAACCTCCTGGCAGCTTCGCACTCATGCTCACTTCCGCACCCTGAAGCGCGGCTGCGGCCGCATTGTCGACCCGTGCGAGGCCCAGGCCGATGGTGCTTCGAATCTGAATGTCACTGTAATCATAATGAAACGCGGCGGCGTCGAACGTCACGCGTTGATAGAAGAGCCCAATCTTCGCGCCGGCTTCGTACGCCCACAACGTCTCCGCGGCGAACGTGTTGCTCGTCGTCGCAAGCGCGCCCGGGGCGAAGTTGAAACCCGGCGGTTGGTAGCCGCGACTGGCCTTGGCATAGAACATGACGTCAGGTTGCATTCGATACATCACGGTCAAGCTTGGAATGACCACATCGTCCTCGACCCGCCCCGATAACAACCGCCCGGGCGTCGGCGCTGCTCGGTAATCGATCGTGAAATCGCGACGCTCGTTGTCGTAGCGCAGACCTCCGACAACGGTGAGCTGCTCAGCAAGATCCGCCTCGAGTTGCGCGAACGCAGCCCAGGCCGTCAAGTCACTGGTATCGAGCAGATGGTCAAAGCTGGGACGCGTGCTGGGCGGGCTGGTTGAAAGCCCATAGCTTGCCTGCTCTTTGAACCAGTTCGCACCAGCTGTCGCGCGCACTCGACTACCAGTAAAGACCCCGCGAATCTCCTGGCTGTAGATCGCGCTCTCGTTGTCCGCTCCCGTCACAAAGAATGGCTGCTCGGAAGCGTCTGCATCGTAAACCGTGGCGGTGCCGATATCCCGCCAGCTGGAAATCGAGACGAGCTCGAGCGAGTCGAGAACCCGGCGGCGAAGTCTCAGCGCGACTCCTTTGTTGACGGTCCGGCGCATGGTTTGCGCCTCGCTGCTCGCGTCGCTGGCAAACTCCTCTGGATCGCCGAAGCCAACGAACGCTCCCGATGCCGCGAAGGCGTTCTTGAAGATGGGTGTCGCCTCGTCGCCAGTGTAGTCACCGGCCAGCACGGCTTCGAATGCGTCGTCGCGCGACTGATATTGGAATCTTCCGCGAACGGTATGAGCGTCGCGGCTGTTCGATAGATTGCCAGTGACGGTATTTCGTATGTAGCCCTCATGGCGGTGATAGCTCGCTGAAACTCCCGCGGAAAAGCCGCCGCCGAGCGGCGTCCGAACCGACCCGCGCGCGGAAACTTCGTCGAGACTGCCTACGCTCAACTCGCCGCCGCCCTCCATGAGCGAGCCCGGCGTCCGCGTGATGATGTTGATCGCGCCGGCGGTCGCGTTGCGGCCATAGAGCGTTCCCTGCGGTCCACGCAGGACTTCTATGCGCTCCACGTCGTCGAGCCCGAAGAAGGCTGCGTCCGGGCGGGAAAGGTAGACGTCATCGAGATAGATGGCGACCGGCTGCCCCGAGCCGATGGGAAGCACTTGACCTGCGACACCTCGGATGGAGACGAGATTGCTGGCATTCCCTCCCGTGAATCCCGCGATCGACAAACCGGGAACCGCGCCAACCAGGTCCGATAAATCCACCGTGTTACGTGCGGCAAGCGCATCGTCACCAATAGCCGTAAGCGCGATCGGAACGTCCTGCGGGTTTTGTTCGCGTCGCTGTACAGTGACGATCAGCGTTTCCAGGATTTCCGTCTCGGCCTGCCGAGCCGAGCCGATGGCCGCGCTTTCGTGAGCTACGAGTCGCTCCGGAACAGCGACCAGTGTCATGAGCGGCACGAGAATCGACCTGGCGCGGATGACGCTCCGGCTTGGAGTCATCCAAAGGACATATCGGCGCGGAAGGCTCGTTGACCGCTGCGTGATGGTCATGAATAGACCGTACGTGGAGAGTTTCCGATTCTCCACGGAGATGACGCGAAGGTCCACGCCGAACTGCCTTGCGAACCATGCCTGAACGTGAGGCGGGTAGTCCTGGGCGCGCCGGGCGCCCAGGAACCAGGCGGTGAATCAGTTCGTGCGGTGGGATCAGCGGGCGCTTGAAGGGAAACGGGTCCCGGTGATCTCTTCGCTGATCGTCCACAGACGGGCAGCAGTCGCTGCATCCTTCGCCGCGGCCGGAACGGTCGCTATGCCCAGCGGCCCACGAATTTCCTGCTCGCCAGTCGGGCCGTAGTAGGTACCGCCTCGCGCTTCGGGGGCAGTGGCCGCATACAGTGTCGGCACTGCTCCCTGAGCCGCGGTCTGCATGTTATTGCGCATGGCGGACCACTGACGGCCCTGTTCGCTGTCGAGGCCGGGGCCACGCGCAACCAGTTCAGTCACCGCGACGCCGGGATGGGCGGCCATGCTTTGAATTCCCCAGCCCGCGGCATCGCTGCGACGCTGCAGCTCGAGGGCAAACATCAGACACGCCAGCTTGGACTGCGCATAGGCTGCAAAAGGAACGTACGCCTGCGTCGATTGCAGATCGTCGAGGTTCATGCTGCCGCGATGAACCGCAATGCTGGACAGCGTGACCACGCGTGGAGAATCGCTCTTGCGCAGCAGTGGCAACAGTTCGGCGGTCAGAACGAAGTGTCCCGCGTAGTTAGTCGCGAACTGCATCTCGAGGCCGTCCGCGGATGTGCCACGCTGCGGCGGGGCCATGATGGCTGCGTTGTTGATCAAGACATCTAATCGCGGCAGCGTGGAGCCGAGACGTTTGCCCAGTGCGCGAACCGTGGACAGATCGGACAGATCGACACTTTCGAACTGCACCTGCGCGTTCGGCACTTCCTGTTTGATCCGCTCGATCGCTTCCTGCCCTCGCTGCGCGTTACGCGCGGCGATGACAACCTGTGCGCCCGCGGCCGTTAATGCCTTGGCGTCTTCAAACCCCATCCCGCTGGTTCCGCCGGTCACCAGGAAGATGCGCCCCTTCTGTGAAGGCATCTCGGCCACGCTCCAGTCGGGTTTGGGCGAGCCCTGCGCGAGCGCGCTGCCCGTGACGATAAGGCCGGTCATCAGCACACCTAACGCGCCGAGACGGCTTCGCCATCCGGAACGTGTCGCACGCGCGTTCTTGATTCGCAGTACGTCGATCATCCTTCTGTCCTCAATCTATAACGATGCTTCCGATCACGAAGGCTGCATTGTCTTGCTGGTGTGATTAATTCGAGTTTAAGGCGAAGGACGATTAAAGAGTTTTTAAACACCGAACCGGCAACATGTCCTCCATGACACGACAAGGGTCACCGAAAGGTTTTCAAGTCATGAATAAGTTGTCGTTCGTTTGCAGCCTGCTCGCGTTTCCCATCGCCGCCTCGGCCCAACAACACGATGCCTCCCGTTGGGGCATCGGCGCTGGCGCCGCCGCGATCGATAGTCCCTATGCAGGCGAAGACATTCGTATCCGCCCGATTCCACTGTTGAGTTACGAGGGGGAGAAGTTTTTCTTCCGCGGCCCGACCGGTGGATACCATTTCATCGATACACCGACGTTCTCTTTCGATCTCATCGGCGCCGCGCGCTTCGACGGCATCGACATCGAGGATCTGGGAGTCGACGAACTGGCCGCTCGCGGCGTAGATCGCCGTCTGCTCGAAGATCGCGACGATCAACTCGACGCGGGGCTCGGATTGAGCTGGCGTGGCGACTTCGGCGAAGTGCAGCTTCGCGCCGTCACGGACATAACGGATACCAGCGGCGGCCAGGAAGTGTCGCTGACTTACTCCTACCGCATGCAGATGGGATCATTCACGGTCACACCTCTGGTGGGCGTGTCTTATCTGTCCGAGGACCTTGCGGACTACTACTACGGCACCCTGGACGAAGAAGTTTCCCGAGGCGTCGTTGATTACAAACCCGGCGCCGCGGTGACTCATCAGGTGGGAGTCAACCTCATGCGGCCCTTCGGCGAGCATTGGGCAATGATGGGAAGCGTGCGCTACACATTGTTGCCCGATGAATTCACGGACAGTCCCTTGATCGAGTCCGACTCAGCCGCGTCCATGTTCCTCGGGCTGACTTACCGTTTCTGAAATCAAACAAAGCCCAATGGCTATGACGTACGACCGATTTTCCCACCGGGCGTGGAACCGCCTCGCGGCCCTGAATCTGGCGCTGTTCTTGGCCACCATGTTTGGAAACGCCTTCGCGCAGGACGCGCCCAAGCACGACTGGAGTTTGGCGGACATGGCATCGCAGAGAGGACGCATCTTCCTCGTCACAGGCGGGACGAGCGGCATCGGGTACGAAAGCGCGAAGGCCCTGGCAGCGGCGGGTGCGCAGGTCGTGATCGCCGCACGAAGTTCGGAGCGAGGCCAGGAGGCGATCGCGAGCATCCGACAGGAAACACCGAACGCGCGCGTGCAGTTCGAGGCGCTCGACCTGGCCAATCTCGCTTCGATCCGCGCGCTCGGCGAACGCCTCAACGCGACGCTGCCCCGTCTCGACGGCCTGATCAACAACGCGGGAATCATGGAGCCGCCGGAACGCGACACGTCGGCGGACGGATTCGAGATGCAATTTGCCGTCAACTACCTGGGCCACTTCGCCCTGACCGCGGAGTTGCTGCCGCTGTTGCAAAAGGCTACTTCACCGCGAGTCGTCACATTGTCCAGCATCGCCGCTGCGCGCGGCGCCCTCCATTTCTCGGATCTGCAATTCGAACAAGACTACGACGCGGGGTCCGCCTACGCTCAATCGAAGCTGGCCTGCCTGATGTTCGCCCTCGAACTGCAACGTCGCAGCGACGCTGCAGGTTGGGGAATCCAGAGCATCGCGTCCCATCCGGGTCTTTCGCGCACCAACCTGCAAGCCAATCACGGCTTCGTGCGTCGTAGTTTGAGGGTTCTGTTCCAGCCCGCTGCGCAAGGCGCGTTGCCGACGCTGTATGCCGCCACCGCGCCGGAGGCGCGAGGCGGGGCCTACTACGGGCCGACCGGCATGATGGAAGCACGTGGTCCGCTCGGCCTCGCCGAGGTGCCTCAATCCGCGATGGATGCCGAGGCTGCCGCCCGCTTGTGGAAGGTTAGCGAAGAACTCAGCGGCAAGCGATTCCCAACGCGCCTCGCAGACTGAATATTCCTCCCTCATGAACCGAACCATGACACCAGCGCCGCGTCGCCAACGCTTGCTGCAAGCCCTGTTCAACCTTCGTCACGAGGAGATCGGGCCGGTGCTGATCGCCGCCCTGTTCTTCTTCTGCGTGCTGACTGCGCTGATGCTGCTGAGGCCCGCGCGAGATGCGCTGGGCATGGAGCGCGGAATCGAGAGCATTCGTTGGCTGTTCATCGGCACTGCGGTGGTGACGCTGGCAGTGAACCCGTTGTTCGGCTGGCTGGTCAGCCGACTTCGACGCCTGCAGTTCATCGGCGCGACGTATGGTTTCTTCGTGCTGAGCCTGGTGGGCTTCTGGGCGCTGCTGATGTTTGCGCCCGGCGCGGTCGGCCAGCGCAGCGGGCAGGTGTTCTATGTCTGGTTCAGCGTGTTCAACCTGTTCGTCACCATGGTCTTCTGGGCGCTGCTGGCCGACCGCTTCAGCAGCGACCAGGGCAAACGCTTCTTCGCCTTGATTTCGGTGGGTGGCACGCTCGGCGCGATCTTTGGCCCCTGGCTCACGTCGCAACTGGCGCAGCCGTTGGGTACGCCCAACCTGCTGCTTGTCGCGGGCGGATTTCTGCTCGTGGCACTCGTTATGGCTTGGCTTCTGGTGCGAGTGACGCCGAATGTGGCGGACACCGCCAAGCCCGCCGAAAGGACTAACTTCACAAGCGAGGCCGAGCGCATTGGCGGTAGTGCTTGGGCGGGCCTGCGTGCTGTGTTCAGGTCGCCCTATCTCAGCGGCATCGCCGGTTACATCTTGCTGATGACCGTGCTCGCCACGTTCATCTACTTCACCCGTCTGCAGATGGTCGCAGCGGTGTCCGACAGCATGGATGCGCGCGCGGCGATTCTCGGCAACATCGACATGTGGACGCAGGTCGCGGTGCTGCTCCTGCAACTGACTCTGACTGGGAAGATCATCGAGCGCTTCGGACTCGGCGTGGCATTGGCGATCCTTCCTGCGGTTACTGCGCTCGGCTTCATAGGATTGGCAATCTACGGTTCATTCGTGGTTCTGATCCTTCTCGAGGCCGCCAACCGCGCCGTGCAGCGTGGCATCACCCGGCCGGCGCGGGAGGCACTATTCACCGTGGTCAGCCGTGAGGAGAAGTATAAGGCCAAGGCCTTCGTCGATACCTTCATGTACCGCGCAGGCGATGTCGTCGGCGCGCAAACCGAAGGTGTACTCGGACGGCTTGGGCTGGCGTTGGGCGGACTGGTTAGCGTGGTCGTACCGCTGGCGCTGATGTGGGCGGCGCTGGGCCTCTGGCTGGGGCGCGCGCAGGCGCGACGTGCGGTACTGCCACCGGCCGGCGCTGCGTCAGCGGCAGAGGCAATGTGAGTTTCCAAACTCATCCAGAGGCTCGACGTTGAAAGCTGGGCGCCGTGCTCCTTCGTTGTTGTCGCAGCTCCTAGCGACGATAGTCGCGGTAGCTCTATGCGTTCCGCTGTTGCATTTCCTCGTTGTTCTACTCGTTCAACCGGCTCCGCCTGCGTATTCGCTCGACGCGATTGCATCGGCGTTAGGCTCGGGCATTGCGATCGGGAAGTTGGACGTGCAACTCACGTCGCCGCCACCGGCCTCGCAGCAGGATCGGGCGTTGAGCCTGGCTCTCGCGGACAGGTTAGGCGTCGAACCCGGCGCGGTGCGAGTTGTCGTCGCAAAGCAGGCAGGAAACGATGTGCACCACGCGGTGAGTGCTATGGAGGAGATGCCGGATCAGATCGTGGGTGACTTCACCGCGGCGCTGCGCATGGGGGACGGGAGGTGGCGTGTGGTTCGGCCCATCACGTGATCGTCACGCTTTTGGAAAGCTCAGGGTGACCGCAAATCCACGACCGGCGATACCTTCCGAAACCTCAATCGACGCGCCATGCAACTGCGCAATTCGCGACACCAGCGATAAGCCGATTCCGCTACCGCGCTCGCTGGATCCAGGCACCCGGTAGAAGCGATCGAAAATTCTTTCACGCTCTTCGGCAGGCACGCCCGGACCGTCGTCGGCCACTCTCAATCGCACCTCTTGCGCACCGCCAGCCGCCGTCGCGTTCTTACAAGCGATCTCGATACGCCCGCCCTCGCCCGCATAACGAACTGCGTTGTCGATGAGATTGCGGACGAGAATGCCGAGCTCGTCGATGTATCCCTGCATCGTGCACGGCTCGATTTGCAAGGACAACGTTTGCTGCTTCTTGCTCGCCATGACCTCGAAGTCACGCGCAACCAACAGCACGAGCTCGTGCAGCTCAATGGAATGCGAGCCGCTCGCTTCCGGACGCGAGTCGATGCGGGCCAGATCCAGCAATTGCTCGGACAATCGGCCGCTGCGCTTCACAACGGCCATGAGGTTCAACAGCGCCTCGCGCTCGCTGCGCCCATCGCGGGCGTTGAGCGCCAATTCGGCATGCGCCGTGAGCGCGGCAAGCGGCGTGCGCAGCTCGTGAGCGGCGTCGGCAATGAAACGCCGCTCGCCTTCCAGTGCAGCGCTGAGTTGAACCAGCAACCGATTGAAAGAATCCACGAGCGGCTGAATCTCGCTGGGCACCTTGGTATTCGGTAGCGGCTCCAGGTCGAGCGAGTGACGCGCCTGGATAATGGCTTGCAGGCGATCGACCGAGCGAAGCGACAAACAGATGACGAGCCAGATCGCCAAGGTCAATAGCACAAATGTAACGATGGCAGCTAACAGCGCGAGCTGCATCTGATAGCGGGCCGCCGCATCCAATTCGCTCTGCGGCTTGCCAATTTGCACTTGGATTATATTCTCGGCGTCCGACAACGCGAACACACGCCACTCTTCCTCGCCGATGAGCACCATCGCGCGACCGTCTCGAAAATCCGGCTTGAGCGGTTTGCGGTCGATGGCCGGCGAGCCGAGCAATAAGCGCGCGCCGTCCTTCAACCAGACTTGAAAGGCCATTCGATGCTCACGCAGCCGCGGTTCGGCCGGCTCGGGCATGCGAAAGCCGGGCGGCTGGGATGTAAGCTCCAGATCTCGCGGCATGGATGTGATGATTTTCTCGGCGGTATCGCGCGAGATCTCGTCCCAAGCGGTTTCTTGTTGCTGCCTGGTTTGCAGTACCTGACAGCCGAACCAGGCGACCCATACCAACGAGATCACGATCAGGATCGTGAGCAGCAGTCGCCCGTGCAATGAAGCTGTCATTCTTTCGCATCGCCGACGCGATAGCCGTAGCCGTGTACGGTATCGATGAAATCCTCGCCGAGCTTGCGGCGAAGCTGATGAATGTAGACCGCGATGGTGTTGCTCTCGATCGTACCGTCACCGCCGTAGACCGCGTCTTCCAGTTGGCTACGCGAAAGCGCACGGCCGCGGTTCTCCATCAACGTCAGTAAGGTGCGGTACTCGTGCATGCCTAGCGGCACCGATTCACCCCCTCGCGTCACGACTCGCTTGGCGAGATCTATCACGACATCGCGATGGGCCAGCACCGGCAACACACGCCCTTGGCAACGGCGAAGCACGGCCCGAAGGCGGGCCGCCAGTTCGTCCAACTGAAAAGGCTTGACGAGGTAGTCGTCGGCGCCCGCGTCGAGTCCGCTGATGCGCTCGCTCAATTTGTCCCTCGCCGTGAGAATCAGCACCGGGGTGGTGTCGTAGCGCGACCGGGCAAACCTCAGCAAGTCCAGCCCATGCCCCCGCGGTAGCCCTAAATCGAGCAAGACCGCGGTGTAACTATGATCCATGAGTGCGAGGCGGGCACTCGCCGCGTCCGCGAGCCAATCGACACGCCACTCATGTTGCTCGAGGCCAGTTCGTACAGCCTCGGCCAACATCACGTCGTCTTCGATCAACAAAATGCGGACTGCGGCTTCCATGGAGGCGAGTTTGGCACGAGAGCGATTAAAGAGTTTTTAAAGACCTGACTGGCAAGGTGCGTCCATGACACGAGGAATCCTACCTCAGGCAAGGCTCATGGCGAACTGGACCGTTTCCGATATCCCCTCGCAACGCGGCCGTACGGCGGTCGTCACCGGCACTGGCGGCTTGGGATTCCAATGCGCGTTGGCGCTGGCTCATGCCGGTGCAAGCGTGATCGTCGCGGGTCGAAACGCATCGAAGGGAGCGAAGGCCGTCGAGCAGATTCGCCAAAGCGTGGTGCAATCGAACGTAAGTTTCGAAGCCCTGGATCTCGCCAGTCTCGCATCCATCGAGGCATTCGGCCACAGGCTGCGCAGCTCGCGGCGCAGCCTCGACCTGCTGATCAACAACGCGGCCGTGATGTCGCCGCCGAAGCGACTGGCGACTGCCGACGGCTTCGAGTTGCAGTTTGGCACGAACTATTTGGGCCACTTTGCCTTGACCGCTCAACTGCTGCCACTGCTCGGCAAGAGCAATGAGCCGCGCGTGATCAGTCTCTCGAGCCTCGCCGTCCGGGACGGCGCCATCGATTTCGACGATCTCCAATCGGATCGCCGCTACCAGCCGATGGTCGCCTACAGCCAATCGAAACTCGCCTGTCTGATGTTTGCGTTCGAGTTACAACGCCGTAGCACTGCTGCCGGCTGGGGCATCCAGAGCATCGCCGCCCATCCAGGCATTTCGCGCACCGATCTATTGCCCAATGGCGCCGGCGCATGGAGCGTCGCGGGCATGGCACGTCGCTTCTTATGGTTCCTGTTCCAGCCGGCCGCGCAGGGCGCGTTGCCGGCGCTGTTCGCTGCCACTTCGAGGCAGGCGCGAGGCGGCTGCTATTACGGCCCAGATCGGCTTGGCGAAACCCGAGGCCATCCCACCGTTGCCAAAATTCCCCCGCAAGCACTGGAGACGAGCCACGCTGCAAGGCTATGGATTGAGTCGCAACGCCTTACCCAAGCGATCTATGAAGTCTGACCGCATCGACATGACACGGCGGCAAATGACCGCCATGCTGCTGCTGGCCCCGCTCGCCATAACGCACTCGTCATCGAGAGCGGATCAGGCAGACCCGCCCTATTCGGCCATCGATTTCGACTGGGTCGACCGAGCTCGTTCGCGCCCGGTGCCTGCCCGCCTCTACTGGCCGACGGCTGCATCGTCTGAGATGCCGGTGCCACTCGTAGTGTTCTCCCATGGCATTGGCGGCTCGCGGCAAGGTTATAGCTATCTCGGCAAACATTGGTCAACCCACGGCATCGCCAGTCTGCACGTCCAGCATGTCGGCAGCGACGCGGCGCTTTGGCGGGGCAATCCGTTCGGCGTGATTGGCCGTCTGCACGCCGCCGCTCAGGAACAAGAGGCCATCGCACGCGCCGCCGATGTGCGCTTCGCGCTCGATCGAATGCTCTCAGGCGAAGCCGGCCACCATGCTGCTGCTGTAAACCGTCAGCGCCTGATCGCGGCGGGTCACTCGTACGGCGCGAACACCACGCTGCTCACGATCGGGGCGCAAGTCGTGAGAAACGGTCAGACGATCGACTGCCTGGATCCTCGCTTCTCCGCCGCGGTCGTGATCTCCGCGCCGCCGTTCTACGGCGAAACCGATCTGCCGGCCGTGCTGAGGAATGTTTCTGTCCCGACCCTGCACGTGACTGCGACCGACGACGTGATCGAGATTCCGGGCTATCACTCCGAGGTGGCGGATCGGCTGGCCATCTTCGATGCGATCGCCAGTCCGCAGAAACTGCTCGCTGTGTTTCGAGGCGGCTCACATAGCATGTTCACCGATCGTCCGTTCACCGGCGGCCTGTCACTCAACGCCAAGGTCAAGGCCGCCACCGCGGATCTCACGTTGGCCTTCTTCGCATTCGCCTTCGAGCGTAACAACGCAGCGCTCACGCAATGGCAAACGAACTGGCGGCCTATCCTGGCGCAAGCGCCCGCTACCGACCTCGCGCCGTTGGTGAACATGGCGCCCGCCAGCGTGAGTTTATAACATCGGCCCCTGAAGCGACGCCAAATTCAGCTGGCCACGCGGATCACGATTTTGCCGAAGTGACGTCCGGCTTTCAGGTGCTCGTAAGCGAGCGGCGCCTCATTGAAAGCAAACTCACGATCGATCACCGGGCGGATCTGCGACACCTCTAGAAAGCCCATGAGATCTTCCAGCATGGCACGGCTGCCGACCATGATGCCGCTGAGCCTCTTGATGCCTCGAATCAGCGCGATCGGTTCGAGCGGCGTATTGCCAAAGCCGGTGAGGCCCCCGATGACTGACACCGTTCCACCCATGCGAGTGGCGTCCAATGCACGTCGTAGCGTGCCGGAGCCACCCACTTCCACGGTGAGATCGACACCACGTCCGCCCGTGAGACGCAGTACTTCATCCTGCCACTCCGGCGTGGTGCGATAGTTGATCGTCGCCTCTGCGCCCAACGAGCGCGCGCGTTCCAGCTTCTCGTCGCTGGACGACGTGATGATGGCCCGCAGTCCCGCAGCCTTCGCCAGCTGCAGGGCGATAATCGAAACGCCGCCTGTTCCCTGCAAGAGCACTGTCGCGCCTGGCTTGAGGCCGCCGTCGACAAATAACGTGTTCCAAGCAGTCGTGCCCGCGCATGACAGCGTCGCGGCCTCGCTGTAGCTGAGATACGCAGGAATACGAACCACCGCGTCTTCATGCGCGACGAATGACTCCGCCAGCGCACCATTGATGTGAGTTCCGAACGTGACCGCTGTTTTGTGTGGATCGGGGACCCCGTCGATCCAGCCTGGAAAATAGCTATGCGTGACGCGGTCGCCCGGCTTGCATCTCGTGACGCGCGCACCGACCGCGATGACTTCGCCTGCGCCATCGCCGAGCGGCACCAGCGGCGCATCCTTCAAGTTGATGTAGTCGCCTCGGGCATACATCAAATCCCGGTAGTTCAGCGAAGCCGCGTGCGTCTTTACGAGTACTTCATGCGGAGCGGGCGCCGGCGTCGGAATGTCCGCGAGCCGCAAGCCCGACGACCCCTCACCGGGGCGCAATTGATAAGCCTTCATGCAAGTTTCCTGTGAGAAGCGACGTAGGAATCGCGAGTTGCTACGATATCGGAGCGCTGCTGTCCCCATTGCGGAGAAATCGTCCGCGCACTGGCGCCTCATAGGAACCAATCAGAGACCAAGTTCGTGAACGATCGATTGAATGGCGTGGCGGTCTTCGTCGCCGCCGTCGAGGCGGGCAACTTCGCCATGGCGGCCCAGCGTCTTGCGGTGACTCGCTCGGCGGTGGCCAAGACCATCGCGAAACTGGAACAGCGCCTGAAGGTGCGGCTGTTCAATCGCACCACTCGCCAGCAAAGCCTGACCGATGACGGCCAGGCGTATTACGAACGTTGCGTTCGCGCCCTGGCCGAGCTGGACGCCGCGGAGGAATGTTTTGAAAGTGGCCGCAGAGAACCTAGCGGAACGTTACGCGTCACCGCGCCATTGCTGTTCGGACGGCGTTGCGTGGCGCCGATCCTGCTGGAGCTGACTCAGCGATATCGCAAACTGCAGCTCGAGATCAGTTTCAACGATCGTGTGGTCGATCTGGTCCAGGAAGGGTTCGATCTCGCGGTCCGCATCGGTGAGTTGCGAGACAGCTCGCGACTGGTCGCGCGACAATTGGGTATGCAGCGCATGGGCATCTGCGCGGCGCCGGAGTATCTGGATCGCAACGGTCGCCCGACGAACGCGTTCGAGCTCAACGGGCACGCCGGGATTGCATACCTCAGCTCGGGTCGGCCCGTGCCGTGGCGAGTCTATGGCGATCGCGGCGACGTATTCCTTCCACGTATGAGCACGCGCGTCGGCTTCGACGACGTACAGGCCATCGCTGATGCTGCCATCGGCGGCGCAGGCCTCGCGTGGTTGCCATGCTGGATGATCGGGCCCGAAGTAAGAAATGGCCGGCTGGAGCTCATCATGAACAGCGAGCGCGTGCCGGCGACTGAGATCCACGCCGTCTGGCCCCGCATGAGGCATCTGCCGCTCAAAGTGCGAGTTGCGGTCGATGCACTCGTCAAACAGGTGCCCGAGTTGCTCAGCTAGCATCCACAGTCTGGTCCACGACTACCGCCTCGACGCAGCGTCGATCAATTCCTCGCTCTTCGCCCAGAGCTGCTTGGCTTTGTCGCCATCGAGCGCATATGCCCGCGCGCCATCGGCAAAAGGGTTTGGCGTGTCGTTGATCGGCGCGACCGCGCAATCTTCGATGTAACGTCCGCCGATCGCGTCCTTGTCAGCCACGACTGCAACCCACACCGAGGTTGCCGCAGCCTGCGCGATCTCTTTGAGCTCCGCTGGCGGAAGACCCGCATCGGCGCGAGCTTTGCCAACGGTTGCGAGAAGACCATGAGTCCAAGGTCGGACTCCGGACGTGAGGGCTCACCGATGTTCCTCCTCAGCGCTTGGCCTGCTTTTGCTGCTGTATCGGCTGATACGAGTCGCGGCGGATACAGTAGACGCCCGTTGGATTGCGAATCCAGACAATGTCACCTTGGTCGGCGATGAGATTTCCGATCTGCTCGAAATCGAACCGCGGCACCAGGAAGGTGGACTTGAACTTCACCTGCTGCTCTTTCGCTGCGCTCGCTGCGGTGTCGTTCGCCATCATCGTCAGTATCGCGGCGTAACCCGCCTCCAACTCTGTCTCCAGCCTTGTGTTGGCGGAGTCGTCGAAAGCCGCCACCGAGTCTAGTGTGTACTTGCCGGGCAGCTGATACATATATTTATATCGCCATTGCGGCTCCAGCGGTGCACCCTTGCGCTTCGCCGGCTTGTCCGACGGTGACTCCACGATCAAGGCGGCAGCGATCGCCAGCGACTCCGGTTCGTCGTGCGTCTTGACCACATACACATAGGGCGTGGTCCGAGATGCCGTTGCGTTCGGCTGCTCATGGAAGGCAATGCCGGAACGCGCTACCGCCGATTTGAAGGCGCGGATCGGGTCCGATCCGATCCTACCCTGCAGAACCTCGACGTCCTTATTCGTGGTCGAGTCGATGGCCTTGATGTTGGCCGCCACGCCAAGCGGCCCCAGCAGGAGCCCGGCGGCCGCGCCGCCGCCGCCGAAGTTCTGGAAGTACACGACGTTCTTGTTCGCGTCCAGATGCTTGGACATGTGATTTGTTTGGTCCAGAGCGGCCGTGCGCGCCAATGCCAGGTCACTATTGGCACGCTGACTTGCAATCGGGCCTTGATTCCCGGGTGCTGAAACGCATCCACCCAGCGCCAGCGCGCAAATACCCATGAGCGCAGTCAATTTGAAGCGCACGACAACTCCCCTTTGCTCCGTGGTTCGCCTTGTAGTTGGCCTTATTGTTGGCCCGCTGTTAAAAGTTATGGCGGGAGAGTAACAGCGACGAAACTGCGCGTCGACTCCGTTTCCAGCAAATACGAGTGTCGCGAACAGATACGGAGCGTTCGAACGCACTATTCCGGTCGCGCGGAGTCCTGCAATACACTGTCCTTCCACCACACAGGAACGATCCCATGGACCGGAGAACTTCTCTCTCGCTGCTCACCGTCGGACTAGCTACGGCAGGGGTCAGCGCCGCTGCGACTGCCCAGGACACCGGTGGGATAAAGCTTATGGTTCTTTACGGTCAGCCGCCGAACCCCGAGGAATTCGAGAAATATTACCTCGGCGTCCATATGCCGCTGGTCGCCGCCGTCAAGGGTGCACGCAGGGTGGAAGCGGCCAAATGTCTGCCGCAAGCCGACGGTTCGCCGCCAGCGTTCTATCGGGTGTTCGAAATGTGGTTTGACAGCCCTGAACAGATGGCCGCTGTGTTCGATACGCCCGAAGGAAAAAAGGTGCGAGCGGACGTCCCAAACTTCACTTCGGGAACAACCGTTACACGACTGGTTTGTAAGCTGGACTGAACTGGAAGATCCGGTTCGGCGCTGACCCTTCACGAGCGTCAGCGCCGCAACAGTCAGAGCTTGAACCCGCCGCTCGCTTCGATCACCTGGGCGGTTACCCAACGGCCTTCGTCGGAGGCCAGGAACGCCACCACGGCGGCATTCATGTCTGTTCTTATCCAGCCGGGCGCGACGGCATTGGGGTCGCGCAGCTGCCTCCTTTCATGGCTGAGCCGTTTGTGGCGGATGGCACGTTGTCTCGCGTGCTTCCCGGCTGGTCAGAGATCCCGGCTCCTGTCCACGCCGTATTCGCGTCGAGCCGCTACATGGATCCCAAAGTGCGCAGCTTCGTGGATCTCTGCCGAAGCGCATTCAAGGGCAACGACGGCAGCTAACACATCGACTCCTCGCATGGCCGCGCCGACAACACTTCGTCGTTTCGAGGTTCCGGACGGCGCGGCTTCCAAAAAGATCTTTCCGGATACCGGTAAGTCATTGATACATCGGCAATCCAAAGACTTTCTATTCCTCGCCGATCAATCAGGAGGCCAACCCATCCTCTCCCAGTTCACCGTCGGCATGTGGCCAAAGCAGCCACATCGCCAGACACTGGAGGAGCGATGCAATGATCAGCGACAACACTCACGCCCCCGCCACGATCCGCGTGGAGGGTCATCGCGTCCAGGCTGCAGAGATCGCGGCCGTGTGTCACGGCCACGTCCGCTATTCACCCGCTCGATCCATATGGTTCACGATTATGTTTATTGGGACTGTGGTGGGCGGCGTCGCGACGGCCACGCCTTCGGCAGTCGCATTGTTCGGGATCAGCACGGCCGTCGTTCTGCTCTTCGGACACTCGCTCGGCAGTCACCGCAAGCTGATCCACAACAGCTACCAGTGTCCGCGCTGGCTGGCCTACCTGTTCGTCTACTGCGGGACGATGGTCGGTTTGTCAGGGCCGATCGCTCTGTTACGACAGCATGAATTGCGCGACTACGCGCAGCGGCTGCCGAGGTGTCACGACTACCTCCGTCACGGTAGCGGGTTCTGGCGCGACGCCTGGTGGCAATTGCATTGTGATCTGCATCTCGATGCGCCGCCCGAAATTCACATTGAAGCCGCAGTGGCCAACGACAAGTTCTACTGCTTTCTCGAACGCACCTGGATGCTGCAGCAGTTGCCATGGGCGCTGGCGTTTTATGTCTGGGGCGGATGGAGTTTCGTCTTCTGGGGCGTATGTGCGCGTGTGACCGCCGGTGTGCTCGGACATTGGTTGATCGGATACTTCGCCCACAATCACGGTGAGATGCACTATCGCGTGCGTAATGCGGCGGTCCAGGGACGGAACATCCGCTGGACCTCTCTGCTCACCATGGGTGAGTGCTGGCACAACAACCATCACGCGTACCCAGGCTCTGCGAAACTCGGCCTGTTCGACGGCGAGTGGGACCCAGGTTGGTGGGTACTGGTCGCACTTAGAAGAGTTGGGCTCGTCTGGGACGTGCGACTGCCCGAAGACCTGCCGCCGCGACCCGAACTGATGCCGCTCGATTCATCAGCCGGCCTGCAGTTCGACAGCAGGCTTTGGCGCCCCATGCCGCAACTTCCGATGAGCGAGCCGCGATGATGCCCTCCCCTCTACACATCGCAGTCGTTGGCGCCGGTATCGCCGGCATGAGTGTCGCGATCCTACTTGGCCGGCAAGGTCACCGCGTCACCGTGTTCGAACGCCGTCCACCATCGGCACCTCAAGGCGCCGGAATGCTGCTGCAACCGGTCGGACTGGACGCATTGCGAGCGCTGGGCCTGCTCGCCACGATCGAATCGCAAGGGAGCCGAATCGACCGCATCTACCGGGTGGATACGGCCAACGCAGCCACCTTCCGCCTGGTCTATCCATCAGGCTTGCACGATCACGCCGTGGGCATTCGCCGCTCCGTGCTTTATCGAAGTCTTTGGGGCGCACTCACGAACACGTGCGCCGATGTCCGATCTGGCGTGTGCGTTCAAGATATCGTAACGAGCGGCGCCGCAAGCTGGCTCACTCTGGACGACGGCGAAACATCCGGTCCTTATGACGTCGTCGTCATCAGTGACGGCGTCCATTCTCGATTGCGCCTTCATGTAACACCGGCGGTTGAAGTTGCACGCCGCGAACGGGGAGGACTAAGCGTCGACGCGCTCTTGCCATCAGGATGCGACCCGGGCCAACTCCTGCAGATCCATCGGGGACACGATGAATACCTCGGCGTGCTCCCAACCGGTGTCGATGAACGAGGCCAACACCGCGCGACGCTGTTCATCAACAAGTCGCAGTCCCAGGTCGAGGCACTCGAGCGAGGTGACTTCGACGCTTGGCGAAGGTCCCTGGGCTTGAAGTATCCGGAGCTACGCAGCTCGCTCGACGAGTTGACGGGATTCGATGCCCTTCAGCATTGGTCGTTCGCAGAAGTCAGAATGCGGACTTGGCACACAAAGCATCTCGTCTGCATCGGCGACGCGGCGCATGCGCTCGATCCGCAATTGGGCATGGGCGCAAACATGGCGTTGGCAGATGCAATCACTCTGGCCGCGGTACTGCGCGATGTAACGCCGCCGCAAGTGCCCAATGCGCTCGCCACCTATCGAGCGGCACGCGAATCCCAACTACGAACCTACGAAACAGCCAGCCGCACTCTCTCCACACTCACGAAATCGGAGGGAGCATTCGGCGCTGCCGCCAACCGGATCGCGAGCGGCTTTGGCAGCAAATTGCCGTTCGTCAGACGCCGAATCGTCGACGCAGTCTGCGGTTACGCAGGACTCGACGTGCGGCAGTGGCAGCGAACTATCGAGACCGCATCGATGACGGGGCTGCGGTTGCACGGGGATCGGGAACTCGTTGCGACATGACCTGTCATCTGGATGGACCCCGCGCAAATCGTCAGATGAAGTCAGCGCGGTCCGCCGATCCCGAACAACATCAACCCTGGAAGTGGCGCTACCGAATGCGAAAGACTCACTGGATGGGACAGGCCGCACTCGTCATCTCGACATTACTCGTTGCAGGAGGCGCATTGGCGGCTCCGGCCGCGGAAAATCCGATCCGTCCCCAGGCGATTCGGGCGCACATGAATTTTCTGGCGGACGATTTGCTGGAAGGCCGAGAAGCCGGCACGCGCGGCTATGACATCGCGGCAAAGTACGTCGCGGCGCAGTTTGCGACGCTAGGTCTCGAGCATGGCGCAGGCAATGGAAGTTATTTTCAGAACGTCCCCTTGCGCAAGAGCACGCTACTCGCGGAGAGTGCGCGGCTCACCATCGAGACGCGTTCGGGCCGCAAGACCTATGCTGAAGGCCAAGGCGTCGTGATCTATCCGAGCCTGAAAGAGACAGATCAGGCGTTGCAAGCATCGGTTGTCTTTGCGGGATTCGGGGTCGTGGCTCCGGAATTCGGTCTCGACGCTTACGCAGATCTCGATGTCAAAGGGCGAATCGTCGCGCTGTTAGCGGGCCCACCGCCCGGGATTCCCATGGAGGCCGCAGCACACTACGCATCGCAGAAGGCGCGCACCGCGCTGTCCCGAGGTGCGCTCGGCATTCTGCTGATTTACACGCCGGCACGAGAAGCCTTGTTCGCATTCGATCGCCTGCGGAGCACGATTGGAGCGACGGTCTCATGGATCGGACCCGACGGGCAGCCCCGCGAGGGCACGGATTCAAGCGCGTACGTCGGCATCATCAACATGACTACGGCGAAAGAATTGTTCGCCAGCGCGCCGCGGAGTCTCGATGAGGTGGTGACCGAAGCGAACACCCGCTCGCCCAAGGGATTTCCGCTCGACGCCAGGATATCGCTGACCCGCCGTAGCACCCACGAGGCATCCGTGAGCGCGAATGTTCTGGGGCTGCTGCCCGGCAGCGATCCAGCCCTTTCCCGGCAGATCGTCGTGATCTCCACCCATCTCGATCATGTGGGAATCGGAAAACCCGTGAACGGCGACGCGATCTACAATGGCGCGCTGGACAACGCCGTGGGTGTTGCGAGCACGATCGAAGTCGCACGCGCCCTCGTCGAGGGCTCACCCCGGCCGAAACGCACGATACTGTTCGCGGCTGTGACGGCTGAGGAAAAAGGTCTGATCGGATCGGACTACTTCGCTCATCATCCGAGCGTGTCCAAAGATCGCATCGTTGCGAATGTCAATTTCGATGGCGCGTTGGCGCTGTTCGATTTCGCGGACATCGTCGCTTACGGCGCGGAGCACTCCACGTTGGGTCAAAGCGTCGAGCAAGTGGCGGACCAGATGGGACTCCTCCTCAGTCCCGATCCTTATCCAAACCGAGGCACGTTTACCGGGTCCGACCATTACTCGTTCGTACAGCGGGGCGTGCCGGCCATTTTTCTTCTACAAGGCGTGGGTAAACAGGCAGACGGCCGGTTGGGCAAGGACGTGTGGGACTCGTGGATGAGCACTCATTATCATCAGCCCTCGGATGACATGAAGCAGGCCATCGATTTCGGAGCGTGCGCGAAGTTCGCGGAAGTCTATCGCCGCCTGTTATTGCAAGTTGCAAATGCCACGGACGCGCCCCGCTGGTATGCCGGCGATCTATTCGGCGAGCGGTTCGCTCCTGATGCGCCGAAAGCACCGCGTCGATGACGGGCTGAATTGCGCTTCGCCGAAATCTCCTGCTCCATCGCTAGCACGTCGAAGTGCCGCCGCTCAACCGGATCGGCGCTCCGAGCTGCGAGCGCATGACCGCCAAGGGCTTGAGGTCGAATCTCGCTCGATCTTCGTCGGTGACGGCGTCTTCGTCCACAGGGTACAGCACGGTCGGCCGGCCGGACTCATAGACGCACTTTGTGCCGTACCATTGCGGCTTGTTCTGTTTCATCATGAATCGATCCCAGCTCGATGCCACCATGTAGAGATGGTCTTTGTTCGAGGGGTCCAGTGTCATGCCCATCCACGCAAGCGACGTAGCCATACGATAATGATCGAGGGTTTGACCATGATGAAACACCACGGCCGCGCAAAAGAAATCGTGCCCAGTACGCAGTTGACCGGCGGCGAGCAGAGCTAGAACTTCGGCTCTTCGCTGCTCATCTCTTTGGAGCAGCCGCTCGGACGTCATTTTGTGATCCTCCGCATACATCGTGACAAGACGGGGATTGTCCGCTGGCGGATCTGCTGCATGACTCAGCCCAACAAAACCGCAAGTAAACAGGAACACCCAGAGCACGGCTGCCGAATGGCACATTGACTCACCCGAGGCGAGGATTTCGAGAAAACATAGTACGCCTGCCGGCCAAACGCCAGCCGCTTCGGCTCAACGAGGCGTCAGTCTCAGCAGCCGTCCTCCGGAGCCGCCCTGCTGATCTTCGAGCACCCAGATCGCTCCGTCCGGACCTTGTTCCACTTCCCGGATGCGCTGGTTCAGATTGATACGCTGTACCTCACGCGCGGTAGCGCCGTTGATCTCTACTCGAATGAGTGCCCGGGCGGAAAGCCCACCGATGAACGCGTTGCCGCGCCATTGCGAGAAGAGATTGGCGTCATAAATAATGAGGCCCGCGGGTGAGATCACTGGATTCCAGGACACTTCGGGGGCGTTGAATTCCGGTCGGGTGTTGTGATCTGGAATCACCCTGCCGTCATAGTGATCGCCATTCGAGACGATGGGCCAGCCGTAGTTGGAGCCGCACGAAATGATTGGGCCCCGTTACCTTCGGCGCCTGTCGCCAGAGGACCTGGACGTTCGACAATGAGCCGCCTCCCTGCGGACTCAATGTCAGCCTCGCCCTTGCCACCGCTGTTCCGCGCGTGTTGTTCGCACCGGCTTCGGCGAAACTGAAATAAATCAGATTGTTTGCCGCGAACCCGGGGTGCAATACGACATCTGCAAGTCCGCCCTGCCCTCCATACGACACGGTGGGCACGCCTGTGATATTGGCTGTCGAACCGCCGACCGTATATACCTTCAGCTGTCCTCTCTTTTCAGTGACCAGCAGCCGGCCATCGGGCAGAAACGTCATTGCCCAGGGCTCACTGAACTGCGCCATGGGAGTCGCCACGACTGCTTGCGTTGCTATCAAAGGCGCCGCTGTGGCCTTACTACCGACAGCGCCGCAGACGGCGAGAAGCACGATGGCGGGTGCGAACCCTGCGACTTTTTTCAGGTTCATTTCCAACTCCTCCGTGAGATTCCAACAGGGACCCAGCGGGAGTGACCGGGCCGACGCGCAAGTTCCGCCCACGCACGCCGGTCGCGGCTCGCAAACTCCACTTCGCTGTTGGGCGCGGCGTTTGCGAGCGCCGAGGACATCTTGACGACAGAGGATTTCGCGGAAGGCGTCCAGGCGTTCCGAGAAAAGCGCCCGCCGGTTTATCGCGGACGCTGACCGGCAGCGATTCGTACGCCTTCGAGGATGCTCGCTTTCAGCTCCTCTGTGGTGAAAGCGTCTTGCCGAAACAGAGGCCGCTCCCAGTCGCCCTGCTGAACGACGCACACCACGAAGTTGCCCGTTGCAGCGAATTCCGGATACCAGCCGACATCCAGAACGATGCCCGCCGGGTATTCGATCTGCGCGAGATCTTCCTTTAAGTCTTCTGTCTGGTCCGCTAGCGGCCGAGACTCATCGATGGGGTCGAGATCCCAGAACGCCACTGTGCCTGTTTTCCAGTCGAAGTTGCCGGAGATCATCGAGGAGTCGTCAGTTTGATGGATCAACTATATCTAGAGTGAACAGCGGAAGTTGCTCAAGCAGGGAAACCCTGAAGTGGCTTCTCCAGCCGTCGCAACCGTGGCTCACCGGGAGAGCAACACAATACAAAATTTTGGTGCTATCGTCCCGGCCTGTTCCGACCATCTTCTAGAATCCGGGTGCGAACAAGAACACTGATACAGCTCGCATGCACCATGATCGTGCTCATCGCGCCAACGGCGCGCGCTCGATCCGACCCGCGAGATCTCGCAACACTCCCACACTGCATGGACCATCGAAGTCCTTCGGCGCATCGCCGAAGGAGACCGCAATCGCGACATCGGCGAACGCCTCGATATTTCCGAAGAGACCGTGAAGGCGCACATCAAGCACATCATGGACAAGCTCGGCGCGAAGGATCGCACGCAGGCCGTCGCCATCGGCGTTCGACGCGGCATCATCCAGCTTTGATGAACCTACCTTCTCCAGAAGCTTCGGCTCGTCAAGTCTTCACCCGTCCGTCGAGACCGTAACGCTCTCCCATGCACGGATCTCCTCCTCCAATGCCGACAACTTGCCGCGCACGAGTCCGAGTGCATCGCTGCCGAGCAGAAGATGTGCGGGTGGGCAGTCGGCAGCGATCGCTGCGAGCATCGCGCGAGCAGCTTTCTCAGGATCTCCCAGTTGCTTGCCGCTTTTCTCCTCACGAGCTTTGCGGATGGGATCGAAGATATCGTCGTAATCGGGAATTGAGCGCGGCGTGCGCGTCATGGAGCGGCCAGCCCAATCGGTGCGGAACGAACCCGGCGCTACGGCTGTCACCGCGATACCGAACGGCTTGACCTCTTTGCCGACGGCTTCCGAGATGCCTTCAAGCGCGAACTTGCTCCCGCAGTAGTAAGCGATGCCCGGCATCGTGATGTAACCGCCCATCGATGTGATATTCAGGATGTGGCCACGGCGGCGCGCACGCATGAAGGGCAAGACCGCCTTCATCATGGCGACCGCTCCAAATACATTCACATCGAACTGGCGGCGCATCTCCGCTAGCGGCGACTCTTCCATGATGCCTTCGTGGCCGTAGCCGGCGTTGTTGACCAGCACGTCGATGGGACCCACGCTCCTTTCGATCTCCGACACGACACCGTCGACGGCATCGAACTCGGTCACATCGAGCACACGACCGAATGCGGCAATCGCAGACAGCGACTCGAAATCGCGCTTTGCCTGTGCACTCCTCACCGTACCGACAACTTTGTGACCGGCCGCAAGCGCCTCTTGCGCGAGCGCCCGACCGAAGCCGCTGCTGACGCCAGTGATGAGCAGAGTCTTGCTGGATGTCATCGAAGCACTATCCCGAATGTTTGTGGAGAGTGCATACTGGTCTGACGAGCGAGGCCAAGGAAGCGCCATTTCGCTACTTTTCTTGCATAAACCTATGAGACCGAAGCGCGCCTCCACCGAGCATCCCGGGCTATCCTCTCGGAACCAGCAACGCATCGCTTCCCTGCTGCGCACGTTAGCTCCCGATGAGGGCTATAACCTCACGCCACTACCAAGCGTCCGCATCCTGCGTTCGAACCGACCGTTGTCGCGCACACCGGTGCTGTACGACCCTGGCATCGTGATCGTTTGCCAGGGCCGCAAGCGAGGTTACTTCGGCGGCCAACTCTATCTCTACGATGAGCATCATTACCTGGCCGTGTCCGTGCCCGTACCGTTCAGCATGGAAACCGACGCAACGCCGGAGCGGCCGCTGCTAGCGTTGTATCTGCATCTCGATTTCACATTGGCCGCTGAGCTTGCGGCGCAGATCGACCGCGAAGGCGCCACCGAACGTATGCAAGCGCCTCGGAGCATGACGTCGACACCGATGGATGAGACGATGCAGATGTCCGTGCTCCGTTTCCTCGAGGCGATGCACAGGCCGCTGGAAGCCGCCGTATTGGGCCCAAGCTTGTTGCGCGAATTGTATTTCCGTGTGCTCACCGGGGCTCAGGGACGCTCGATGCGGGAAGCTTTGGCGATGCGCGGGCAGTTCGGAAAGATTGGCAGATCGCTACGACTCATCCACTCCAGCTACGCGCAGTCGCTCGACGTAACGCAGCTTGCCGAGGAAGCCGGCATGAGCGTTCCAAGCTTTCATAGCCACTTCAAAGCGATCACGCAGGTATCGCCGATGCAGTACGTGAAATCGACGCGTCTGCATCAGGCTCGCCTGTTGATGGTGCGCCAGGACCTGACCGCGGAAGCCGCGGGCCTCGCGGTGGGTTATACAAGCCCATCCCAGTTCAGCAGAGAGTTCAAGCGGCTTTTCGGATTGGCACCAGCCGCTGAGGCGAAGCGTATGCGTGAGAGCTTCGCGCTTCCGGCGGCGTTCGCCGATGCAACATATGTCTCGTCGCACTGAGCCTGAGCTCAAGACGCCAGGGCTTTCAGTGGAATGCTTGTATCAGCGAGCAATGCCACATCAGCGATGATTCTCTCCACCACGAGCTTTCGCCCTTGCACGTAGTCCTTGGCCGCGTTCACGCAGTCGAGCGCGATCACACGACCCTCTCGAAGATAGATCAGGGAGAAGCTGCGCGCGCTGAAATCGCCGCGCACTATCATTGCGTCGTGACCGGTCGACAAACCCACCGTCTGTAGCTTCAGCTCGTACTGGTTCGACCAGAACCAAGGCACTGCGTCGTAGGCGACAGCCTGACCCACGATCGTTTTTGCCGCGACCACGGCTTGGTCGGTGGCGTTCTGCACAGATTCCAGTCGGACGGGCACATCGTTCGCGAACCGATTGGCGTGCAGCGCGCAGTCACCGATAGCGAAGACGTCAGGAAGCGAGGTGCGACATTGGGCGTCGATCGAGACTCCATTACCGCCTTCGGCGCCCGCCGCGAGCAGCGGTTCGACTTCGGGAACGATACCGATACCCACGATCACCATGTCGGCCGCCAGTCGTTCGCCACCGGCCAAGCGAACGCCCGCTACTTTGCCATTCGAACCTTCGATGCAGTCCACCGCAGAGCCCAATCTCACATCGACATCGTGCGCCCGATGCTCGGCCTCGTAGAATCGCGACAACGGCTCGCCGGCGACACGAGCCAACACCCGATCCAGCGCCTCGACCAGCACGACGTGCTTGCCGAATTTTGCCAGCACCGCAGCCGCTTCCAATCCGATATATCCACCCCCGATCACTACCGCGCGACTCACGTGTGGCATTTCGCCGATCATCCGATCGACGTCGGCGCGCGTGCGCACGGTGTGAACGCCCTGCAGATCATGGCCATCGCAGCGAAGGCGCCTCGCAGAGCCGCCAGCCGCCCAGATGAGCTTGCTGTATCGAATGGCCATGCCATCGGCAGTGACGATCCGATAGCGCTCGGGCTCGACGCTCGTCACCCGGCGACCGAGCACCATTTCAACGCCCCGCTCCTCCCAAAAATTCGGCGGCCGGATCAGGATGCGTTCGAACGGCTTCTCACCTGCAAGATATTCCTTCGACAAAGGCGGCCGTTCATAGGGTAATAGCGGCTCGTCGCCGACGATGGCGATGCTGCCGTCGAAACCAGCCTGGCGCAGCGAGATCGCGGCCTGAGCGCCACCGTGTCCCGCGCCCACGATCACCACGTCGTACCGGGGGATGCCATTCTCGCCGGAACGTGTCATCTTCAATCTTCCGGCGCAATCGCCACGCGCAGGCCATCGAGCGCCGTAGTGATCGGAATCTGACACGCAAGTCGCGAACGTTCATCGCGGCGATCGCTGCTGTCGAGTAGGTCGTTCTCCAACTCGCTCATCGGCGGCAGCGTCTCCAGGAAGGCCGGATTGACGTGCACATGGCACGTGGCGCACGAGCAGGAACCGCCGCATAACGCCATCAACTCGTCGAAACCGTTGTCGCGGATCGCCTCCATAAGTGACGTGCCGGGCTCCGCTGTCACCGAGCGCTCATTGCCGGCGCGATCCTGAATGAGGATGTCGACCAACTGTGTCTCCACTGCTTTCATTGCCGCCAATGCACCATGGGCAACCCGGCGACGGGACTGCGGAAGAAAGGAATGTCCGTCGCACGAAGTCCGCCGAGATAAACCGTGGATAGATCGGCGCCGCCGAATGTCACGCTGGCGAGCCAATTACAAACAGGGCCCCCGCACTCGAGCAAGACGTCGAACGGCACCGGCGCGCCCGTAGCGAAGGCTGCTTCGAACTGCGCCGTGGCCTCGGGATCGCCGTCATCGAGCAGTTCGAGCAAGTCGCCTTCCGGCGTGATCGCCACCAGCCGGTCGGAAAAAATCATGGTCGCCCACAAATTCCCGTAAGCATCGAACGCGATGCCATCGATCACACCCGCGCCCAGATTGGAGGGACCGAAGACCTCACGGTCGGTGAGCGATCCGTCGGGGCGTACCCTAAAGCGGGTGACCCGCTTTCCCGTGGTCTCCGCGACATAGAGCCATTCCTCGCGTGCATCGAAGCGGATTTCGTTGGTGAACCGGAACCCGTCCGCGACGACTCGCGCGCCCTTCTCATCGAGAAGCACGATCGATCCGTCCGCAAGCGTCGAATTGATAGCCTCGCTCCACGGGTTGATCATCGTCGACACCGTGATCCAGATGCGGTCGCGACTGTCGCGCAATACAAAATTGACCTTGCCCAGCGGCTGCCCGTCGATTCGATCGAGCAAGACGGAGGTGGCGCCAGACCGAGTCATTCGCTCCAGCCGGTCGGTGCCGAAATTCGAGATCAGGAAGTCGCCGTTGCGCGCAAAGGCAAGACCGTTGGGCAATGTTCCTTCGAGCAAGCTGTGTGCCGACGATTTCGACAGATCGAAATGTGGGTCAGGCGTCTGGCAGATCATCTGCTGCGAACCGTCGGACGCGATCCGCACAACACCGCCGCGTGCGTCGGCTGCCCAAAGCGTGCCGTCAGGTTCGGCGAGAATACACTCGGGCCGCCGCAGCTCGCGCCCGATCCGGCGGATCGATGTTCGATCGACCTGAAATCCGCGCAGGGGATTGGGGCCGGCGCTGCTGCGGATCAGCGTCATCGCGACTTCGCTCCTGCTGCGAACCGGTCAGCAATCCAGTCGGCGATGTAACTCAACACCGGCTCCATATTATCGGCGCTGACATGTTCGACGCCGCCCTCCGCCTCGGTGAAGATCTTGAGCTCGAGATCCGGACTGTTGACGGCCTCTGCCCGGCTCCGTTCGGCATAGGCGAGCGGGATCTGCCGATCGTTCGCCCCATGAGTAATGAGGAACGGGACCTTGATGTTCTGAAGGTGCCCCACCAACGTCACGCGTGGCACGAATGCCTTGAAGCTGTCGAGGTCCGATTGTCCCCAGACCCACATGACGTGATCCCAATAATGCGGAACCGGAAGGTCGCCCTCGCGCGCGAGCCGACGTTGTTGTAACTCACCCCAATTGTGATTGGCGCCCCAGGCGACGCACAGCGCGAACCGCTTCTCATAGGCGGCAGCACGCGGTGCATAGTAGCCACCCAATGACCATCCCATCATACCGATTCGAGCCGAGTCCACGTCGGTGCGAGTCTCGAGATAATCTACGGCGGCGCTGGCCCATCGCTCGGACTCGACGACTGCGTTCAGTCCTCGCAGACGCAACGCCTCTCCGACGCCCGGCTGATCGACCATGAGGCAGGAGATACCTCGCCGCGCAAGCGTGTCGCGCACGACAAGAAAGATCATTTCCTTGACGCTGTCGAGGCCGTTGCAGAACACCATGCACGGGCGCGGCCCTTCGCCATGACCACGCACGAAGAGCGCGGGATAGCTGCTGCGCTGATATGGAATTTCAACTCGTTCGCAGTTGAGACCACCAGCTGCGATGGCGCGCGACATGGTTTCGAGCATCGTTGCATACATCGCTTTTCGTGGCGTGTAGCTGCGACTCTGCATGCGCTCGGCGGTAATGTAATAAGCCGTCGCGCGACAATATTTCTCTGCCGCACTCAGTCCGTGTCCGGCGGCTTCCGCGCGTTCGCCCTGGATGTAGAGCCGATCAGCCATCTCGCCCCAAGCGGCAAAGAACGCCTCGGTGCCGTGGTCCTCGCCCTCCTGCGCCGCTCGTCGGACCTTGGCGTTGGCGGCGTCGATCTCGCCCATGACCCCGCCCATGCCGAGGCAGATGTTGACCGACAGGTTCCAGACGTAGTTTCCGGGAAAGGGCTCGTACATCATCTTTCTCTCAACAAGTCTTGCTCAGAAGCTCACGCGCTCGCCGCCCTTCAGCCCGAGCATCGCGCGAGCCTCAGTGGGCGTCGCAGGCTGATGGCCCATCTCGGCCAGGATCCGGCACGCCTTCTCCACCTGCTGCGCGTTGGACACCGCCAGTGTGCGCGGCTCTATGAACAAACTGTCCTCGAGTCCGACGCGCACATGCCCGCCCATCAGCGCCGCCTGCGTGAGGAACGGCATCTGATGTTTGCCCGCGGCCAGCACCGACCATCGAAAGCTGTCCTTGCCGAACAGCCGGACGGCGGTCTGTTGCATGAACATCAAATTGTCCAGGTGGGCGCCGATTCCACCGAGGATGCCGAAGATGAGCTGGATGAAAAACGGAGGCTTCACCAGAGCGCGGTCGACGAAGTGCGCCAGGTTATAGAGGTGACCCACGTCATAGCACTCATGCTCGAATTTCGTGCCGGCGTCCGCCATCGTTTCGAGAATGTATTGAATGTCGCGGAAGGTATTGCGAAACACATAGTCGTCCGAGTTGACGACGTACGCTTGCTCCCAGTTATGTTTCCAATGGGTGATCCGGCGCGCCGCCCCGAAGAAAGCGAAGTTGATCGAGCCCATATTGAGCGAGCACATCTCGGGCTTGAACTGCGCGGCCGCCGCCAACCTCTCCTTCGCTGGCATGATGGCGCTGCCGCCAGTGGTCAGGTTGATAACGGCATCGGTCCGTTCGCGGATGCTCGGAAGAAAGCGCGCATACACGTCCGGATCGCCAGTGGGCATGCCGTTCTCTGGAACCCGCGCATGCAGATGCAGGATCGCCGCGCCCGCCTCGGCGGCGGCGATGGACTGCTCGGCAATTTCCTCCGGCGTGACCGGCAGCGCATCCGACATCGTCGGTGTGTGCGCCGATCCTGTGATGGCGCAGCTGATGATGACCTTGGCCATGACAAAACAACTCAGAAAAAGAACGAAAGGTTTTTAACGGTCAAGGTCGTCTGATCGATGATGATCTTGCGCTTGCAGATCTTGAAACTGCTTCCTACCCGGCGCAGCGTGTCATGCCGGCGGCCCGCGAGGAACGCGGTCTCGGTCTCCATGCGGTTGCGATGAACCAGAAAGTGAGATTTCACAAGAATCTCCGCGCCCTCGACATCCCGATACTCGCCTTCGATGCGAATGTTCGAGATGAGATGCGAGACGCGCGACAACGGCTCTTCGGCCCAATGCACGCCGGTCATGATCTGATTGACCCGGCTCTGCAGGGTCTTGCGGTTGTCGTCGAACCAGGCGGTCTCGTGATCGCCGGAAATGTCGCGCTCGCGATTCTTGAACGACAGGTTCTTACGGATCGGCATCCAGTAGCGGATGTCGTCGCTGAACAGTTCGAGCCAGGCGTTGAACTCCCGTTCGTCCAGCAAGTCGGCTTCGCGGTACAGAAAGTCTTCGATCTCGCGCATCAATAGCAGATGCGCGAGTTTGTCTTGCCCATTCATTGGACCAGTCATTGGCGTGCTCATCGGGCATCCTCGAAACGCAGATCGTCCCAGCTCTTGGCGTCCATGAACTGCTGCCAACGCGTGTAGAGCTGGCGTGCGTTCTGCTCGCTCCAGAACTGATCGCTCACATTGCCGGGAATCAGTGGATCCTGATGCGACTGACCCATCGCCGCGCCATAGTGAAACTGCAGAGATCTGCCGGTGCCGCCGCAGGCTTCGGTTGCATAGGCCCAGTTCTCCATGTCGTCCTGCTCGGTCATGCCGGCGGGTCCTGCGTAACTGATGTAGTAGCGACGCAAGAAGTCCTTGACCGCCGGTGGCGCGGCCTTGTCCACCAGGAACACTCGCCACAACTCGGTTTCATTCGGGCCGCGCGGGTGCGCGGCCACGATGGTGCGTGGCTGGCCGACGTGGAAGCCGCTGCTTGGAAAGATGTTTCCCAACACCGGCGCATTGCCCGCCCGCTCGCCCAAACGCTCGACGCGCTTTTTCCAAGTCATCTGAAAGTAAGCAGCGGTCTCGGGCGACGATGAGTAGTGTTCGCGCGGCGCATGGATGTCGAACTTTTCATAGAGCAATCCATGGCCTTCGCGATGGTGAGTCAGATACAGCTTGCCGAAAGGATCGCGACGGCCGACGCCCTCGCCGGGACCGATACGCGCCAGATCGACCGAGCGATGGCTGATGTCGTGCAACGTGTCGCCCGCGCAATTCTCGGCGACGATTTTCCAGTTGGCTGGGATGATCCATTTCTGCACGCCGCTGATGACTTCGACCTCGCCGTCACCCGCGTCCCACGGGCCGAGCCCGACGCGCAGCGCATCCGCGGCGCCGCCCAGATATTCCTCGAACGGTGGCGCATTCGGATCCCAGGTCGCCCAGATCGTGCCCTTGAACGTGGCCACCTGCGCCACCTGCACCAGGCCCCATTTGCTCTTGTCGAAGGAGGCGTCGTAACTTTCTTTCTGCGCCGGCAGACCCACGAGACGACCGTCGAGGCCGTAGGACCAGGCGTGATATGGGCAATAGAACAGTTTCGTATTGCCCTCGTCGTAACGGCATACCTTCATGCCGCGATGGCGGCAGCTGTTGAGCATCACCCGCGGTTTGCCCTCCTGATCGCGGGTCAGGATCATCGAGTCCTCGCCCATCTTGGTCAGAAAGAAGTCGCCCACGTTGGGGATCTGGCTTTCATGCCCGACGTAGAGCCAGGCGCGGCGAAAGATCCGCTCCAGCTCCTGTTGGTAGATATCCGCCGAGCTGAAGATGTTGCGATCGACGAACCAATTCGTCGCTCCGCCCACGGTGATCGCAGATTTCATGTCACTTGTCCTTCTCGATACGCGGCAGGATGTCGGTCAATAGTTGTTGAGCGAGCGCCGACGCCGGCAAGGCAACGTCGACGACGTGTCCGAGCGACAGAGCAGCGCTCAAATCTTTGTAGAAGATGGGCGTCGCGCGCGGATGAAGATCCAGACCCGCCCACATCTCGCTCGCCCGGCTGCCGGCAAAGCCGCCGTTGAAAACTTCGAGCAAGATGTCCCTTGAAACGCCGGCCGCCTGGCCAAGCTTGAGCCCTTCCGCCACGGCCATCATGTTCACGCAGCAAACCAGCTGATGAGCGATCTTGGCCACGGTCGCGGTCCCAACCTCGCCCGTCAGCGTGATCGTCGGGCCGGAGATGCGGAAAATGGGCAGGCACTTTTCGACCGCGTCGCGCGGGCCGCCGACCATGAACGACATGGTCTTTTGCTCGGCGCCTTTGGCGCTGCCGCTGACCGGTGCATCGACGAGTTGGGCGCCTCGCTCGCTGGCCATCGCCGCGGCGGCCTTCATCGTCTCGGGCGAGATCGTGCTGTGTACGACGATGGTCGTGCCGGGCGCCACACGCGAAAGCACGCCGTCCGCGCCGGCCAGCACATCGATCACCTGCTTGTCATCGACCACGCAGATGATGATCAACTCGCTGGCCGCCGCCACCTCGGCACAGGAGGTGGCGACCTTCGCGCCAGCGGCCGCAAGCTCGTCGAGCGGCGGCTGACGCACGTCGTAGACGGTCAGCGCATGTCCCGCCTCGACGATATTCCGCGCCAGGGGTTTGCCCTGGACGCCGAGTCCTATGAATCCCACACGCAAGTGGCTTGCCACTGTGTTCTCCCCCTCGTTTGCATTGACGTGTCTACTGCCGGCAAACCTTCATCCAGCAGGATCCGCATATTCGTAGCGCCATTCGGGCGCGTGCATCAAGAAGTGCGGCAGGTTGTGAGTGAAATGCGCATAGCCGAACAGGGGCAACGTCCAGCGCCGCGGCACCCAGTTATCGTCGACGTAGTCCGAGTCCGCCCCATATTCGGCTTCGCCACCGGCGGGACACGGCAGGTAGTAAAACAGGGCCGAATCGATGCGATGCCTGCCCAGGCCGATCTTGGAAGGCTCCCAGCCCTGGCGCTGCATGTGGTTGGCGCCCAGCATGATCTCGTCCAGATCTTCGACGCCGAAGTTGGCATGATGGAAACGAGTCTTGCCATCGCAACCGGGCAGCGAAGCATTGGCGTTCAGCAGCAGCAAATTGTGATGATTGATGGCGCCGGGGGCGCGCAAGTACATGCCGAAACTGTCCTGGATGTCGGTGACGCGAAAGCCGAGCCGGTCGCGCATGAACGCGGTCGCCGCTTCGAACTGGGGCGTCTGGAACACCACATGCTGAAGCACCTTGGGGCGGGCCCGCTTGCGCCATTTGCGATGGGTGTTGAGGCGGACCACATGGCCGGGCGCATTGGCGGGTTCCGGCGCAGAGACGACCGTGTTTTTGGCAAAGACCCGCAGCGCCATCGGTATACCGAAGGAAGGAACGAAGTGCACCGCCCCGTCGGCGCCCGATCTCACGTCGTGGTCCCTCGCCAGATTGTCCGAAAGGCGGGCGAGCGCCTCGGCGGAGCTCACTCCCCAGACCACTTCGTGCACACCGTCGCCTTCGATAGCGCCCGAGGGGACGGGGCTCTTCGGTCCATGCAATTCGATGCCAGAGCCTTCGTCCAGGCTATAAGCAATCGCCTGGTCCGAGCTCGCCGAGCGCGTCAGGCCGAAATCGTCGAAAAATCTGCCGCAGGTCGCCACGTCGCCGACGCGATATCGAAGCGTCATGATCCCGTTGATTGCCATTTCGGTCGCTCTCGCCTGCTGATCCACCGCCGTCGTAGCCTCAAGCTTTGCCGGACCGAAGAAAAATCGTTTGCTCTTATGGCTGCTATCAGGCCAAACGATTTTTTCTGCGCCCCGCATCGGCATATCAAGTGAGGGCGCGCCGAAATAAGGCGGCTCCAGGCGCGCAGCCGCACTCATCAGGGGGGAAAACCATGCGACTCGCGCGTTTTCAATCGACATTGCTGGGAGGCGCCGCAATCTGCGTGCTTGCCAACCAGGCGCAGGGACAGACTCAGGAGCCGGCCACCGCAGGCAGCGCAGACGACAATCAACCGGGTATCCAGGAAGTCGTCGTCACGGCGCGGAAGATGAGCGAATCCGTGCAGGACATCCCGCTTGCGATCGACGTGCTTGACGCCGCAACGCTGGCCCAGCGCGGCATCGTGAACGTCCAGTCGCTGCAGGGACAGTTGCCGAGTATCGCGATCGGCGAAGTCAACGGAATCGCGCAGATCACCAGCCGCGGCCTCGGCAACGACAATTTCGCGCCGGGCTCGGATCCGTCGGTGGGCCTCAATGTCGATGGCGTCGTCGTGTCACAGCCGGGGGCCCAGCTCGGCGCGTTTTTCGATCTCGAGCGCGTCGAGGTGGTCCGCGGTCCCCAGGGAACGCTGTACGGTCGGAATACGACTGGCGGCGCCATCAATCTGGTCACCCGCCAGCCGACCGCCGACTTCAGCGGCTATGGCACATTGTCCGCCGGCAACTACGGTGCGCTCACCGCTGAAGGGGCCGTGAGCGGCCCGCTTGCCGGGGACAAGGTCCGCGGACGCGTGGCGTTCAAGGCGGACCGCCACGATGGTTACGGAAACAATTTACGCACCGGAGATGACATCGACGATGCGGACAAGAAGGCGGTTCGCGCCAGCTTGTTACTGCTCCCCACCGACAAGCTGAACATCGCGCTGAGCGGCGAATACACCAGCGAGGACGACGCCAACTATCAGATCAAATATGGAGAAGACTCGTTCCCTGGCGCAACTTCGCCATCGCTCATTCCGCCCGGGCCACAGGCGGGCGGCTCGTTCGCGACCGATCCACGCGATCTCAACACCGACATCGACCCGCTCAACGATCGCGAGACCGTCAGCGCCATCGCCACTCTCTCCTATTTCGCGACTGACGATCTGACCTTCAAGTCGATCTCCGGTTACCGGCACTACGAGGCCAACTCGCTGCGCGATTTCGACGGCACCGATGCGGCTTTGGCGGGGGCGGCGATCCCGATGCAGACCGATCAATACACACAGGAATTGCAGCTCGCCTACCAAAGCGAAGCGCTCAAGGCGGTGGGCGGCCTGTATTACTACAAAGAGGATCTGGAGAGCGACATCCGCATCGGGGCCAACCCGTTCGGTCCCACCAATGCGCTGACCATCAGCCAGAATGGTGCGGTCGATACCGAATCCGTCGCCGGCTATGCCAATGTCACTTACTACGTGACCGACGAGCTCGGCCTCAACGTCGGCGGCCGGTGGAGTTGGGAAAAGCGCATCGGCGATGCGAACTTCACGCGCCTGGGAACGCTCTTCCCGTTCCACACCGAGGGCAGCGTCACTGACTTCACCCCGCGCGTGGGCCTCGAGTGGCAGCCAGATCAGGACGTGCTGCTCTATGCTTCCTATTCGGAAGGATCCAAGAGTGGCGTCATCGCCTCCGGATCGACGACACCGATTCTGCGGCCGGAAGAAGTCACTGCGTACGAAGCGGGCGTGAAGTCGACGCTGTTCGCCCGGACGCTGCAGGCGAACCTCTCGCTCTATCGCTACGACATCGAGGACTTGCAGGTGTCCCGCACGCTTCCGGGCAGCACTCCCGGCAGTTTCGTGAGCGTCTTCGAGAATGCCGCCACCGCGCGCTCTCAGGGCGTCGAGCTGGAGCTGGTCTGGCAGCCGATTGCCGGCCTGCAGGTATCGTCCATCACCGGTTATTCCGATGCCGAGTTCACCGATTTCTTGACGGTCAACCCGCTCGATGGTCCCACTGGCGTGCTCGAGAACCAGGCTGGCAACCGGCTGGTGCAGACGCCCGAATGGTCGTCCACGCTGGGCCTCGAGTACCGCTTCGATATCGGCCCCGGTTCACTGACCGCCAACGCCCAGGCGCAGTATCAGAGCCGTGTGTACTTCACTCCGTTCAACGAGAATCGCACCAGTCAGGAGCCCGTGACTCGATACGACGCAAGCTTGCGCTTCGATCCACACGACGGGCGGTGGTATGCGAGTCTCTGGGGGCGGAACCTCGGCGACGAATTGGTGGCCACCACCAAATTCGTGATTGCCAGCGGCCGCTTCATCTCGGGACAGTACACCCCACCGCTGACCTACGGGGTGACCGTGGGTTATAACTTCTGATAAGGAGATTTCAAGGCGCCGCCGGCGCGGCGCCTTGTTTCATCGACTGCGCTTCGGCGACGAACTGCTCACGCAGCCAGCGATGCGCCGGGTCCGCTTCATACCGCAGATGCCAGCTGAGTTTTTCCTTGAGGATCGGCAGCTCGATCGGCGGGTGCAATGACTTCAACCCGATCAGCGACTTCAACATTTCGGCGACTCCCGCTGGCACGGTCGCGATCAATTTAGTCGCTGGCAACTGAAACAGCAGCGAGGAAAAATTCGGGACCTGCACCTGCGTCTGCGAAGCAACGCCCGCCTCGTCATAAGCCAGATCGTAGATGGTCACCATGGTGTCGCCGAAAAACGCTTTCGCGTGCGGATAGGACTCGTACTCCTTGAGCGTGAGGCTGCCGCTCAAGGGATGATCCGCGGCCACGACACACACGAACCGATCCTCATAGAGCGGTTGGTCGAGCAACATTTCCGGATGCATGGGTGTTCCGAGCGAGCGTCGCTCGTCCGGGATGACGCAGAGGTCGAGATCGCCCGATTCGAGTCGACGGATACTCTCGGGTCCGACCGGCTCGACCACGACACCGATGCCGCTGGCCTCGCGCGCCAAGCGTCTGACCAGCCGCGGCAGCAACGTGATCGCGCAATAGTCCGACATCGAAATACGGAAGGTGCGTCGCGCCGTCGCAGGCTCGAAATCCTGGCGAAGATTCAGCACCTGCTGAATGTTGACGAGTGCATCGTGGACCGGCGCCGCAAGCGCTTTCCCGCGCGCCGTCACCTCCATCTGGCGGCCGACACGGACCAGCAGTTGATCGTCGAAGATCTCTCGCAGCCGTTGCAGCGAGGCGCTCACGGCAGGCTGCGAGACGAACAGCCGCTTCGCCGCCTTGGTCACGCTTTGCTCGGTCAACAGCGCATCCAGCACCAGCAGCAGGTTCAGATCGAAACGGGAAACGCTGATGCTCATGGCGATTGGCTCCTGAATAACCCAGAACGATCCGAGCCATCATCGCAAACGATTTTAGCCCCGAACGCAAACGCCCTAGTCTGTACCAGAGTCGCCATGCCTGTACACGGGCGAGTGCAGGCAGGGTCGAAGGAATTCCGAACGCAGGAGGGGGAGTGTGCAAAGCGTCGAGGTAAACGGTTCGATCGCGAACGACACGCGCGAGCAGGAAGGAAGACTCACACCCCACTGGGTGTTGCTGCTGATGACGTTGACCTACACGTCCAGCTTCATGGATCGCACCATCCTGTCGATTCTCCAGAATCCGATCAAACAGGAGCTGCATCTGAGCGACACGCAGCTCGGTCTGCTCGGCGGCTTCGCGTTCGCTCTTTTCTATTCCACGCTGGGAATTCCGGTTGCGCGGCTGGCGGAGCGAATGGATCGGCGCCAGCTGATCGCCGCTTCCCTCGTGATCTGGTCAGTGGCGACAGCGGCAAGCGGCCTCGCAGTGGGCTTTGTGAGCTTGTTTTTGTTCCGGGTCGCGGTCGGTGTCGGAGAGGCGGGCGCGAGCCCGCCGGCGCATTCGCTGATCACTGACTTCTTCCCGCCATTGAAGCGAGGCACGGCGTTCTCCATGTACTCGCTGGGAGTCCCTGCGGGCGTGCTGATCGGATCCGTCCTCGGCGGCTATGCGGCCCAGCAGTTCGGATGGCGCGTGACGTTCGCGATATTCGGCTTGCCCGGTGTCGTGCTCGCCCTTCTCATTCCGATGACGATCCGCGAGCCCGCTCGCGGACGTCTCGACACCGGTCAGCCCTCGGAACAGCAAGCTCCGGCGTTCTCAGCAGTCCTCAAGCAGTTCGCCGAACGGCCGGCGCTTCGATACTGTGTCATGGGCGCAAGCGTCGCTGCCTTCGCAGCCTACTCCATCCTCACCTTCTCTGCTCCGTTCTTCATCCGAACGTATCAGGCGAGCTTGCCGGAAGCGGGATGGTTTCTCGGCATGACAGGCGGTGTCTCGGCAGGCATCGGTATATTCTTCTCCGGCATGCTGACGGATCGACTTGCACGACGCGATCGACGCTGGGCGGTGTGGGCGCCCGCGATCGGATTGCTGCTCGCCGCGCCGCTGTACGTCGCAGGCTTCCTGGCGCCGACCAAGGCAGCCGCGATGGCGATCCTGCTGGTGCCTCCCGCCCTCCAATATATCTATCTCGGGCCGACCATGGGTCTGATGCACAACATGGTCACGCCCCGAATGCGCGCAACCGCCACCGCGTTGCTTTATCTCTCAGTGAATTTGTTCGGGATGGGCCTGGGACCGACGGTCACCGGGTTGTTGAGCGATCGATTCGCGGCGGCACAATTCTCTAGGCTTCTTCCGGAGAGCCATTACGACCTGCAGTGTCCCGGCGGGCTTGCCGAGCCGAATGCTACAGAAGCGTTGAACATGGCGTGCGCCTCGGCAGCCGCCTATGGAATTCGTTGGGCTCTGATTGTCACAACGCTGGCGCTCGTCGTGAGCGCAATGCTTTATCTTCGCGCAGCGCGGACGCTGCGAAAGGATCTGTTGTAATCGACGCGCGGCGAACGGCCGAAGTACGCCTTGTAGGCGCGGCTGAACGCCGCTTCCGACTCGTAACCGATCGCAATGCCGACCTCCCCGACGCGAGCGCTGCGCTTCGCCAGCATGTCTCGCGCCAAGGTCAAGCGCCACTCGTTCTGATATCGCAGCGGCGAACGTCCCACGAGCGCAGTGAATCGCTCGCTGAAACTCGACCGCGACATCCCGGCGACCCCGGCAAGCTCGTCGATGCTCGAGCGTTGCAACGGTTGCTCATGGATCTTCCTTAACGCCCGAGCTACGCGCACGTCGGAAAGCCCGCCGAGCCATCCGGCCGCGCGGCCCTGATGAACCCAGGTTCGCAACGTCCGAATGACGATGAGATCGATCAGGCGCGAGATCATCAACGCCCCTCCCGGTTGCCCATCGTTGGCTTCGAGCAGCAAGTAATGCACCAGACCTTCGATCCAAGCTGCGGCGTCAACCCGTCTGATGTGAATGAGCCAGGGCAAGGCGAACAGCATCGCTCGCAAACTACTGGCGTCGAACCAGAAGCGGCAAACGACCAACGAAGCCGGCTCATCCACCGCCGTGATGCGCAGTTCTTCCGGATCGCGCGGTAGCAAAAAGAGATCGCCTGAATCGATCGTCGCCGGAGGCTCGCCGGCCCTGGTCACTTTCAAGCGCCCCTGCTCGAGCACACAAACATGGGCGGCCCTTCCTTCCAGCTCCATGCGCCCCTTGGCCTGCAATTGGCACGAATAGACACGATCCCCCGTCAGGCGGATCTGCGACAGCACCTGCGACAACAGGTCGCCCGTCGCGATGCCTTGAATCTGCAGCTCCGGACGAACGATCAAGTCTTGCAGCGATTTCATCATGTCGATGCGGGCGGCCTGCCTCTAAATTAGCGCCTGCAGTATAGCGACTATCGCGCCGTTGTCAGGACCACACGATGTTTGGAATCTCTCCGTTGGGCTGGGTGCATACACTCGGCAGCTTGCCCGCCATTCCTTTGGCCTTCTATATGTTCGCTCGCCACGGCCGCATCGTGCCTCGATCCCGGCCGGGCGCGATCTATTTCGTTTCCATGTTCATAGGAGCCGCCACGGTTTTCCTGGTAGCCCATCAGCCGGTAAGCAACGCGATCGGTGTAGTCACTCTGATTCTGCTGCTCGCAGGTTACGGCGTCGGGCTCACGCAGCGCCTCGGGCGCGCTGGCGTCTACATAGAAACCATCTGCCTGACCCTCACCGCGTTCTTGTTGATGGTTCCTACTGTCAGCGAGACTCTGCGTCGCGTGCCGGACGGCCATCCCTTGGTCACGGATCTGAAATCGCCGCTGCTCTTAGGCGCGCAAGCAAGCCTGCTCCTCGCCCTCATCGTCGGGATCACGGCGCAGGTGATCTACTTGCGGAGGCAGAGGGCGACCTGAGTCGCGCCCGAATGTGAACTCCGTCTCGGATTGCACCGATGAGCCGCAAGGCGCGAGGTACGCACTTCCCATGATTCGGGTTGGCGCTTCAAGATTGCGTAGCAATGGAAGCCAACACGGGAAGCTTCGATGCATCAGATCTTCGCCATCCTCATCCATGTCCTGATGCTCGCTGCTCTCGCGGTCACGTTCTTCAAGATGCGCCAGGCGCGGCGGCGGCAAGATCATCTGTTGGCCGAGCTGCGGGACACGCCGAATTGGACGCGCATCTATATCAACCGGCCCGCTCACTCCGCGCGTCTGTTGAAGCTGCTGCCGTATGAGGCGCGCGGCCTGCTGGTCGACGAAGGCGAAACAGTGCGCGTTCTGGGGGAGATTTCCAGCGGCGGTCGCATCGATCGTCGCTATTCGAAAGCCAACATGAGTTTGCGATGGGTGGGGAATGCAAGACTCGCCGATGGCAACTTGCATTGGATCGCCATCGGAGACGGAGCGGACGCACTGACGATCTCGGCCGACACGGGTCTCAATCCGGCGGCATCGCGGGACGCTTCAGCGGACATCGTCCGGCGCCTCGCGCCGGACCTGGAGCTACCGCAATCCGCAAAAGGGGAGTTCGCACTCGAAACGAATCGACGCTCGCTCGGCGTCGTCATTGCGTTCTTCGTCCTCGGCGCTTTCGCGCTGTTCGATGGCGCCATGCTCAACCACAACGTGCTGTTGAACGGCGACTCGATCATGGTGATGGCGCCGTTCATCGGCCTGCTCGCACTCACGTGTTACCCGATATTGACGCGAGGTGGTGTGCCAGCGCGCGAGTCGTGGGCGATCTCGTGGCTCTTGGGCATGGCGCTCGGGTTTGCCTTCGTGCCGCTCGTCAAACGAGCAGATCAATGGGCGGCTGGAAACTCGACCCAAACCGTCGTCTATGAGTTGCAGGCACGAGGTCGACTCATCCCGGTGAATAGCGCCGCTCCCCCGATCGACTACGCACAATTTCACGAATTCTGGGACCAATTCGAACGCGGATCCTCGCACGAGCTCCAGCTGATTCATGGCCCCTTCGGCCTGTGGCAACTCGATGAATCCGACCTGCGCCCCCGGATGCGAGCCTTCTACGAAAAGCGCAGACGCACCAGATCGTAAGGCCATCCTCGCGACCGTTGCGAGTCAGGGAGCGCTGCGCCCGTCCCTTTCGAACTCATCGAGCATGGCAGCGAGCCTGGCCGTCAGATCAGGCATCTTCTCCGCCAGATTTTCCCGCTCGCCCGGATCGCGCGCGAGATTGTAAAGCTGGTGCTTCGGTAACGTACCGATCTCGTTGCCATGGAACTCATGCGGCTCGACGCTGCCGCGGATCAATTTCCAATCGCCACTTCGCAGCGCGAGGATCCGCGCTCCGCTGCTCGCCACCGTGGCGCCAGTGGTCACCATGAGCTTCGTATCCTCCACCACGAACTCGCGACCTCGTTCGCTTCGACCCATCAAAGGGGCAAGCATGTCGAAACTGTCGACCGCGGCGTCGCGCGGCAGCTTCTGCCCTACCAGCGCCGCGAGCGAGGCGACGAGATCGACGTGGTCGATGAGCGCCTTCGAAACATGACCTGCGCGAACATGCCCCGGCCAGCTGACGATCATCGGCACACGCGTGCCGCCTTCATAGATGCTGTACTTGCCGCTTCGATAAGGGCCGGACGGCGTGTGGTCGCCCGCACGCTCGACGGCCTGGTCGTTATAGCCGTCGAACAATATGGGGCCATTGTCGCTGCTGAAGATGACCATCGTGTCATCGGCGATGCCCAATTCCTCGAGCTTTTTCAGCAACGCGCCGACGGTCCAGTCGAACTGCACGATGGTATCGCCGCGCGGGCCCATGCCCGATGAGCCGACGAAGCGCGGATGCGGCGCCCGCGGAACATGCGGCTCGTTCACCGGGAAATAAAGGAAGAACGGTTCTTCCTTCCGCGCTGTTACGAACTCGATCGCCTTGCCGAGCAACTGATCGCTAAGTTGCTCGTCGGTCCAGCGGGCGGCCTTGCCGCCCGTCATGTAACCGATACGGCTGATCCCGTTGACGATCGTGTTCGAATGTTCCGGATCGGCGCCGAACTTCAGCAGCTCGGGATGTTCCGCGCCGGTCGGTTCGGACCCGACCTTCCGGCGGTAATCGACTTGAATCGGATCGGAAGGATCGAGGTTCACCACGCGGCGGTTCTCGATCAGCACGGTGGGAACGCGGTCGAGCGTCGCCGGCATGAAGAAGCCATAGTCGAAACCGATCTCGAGCGGCCCTGGCGCGATCTCGCCATTCCAGTCGACCTTGCCGTTGCCGAGCCCCAGGTGCCATTTGCCGACGATGCCTGTTGCGTAGCCCGCCTTCTTCAACATCATCGGCAGCGTGAAGTGGCCCGGCCGGATGAGCGCGGGTGCGTCGCCGGGCAATATCTGCGTCCCCGATGCACGCCAGGCGTAATCGCCCGTCAGCAACGCATAGCGAGAAGGCGTGCAGGTGGCCGACGGCGCATGCGCGTTGACGAAACGAGTTCCGCTCGCGGCCAAGCGGTCGATGTTAGGCGTGCGGATCGTCGTCACGCCATAACTGCTGAGATCGCCATAGCCGAGATCGTCGGCGTAGATGACGACGATATTGGGCTTGCGCTGCACGGTGGAGGCAGCTGTGCCCTCTTTCTGCAGCGCCTTGAAATCGTCGATCCACGCATAGTTGGCGGCGGCGCTGCCATCGGGATTGGCCTTGACGGTCCGTGGCGCGAACACGCTGTTGAGCAGCCACGGCGTCTTCTCAGGGCCGAAGTTGTTCGACATCGAACTGCCCTGCTTGAAACCATAGGTTGCGACCGCGAGGCGTCCGGTGTCACGGAACATCTTCATCTGGTTGCGAAGATAGTGCTTGCGGCTCTCGAACCAGGGGCTCATTGAGAGGAAATCGTCCCACTGCTGCTTGGCTACCGGCTGCTGGAGCGCCGCCTTGATCGCCTGCCAATTCTGCTCGGTGGCAGGCACGCCATATTTTTTCGCGTAAGCCGCCGGGATCGGCTTGGTGAGATTCTGTTTCCACCACCATACGAGCGAGAACTCAGTCACCAGAAATTTCTGCTCGGCCCGCATCCGCGGCAGGATGTAATCGAGAAACGGCTTCGACGCCTCGATTGAATCGATGTGCGGATGAATATCGACACCCTCGATCTCCGGCGTCGCACGGACATATTCCATCCAGCGATCGGCCGACTGGGTGAGGTTCTTCTTCAGATCCAGCCGGTTGAGCGCGCCCATGTAGAGACGCGTTTTGCAGCCCTCGCCGCACTTCTGCGCACGATAGTCGATCGCGCGCGCGGCCATCGCCTCGTAAAACGTGTTGAGATCGAGATCCCGGTCGGCTTCCCGGCTTTCGATATAGGGCTCGTTGCCGATGACGAGGATGTCGACCTTGCCCATGACGAGCGGCAGAACGGTATCGAGCCGCGCAAATTCCTGTTTCATCTCGGCGCTGCCCGGCTTCGGGAAATCGTGCTTCGGGAAGGGCCACTTGAGCGACAGAATGGTTCGGTAGCCGCGGCTTCCCGCATCGAGCGTCGTGCGAACGACGCCGTGCTCCGCGGCCCCGCGATCGAGCTCGGGCATGGTCAAAAAGATGCGGACCCAGCTCGCATCGGCCTTTTCCAGGTCGCGGTAATCGACGTCCTCATAGTGTTCGTTGTAATTCGCGCCCAGCGCTCCCTGCGCCTGGGCCACGCCGGATAGACAGACGATCGCCGCGCAGGCGGCGAGAAATCGGCGCATTCATGCTCTCCGTTGAGATCCAGGCCGAGGCTTTTATCATATTAATCGGCTTATCTGAACCCCAGGGTCAGCGCGATCCGCCTCAGCGAAGAGCGAAGTCCTCCCGAGTCAGCGCCCGGTTGATACCGAACGCGGCCTTGGTCCCCTCTGCTGCCGCGACGATCGCCAACTGCACGTCGCGCGTGATATTGCCGGCGGCATAAACCCCGGGAACGCTCGTCTCGGAATACTGGCCGCACTTCACGCCGCCATCGCTCTCATACTCACACCCGATGGCTCGCGACAGGGCTGATTGTTCGGAGGATGGCGTATCGAAGAACAATGCATCTCGCGGCAACGCATCGCCATTGCGAAAGACGATCTGTGTCAATTGACCGCGCCGCCCTTCGAGCCGAGCGATGCGAGCGGTGCGAAGTTCGATGCCGTTACGCTGCAACTGTCGTTGAGCCGCGCGAGTCAAGTGCGAAGCGCCATCGGTGCATAGGACGATATCGCCGGTCCAAGCCGTCATCGCGCGCGCCATTTCAAAGCCTCGCTTGCCGCGACCGTACACCGCCACCGCGCGATCGCGAAATTCCCAGCCGTGACAGTACGGACATTGGAAGACGCTGACGCCGAAACGCTCTTCGATACCCTGAACTGGCGGTAAGTGATCGAGTACGCCGGTGGCGAGAAGCAACTTTCGCGTACGCACCTTCGAGCCTCGCGCGAACCTCACAGTGAAGCCCGCGCCCGCCGCGAGTGGCGATGCTCCTACTACTGCTTCTAAACGCAGCTTGACCTGCTCGTAGCGAGCGATCTCCTGATAGGCCAGAGTCCGGAATTCCTTGGGATCGATGCCGTCCCGGGTAACGAAACCGTGCAGGCGCCTGGATGCCCAATTGCGCGGCGTTCCCTTGTCACATAGGAGCACGTTGCGCCTCGCACGTCCCAGCACGAGCGCCGCGCTCAAGCCTGCGGGACCGGCGCCAACGATGACTACATCCCAATCCCTTGCCACACTCATCGCTCGGGTTCCCCGTGTTTATCAAGCAACGAGAGAACCGCGCGCAAGTTCCAGACTGAGCGGCGCCGAGCCCGGAGGCAAATGCCTCCGAGCCCGCGTCGACGACGGGCGGCGATCCTAGGTAGGCCGTCGGGTGCGAGGCTTCGTACCTTTGGTTCCCGCAGGATCGCGGGTCGTTGTGGTGTCGCGAGTGTCCTCGACATCCACTTCAGTGTGGCGGACGGTGTCTTCGACGGTTTCGGTGCGATCGTCAGCCGTCTTGCGCACCACCACTTCCTCCTTCACCACCGCATCCTTCGCGACCATCGCTTCCTCGCCGCGCTCGCTGACTTCGATGGTCTGATCGCGGAACATTTCGGGGCTGGCGGCCGCCTGACCGGGTCGTCTTTCGATCTCGACGCGTTCCTCTCGCAGAGACACGTCTTCGCGCACGGGCTCCTCGACGATGTAGGAACGTACGCGCACTCCACCTCGATCGACTTCGCGTTTGCCGACTCGCAGCCGCTCCTCGACGATCGGGATCGACCGCTCGTCGCGGGCGCCGACTTCACCCGTTGATAGCCTGGCGTCATCTTCGAGGTAGTCCCCGCTCGAACCAGACCACCCCTCGGCACGCCACTGCTCCGTGCGCTGGTCCAAGTCGACTGCGTTCGTGCCTTCGAGCACGGCGATCGCTTCGTCGCTGCGCTCATCCGTCACCCGCGCCGTGAGTAAACATCCTCCGCGACGCAGTCCTTCGGAATACATCGGCCGATCGTCATCCCCGACAAAGAAATCTTTGATCGACTCCCAAATGCCCCTGTCTTCGCCCGCGTCCGTGCCCACGCGCGTGGAAGTCAGCTGCTGACTCACAATCCGCACGTCGCCGTCGTCCAGGCCGTGGTCGAGCAGCTGCGCTCGCGCTGCCTGCGCCTCCGACTCCGAGTCGTAGATTGCAGTAATCGTTCGTGTAGTCATGATCCTCTCCGAAAGCATTTCACGTTGGCTCACCGCTCGGTGAGTTTTCTGATTCCACGGAAACCTCGGTCGAGTGAAGACGGACCGGAACCTCCACGTTCTGTTGCACGACTTTGCGTTGGACGTGCAACTCCTCTACCAGTATCAACTGTTTGACCAGCACCGCGCGCTCCTCGACGATGGGAATGACGATCACGTCGCCCTCCTCGCGAACCTTCGGCACGGCGTCGATCTCTCGATTCACAGGCACGCGGCGGATGTCCACTTCTTCGTGGCGCAGGGTATCCGACAAGATTTGCTGGCTTTCCTTGGTGGCCGTCCGAATCCTGACGACCTTGCGCTCCACCACGCGCTTTTCGATGCGAGCTCGCTCCTCCACCACCGGAACGCGCCGCTCTTGCTCATCACTCACGATGTTCTCCGCAGGGCTGTCTACTAACCGCCCGGCTGCGGAAGAGTTCCTGCGAATCCCGGTCGCATTCGTTGAGGGAGCAACTGGAAAGGCTCTGACGGCGATAGCGCACAGCTCTGGCTGCCGGCTCGACAGTAGCCCCAGCGCTCGGGCGGTCGAACCGATACCTTGGTATCAATGGCGGTTGCCGCATTGGAAAGCGATGATGTGCGAACTGAAAACACCCACTCATCGGCCGCGGGAGGCACCGATGCGCAAGATCGGCGTGAAAGGCCGGAGTGCCCCATGAGCGCTGCGAACGATCTCGAACTTCAGCACGTCATCGACTCCATTCCAGCAATGGCATGGTCGGCGCGCGCCGATGGCACCGGAGAATTCTTCAATCGTCATTATCTGGACTACGTCGGCCTCACGCTAGAACAGGTGTGTGATTGGCAATGGGCGAGCGTCATCCATCCAGACGACGTGAGCTCGCTGATGGCGGCATGGGAGAACCTGCGGGTCGCCCCGGCGGCCAGCGATCTCGAAGCTCGAATCCGGCGTCACGACGGCGCGTATCGCTGGTTCTCGGTCCGCGCGAACCCGGTTTGCGACGGCAACGGAACTGTCATCAAGTGGTACGGCGTCAACGTCGATATCGAGGAGCAGAAGCGCTCGGCCATCATGATCGAGGCCGAACGGCAACTGCTGGAGTCGATTGCGTGCAGTCGTCCGCTGCGCGAGGTGCTGAGCGCGTTGTGCCAGGTGGTCGAGCAGACTCTTCCCATCTGCCATTGCGAAGTGCGAGTCGTCGACAGGACCCGAACGCTTTTCGAACACGCCTTCGCCCCTTCGCTTCCGCCAGACTTCAGTGCCGCGGCAGTTGGAGCAGCATTGACGGCGGACCTCTCGCCCTCCGGCATGGCGGCCAGCGGAAAAATCCCGGTGATAGCCGAAGATCTGCAAACGGACCCTCGCTGGGACGAGACACTGGCGCAGGCCCAGCTTCTGGCGTGCGGACTGAGATCGGCGTGGAGCACGCCGTTCTATTCGAGCGGCGGAACCGTGCTCGGTACGCTTTGCATCTATCGCCGCACACCCGCGCGTCCGGAAGCCGATCATCACGGCATCATCGAACGCATGGCGCGCATCGCGAGCATCGCGATTGAACGCTTGCGTGCGGAAGATGAGCTACGCCGCAGGCAATATCTGCTCGAGACCGCCGAACGGATCAGCGAGACCGGCTCCTTTTCCTGGGACATGAACAACAACAAGCTGGTCTGGTCGAAACAGATGTATCGAATCCACGAGCTCGATGAGAACCTGGAGCCTGTGTACCCGAACCTGCTGGCCACCGTTCACCCCGACGACGCCCAGAGGATCTACGAAGACACGGTCCGGGCATTCAACGGGGAAGCCAGCCCCGAGGGCGGGTATCGCCTGGTCATGCCCGATGGGCGGATCAAATATCTGAGTACCGCATTCCAGGTCGTCAACCACGACGACGGGCGCCGGGAAAGCGTCGGCGTGGCGCAAGACGTAACGCGGCGCCGGCTCGCCGAAGACGCGCTCGACAAGGTCAGGTCCGAGCTTGCTCATGTGACGCGTGTGACGAGCCTGGGCGAGTTGGCTGCATCGATCGCGCACGAGGTCAACCAGCCGCTCTCCGGCATCATCACCAACGCGAGCGCCTGCCTGCGCATGCTCACAGCAGGCCACCCCGATCTCGAGCGCGCGATCAAGGCAGTAGAGCGGATCATTCGCGACGGCAACCGCGCCTCCGAGGTGATCAAGCGTCTCCGGAATCTATTTCGTCGCCAGGACTTCTCTGCCGAGCCGTTCAATTTGAATGAAGCGGCGCAAGAGGTCATTGCGATCTGCTCGCACGATTTGCAGCGGCGCCGGATCGCGCTCAGCGTGGAACTCGATCCAAAGCTGCCGTCCGTGGTTGGCGACCGGATCCAGCTCCAGCAAGTCATCCTCAACCTGGTACTGAACGCCGCGGACGCGATCGGCGCCAGCGATCGCCAGCCGCGCCAGATTGCCATTGATACAGTGCAGCTCACGACCGGCGTGGCACAGCTCACTGTTCGAGATACCGGCTGCGGGATCGCGCCTGACGATCTCAACAAGATCTTCGAGGCGTTCTATACGACCAAGCCCAACGGCATGGGCATCGGCTTGTCCGTGAGCAAGTCCATTGTCGAGCGCCACGACGGCAAGCTCTGGGCGTGCGCGAACGAAGGGCCCGGCTCGGCATTTTCCTTTTCTCTTCCCTGCGCGCCTCGTGGGAGGGGTGACGCGCACCAGGAAGCTCAACGGATCGATGAGGTGCAAGATGAATCGAACATTCAAAGCCGTTGGCGACACCGCCCGAAGCGCGGCCCTGTTCGCGATGACACTGCAACCGTTCTCCGCGGCGCTGTCCCAGGAGGCGGCGCTAAGCGAAGAAGTCATTGTGACCGCCCGCAAGCGCGAGGAGGAATCCTTGCGGGTTCCGGTCGTTGCCTCGGTGCTACACGCGGAAGAGATGGACAACAGACAGGTCAATGATCTCTTCGACGTCGCTGCCTTGACGCCGGGACTGCTGCTCGGCGCGTCTTCCATAGAAGTGGGCACCGAGATTTCGCTTCGCGGTGTCGGCGCCAGCTTGCTCGATCCCGGCATCGACCAGTCCGTCGCGCTGAATCTCGACGGCCTGCAGCTGGGACAAGGAGCTGCCTATTCCGTCGGTGTCTTCGACATGGAAAGGATCGAGATACTCAAGGGACCTCAGCCTCTGTTCTTCGGAAAGAATAGTCCGGGTGGCGTGGTGGCGATTCGGACGGCGGATCCTGGCGAGAAGTTCGAGGTCATCGGCCGGGAGGCCTATGAGAACGCGGCCGAGGAATGGCGTACGGATCTCATCCTCTCCGGCCCGGTGAGCGATGCACTGGGGCTTCGGCTGTCATCGCAATTCACTTCCGGTGAAGGCTATTTTCGCAACACGGCGGTGGCGCTGCCCGAAACCGGAGGCCGCCAGCCCGATGATCGTATTGGAGAGAAACGTTCGCACTACCATCGGCTGACCGCGGTCTATCGACCTGCCGAAGCATTCTCTGCGCGGCTCAAGCTCAACGCCACGCACGATCGCGTCCTTGGCGGCGTGCCGGCGCAACTGGTCTATTGTCCGGACGGGACGCGCAACTATCTGCCCGATGTAGGCCTCCCCTTGCCCTCGCTATTCAGCCCGAACGAGAACTGCCGGGCGGACCACAACGTCAATACCATCGATCTGGACCCGCGCAACTTTCACGGCGTGCCCAATAACGGAGTCGGGTTCACCGACACCGATCAGCGTTTCGGCACGCTGGAGATGAATTGGACCCTCGCCCCTGATGTCACATTGACTTCGTTGACGGGCTACTACGACCTCGATCTGGACGGGTTGCAGAACGGTCCCTGGGCCGGCGGCGCAGCGCCGCCGCTGTCGGTCATCAAGGTGTTCGGCAGAGAGGAAGCGGCTCAGGAAGTTCGCTTGAACGCGGAACGCGGCGCTTTTGGCTTCACTACGGGCGCATTCTTCCAGGAAGCCAATATCGAAAGCGAAACGACCGTGCCGGGCAACCGCTCCTACGGCTTACCGCCGACAGTCCTGAAAGGATCGCACGATCTGGACATCCGCTCGGTGGCGCTGTTCGGTCAACTCCGGTTCCGGCCCGTGCAGACATTGGAATTGGCCGGCGGCGTGCGTTGGACCGATGAGAAGCGCAACGATCACGCGGTGATCTACGATGTGACCGGCGCTCAGACCGGCGTCCAGGACACTCCCATCGCTCCGCCGCTGCCCCGCCTGCATTCGAGCAACTGGTCGCCGGAGCTGACCGTTTCCTGGTTGCCGAATGAAAATCTGACGGTCTTCGGCTCGCTCAAGCAGGGCTACAAATCCGGCTCCTACAACATCAACTTTCCGCTCAATCCCGGAGAGGACAATTCGTTCGGCGACGAGCGCGGCCGCGGCGGCGAGATCGGCTTGAAGGGGTATGTCGGCGGCCGAGAGCTGTTCTTCGATCTCGCGGCTTATCGCTACAAGTACACCGGGCTGCAGGTGGGACTGGTCCGAGTCGCAGCCAGCGGCATCCCCGGGCTGAAAACATACAACGCGGGAGAAGCCGAAGTGTACGGAGTGGACTTCGCCTTGCGTTACCGACCCAATCGAGTCGAGGGGTTGAGCCTCTCCGGCGCAGTGAACTGGAACCATGGCCGCTTCACCCGCTTCTTGAACGCGCCCTGCTATCCCGGGCAAACCATCGCCGAAGGCTGCAATCTGCAGCCCTCACTCGTCACCGATCCGGCGGAGATCGCGGCGGGCTATTACGCCAACGATCCAGTGCAGGGCCTTCCGGTGCGTTACAACGGCCAGGACCTTTCGGGCACTCATCTTCCCCGCGCACCCTCCGTGCAAGCGAATATCGGCGTCGACTATGACATTCCCGTCGGACAGAGCCTCGACCTCGGCGTTGGCGCCGGCGTGCAATATTCCTCCGACTATCTGGTCGACATGGGCCGCCGCCAGCACGGGTTCCAGGACGATTTCACCAAGCTATTTGCAAATGTCCGGCTCAAGACACGGGACGCTCGCTGGGAAGTGGCGCTCATCGGTAACAACCTGACCGATCAGCTCACCACCGGCGGTTGTTACGACATCAATTACCCCGCCGGCGCCGCGTTCCCGGGCATGGTCTCCGGCGCGCCGATTCGGGGTCCGGCCGGATCGGGCGAGATTCTCTGCGCGTACGGGCAAGGTCGCGAGATCTGGCTGCGGCTCGCTGTTCGCCCGTTCGATCGTTAGGCGGAAATGACGACACAACGAGACTTCGCGCTTCAGGGCGTCATCGATTCGATTCCGGCGATGGCCTGGTCGGCGCGCGCCGATGGCGCCGGCGAGTTCTTCAATCGACAGTATCTGGACTATGTCGGCCTGTCGCTCGAGCAGATGCGCGACTGGCAATGGATGAGCGTCATCCATCCTGATGATGTCGCGGCCGTCACGGCGGCCTGGGAGCAATTTCGCATGGCCGGGTCCGGCGGCGAGGTGGAAGCAAGAGTCCGGCGCCACGACGGCATCTATCGCTGGTTCTCGTTCCGATCCAGTCCGGTGCGCGATCCGGACGGCAATATCCGCAAGTGGTGTGGCGTCATCGTCGATATCCACGAACGGAAACTCGCAGCCATCGTACTGGACGGTGAACGACGCCTTTTCGACTTGATCGCACGCGGCCGCCCTTTGAACGAGACTCTGGCCCTGTTGTCCGAGGTGGCCTTGCAGGCGTCGTCAGATTGCACTGATCAGCACGCCATCGCCGAGCGTCTGGCGCGCATCGAGAGCATCGCCATCGAGCGCTCTCGGGCGCGCGACGAACTGCGGCGCAGAGAATCTCTGCTCGAAAGCGCCGAGCGCATCAGCGAGACCGGCTCTTTCTATTGGGACGTGATCAACAACAAACTCATGTGGTCCCGGCAGGAGTACCGCAATTGGGAGCTCGACCCGAGCCTCGAACCCATGTCTCTAAACCTGCTGCCGCAAGTTCATCCGGACGACCGCCCCATGGTCGAGGAGAGAATCAGGCGCATCTTCAGAGGGGAGGACATTCCTGACAATGAAGAGCGGCACATCATGCCGGACGGCCGGATCAAATACATGAGGGGCTCGACTCGTGTGTTCCGTTATGAGGACGGGCGCATGGAGTGCGTGGGCGTAGCACAGGACATCACGCGCCGCCGCCTCACCGAGCAAGCGCTCGACAAAGTGCGGTCCGAACTTGCCCATGTGACGCGCGTGGCGAGCCTCGGCGAGTTGGCCGCGTCGATCGCTCATGAAGTCAACCAGCCGCTCTCCGGAATCATCACCAATGCGAGCGCCTGCCTGCGCATGCTCACTTCCAGCCAGTCGGATCCTGAGCGCGCGATCAAGGCAGTGGAGCGGATCGTTCGTGACGGTCACCGGGCGTCCGAAGTGATCAAGCGTCTCCGAAACCTGTTCCGCCGCCAGGACTTTTCCGCCGAGCGATTCAACTTGAATGAAGCGGCACAAGAAGTGATCTCGATCTGCTCCCACGATCTGCAGCGCCGCCGGATCGCGCTCAGCGTGGATCTCGATCAAGCGCTCCCCTCAGTGGTGGGCGACCGGATCCAGTTGCAGCAAGTTATCCTCAACCTGGTCTTGAACGCAGCCGATGCGATCGGCGCGAAAGATCAGCAGACGCGCCAGATTACAGTCAAGACAGTGCAGTCCACTCCCGGCATTGCGCAGCTCACGGTTGAAGACACCGGCTGCGGGATCGCGCCTGACGATCTCGACAAGATCTTCGAGGCGTTCTATACGACCAAGCCCAACGGCATGGGCATCGGCCTGTCCGTCAGCAAGTCCATTCTCGATCGCCACGGTGGCAAACTCTGGGCGTGCGCCAACGAAGGGCCCGGCTCGGCATTCTCCTTTTCCCTTCCCTGTGCTCCCGCCGAGCGCACCGACACCATCGTGTAATCGCTGGCGCTGCTCGCCTCTGCTGTGATCTTCCCGCACACAACGAGGAGATCGATCATGATACGAATCGCAATTATCACGGGCAGCACCCGGCCCGGGCGCCTCAATGAATCCGTCGCTCGCTGGGTACTCGACGTTGCATCCCTGCGAACCGACGCCGAGTTCCAGCTCGTCGACATCGCCCAATACGACCTGCCGCTGCTCGATGAGCCCATTCCACCGAGCCTCGGCCGCTACACGCATGAGCACACGAAAAAATGGGCCGCAACGGTCGCGTCTTTCGATGCTTACATATTTGTTGCGCCCGAGTACAACCACGGCATTTCGGCGGCGTTGAAGAACGCCATCGATTTCGTCTACGCCGAATGGAATAACAAAGCCGCAGGGTTTGTCAGCTATGGGAGCGCCGGTGGCGTACGTGCTGTGGAGCACCTGCGTGCCGTCATGGCGGAGCTGATGATCGCCGACGTGCGTGCGCACGTCAGCCTGTCATTATTCACGGATTTCGAGAACTTCTCCGTGTTCAAACCCGTGGCCCGACATGAAAGCGAGGTCAACGCATTGGTCGATCAACTGGTCGCGTGGGGCGGCGCGCTGAAGGCCCTCAGATCTGCGGCGGGTAAATAGGACTTCGCGCGGCAGGTCGACCTGCCGCGCGTCCGTCCGAGTCGTGCCGATGTCTCACTTTGGCAGTGGCGCCTCATGCCCGGGCAAGCGAGCGGTGACCTCCTGAAAGAACCAGCTATTGCCGTCAGGGTCCTTGAAAGAGGCGTATGTGCCATAGCTTCGGCGTTGTGGGTGCGCTGCATGGACCCTGCTTTGCCCGTCGATGTGATGGAACACTCCTCTCGAATCGTGGAATGGCTCGCTGACCTCCACGCCTCGCTCGCGCAGCTTGCTGCACGTTGTCCCGACGTCCGCGACGATCAGATGTAAACCCTGAGCGGAACCAGGCGCCGCGGTCGTGATTCCCGCGCCGAAAATTATCGAGCAGGACGAGGCCGGCGGAGTGAACTGGATGACGCGATAACCATCGTCTGCAGCGAAGTCCAAGTCGAGTCGCCAGCCCAGATCGGCATAGAAGCGCTTGGCTCGATCGACATCCGACACTGGAATCACCACGACCTCCAGCATCATCTCGCCGATCGGCGGTTCGAGATACACAGGCGGAGCTTCGAGAGGATTGGCGGCTTTGCTCATAGGTCGATCTCGCGTAGTTGGTCGAAGGAGTTCCAATGCGACGCCCTCACGTGGGCAACGGCTTTCCAGTGTGTTCCGCCAGCATGTACGCGGCGTACCACTCCGGCCAATCGTCGTGCTTCTGACCGGGCGTTCGCTTCTCGTGCTCGCCGTGCGCGGTGGCGGCACGTTTCAGGGCATTCGTAAGCTCGGCGGCGGAGGTAAACGTCACAGCGTCGGGACCGACTCGTCCAGGCAGTCGCGAGCTGATCTCCTGCAGCAACCATTTGTTGCCGTCTGGATCGCTGAACGTCGCAAACGAGGAGTAGCTGGCCCGTTGCGGATGCAGACCGTCGGCGGCGGGCTTGCCCGGTGCGACGCGATGGAAGATGTTGCTCGCTTCGACGCCGCGCTCTATCAACTCGGCACGCGCCGCTGCAATGTCGGACACCACAAGATACATTCCCTGCGCGGACCCCGGCTGCGCCGACGTCAAGCCGCTTCCGAAATGAACCGAGCACGGCGAGCCGGGAGGCGTCATCTGAACCACGCGGAAGCCACCCTCGGCCGAGAAGTCGGCATCGAGCCGCCAGCCCAGACTGGTGTAGAAACGTTTGGATCGGTCCACGTCCGCGACGGGGATGACGACGACTTCGAGTTTGAAATCCTGTGAGGGCGTAGCGCTCATTTCGAGCTCCTGATGAATGGCTGATGCCGCCGTGAGCACCAATAACAGCAGAGCGGCCGTTCGATCTCGATTACACCAAGGTATCGGCGTCACGGATCGCTTTTGCAAAGTCCTCCGGCGCCTCCTGAGGCAGGTTGTGTCCTACGCCACCGCCGATCGTGCGGTGTTGGTACTTCCCGGTGAATCTCTTGGCGTAGACGCTTGGGTCGGGATGCGGCGCTCCGTTCGCATCGCCCTCCATCGTGATCGTCGGCACACTGATGTCGGGAAGCGCGGCAAGCTTGCTCTCGATTGAATCGAAACGCGCCTCTCCTTCTGCCAGGCCGAGCCGCCATCGGTAGTTATGAATCGCGATCGCCACCTGATCGGGGTTGTCCAGCGACACCGCCGACCGCTCGAACTCCGCGTCGCTGAACTTCCACCGAGGCGAGGCCAGCTGCCAGATCAATCGCGCGAACTCGCGCGTGTACTTCCGATAGCCGGCCTCGCCTCGCTCCGTCGTGAAATAGTACTGATACCACCACTGCAGCTCCGCGCTGGGTGGCAGTGGCGCTTTGTTGGCATCGCGGCTTCCGATCAAATAGCCGCTCACTGAGACCAGCGCCTTGCATCGCTCTGGCCAGAGCGCCGCCATGATATTTGCGGTGCGGGCGCCCCAATCGAAACCGGCCACAATGACCCTATCGAGTCGAAGTGCGTCTAACAGCGCAATGCCATCGGCCGCCAGTGCGGCTTGTTGGCCATTGCGTGGCGTCGCGGCGGACTTGAAGCGCGTTCCACCATAGCCGCGAAGGTGCGGAACGATGACGCGATAGCCGGCCTTCGCGAGCAATGGCGCCACGTCCACGAAGCTATGGATATCGTAGGGCCAGCCGTGTAACAGCAGCACCGGCTTGCCGTTGGCGGGACCTTCCTCCGCGTACGCAACCTCCAGCTCGCCGGTGTCGATGCGCTCGATCGACGCAAACGACCGTAGCGACGACGAGTCCGCTCGGGCAGATGAAACGCCGGCGATCGGCGCGAGGGCCGCTCCGAGCATGGTAGCGCCGAGCAGATCGCGCCTGGTTCGAACGATGTTACCGAACATATCTCACCTCATTGAGTCGCACCGATCTGATCAGCTGATCGTCGCGGCGTCGATTAGACGTTCGTATCTGCAGCCCGCGGCTGAAGCTTGCCTCGACCGACACCTTCGTTTAATCGACCGCCTCGCTCGCGGCTCGTTACAGTCAATTCTCCCCTATTGGAGAAACAGGAAATGAACATGCTTGCCAGTAGATATGCGAGTGTCGCAACTGGACTGCTGCTCGCCGCGAACGCGTGGGCGCAGGACGTCTCATCGCTCGTCGTGCCCGCCGAGGACGAACCGCCGCCCAAGCTGATCGTCGAGCAGCCCCTTCCCGGACCGCTCGCCAATGGCGTCGCATACATTCCCTATCGCGTAGAGAACTTGCGCATCCTGCCCATCGGCGGTCCCTCGTCCCGCGAGGTGTCTCCTCGCGTCGGGCATCTTCACATCACTGTCGACGACCTGCCGTGGCAGTGGGCGGATTACGGCCAGAGCAACACCATCATCCTGATCAATCTGCCGAAGGGCGAGCACAAGGTGCTGATTCAGGCGGTGGATACCGAAGGCGGCGTGCTCACCTCGCAGACGGTGACGTTCAAATCGCCGGGCAAGTCGACTCGTTTGTAACAACCCACCGAGGATCAGCCATGAAACGCACTATCAAACTCACCATCGCGACATCGACCGCGTTGCTCGGCGCACTCGCGGGCGTGGCCATTCACGCTCAGGGCGCGCAGGACAAGTACTCGCTGAAGTCACCGAGCGGAATCGCATTCGCGGATTTCAAGGGCTACGAGGATTGGGCGGTGGTCTCCTCCGCCCGCACCGACGAAGTGCTCAAGGTCATCGTGGGCAATCCCACCATGATCAAGGCATACAAGGCGGGCGCGCCGGGCAACGGCCAGCCCTTCCCCGATGGCTCCAAGATCGTGAAGCTGCAGTGGAAGCCGAAGAAGAGCACGGAGGCGCCGTTCGTCGTGGATGTGCCGGACGTCTTCACGCAGGCCTTCGTGATGGAAAAGGACGCCAAACGGTTTCCGAAGAGTGGCGGATGGGGTTATGCGCTGTTCAACTACGACGCTCCGTCCGACAAATTCTCCGTCGATCCGACCGGCGTCGCCGATTGCGGGAATGCGTGCCATACGGCGGTGAAGAACAAGGACTATATCTTCCACCCGTACCAGAAGCGTTGATGGCAAAGCGAGCGCGTCGCTGGATCGAAGCGGCGCGCTCCAGCAGGCTAGAACTCCGCTGACAGTTTCACGCCAACGATCCAGATATCTTCGGCGTCACGGTGGCCACCGGCATCTCCAACGTATTGCAGGCTTGGCATCAACACGAAACCCCGCGGACCGGCAAAGCTATAGTTCAGCTCAACCGGCTTCTCTGCCCCGAAGCCACGCAGGCGCCCACTCACCCGGTTATGCCCGAGCGCCAACCCGACCCGATCATGAGGCCTCGAGGGAGTGATCCCGGTGTACCAGAGGCCCAGCGACCAGAGACGATCCACCTTGTTCACGTCACGGTCGGAATGCGAGAAGTTGGCGAACACACTGAGACCTCCACCCGCTCCATCGTTCGCCAGCTGCTGCTGGACGAGCGCGTAGTAGCCGGAGGAAGAATCAGGTATCACGGGCGAGCCATCCTCTGCGAGCAGCAGATCCGGATAGCCGGTGCTGTTGCGCCAGTATCCGATTCGATATGAACCCGATAGTTCGCCCTTGAGCTGCGGCAGCCAGCCCGCCTCGACGTTCGCCAACGTGCCCCGTTGAGGATTGTCCCGGGTATGCAGACGCAAGCCCTGATCGCCGTCGAGATTGCGTGGATTAACGTCGTTTGCCCCTGCCTTCACATAGAACCCGGCCCCCGGCTTGATCGTCACGTTGGCAAAGTACTGGCCGATCGGCCAGGTGTACCAACCATTGCTGTGATATCCCGGCAGAGCGCCGCAGAAGCTGATGTTGATGAAGTCGCACGAGAATGGAAAGAAGTCGACATCACTACGGCCCGCCTTGAATGTCACACGACCGCCGAGCAAGTCCTGTTGCAGATAAAAGCGAGTCAGCCGCGTGTAGTGCCCGCGGCCGAAGATCTCATGCGTCTCGAGCAGCGTGCCGAGACCGGCCTCGGCATCGAGCTGCGGGCCGTTCCGGTTAGTGATGACGAGGTGGAGCGATCCACCTGGCCATCCAAGCAAGGACTCGAAATCGAGATCGGCACCGAACGCTATCTGATCGGCATAAGCGGTGGTGGAACGTTCGCCGCCGCTCGCATTGTGCACCCACTCACCGACATAGCCGAGCGAGAGATTCAAGCCGCCTTCGGCAAGCAACGTGCGCATTCCACGCCAATCGCCCGTGATTCGATGGTCGAAGCCGCCAGCGTCGTCGGCGCGGGCCTGGATGGCGCATAGCACCGCCACCGCCGACGCCAGCAGCTTATACTTGGGAGCACTCACAGCAGATTCACTTGGCCGAATCGCCGAGCGTGCCCGTGTAATCGGCCAGCCGCTTCTCGACATCCGCATTCTTCTGCAGGCCACGCTCCATCAGTTGTTTGATTCGCTGCTGCGCCTGAGGGCGCTGCACCGAGCTGATGAACCCCTCCCAACCCGCGCCGATCTGCTCGTCAGACGGCAACGACACGACATCGACCAGATGTTTGATGTCGCGGATGGCTTGCTTGTCGAACCTGGCAATGCGACGGGCCATCGCATCGACGAACCGGTCCAGCTCTGCATCGGGCAGCGCGCGGTTCACGTAGCCGTAGCGCTCGGCAAGCTCCGCATCGATGTCGTTGCCGGTAAGCAATACTTCCAGCGCACGCCCCCGCCCCATGAGTGACGGCAAGCGCGCCATCGGACCACCGCCTGGCACCAGCGCTGCGCCAATCTCCCATTGCGACAAGAGCGCTTTCTCGCGGCTCGCAAAGCGCATATCGCTTGCCAAGGCAAGCTCGCTGCCCACGCCCGTCGCTCGTCCGCGAATCGATGCGATCGAGACCACCGGCGCCTTGCTGAGTCGCACGAGCATGTCCGGCAGCGGCGGCAAACCCGTCGGCCCGTTCGGCAGACTCGTCGTGTCGGTCAGCGGCGGCACGAAGTCGTAATGAGTCAGGAAGAAGTTGGGTACGTCGCTGTCGAACACGACCACCTTCACTTTGGGATCGCGCTCGATGGCCGTGATCGCTTCGTTCAACTGACCGATCGATTCCGGCCCGAAGATGTTGAATGGCGGGTTGTGAAAAGTAACGCGCCAGTACTCTGGAGTGACCCGCGCGAGCAAGACCTCCTGTTTCGCGACGGCTCGCGGCGAGCCTTTGGAGGTTGCTTCAGCCAGCACGGGCACCGACGTAGCGATGCCGAGCGACAGGACGGCCGCGACGAGCAAACGAATCTTCATGACGAATCTCCGATCTGTGGTTCACTCAAGTTCAATCTCGAGTGACATCAGACCAAAGAGCGCGAGCGCAATCGATTACACGATGGTATTGCGCAAGCCGATTCGTGCGCTTCAAATCTTTGCGAGCGGAATTCTCACGGTGAAGCGGCTTCCGAAGCCGATACCCGCGCTGCGTGCCTCGATGCGGCCGTTATGTTCCTCCACGATCTGTTTCGCGACCGCGAGCCCGACGCCCAAGCCTCGCGAGCTGCCAATCATCGGTGTGCCACCTTGCACGAACAGATCGAATATTCGCGGCAGTACGTCGGCCCGGATGCCGACGCCATTGTCTTCCACCATCACGACGGCCACTTCGTGCCAACTCTCCATCGCGACACCGATACGGCCGCACGGCTCGCTGTACTTGACCGCGTTATCCAGAAGATTGGCGAATACCTGCGTGAGTCGCAGGGGATCGGCGTTCACGAGGACTGGGGCCATTCCCATCGAAATGCTGAACTCGTGTCCGCCTGCATCGATGCGCTGGCGACAGGCGTGAATCGCGCCCTGCAACAGCTCCGTGAGATCCACGCGCTGCTTTTGCAACGAAAGTCTCCCCGATGTCACGCTCGCCACATCCACCAGGTCGTCGACGATTCTTGCGATGCATCCAAGCTGCCGCTCGATCAATGGCAAGGCTTGTTTTATCTCAGGCGTGCAAGGCGTGGTTCTTCCCAACATACGCACAGCGCACCACGCCGCGGCTAGAGGATTGCGCAGCTCATGAGCGACGATGGCCAGTTGTCGCATTTCAATCGTCTCTCGCGATTCACTCGGAACGAGCATGCTCTTCCCCTGTCGAATCCCATTGGAACATTCCTATGTCGGCCGCAATTGAAGCACGACCGCCTGGTTGTATCGTTTAGACGAAGGTGTTTATGCCGCACGCGGCCCGATATCGCACGATCGAGATCGACGGGCTCTCGATCTTCTATAGAGAGGCGGGTCCGCCGGGCGCACGCACCTTGCTCCTGCTCCATGGGCTTCCGTCGTCCTCGCGGATGTTCGAGCCGCTGTTGCAGCGACTCTCGAACCGGTATCGGCTGGTGGCGCCCGATTATCCGGGCTTCGGTCATAGCGACTGGCCTGACCCACGGCACTTCAGCTACACGTTCGATCGCTACGCGGAGCTGATGAGCAGCTTCACCCAGAAGCTGGGGCTCGGACGCTACTCTTTATATATGCAGGACTATGGCGGGCCGGTCGGCTTCCGCATGGCGCTGTCGCATCCGGAACGGATCGAAGCGCTCATCGTTCAGAACGCCGTTGCTCATGACGAGGGGCTGGGCGACAACTGGAAGGCTCGCCGGGCATTTTGGGCGGATCCGGCCAACAACACGGCTGCGCTCCGGGAGAATCTGCTCTCATTGGCAACGACACGCGCGAGGCACGTTGGCACGGATCCCGATGTCGAACGCTATGACCCCGATCTTTGGACGGACGAGTTCGCGTTTCTGAATCAGCCCGGCCAGGCGGACATCCAAACCGGGCTCTTTTATGACTATCGGCACAATGTCGAGTCTTATCCCCTCTGGCAAGCCTGGCTGCGCGCCAGGCAACCGCGCCTGCTCGTGCTTTGGGGGAAGTACGATCCGTCGTTTCGAATCGTCGAACCCGAGGCTTACAAGCGCGATGTGCCTGACGCCGAGATTCACATGCTCGATGCGGGACACTTCGCACTGGACACTGCGGCCGACGACATCGCCGGCCACGTCGCGAAGTTCCTCGGACCCTGATCGGGCCCGAGGTCGTCGGCGTCAATCGATTCGCAGGCTCTGCTCCATCGCGTAGCACTGATCCCAGATATAAACATCGTACGCGGCTAACTGCGTCGACCACTTGGGAGTCAGCGAATTGACGCATTGAATGACCACACGATCGATGTAATCGTCGAAGACCGCCCAGGGATTGTCGCGGATGGTTGCCGGATCCATCCCCTCGCCCGGCTTCGTGGACGCGAGCGCCGAGGATGCCGCCGCCTTCAGGTCCGTCATGAATTCCCACTGACGATCCACATCCGCAGGAGTCCCGGTGCGCGCCACGTGCCCGCCCACGAACGTCTTGAACGGGATCTCGCGAATCCGCTCCACTTGAGCGAAATGACCGGGCACATCGTGGGCAACGGCGAATCGCCGCCACGGCATCCAGCCCGGGAACACCACGTCGACCACCATCAGCGTCTGCTGGGCTGGCGCGTAAATGAAGATGTTCCCTGGCTCGTGCGCATCGCCGTGGTAGGAGAGCTCCAGCACCTGGCTCCCAACTTTCAGGGTGTACTTGTCTTTGAACGTCACTGTCGGCAGCGGGCGTTGCGGATCGTTATCCCGTAGCAGCAGGCGCTTGGTCTCCTCGTGGGCAATGATCGTCGGCACCTTGCCAAGGTCGTTCGTGCCAGCGATGTGGTCGGTGTGGGAATGACTGTAGACCAGGTGTGTGATCGGCTTGTCCGTGATCTCGCGGATGCCCTTGACGATATGCGCTGAGTAGGTCGGCGGCGCATCGACCACGACCACACCCGACTCGTACACCATGAACATCGATTGATAGGCGCCCTCGCTGATCATGTAAAGGCCCTTACCCAGCTCCTGCAGGCGATATCCCTTTGCAGGGTCGACCGGCGGTCCCTTCGCCTGTGCCGGAATCGGCAAATGTTTGTCGATGCGTACTCCAATGGGTGCGATCTCGGGCATGTTTGCATACGGCGCACCCGGTGCACTGACATCGTCGGCACGAACGCTCGGCTGGCACAGCAGCGCCGTCACAAACAGCATCGCGACTATTCCTGGATTCATGAAGCTTCTCCTCTGTGAGTAGGTGTCTCGATCGCGAGCATCAGAACAGCCGACAGAGATCGCTTCGATAGGACGATGGTATATGCATACGTTCGTGCGATGGGCGCGCGTCAGCATTCGTGATTGCATATCTTCAACGCAACCATGACGGAGAGCTTCAGATGCCGCGGTCCATTCAGTCCCTTACTCTCGCCGACGCCCGACGAATCATCGCAGCGGGCGAGCAAAAGGCGGCCGAGCTCAGGGTTCCGTACAACATCGCCGTCGTGGATGCTGGTGGTGAGCTGATCGCGCACGCCCGCATGGATGGCGCGTGGTTAGGCAGCGTGAGTATCGCTATCGATAAAGCCTGGACGGCGCGTGCATTCGATCGAGCGACCGATGAGTTCTCTCAGTTCGCGCAGAGCGGCCAGCCGGCATTCGGCATCCACACCACCAACTCATCTCGTGTCGTTATTTTCGGCGGCGGCATTCCCATCAAAGTCGATGGCGTCGTGATCGGCGCGGTCGGTGCAAGCGGCGGCAGCGTGCACGACGATGTGATCGTCGCGCGCGCGGCCGTCGCCGGATTCGAGCTGTCGTTCCTAGAATCTTGCGGATAAGCTCACACCGTACGTCGCCGGCTGTCCGACGAAGCGTGCAATGGCGTTGCCGTTGGCGAAGACGTTGTTCCAGTAGTACTCATCGGTGACGTTCTTGCCCCAGGCCCACACCCGATAGCGTCCCTTGTCGAGCTCGACGCCCGCGCGCAGATCGAGAAGATTGAAAGCGTCGATGCGGAGTGCGTCGATGGCGCCAACGCCCGCGTAGGTCTGGCTGTTGTATGTCAAGGACGCGCCAACGAAGCCCGTCACGGCGCCGTCGATGGGGAATCGGTAATCGGCGTTGGCATTCGCCTGCCATTTCGGCGCAAAGGGAAACGGAGTGTTGGACTGGTCGCCGAACTGCGCCTGGGCGTCGAAGCCCATGAACTCGTCGATTTCGGCATCCACATAGGTGGCGGCTAAATCGAAGGTGAGCCCATCGATGGGGTGCGCGATCAACTGCATCTCGGCGCCAACGACGTGCGATCGAGGAATCGAGACCAGCGCTTCGGCCTGGCCGAAGGTCGGATCGAGCAATGTGCCTCGCAGTTGCTTGTCTTGGTAGTCGTAATAGAACACCGAAGCATTCAACTGAGCTCGACGATCGAACAAGCTCGCCTTGACGCCGGTCTCGTATGCCAGCAGCGACTCCTGCGTCACGGGCGTGAATTGCGTCACCGTAGACGCCACCAGCACGGGAACGGCGCCTGCTTTGAACCCGCGGCTGACGTTTGCATACAGCAGAACATCAGTGCGCGGATTCCAGTTGATGCCGGCCCGCCATGACGTGCTGTTCTCGTTCAACGTGCGGTGAACGACATCGACCGGTCGCAGTTCATCGGCCGGGTCGAGCACGAAGCAGTCGCCGACCTCGGTCGCAGGCTGAGCGCCGCCGCGAAACAGATTCCAGAATCGCGCGAAATGCTCGGAGACAGCGATACCGCAGTTGTCGTAGGTGCGACGGTCGACATTGTACCGCACGCCCCCTTCGATCATGAGTCGATCGCTCAGCTGATATTCGAGCCGACCGAAGACGGCATAGGTGGTCGCGTCCATATGGCCCTTCTGCAAGCTTTGGTCGCCATAGGCCAGCGGATCCAAGGCTTGAAACAGACGGCCGACGTCGTTATCCGCGAACAGCGCGTGCGGTTCATCGTCGACGTCATCCTGAGTGTAGTTCACGCCCAGCAACCAGCCGCCCCACTCGTGGCGTCCCGAGACGCGCAGCTCTTGATAGAAGTCCTCGACGCGCCCCGATTCATCGACGACCTCGGTAATGTGGAACGGCGTACCGTCCGAGTCCTGACCGTACGCCGTGTCCAAATGCGCATATGACGTAAGCGAGGTCGCGGTGATGGCGTCGCTGATCCGGTACTCGTTGCGCCAGCTGCCGTGATAAAGCGTCGTGTCGTTGGCATAGGGAAACGGCGCCTGAGTGTCGAGTCTCACCGGCGTCCAATCGGCGGCGCGAGAGTTTGTGACGATAGGAAATGTCAGCAGTCCCGGCGGGACGAAATCAGGAAACTTGGTCACGGGCGCGACGAACTGCGCCGCCAGGCTGTCGGATCTGTCCTGAGTCACAGTGACGGACAGGGTCGAAGTAAAAGATTCGGAGGCAAGCCACTCGAGCACGGCGCGACCTTGCAGCTCGCGGATCCTTCCCAATCGATCGTTCGGTCGACTGATGCTTTCCTGCCATGGATCGCCGCGACGGCCCTGCACGACAATTCGTCCTCGCACTCGTTCAGCGATGGGACCGCTTACGAACGCCGAGAGCTGCGTACGATTGAAGCTTCCGTAGCTCGTGTCGACGCCCGTCTGCAGAGTATCCGTAGCTTTCGCCACGATGTAGTTGACTGCGCCGCCCGTCGCATTCTGTCCGTAAAGTGTGCCCTGCGGCCCTTTCAACACCTCGACTCGCGATACGTCGAATGCAGCGAGCTTCGCCATCGCCGCATAGGGCAACGGCGCTTCATCCACGTAAACGGTCACGGCGGGCGTCGTCGAAAGATCGCTGTTGAAGAACCCGACGCCGCGCAACGTGAAGGAGGTGGAATTGTAATTGCTCTCCTGAATGGTGAAGCCCGGGACCAGCCGGGTCAGGTCGGCGACAGAATCGATGCCGCGGGTCTGCATCACTTCCGCTGTACCAACCGTGATGGGCATTCCCACGGTGTTGGCGGACTGCGCCCATTTCTGCGCGGTGACTATGATCTCCGCCACCTGATTCGAAGAGGCTTCACCAGAACCTTCCCCCATCGCCGTCAAGGGAAGCGCCAGAGCCGAAAGACAAAGAGCGGGAACGTTGGTCAAGTCCATAGTGACACCGATCAGTTGTGCTCGCGAGGCAGCTCGCGAGGAATCGTGAATGTGAAGGTCGCGCCGTGCTGCTGGTTGTCGCTGGCCCAGATGCGACCTTGATGACTCTCGACGATCGAACGGCTGATCGACAGTCCCACCCCCATGCCATGGGCCTTGGTCGTGTAGAACGCGTCGAACAGTTTCTCCGGATGCTCGATGCCGAGGCCCACGCCGGAGTCGCTCACCGACATCGAAACTGCATTGCCTTCCACCAGTGACGTCGCGACCAGCAGATCACGCGGCCGGTCGTCCACTTCGCGCATGGCATCGATGGCGTTGACGATCAGGTTCAGAATCACCTGTTGCAGCTGTACGCGATCGCCGCGCAGTAATGGCAGCCCACCATCCAGGCTCGTCCGCAGCCTCACTCTGCCGCGATGAAGCTCACTCGCCAGCAGAGTCAACACTTCACGCGCGGCGTCGTTGAGATCCACCGCATGCATCGCAGGCTGTTTACGGGCAAACAATGCTCGTAGTTGTTTGATCACCGCGGACGCGCGATTCCCGTCGCGCAATGTGCGCTGTGTGGTGATGCGAGCGCCTTCGACATTCGGCGGGTCGGCTGCCAACATGCTCAGACAGGTGCTGGCATTGGTCATGATGCCCGCGAGCGGTTGATTGACCTCGTGCGCGATGGATGCCGTCAGCGCTCCTAGTGACATCACGCGCGCCAATTGGGTGAGCTCCGAGCGCGCCTTGTGCAAGGCCTCGTCGGCAATCTTCCGCTCCGTGATGTCGCGGAGAGCGCCGACGAACACCAGGCGCCCTGCAAACTGGTCGCTGCGATGACCGGCCACGTGAGCGTGCTTGATCGCGCCCGTGGACGTACGAATTCGAAACACGACATCGAAGTCGCTGCCTTCGGCGGCGCGGCCGATCACCGCCTCGATGGCTGGCATATCCTCGGGATGAATGGCCGCCTGGATCATGGGCAGGTTCACCGGCATGCCCGGCTCGAAGTTGAAAATCCGGTAGATCTCGTCCGACCAGATGTGCTCGTCGGCGTGAACGTCCCAGGTGAAGCTGCCGGTCTGGCTGATCCGCTGGGCTTCGATCAGCTGCATGTGCGCACGTTTCAGCGCCGTCTCGCTCGCCCTTAGCGCGGCGTCGGCCTGGGCGCGCTCGATGGAGATGCCGGCGATTTTCGCGAACCTGTCGATGAGCTCCCGCTCGCCACTCAGGCAACTCGCGCCCTTGCGATAATGAATCGACAGAAAGCCGAGGACTTCGTCGCGACTCGACAGGATCGGCATGGAGGATTTCGATGTGAATTCGCTCGACGGCGGTTCCGGATCGACACCCACTCGAAGATCCGAGCCGTCGGTATCGACCAGGACGACGCTGCAAACACACTGATCCGCCAGTTTCTCCACCAGCCGGCACAATGCGTCGAGGATCTGAGTCAGCGGGCGGCCCCGGGCCACCATCTCCAACAGCTGCACTTCGCCCGTGAGCAGCGTCTCCGCCTGTTTCAACTCGTGCACATCGGTCTGCACCGAGCAATAGCGGACGATGTTCCCATGAGCATCCCGCGACGGCAGCATGCGAGACCGGAACCATCGATACACGCCGTCGCCACGACGCATTCGATTGTGAGAGTCGTACGGCTCGCCGTAGGCCAGCGTCCGTTGCAGTCGGGCGAACTCGCGCGGCAGGTCCTCGCGATGGATGACGTCGGAGGTGGCCCAGTCCTTGAGCTCTTCGAGCGACTTGCCGTAGTAATCGAGGACCTCGCGATTCACGTATTCGAGCTCGCCGGCAGGCGTCAGGAAAATCATCTGCGTGGGCAAGCCTTCGACGAAGCGGCGAAGTCGGCCGTCCGGGCCGGCCAAGCCCTCCTGTTTGCCTCTTTCATCGGCGTCGCACGCGATCACACACAATTGGCCGACGCGGCCCGCGTCATCGAGCAGGCGGCTGATGCGGAGCAGGAACCAACGGTATTGGCCATCGGATCGACGTAAGCGCGCCTCGTGCTCGCCCACTTCCGCGTCGATGTCGAGCGACCAGTCCGTCTCGTCGAGTCTTTTCCGATCGTCAGGATGAATTGCCGCGCGCCATTCGTCACCGAGGGCAGTGGACACGCCGGTGTACTCGCGCCAACGGCAATTGACGAACTCGGCCCGGCCATCCGGCAGCACGGTCCAGATCAACGCGGGTAGCGCGTCGACGATGCGACTGAGCTCGATGTTCACTCAGCGCCACTGCCTCCCATGTCACAACGCCCCTGACAATCACTGCCGCGATCTCAGCAGATGGCGGCGAGCGCGGCGATGACACCATGGTATCGGTGAGCGGCGATCAGAACTCCTGAGCGGTCGGCCGGATCACGATTTCGTTGATGTCCACCGTCGCGGGCTGCTCGATTGCGTAGGCAATGGCGCTGGCGATGCTGTCCGAAGGAATCGCGATCTTGTAGAAGTCCCGTAAGTGCTGACGGGTCGCTTCTTCCGAACTGCTCTCCGGCAGCTCGGTCGCGACCACACCCGGCGAGATCGCGGTCGTGCGAATGTTGTGCGTCTTGAGCTCGACTCGCAGCCCTTCGGTGATCGCCCTGACTGCAAACTTGGTTGCGCTGTAGACAGTGCCGCCCGGTGTGAGCACTTTGAATCCGAGCACCGATGCGATGTTGATGATATGGCCGTGCCCTTGCTTCTGCATTGCCGGCAGTACGGCGGCCACGCCATAGAGCAGTCCCTTGATGTTGACGTCGATCATCCGGTCCCACTCATCCACTTTGAGCGCGACCAGCGGTGCGATCGGCATGATTCCGGAGTTGTTCACGATCACATCGACGCGATCGAACTTCTTCAGTGCAGTCTGGACCAGCCCTTCTACATCCTTGCGCACGGTGACATCCGTCTTCACCCCTATCGCTTCGCCACCAGCAGCCGCGATGTCACCAACCACCGTGTCGATGCGATCCATGCGCCGGGCGCCGATAACGACTTTCGCACCCTGCGCCGCGAGCAGACGGGCAGTGCTCTCGCCCAAGCCGCTGCTGGCTCCGGTGATGACGACGATTTTGCCCGCGATGTTGGACGTGGCCATGACGTTTGCTCCTGTGTGAGTACCGATCGAGCCGACCGGGACTCATGGCACCAAAGGAACGACCGCCAGACGATTAGACGATGGTATTCACAGCGACCTTGGTATCGGTCGCTCGCAGGGCACACGAAAGCAGAACGAAGCGCCGTGCCAGGCATTCGGCGTGGCCCACAGCTCGCCCTGGTGGCTCTGGATGATGGAGCGACTGACCGACAAGCCGATGCCCATGCCGCCGGTTTTGGTGGTGTGGAACGCGACGAACATTTTCTCCGCGTCTTCCGGCTTGAAGCCGACGCCGTTGTCCTGCACGGTGACGCGAACCGAGCCGGGCGTGTCTAGCTCCGTTCTGATCAGCAACTCTCGCGGCCGGTCCTGGACACTCGCCATCGCGTCCGAGGCGTTGCCGATCAGATTCAAGATGACCTGTTGCAGCTGGACCCGATCGCCGCTCACGGGCGGCAGGTCGTTGGCAAAATCCAACCGGAGCACGACCCGGTTGCGCTCCAGATCGGCGTTGCACAGCGCCAGCACTTCGCGAGCGGCATCGTTCAGGTCGACGGCCTCGGCGGCAATCTCCTTCCTGGCGAACAGCGCGCGCAGCCGCTTGATAACGTCGGAAGCCCGGTTGGCGTCTCGGATAGTTCGTCGCACTGTCTCGCTCGCGCCCGTCACATTGGGCGGGTCGCCAGCCAGCATGCGCAAACACGTACTCGAGTTTGTGACGATTCCCGCCAGCGGCTGATTGAGCTCGTGCGCGATCGATGCCGTCAACTCTCCGAGCGTCATCACTCTGGCCATGTAGGCCAGCTCCCCTTGGGTTGCCCGCAACTCCTCCTGCGCCTGTTTCCAGTCGTGCATGTCCACGACCGTGCCATACCACTTGAGAATGTTTCCTCGCTCGTCGTAGAGCGGCAGCGCGTCGGTGACGCACCATCGATACGTTTGCTCCGCGGCGAAGTAAGTGCGCACCTCCACCCGATACGGTGCTCCAGTTCTCACACATTCCAGCCATATCGGCACCGTGCGCGGCACATCGTCCGGGTGCAGCAGCTTGACCCAGTTAGTCCCCATCACCTCATGGGGCGCAAAGCCGGCGTAGTCGAGCAGCCGGCCATTGCAGTAATCGATCATGCCGTCGGGCGTGGCGCTCCAGAGCATGCCGGGAATGGTCTCGATCATCCGCTGCAGGCTCAGCTCGCTGGCTCTTGCCTCCTGCAAGGCGATCGCCGCCTGGTTCGCGGCAACGGTCAACAGCAGCGATTCGGTCTGGAGGGGAAAGTCCGGTCGACGACAGCCGGCGACGAGCACGCCAGCCTCCGTCAGCAAGCCCAGGCGCAATGGGAAGAGCGTGAGGTCCGCGCCGTTGACTTGCGCACGTCTCGGGGCCCACGCCTGCGAGTTGTCTTCGAACCAGGCGTCCAGCTGCTCGCTCAGGTTCGGAGAAGAATCCAATGCTGGAACAGCGTGAAGAATGGCCGTTGGCGCGCCATTCGACGGGCCGATGCGCGCGTAGACGAAATCGAGATCGAGCATCCTGCTCAGCGTCTCGACCAACAGTCTCACGATCTTTTCGGGCGACGCTCCCGCCCATAACGCGGGCAGCGTGACCACACTTACCAGATCGTTGATACAACGCTGCAACGATCTCACGTCCGCAGCGAGTTGCGCCGGCTCCGCCACGTCAGATCACGGCGGGTCGCCGGGCCCGGCGCTGGCGCAACTCCGGCAGGAACTGTTCGGGGGGAATGAAAAAAGGATTGTGCTGCAAAACGCCGCCGATGATGACCAACGGATGAGTGCGCAGGATGTCGATGACCGTATCGGCGCCGAATTTGGACAGATGATAGGTGCAAATGACCGCGTCGTCATGACGACACCACACCTCGTTCACCCGCGACTCGAATTCGACCAGCTGTTCCACGTGCGAGCCGCTATCCACCGCCCAATCCATGCGGCAAAGGATGCGACTCAGGGGGAAGCCATGCGCGGCCCGGCCGCTGGCCAGCGCTTCGAAAGCTTCGAGCATGCGATCGGGATCGAACCGGCCTTCGCGCAGATAAGTCTCGACATTGTTCCTGATCTCGAGCTGCTCGTTGGCTTGCGCGGCGGCCACATCGACGCCGGCGGCGCTCAAACGACCGAGATGATCGGCGCGCTGATCCGGATTGAGGACGTGAACTGCCTTGTCGCCGCGGTCGAATCCTTCCTTTATAAAAGGCAGCAACACTCGATACTCTTCGTCGGCGCTGTTGAAGAACGCGCAGACGTGCCGGGGCACGGCAAGCGGGGAGCCGGCTATCGTGATCGGAACCGCGGGCGTCACTCTGTGGTCCTCCCCCGCTCCTGGCCTCGGATGGGGATTGGTAAAGATGCGCTAGTTATACACTGATGTATATGCAACCTTGGTATTGGCCCGATGGCCATGCAGCATCCATGCCACCGGTCGTGACCACCGTCGTGCCGGGAGCCTGCCATCGACCGACACCATGGTATCAACACGTCTACGTCTAAAGAGGTGCATGCTCTTTGCGTGACCCAGAGGAGACCCCAATGGAAAGCCAGAATGGACCCAGGATCGGGCGCCCCGGTATGCGCATGCGTCCTGCGGAGTATCGATGAAGGATCCGAGCAAGCTGATCGCGGTCGTCGATGACGACGAGTCGGTACGCGAGGCGTTGCCTGACCTGTTGCGAGAGTTCGGATTTGCCGCGATTTCGTTCGACGCCGCCGAAGCCTTTTTGTCGAGCGATATGCTCGACCGCGTCCGCTGCCTGATCCTGGACATCGCGATGCCGGGCATGACGGGTCCGGAGCTGCAGCAGGAGCTCGTCAACAGAGGGCTGCGCATTCCGGTGATCTTCATCACCGCGCACGCCGATGCCAACGTGCGCGCGGGGCTGCTGCAAAAAGGCGCCGTCGAGTGCCTGTTCAAGCCGTTCGGCGATCAGGATCTGCGGGCCGCGCTCGACCGCGCGCTCGCGACCAGCTGAAATACCGTAGGACTTGTGCGATGACCCGGCGGGAGATATATCGATGAACGCGGCGACCGAGCCCCTAGCTCAGCTCAAATCGTCCATGTCGGATCTCACACCGATCGTTTACATCGTCGACGACGACATCTCGGTCCGGGAGTCGCTCGAAGCCCTGGTCGCCAGTGCAGGCTGGCGCCCGGAGGTGTTCGTGTGCGCCGAAGACTTTCTCACGCATGCCCGCAAGGCGGCGCCAGGATGCCTCGTCCTGGACGTGAGCCTGCCCGATCTGAATGGTCTCGAGCTGCAGAAACAGATCGGCGCCAACCAGGCGGAGCTGCCGATCATCTTCATCACCGGCTTCGGCGACATCCCGATGACGGTACAAGCGATGAAGGCCGGCGCGGTCGAGTTCCTGACCAAGCCTTTCGACACCGATGCTCTCTTGGCCGCCATCGAGGCAGCCGTTGCGCGCAGCCGGACCGAACTGGCGCAGGACGCGGATCTGCAGCTCCTGCGCAAGCGCCTGGAGTCCCTGAGCCGGCGTGAACGCGAAGTCATGGAGCTGGTGGTTCGCGGCCGCCTCAACAAACAGGTCGGCGCGGCTCTCGACATCAGCGAAATCACGGTGAAGGCTCATCGCGGCCGCATGATGAAAAAGATGCGTGCGCGCTCGCTCGCCGATCTGGTGAACATGGCCGCCCGCCTCCAGTTGCCCACTGCGCACGAACGTTAGTTCTTCCCGCGGCGATACCATCGTGTTATCGCCCCGCCAATAAGTCTCTGTTGTGATCTCCACACGCCGATGTGAGGAGATCCAACGTGACAGCCCGCCAGATCCGCCTTGAGCAGCGCTCTTCCAGCTACTGGAAGGCGACGTTCGATCACCCGCCCATCAACCTGATCGATCCGGACACCGTCAGCGAATTGTCCGCGCTGATCGCCTCGATGGAAACAGATCCGCAACTGCGCGTGATCGTGTTCGAGAGCGCCGATCCGGATTTCTTTCTTGCGCACTACGACGTGCGCACCACCTCCACCCAGCCTTCGACCAAAGCGACGCCGACCGGCCTACACCCCTGGCTCGATGTATTGGTCCGCTTGAGTCGATGCCCGGTGGCTTCCATTGCGCTCATTCGTGGGTGCGCTCGCGGCGCCGGCAGTGAATTTGCATTGGCCTGCGACCTCCGTTTCGCAAGCCGCGAGCGCGCCCGGCTGGGACAGTTCGAAGTCGGTGTCGGCGCGGTGCCGGGCGGAGGTCCCATGGCTCGTCTTGCACGTCTCGCCGGTCGCGGCCGAGCGCTCGAGATTTTGTTGAGCGCCGATGATTTCCCGGGCGAACTGGCCGAGCGCTACGGCTATGTGAATCGCGCCCTTCCCGACACGCAGCTCGATGAGTTCGTCGAGACACTTGCGCAGCGCCTGTCGAAGTTCGACAAGCGCGCACTCGCCGAGACCAAGCACTTCGTCGACATCGCCAGCCTTCCGACGAACCAAGAGCTTGCCGACGGATTGACGGCCTTCTTCGAGTCCATCCGCCGACCGGAAACGCAGGCGCAAGTGGCGAGCTTATTGAGCGCGGGGCTACAGCAGCGCTCGGACATCGAGTTGCAACTCGGCCATCACGTCGTACCTCGCGCGGCCGCCATCACTGCGTGATTTCTTCACCACCAGAGGACCTTCAAATGGAAGAACATATCATCGTCGATTCGAGTTTCTCCGCCCCCATCAATGCTCCGCTCGAGCTGATCGATGTTCCTGCATGGTGCTTCAGCCTGCCGGATCACGAGTATCAAGGTTGCTCGCCCGCGCACTTCGCGGCGGGTTCGACCACGTCACGCGACGGCCGACGCATGTCTATCAACGTCGAAGTCATCGGCGGCACGCCGATGGTGCAGCACTACATCGAGCAAGTCGCCGAGAAACATCACCTCGTGCTGGAGTCGGTCTCCGATCTTTTCACCACATCGGGCCGGACCAGCATCGTCGTGATGTGGGAGCTGAGCGTCAGACAAATCAGCGCCGGGACGTGTGATCTCACGAACCGTGTGCGCACGCGCCCCACCGAGCAGTTCTGGGACTATCTCAATCGCCAGGGCATCCCATTCGAGGTGTTCCAGGCGCAGCGCGCCCCCATCAGCACGGCGCACAACCGGCAGGAAACGCCGTTCTTCGCGGCGAGCCTGGAGCGACATGCACTTCGTCGCTTGAACGCCGCCTGAGTGCGCGTGCGGTCCGATATCTACTGAATCCCGGAGCAAGTCATGGCCAACGAGATCTACCAACCCCACATCACCGCGCTGCTGGTCATCGATCCCTACAACGACTTCATCTCCGAAGGCGGCAAGATATGGGACCGCATCCGCGCTGTCGCGGAAGCGAACAACTGCATTCCGAACATGCTCGCCATCCTGCACGTGGCACGCAAAGCCAAGCTGCCGGTCTTTTACGCCATGCATCGCCGCTATCGCCCGGGCGATTACGAAAACTGGAAGTACGTCGCTCCGGTGCAGCGGGCCGCGTGGCGCCGCAGGTCCTTCGAATATGGCACGTGGGGCGGCGAGATCCGCACCGAGTTCGCGCCGCTGCCCGGCGAGACCGTGGTCGGCGAGCATTGGTGCTCCAGCGGCTTCGCCAACACGGATCTGGATCTGCAGTTGAAGCGCCAGGCGATCCAGAAGCTCATCGTCATGGGGCTGGTCGCGCACACCTGCGTCGAAGCGACAGTGCGCTTTGCCGCCGAGCTGGGCTACGACGTGGCGGTGGTCAGAGATGCGACCGCCGACTATTCAGAGAAAGAGATGAGCGCTGCGCTGGACATCAACCTGCCCAGCTACGCCAGCGCCATCGTCACCACCGACGAGGTGACCGCCGCGATTGGCGGCGGTGCGTGACACTCACGCCGGCGGGTGACACGGCGTCACCGGTATCTGGAATCCGAACGTGGCGCCGCCAGCGTCACGTTCCGCCCAGAGTCGCCCGTTGTGACTTTCGATGATGGTGCGGCTCACCGACAGGCCGATGCCCATTCCCGTGCTCTTGGTGGTGTAGAACGCCTCGAACATCGCCTCTGCGCTCTCCAGCTCGAAGCCATTGCCGTTATCCTGCACGGTGAGTTGCACATGGTCGTCACCGACGCCCATCGTGCGGATCACGGCCACCCGCTGACGATCGTGGACATCGCTCATGGCGTCGCAAGCATTCCTCAACAGATTCAATATGACCTGTTGCAGCTGGATCCGATCCGCGGTCACCTTCGGCAGATCGGTCGCAAGCTCGGTCTGCACGATCACCCGGTTACGTTGCAGGTCGCTCGACAGCAACGTGACGACCTCCGCGGCAGCCTCGTTGAGATCGACATCCGGGTTTCTCGTCGTGTTCCGCGAAAACAGCGCCCGCAATCGAGCGATGACTTCCGCCGCTCGCCGGGAGTCACGGATATTTCGGTGCGCGATCTCTAATGCGCCAGTCACGTTGGGAGGATCGGCGCTGAGCATGCGGACGCAGGTGCTGGAATTGGCCACGATTCCGGTCAAAGGCTGATTGACCTCGTGGGCGATCGAAGCGGTCAATGTGCCAAGACTGAGGCTGCGCGTCAGGTGCGCCAGGTCGGATCTGACTTTGTCCAGCGCGTCTTCGGCGAGCCGCCGCCGGGTCACGTCCTGCATGGCGCCGATACACTCCAATCGTCCGTCCTGGTCATAGACGACCTGCGAAAACGCGCGGACATATTTGACGCGGCTGTCAGGCATGACCAGGCGGATTTCGTACTCGGGACTGCCCTGGCCACTGAGAACATCGGCCGCCGTCGATTCCAGAAGCGCCAGGTCGTCCGGATGAATGCGCTTGCGGATGGCTGCGATCGAAACCTCGGCCGGTTCGTTCAATTCGAAGATTCGCAGCAGCTGTTCGGAACAGGTGATCTGGTCCGTGCTCACTCGCCAGGCGAAGGAGCCCGTCAGGCTGACGCGTTCGCCCGCAGATAGATAATATTCCCTGCGACGCAGCTCCTCTTGGGACTGCAGACGCTCGATCGCGATGCTCGCAATATGGGTGGCTCGCCCGACGATGTCGCGATGATCCGCTGCGAGGCTCGTCGGGCGCCGCTGGTGAATGCAAAGCGTCGCCAGCAGATTTCCAGCGCGCGAACGGATCGGCGTTCTCGACACCGCCCTCATTCCATCCGTCAGAGCGTGGGCGCGCACGGACCAGGCGGCGCCGCTGCGATCCACGACGTGGACGTCGCAATGAAACCCGGGCGCAACGCCTTCGACCATCTCGCACAGCGCGCCGAGAACGTCGCGCAACGATCGGCCCGAGGCGACCATTTCGAGCAACTGCTTCTCGCCCGCCAGCAAGGTTTCCGCTCGTTTGCGATCCTCGATGTCGGCGTTGACGCCGAACCATTTGACGATATTGCCGTGCTCATCGCGCAATGGATTGGCGCGAAAGAGGAACCAGCGATATGCGCCGTCATGACGCCGGACTCGCGCTTCGACTTCGCCCCCCTTACCCGCAGCGCGGAAGCTTTCCCATGCTTGCATGATGACGCCGAGGTCATCCGGATGAACTACGTTCCTCCACTCCCAGTCGCGCACCTGCTCTAGTGAGGCGCCCACATAGTCCAGATAGTGTTGATTGAAGAAATCGCCGGTGCCATCCGTGTTCGCGGACCAGGCAAGCGCCGGAATCGTGTCGATGGTGAGCCGCAGAGTGCGCTCGCTTGCTTCGAGCGCCCGTTCCGCGCGTTTGCGGTCGTCGATGTCGATCAAAAGCCCATACCAACGCACGATGCGACCGTCGGCGTCTCGATGCGCCTGCCCTCGGATCTGAAACCAACGATACGCTCCATCGAAGCGCCGGACGCGAGTCTCGAAATCGTACGGCTCGCCAGTCGCGATCGAATGCAGGAAGGCGTTCAACGACGTGGGCAGATCCTCGGGATGCACGTTGCCGTTGGTCGCCCACTTCCGAGCCTCCTCGAACGGCTGCCGGAGGTAGTCGAGGAATTGCTGGTTGGCGCCCTCGAGTTGGCCGTCGGGCGTGAACAGACAGATCAATCCCGGGATGGTATTGATGATCAGCCTGAGATCGATCTCGCTCGCCCGCAGCGCCTGCTCGGCTTTTCTTCGTTCCTCGACGTCGGTCAACAGCACGTACCAGCGCAGGATATGACCGGCGTCGTCTTTGACTGGAATGCCGCTATTGCCGAACCAACGATACATGCCGTCGAAACGGCGCAGGCGCTGTTCGATGTAGTAAGGAATGCCGGCCTGCATCGACCTGCCGAACACCTCGGCGACGTGCGGCATATCTTCCGGGTGCACCGTACCGTTCGTGCCCCAGTTCCGCAGCTCCTCGACGGTCTGGCCGCAATAGTCGAGGATCCGGCGGTTCACGACTTGCACCATTCCGTCGGTTCCCAGGATGGCCACGAAACCCGGGATGCCGTCGACGATGCCGAGCGCGTCGCCGTCCCTCTCTCGCGCCTGCCGGCATCCGGCCAACTCGAGCTCCATTGCCTTCAGGCGATGCTCGAGATCTTCGATCCGCTGCGCGGCGCTGTCTGTCCCCTTGACCATGCTCAGCACGCAAGGTGCGCCAGGTTCGGCTCCACAGCTATGCTACCTTGGTATCGGTCTGGCGCAGATCGGACCGACGCGACGGATGTCGCGCCGGACTCATCGACTTCTCAGAACTTGAAGCCGATGCCCACGGTGGTCTCGAACGTGTTCAAGGAGTCATCCAGGCGATCGACGATCTTGTCCAGATAGCGGTAGCGCAAGTCCAGCCGCAGCGACACCAGGTCGCTCACAAACCATTTGGCGCCGACTCCCGCGTTCAACGTGAAGCCATTGTCGTCGTCGATGCGGACGGTCCCCATCCCCGGCGCGGCACCCGTAATCGGCCGATCCAGATCGCCATCGACGTAGCCGACGCCAGCGAGCACATAAGGCACGAAGCTCTCGCTGGAGTTGAAGTGATAAATTCCATCGACATCGAAGGTCGTGAGATCGAAATCGATGTCCCGACCGGCCAGCTTCGTCACCGCGGTGTTGGTGCGGCCCAGCGACAACTCGAGCCCCCAGGCTTCCGTGAAGTTGAATCCGTAGCGCAAGCCGAAAGTCACATCGTCATCGAGCTCCGGCATGCGGCCGGATATCCTGCGATCCGTCAAGTCGTCGCCGAATGCCTCGCCGACATACACGTGAACTTCCTGGCTACTCGCGGTGACCTGCGCCTGCGCGGGCAAGGTATTGCCAGCCAGGGCGCCAACGGTCGCCAGTCCGATGAGTGTCTTCTTCGTCAACATTACTTTCGCTCCTGAACAAACATGGTTTCCCAAGATTGGCGCCGACCATCGACGGCGCCGATGACACAGACTCACTATCGCCTGTATGTTCCTGACCCGCCTCGGCGTCGCAAACAGCGGTAACGACGCCGGTCAGCCACAAAGTGGGTATCGATCTATCCATACGTCACCCCGAGATTGCGTTTACGCCATGCGGACGGCGACTCCGCAACGGCGCGTCTAAACATTCGCGTGAGATGTGAGTGGTCGCTCATGCCGCAGCTGGCCGCGATCTCGGTCAGCGTGGCTTGCGTCGTCAGCATCAGCTGCTGTGCTCGTTCGATACGCCGTTGCACGACGTACTGGTGCACGGTGACGCCGAACGTTCGTTTGAAACAGCGGCAAAAATGCGCGCGACTGGCGCAGGCGACCCGCGCCAGTATGTCCGTGTCCAATCGATGCTCGAGATTCGCCTCGATATAGAGGCGCACCCGTTTCGCCCGCCAGGAGGCGAGAGACACGCCACCGAGTTGAAAGGTTGGCGATGACGCCATCACCGTGCGCGCAACCCCTGCACGCTCCGCGGAAATAGTTTCGAATGACGTGCTCATGGCGTAACCGCCGCGAGCACGCCTTGCTGCGTCATCTGCTTCGCCGCTTGATCCGCGAGCCGTGCAACGAACTTCTCCACATTGTTTGGGTTTATCGTTCGACTCGTGCCTGCCCAGAGCAATTCATCGCGTTCCACCGAATACACGAGCGTTTCCACGCGGAGCTCCGTGGCCGTAGTCACACGCGTCGGCTCGTACGGATATCCCCAGCCGTAGCCCCAATACCCAGAGAAGCTCCAGTACGGATCGAACGCCGGGCTGGGACCCGCGAGAGTGATCGTAGTTTTTTCCCTTTCGTCGATCACGCGCACAGTGAGCACGCCATCGACGCCGGCTTCCGCCAGCCGCTGCTTGACGAAGCTCATGTTGCTGAGCTCCGCGCTTGGAATCAGGGAATAGGTCGCGACGCCCTGCGCGCCGTGTTCGGCCAGCTTTCGGACCAGAACGTCTTCGGCAACGTGGCGGCCCGCTTCATCGGAGCTGATGAACACAGCCGCGATCTTGTGTCCTCTCGGGTCGAGCGCCTGTGCATCGGGCGCTTTCCAGGTCGAAGTGAACGTCGTCGAAGCACAGGCCGCGACAGTGGTCACCAGGCTGACCGACAACAAACGAAACGTCGATTTCATGATCGAAGGCTCCCTCTTGCTGGGGAGTCATGTAATCAAAACACGTCCTTAAACGGCGATTACACGATGGTGTTACTCGATACGTTGGTCGCATGCGCGCGATCGTCGGCTGGTGTGAGGTGGAATCCGGTCTGCGTTGGCAGCCCATGCCAGAGATCACGGTTCGTGCGAAGTACTCCGAAATATTCCGTGCGCCGAGTCTGTTCGAACTCTATCAGTCGCGTGCAGTCGAGGTGAGCACCGGTTTCGATCCGTGCGGCAATGAGCCGACGCCCACACAGCAGGTGAATTGCGCAGCCAACGGCGTGCCGGGCGGCACGTATGTACAGGCAGACGAAAATTTCGGCGTCGTGCGAGAAGGCAATCCTGACCTTCAGCCCGAGACGGGACACAGCCTCGGCGCGGGCATCGTCTACACGCCGACGTGGGCGCCGGGTCTGTCCGCGAGCGTCGATTTTTTCAATATCGAGCTCAGCGGATTCATCGGGCGTCCGGACGTCGACACGGTGCTCTTCGAGTGCGCCGAGCGCGGCAGCCCCGAAGTATGCGCAGCGATACGTCGTTTCCCGGACGGCCGCCCTGCCCTGGTTTCGACCGTCGGTCGCAACGTGGGACGAGTCGAAGCCAGCGGCATCGACGCCGCCGTGAATCTGGACGCGATGACGCGCTTTGGAAACATCGACATCGGTCTCGTCGCGACATATCTCGAACAGTGGGACGAGCAACCGTTCCCGGATGGCGAGATATTTCAGCGCGCCGGCCAGATCCGCCTCATCGATCTGCCGAGCGCCCTGCCTCGCTGGCGCTCGTGGGGTCATGTCGATTGGCGTGGCGCGTGGCACGCCGGCTATGCCGTCGAGTACGTGGGGAGCTTCAGCGAGCCAGTCATCGGCAACCTTCCCATCTTTGGCATCGTGTTCGATCCCTACATGAGGGAAGTGGATTCCGCACTCTTCCACGATCTCGAGGGTGGATACGATTTCCGCGGCGGACTGTCGTTGCGGACGGCCATCACGAATGTCACAGACGAGGATTCGCCGTTCGTCGATAACGAATTGAACGCCAACACCGACGCGGGCGCCTACCCGCTGTTGGGACGAACCTACTTCGTAGAGCTGCGCTTTGCATTCCGCTGATGGGCATCAACACGGCGTCGGGCTCGCACTAGCCGGCCGACGCGGCACCTCGCCCCGCTCGCGCATCTGCTCGAGCAATTTGCGCTGTGTAGCCGCCCGCATTCGAGCCTTCGCGGCGAGCGCTTGAAAGCGCGGATCGCCGCGCAGCGATTCGAATGCAGGCTCTCGTTCGAACGTGTACCACCAGCGTCGCCCGCCCTGCTCGAACGTCTGCGCCAGACGATCGATCGCCGCCTCGTGCTCACCGAGGATTGCAAACGCCATCGCCTGCGCAGTGGTGCGCACCGGATGAGGGTCGAGATCGAGCACTTTGCGCGCCAGCCTTTCTGCTTCCCGCTTATCCCCCAAAGCGAGGCTGAGTTGCGCCTGAACCATCGTCTTGGCCGCGCCATCCTCATGGTAGAGCGGCGCAAGCTCGCCTTTTGCCTTAGCGAGACGCCCGCTGAGAACAGCGGCATCGCGAATCACATACGCTTCAACATCCTCCGACAAGCCGTCGGACCAACGCTCGGGGTGTGCACGAAGAATCTCGGCAGCGCGCTCCGGCTTGCGCTCGTAGAGACAGATGGGCAGCCATAACGCCCAGCGCACCGATTCCGCCTGTTCCACTGCAAACCTCCGGGCCGCTTCAACGTCCTCGAGTTCCAGATAAAAATGAACGGGGCGCGTCACGATCCACGGCTGGCGCGGATCGATGGCAACAGCCTGCTCGGCGAGCGCCGCACTTTCGGCGAGGCGGCCCTGCGCAGCGCGCACTACGGCCAGGCGCGCGAGGGCGGGATGGAAATTCGGAGCGACTCGCAGCGCTTGCAGGAGCAGCGCCTCACGTTCTGCGAGCGGGCCGTTGATATCGGCCAGGATCAAGGATTTGATGTAGTGGTTCCTGGGCGAGAGTGGATCGATGCGTCGCGCCTGATCGATCTCGACCAGTGCTTCTTCCAAGCGTCCTTGCTGGGACAGGAAATCCGCGAGGTGCTCATGCCCGACGGCATCGTTCGGGCTGAGCTCCAGACCTCTGCGATAGTCAGCTTCCGCGCCTTTGTCGTCTTTTTCGAGCTGCTTCAAATTGGCGCGGGCGATGTACGCCTCGCCGAGGGATTCATCGAGCTGCAAGGCGCGCGTGAGCAGGGCCTGTGCCCGATGCTGTATAGCAACCGTGGCGTCGGATTCAGTGCCGAGCACTCCATTGATGAGCGCGAGATGCATGTGAGCGTCGGCGAGAGCCGCATATGCTGCCGCGAAATCGGGCGCGAGCTCGATGGCGCGCGAGAAGCTTTCAATCGCAAGCTCGGCATCCGCTACCTTGCGCGTCGCAACCAGCGCTTTACCCCGCAGGAAGGCCAGATAGGCATCGATGCCGAAGCGTGCAAAGGGATGCGTTCCCTGCGTGAGGCTGACCTCGAGCGCGCCAGCTACGCTGTGGGAGATCTCATCCTCCACCGCGAAGATGTCATCCATCGTGCGATCGAAGCGCAGCGACCACATCTGTACGCCGGTGGCCGCGTCAATGAGCTGTGCGCTGACGCGGAGTCGGTTTTCTCGGCGTTGCACGCTGCCTTCGACCAGATATCGTGCGTTGAGCGCGAGCCCGATCTCGCGGGCATCTGCGGGCTTGCCGCGTAATGAAAACGACGATGTTCGCGCGATCAGTGTGAGGTCACGGATCGCCGCGAGCCGATGCAATACTCCCTCGGCGATACCGAGCGCGACGAACTCATCCTGCGCGTTGTTGCTTAAATTCGCGAACGGCAAGACAGCAACGGTGTGGTCCGGCAGCGCCGACACCGTGACGGATGTCGGCGTCTCTTTGGATGACTCCACCATACGCGTGATCACGAAGGTGGCGGCCGCCACCAACAGCACAATGGTTCCGATCGTTGCGACTGGAATCCAATGCCGCACACGCGTGGACGAGCGAGGCTCTGACAGTTCGGGCGCGGACACCGGGGGTTCGCCCGCCTGTTCGGCGGGACCCGACGCAATCTGCGAAACCGGCGCGATCATCCGGTAGCCGCGGCCGCGAAGTCCCTCGATGTATCTCGGCGCATGAGGATTATCGCCAAGCGCGTCTCGCAACAGTTTCACACGCTGACTGACGGTCTCGGGATTCACGACGAGATTGGGCCACACCTCGTGCATCAGTCCGTCGATTGAGACGAGATTGGGTGCAGCGCGGGTCAGTGCGAGCAGCAGGTCGAAGGAAAGTTTCGGCAGCGGGATCACGTCGCCGCCGCGCGTGACCCGCTGAGAGCCGAGATCGATCGTGAGATCGCCGACACGATACTGGGCGGCTGCCAGACTGACCGATGGATGAGACGCCAATGACATTGCCGCTACTGTCCAGGAGCCCTCGCCGCGAGCTTACACCGTAGCTTCGCCATTGCTTCAAGCGGCAGTGGATCCCTTCGCGAAATCTTGGGCTGATATTGGACCGCGCTTCATGCACGGCGGACCGCCTTTCTTCACATTCATTCCATCGCCGGAACGCGCATCGAGCGCAACTGGCGAGGGCTTGAACCCTTCGGACAAATCGAGGAGACGGTCATGAACGCCAAATCCCACATCTCGACTCGCATCGGTCTTCACACTGTATTCACGGCGCTCGCCTGCGGTGTCGCACTGACCGCTCCTGTAAAGGCAGACCCGAGCAATGGTGAGCCACTGACGAAGGTCGTGAGCTATGCGGATCTCAACATGAATAGCGACGCCGGCGCCCGAACCCTGTACGGCCGCCTGCGCATGGCGGCGACCACGGTCTGTGCGCCGTTCAAGGACGGCAAGGGGATGCAGAGAGCCCAATGGCGCACCTGCTTCAACCAGGCGATTGCGCAGTCCGTCGAAAAGATCGACCAGCCCGGGCTCACTGCCTATCACCTGAGCCGGACAGGCAAGACCGAGCCACTGTCGCGGGTGGCAAAAGATCAGTGAAGGCCGGACCCGACCGGCCTCGACGCCGCCCCGCGCCAGACAGCTGCGAATGTTCGGCGCGGGGCCGGCGGCTGAAGCTGTCAGGACTGGCAGGTCAGGACAACTTTGCCAATGGTTCGGCCGCTCGCAACGAAACGTTGGGCCGCCTGCGCTTCCGCGAGCGGAAAGGTACAGTCGATGTGGGGCGTCAGGCGCCCGCTTTGAACGAGGGTCGACAATATTCCGAGCGCCCCACCATTCGGTTCCACGAGGTACCAGCTGGCGCGCACTTTCAATCGCTCGGCTTCGGTATGAAGCTGAGGTGCCCACGCCGCTTGTGCGCTGACGAGCAAACCTCCAGGACGCAGCGCCTTGAGCAGTCGCACGCAGGTCTCGCCGCCGACCAGTTCGATCACGACGTCGACATCGCCGATGCTTTCCGCCGGGTCGGCGATTGTGTAGTCGTGTACCTCATCCGCGCCCCACTGACGCAGTAACCGGTGTTTTTCCGATCGCGCCGTCGCGATCACCCAGGCGCCCAGACTCTTGCCGATCTGAATGGCGAGATGCCCGACACCGCCCGCTCCGCCATTCACGAGCACGCGCTGACCCGCTTTCACATGAGCGACATCGTGCAACATCTCCCAGGCGGTCAGGCCCGCAAGAGGCAGCGCCGCGGCTTCCAGGTGACTCAGCTTCTGTGGCTTCAATGCGAAGTGTCGCGCTGGCGCGGTCACATATTCCGCGTAGGCTCCCGCCTGTCGAGGGAACCACGGCATTCCAAACACTTCATCTCCGACACGAAAACGCGTGACCCCGTAGCCCACCGCCTCGACGATGCCCGAGACATCCCAGCCCGGAATGTGCGGAAGTGATAACGCACGCATATACGCGCGACCTTCTCGCGTGAATATATCGACAGGATTCACTCCCGCCGCAATCACGCGCACCAACACTTCCGTAGGAAGCGGCGCCGGCCGGTCGATGTTGACCAGCTTCAGCTCTTCGGGACCGCCCCAAGCCTGCTGCTGAATCGCACGCATTTGAACGGATGGCATGGCTGCTGACATCGGCGATCTCCATTCCTTTTCGACCTTGACATAGATACAGACCTGTCCGTATTGTTGTCAACAACAAAACACGCCAGAGGCCGAGCCAAGGAGACCGAAGATGAGTGTGTTGCAAACATTGCCGGTTGAGCAGATGAAATCCATCGTCAGCAAATTAGCGGCCGTGAAAAGCCGGCAGGATCTCGAGGCCGCCCTCACCATCTATCATGCGGACGGAGAGTTACTGTCGCCGCCCGTCCTCTCTCGCGCCAAGGGCCACGCAGCGCTGAGAAACAGTCTGGCGACGTTTTTTCGTTTCGCGCCGGACTACGAGGTCGACCTTCACGGCCAGGCGGCGGATGGAGAGACGCTCTGCTCCTGGGGCGAGATCCGATTCACTCCGGCCTATTCCTTTCGCGGCGATCCACCGAATGGCAAGAGGATCCGCACTCCGGTCTTCATCTTGTTCCGCTTTCGCGATGAGAAAGTGTTCTGGGAAAGCTTTCACTTCGATCTCGCGGATGTCGCCCGACAGGCCGGACTTCCCGCGGAAGCGTTTCAGCACACTGGCTGAAACCCTCAACGGCGACGCGGCACCGCGGCGTCGATCAAAGCTTTCCCCGCCGCTGCCAACAAGCTGGCGGGACCCGACTTGCCCAGCACCTGCGCGTTTGCGAACGCTCCATCGATCAAGAGCAGCAGCTGATCAGCCAGGAGTCGAGGTTCCTTGACCCGCGCCTGCGTGCAGAGTTTGAGCAGCCGCTCCGATAATTTCTGTTTGTTGGCGATACACACTTCGCGACCAGGATGGGCGAGGTCCGGAAGCTCGGCGGCGGCATTGATGAAAGGACAGCCGCGATATTTGGGGCCACTGACATATCGCGCGATCCATCCCAACTGGGCATCGAGCTCGGCGCGCGGATCTTCCTTGTGTTTCGCGGCAATCCGATCCCACTGCGCCCAGAACTGGGCATTCCGGCGCTCGAGAAATGCGGCGATCAAGGCATCCTTGCTCGGAAACCAGCGGTACAAGGTGGTTTTCGCCACGCCGGATTCTGCGATGAGGGTGTCGACGCCGACAGCGCGCAGCCCTTCCCGATAAAACAGTTCATCGGCCATCGAAAGAATCTTCTCTCGGACAGCCAGGCCGCGAACCTGGGGAACACGCTCGCTCATGACGCTCGGCACCCTGCTCATGTAGACAGGTCTGTATTTTTCCCGCCCGCATCGCGAACTGCAAGTGTCCCTGCTCAGGTGCGCTCGTAATCTCTGAGCCGGAGGGATGCCACTTCACGCAAGCCGCGCAGCGCCCGTCGGGGAATCAGTGGCACACAGCGACGCACACAGGGCGGCAAGCCACGCACGAACGACGCGATATGCATGCCCAACGAGATTTCTATCGACCGTCGTGGAACCAGCGCCCGAATGAGTGAAGGCCCCACATGACGACTTGCCTCCACTGCGGATGCGATCTCACGCTCATAGCTCTGTAACGCGGCAGCGTAGTCGCCGCCTGCCCGCGCCATTTCACCGCTTAGGATGTACGCCGCGATGACGGCCAAGGTCGTACCGCCTCCAACAGCAGGTGCCGGACAATAGCCCGCATCCCCGACGAGCACGACACGATTGCTCGAGTAGCGTTGCATCCGGATCTGGCTCACCGGGGTGAAATAGAAATCGTGCGCCTTCGGTAACTGCGCGAGCAGGCTCGGCACATGCCAGCCCTCTCCTGCGAATACATCGCGCAGCAACTGCTGTTGACGTTCGATGTCGTCATGCTCGATCCGAAGCTCCGTCGGGCGGCGAAACAGAAAGCCCACCGCAAGCTCGCCACTCTGGCGAATGGGAGCCAGGGTCACGGTTTTTGCTGGGGCGACATAGCGCGCGAGATGGCCGCTCGGCACCCAGTCATTGGGCAACGAACACCCGGCGATGTACGCCCCCAAGTAGCGGCTGAAGTGCGATTCCTCTCCGAACACGAGCCGCCGCACCGTCGAGTGCTGCCCATCGGCGCCGACGATGAGGTCGAACGTTTGGGTGGGCGCACGCTCGAAGCTTGCTCGGACGCCATCCGTCCGCATTTCGATTGCGCGGATGCTGTCGCCGAACAGGCACTCAACCTCATCGCGGGTACGCTCGTAGAGCAGTTTCACCAACGTGCCACGCATGACTTCGGCATGCCGGTCGGCAATACGCACGGCAAGATCGGCGAGTGACATCTTGAGCGGCTCGCGCCCCGGCACAATCGTGATGCCGGTGTCATTCAACGTACGTGCGGTCTCCACGGCGGATAGCAAACCCATTCGCTCGATGACATCGACCGCCGATCCCCACAGATCCACGGCATGACCGCCGGCCCGCAATTCGGGCGCCCGCTCCACGACTGTGGGATTGAAACCATGGCGTTTCAGCCAGTATGCCGTGACCAGCCCCGCAATACCCGCGCCCGAAATCAGAACGCGACGATCTCCTGCGCTCATCTAGTTCGCAGCCACCGGTCAAGCCATGCGAGCACCTCGTGTTGCCATTGCAGCTGGTTACGCGCCTGGAGAATGAAGTGTGTTTCGTCCGGAAAGATCACCAGTCGACTCTCGATGCCGCGACGCTGAAGCGCCGTGAAGGTTGAAATGCCCTGCTCATAAGGAACGTTGAAATCCTGCTGGCCATGGCCGACCAGCATGGGCGTGTTCCAAGACGAGACGTGGCGCAACGGATTGTGTTTCTCATAGCTGGCTGGCACGCCGAACTCAGGTCCGCCGAGCTCGAACTCATCCAGCCACATCTCGTCGGTCTGGTAGTACATGCCACGCACATCGAACACACCGGCATAGTTCACGAGACAGCGGAAGCGATCGGACCACTGACTTTCAATCCAATTCATCATGTAGCCGCCGTAGGAGGCGCCTAACGCGCAGACGCTTTCGCGGTCCAGCCAGGGGTATGTCGCCATCGCGGCAGCCAAGCCGATCCGCAAATCCTCGAGCGGTTTGCCGCCCCAATCGCCAGTGATCGAATCCGTGAATGCCTGGCCATAACCGGTCGAGCCGTGATAGTCGATGAACACCACCGCGTACCCTGCGCCCGCGTACACCTGTGGATTCCAGCGATAGCTCCAGCCGTTGCCGAAACTGAGTTGCGGACCGCCGTGCACGATCAACAGAACCGGATACTTTCGTCCCTTCTCGAATCCATAAGGTTGCATCACATAGCCATGCACGCGCTCGGCGTTCCAGCCGAGGAAAGTGAACTGCTCGAAGGGACTGATCCGGAGCTGCTCCAAACGACTCGCATTCAACGTGGTCAGGCGCTCGGACGTTCCGTCGCGATTCAAAAGATACAGATCCGCGGGGCTGTCGAGCGCTGAGCGTGCGTACACGATGTTCTGCCGCGCGACGCCGAATTCGGTGACCTGCCCTTCTGTTTCCAACAGCTTGACCGCACCACTGCGCGCGTCGATCTTCCACAGCACGTGCTGTCCGAGGTGATCCGTCGTCGCAAGGATGTGGCGTCCGTCGGGCGAGAATGCGAACCGATCCACTGAGCGGTCCCAGTCGGCTGCGAGCGTTCGAACATTGCCGGAGCGTACATCTTTGAAGACCAGCTGAAATCGATCTGCCTCGTTCTGCGGCCGCCGCATCGCCTTCCAGGCGAGCACGCGACCGTCCGGCGAATAGGTCGGTGCTGAGTCCCACGCCGGATTGTTTGATGTGAGATTGCGAGGCTCGCTGCTGCCATCGGCTGCGACTTCATAAACATCGAAGTTGGTGGACCACGCCTCCGTCTTTCCTTTGATGCGCGCGGTGAATGCCACACGCGAGCCGTCGGGACTGAAATTGAATTCCTCGTCGCCGCCCCGCGGCTTCGAAGGCACGTCTGCATCGAGTGCACGCGTGAGATCGACTGGAGCCTCGGCCGTCCCGGCGGAAGTAAGCCGCAGGCTATATAAATGAGACTGCCTTCCGTCCTTCCATCGGTCCCAGTGGCGAACAAACAGCCTCTCGTAGACTCGGCCCGTGCCGCGCGGCTCAGGAGTCCTTTGCATACGACGAGCCGAGCAGTCCAAGTCGGCGCAGTCCGGAAAGACCTCGAGCGCGATCAACAAACGATCGCCGCGTGGCGCTACCTTCAACGCCTGTACATCGAGCGGCAGGCGTGTGATCTGAGTCGCCTCCGCCCCATCCAGCTTCGAGCGCCACACCTGCACGCTGCCGGAACGATCGGAAAGAAAGTACAGTCCGCGACTGTCAGGCATCCAGCGCGCGTTCCATTCATCGTGATCACTCACGCTGACTTGGCGCGGACTGCCCGTGGGCGCCTGCGGATCCAGCAGCCACAGGCTGGTGCCACTTCGATTCGTCTCGATGTCCGTTTCGCTGACGGTGAATGCGGCGTATCGACCATCGGGCGACACCTGCAGATCCGAAAGGCGCCGGAGCCGGAGCAGATCCTCCACCGTGAAGGCCGAGCGCTCCTCGGCGCACGCGACATCGTGGCTCGCGATAAAGGCTGTCGTGGCGACGAGCGCCACGACACCCGACAAGACTGTCCGTTTCATTCCCTGGTTCCGATTCGTGGTCCTTACCGGAACGAGTATATCGCCACGCTGCGCTCACCGTTGACGCCTTCAACGATCACGTGGATGTCCACACCCGTGATCGCATGCGAGCCCCAGTCAGCTGGGATGGCGAGCTGCGCCGACGTGGCGGTCGACGGAAGCAGCGGTTTCTTCTCTGCGTTCGAGAACGCCTTCCCGTCGAAGCCGTTCAGCATATGCATGTAGCGCACGAGCGTCACCGTCTGAACCTCATAGCTCGCCGGCAACGTCCATTCGATGTCGAGCGTCCGGCCCAGCGCGTCGGCGAGTGCGTGACTCGTCAGATTGGTGATCGCAATACGTTCCGTCGTGACCGCGTTGCTGCTGAGCTGATACGTCACGGTGGGCCCTTGAAACTCCTCCACCGTCATTGCGAACGGCGTTCCCGCGGGCACGGGTATGCTCAAAGGACCGCTATCCCGCTCGTATGTCAGATAGATCAAGCCCGGTACGATATTCAAGGGAGCGTTGTTCCACAGCTCGCCCCCACTCACCATGGAGGCCGTCACGTGGTGGCTCGCAACCTGGACGTCGTCGGTGAGGCGCGCGACCACCGTGGTACCCGAGCCGTTCGTGACAGCGCCCTGATACGTGCGTGCTTCCGCTTGCACGGTGACTCCAGCGATCCGCTGATCTCCGTGGAACAACCAATTGGCGCCGTACCGCTTGAAGGAGTGCTGCACTGTCTCGGTCTGTGTGGGTATCTCTTGGCCACTCACCGTGCGATCGAGTGTCAGCGTCATTTCTCCCGCCGCCGTGTCGATGTCATCGATGCTACGAAGCCGATACGAGACATCGCAGCCTTTGAACGGTCGGAGCAGATAGCCTACATCGAAGACCGTCTCGCGCCCCGCATTCAAATAGTCCTCAGCGTAGAACGCCATGACGCTGTCGCGATCCCTATATTCGTCCTCGACGGCGGCGATTGCCTGGCCGAACTGGACCAGCATTGCCTTCACTGCGTTCACCGCCGCCTGCTCGTCCGCGCTCAAAGCAAGGACGGTGCGCGCCACCGAGCTGTTCGTGCCGTGAGGACCGGAAACTTCAGTCCGTACTGTCAGCGAAGCCTGTGTGGCGTCATAGGCCAATGTGCTGCGCTGAGTGGTGACGCCGTCCGTGATCACGAGCGTGCCGCTGCTCACGGTCGTCCGGTCCAAGACTTGATCGACGCCCGTTCCATCCGCATCGAAAGCGGTCGCGATCAGATTGAACGAAGATACATCCACGCCCGACTGCTCGAGCCAGCGCTGCAAGGTGGATAGAACGATGGAATGTACGGTCTGCAACGATTCCGGCGAGGCTACGGGGCTGCGCGACGGGTCCTGGAACGCGACGTCGATGGATACATTCCGTGCGCCGTACCACGAACGCGCGATTACATCGGTGAATGGCGTGATGTTGATGACGCCGCTTGCATTGCTATCGATACTCACGCTGTACAGCGGCGTGCTGCCCGTTCCCAGCGGTGGGACCCGGACCAGAAAAGGCGGCTGCAGCCCGGTGGTGTTAATGATGAAGAGCCCATCCGCGCCGGTCGTCGCTGTACGCTGGATGCCTTGCCGATCCTTAAGCGTGACTGTGGCGCCCACGATCGGTGCTCCGATCGCAGCTGTGCCCGTGATCCGAGTCGCTGGCACCACCGTCACCGAAACGGGCGCACTGGTGACGCCTTGCGCGCTCGCCGTGATGTTGCTCGTACCAGGCGCGACGCCGGTCGCGACGCCATCGCCGCCAATGGTCGCGATGCTGGCGTTGCTGGAAGACCAGGTGAAAGTCACACCGTTCACGGCATTGCCGCGACTATCTCGCGCCGTCGCAGTAAAGCTCTGCGTGGTCGCCGTGCCGATCGTGAGGCTGTCTGCCGTCACAGCAATAGACTCGATGGCTCCGGACGAACCGTCGTCGCCGTCCCCACCGCAGCCCGAAAGCAATAACAACCCGACACAAACAATGACGAACGCGATCGAACGTCTCGCGAATTCCATGATGTCTCTTCCGTTAGTGATGAAAAGTTGAGCGTGTCCGCGCGCCAGCTGTGGCTCAGGCGAGCAGGTACATCCGGTAGTCGACTTCCAGCCGCTGCAAGTCCGCCTGCACGGACGCCGCGCAAACCGCGCGGTTCAACCAGCCGTACTGTGCCCCGCCGGTGTGGTAGCGAGCAGCCACCTTGCCGGGAAGCGATGCGGAGCGCTGACCGCTGAGGAAGCGCTCATAGCCGCGCTCGCCGAACTCGAGCAGGCCGAGGTGCTCGCCGAAGATCAGCGCACCATCGTGTGTTTCGATCGTACAGCGCACGTTCAGAAGGCCGACGCCGTCCGGACGTAGCACGAACCAATCCCCGCCTCCGCGGCGCAGGCGACCTCGCACCTTGGGGCCGACACATTCGCCTTCATCGACGAACAGATGGATGCGAAGCCCTTCCGGCGTGGATCCCACCTGCTCCACCTCTTTACGTAATTTGATGTGCAGATCGAAAAGCGGCTCGAGATTCAAAAACGGCGCGGTCATCCGTGCTCCTGCCAATACGAACGTCCGCACTCTAATCGAACGATCGTTCGTACGTCAAACCTTGCTAAGCTAAAGTCATTATGAAAAGAACTCCTCCTGCCAAAACGAGCAAGGCCCCGCCGCCGACGGATCGCCGTCGTGCGCACGGCGCGAGCACACGCCGCGAGATCCTGGATGCCGCGCGTCGTATCGCCGCGGCGGACGGGCTGGAAGCGCTGAGCATCGGTCGGCTTGCAACTGAAGTAGGCATGAGCAAAGCGGGACTGTTTGCTCACTTCGGCTCGAAAGAATCGCTGCAGATCGCAACGATCGATTCCGCGTGGGACGTCTATCGCAGCGAGGTCCTTGAACCGACGACGGCGAGCCCGCCCGGTGCGCCACAGCTACGTGCGTATATGGAGCACTACTTCGAGTACGTGCAGCGCCACGCGATGGACGGCGGATGTTTCTTCACCGCGGCCTCTTCCGAGTTCGACGATCGAACCGGCCCGGTGCGCGACCGGGTATTCAAGAGCACGGCGGAGCGCAGCGCCTTTCTAGATAATGTATTGCACGACGCCGTGGCGGCGGGACATCTGCCGAAGAACACCGATGTCGCGCAAATGAGCTTCGAGATCATGGCGCTGGTGACCGGCACGAACCTGCTGTTCCAGCTTTACAAGGACCCGCAGATCTTTCAGCGCGCCCGTCGCACCCTTCGGGCAATGCCGCCGCCGAAACGCTCGAGCAAAGGCGCCGCTGACTAATACAGTCCGCTCAGCCTTTGCGTGTGGCAACGATGCCGTGCAAGAAAGTTGCAACCGCCTTGGAGACGAAGGCGTGCAGCTCCTCTGGCGCTGGCGCCGGCCGGATGCGTAACACAACCGCAAGATGCAGGTTGCCGCGAATCATGCCGACAAACTGATCGGCGGCAGCCTGGCAACCGGTCACGTCGATTTCCTTCGCGCCTCGCCTCTACGTGCAGCAGTGCCTCGCCTCGCATGCCGGCCCGATCATCGCAGCCAGTGACTATATGCGAATCTTCGCGGATCAGATCCGGCAGTTCCTGCCAGAGCGCCGCAGCGCTGCCGTTCAGGTGAGCGACGCCATCCAAAGGTATGGCATCGACGTCGAGACCGCCGTTGCCCCGCAAGAATCGGAGGGCGCCGAACGTTAGAACGAAGTTACGGTCGCGCCTCGTAGTTCTGGCGGGGAGCCGATGTGAGAGCGCGGACCGGGGTCAAAGGATTGACGTTCCTGATGTTGTCGATGCTGGCCGAGCACGCCGGCGCGCAAGCGACCGCTAATGCGGTCGCCGTTGCCGAAGATGCCTTCGGCTCCAGCGAGGGCGACGAATCCGTCGGCATCTACGATCAGACTTCGGTCCGCGGATTCAGCCTCGAAGCGGCGGGCAACTATCGAATCAACGGCCGTTACTTCGTGAAGAACGGCGGCGTCAGCAGCTTCTTCCTGGAGAAGTCCGTCGTCCGCATCGGTTACAACGCCCTGGCGCTGGATCATCCCGGTCCCTCCGGGGTCGTCGACTACAAGCTTCGCGACCCATCGCGCGACGAGCCCAGCCTCGTCACCGTCGGCGTCGACTCGTATGAGCAACCGTTCAGCGAGCTGCATTTCAAATATCGCAACCAGGCCGACACGTTCTCCACGTCGATGGGCGCGAGCCGGCGGTTCCAATGGGCCGACGAACAAGGCGGAGAAGGCAGCGACCTGCTGCTGGCCGGCACGTTGCGAGCCACGCTCGCCAATGCCCGCTTGCAGTTGTTCGGCGGCGAGTATCGCTACCAGCGCAATGGGAGATTCCGTGTGAGCCTGGCGCCGAACGCAACAGCATTGCCGGCTCAGATCGAGCGTGGGCGTTACCTTGGACAATCGTGGGCGAGCGAGGCAGGCGCCCGACGCATCGTGGGCGCATTGGCGGATCTCGATCTCGACGAACACTGGACGTTACGAGCCACTGGCGTGTTTTCGCAGGAAGCGCCGGACAACAAGTTCACGCAACTGTTCTCGAACGTCGCAGAGGATGGGCTTGCGCAGAGCAGTGTAGTCGTCTCGCCAGAGCAGCGTTCTCGCTCCTATTCCGCCGAGGTGCGCATCGGCAGGATCATCCAAACTGGACACGTGGCTCACAGTATAGCCATGGACGCACGGCTGCGGGATTCGCAGAGCCGCTTCGGTGGCGAACGTGTAATTACCGTAGGCCAGACCCTGTTGGGGCAATCCGCGCAAGCGGTAGCGGCACCCGACATGGGAGCGAGCGCCGCCCGGCTGCGCGACACGATCGACCAGCATGGCCTCGGCCTGAGCTACCAGATCGCGCTACCGGGACGCTTGCGAATCAGCAGTGGGGTTTTGTATTCCGATTATTCCAAACAGTTCACAAACGACGCGGGCACCGTCCACTCCAATGAGTCGGCGCCGTGGTTGTACAACCTTGGCGCGGTGTTGACTGTCCGGGACAGGTTGGAGTTGTACGGCAGTTACACTCGCGGCCTGGAGGAAGCCGGCGTAGCGCCTTCTACGGCTGCGAACGCGAACGCCGTGCTGGAGGCCGCGATAGCTGACCAGCGGGAACTCGGCTTGCGTTATGCTCTCGACGACGTGACGTTGATCGTGGCCGGTTTCGAAACGCGTAAACCTCACGTCGGAATCGACGCGGTCACCGATTCATTCTCTTTTCTGGGTGAAGTGACCCATCGTGGTGTGGAGACGTCCTTGTCCGGCTCGCTCCTGCCCAATCTGTCCGCGGTCATCGGCGCCGTCTATACCGATGCGCGCGTCGTAGGGCCCAGTGTCGATGCCGGGTCGATCGGCAGTCGGCCGCCAGGTGTTCCCGAAATGCGGGCCGTTGCCGCCCTCAACTACCAGCTTTCACGGCAGCTGAGCTTCGATGTAGCAGTCGAGCATCTCGGCGAGCGGGCTGCGCGCTCCCGATTGAATGCCGCGACCGGCACGCAGCTCGAAACTGAAGCTTCGACTGTAGTGGACCTGGGCGCTCGTTACAGCCTCCAAGCTTCGGGCCGCCCGGTTGTCGTGCGCGCTCAGCTATTGAATGCTTTCGACACCTTCGCATGGAAGCCTGCGCCAGGCGAGACTCTGGATTACGTGCCACAACGTTCCATTCGTGTGTTACTCACAATGCAGTTCTGAACGGCGCCGATGATGTGGCATATTCGCAGCAGCGATGCCAGCCGACGACTCACTCCTGCAAGGACCGCCCGATGACAGCGAACGCCGATATCGAAATGCGCTGGGTCGAAGCCTGGAACGATGTGTATGAGATTGCCGGGCAGCAGCGCGATATTCCCTGCCAACTCCCGGACTGGACCGTCGTCACGCTGGACGACTGCCTCGCCTGGCTGCAGGAGTCGGTGTACGCCGGATACCGCGTTCGAGTCGAAGCCGGATGGGTAGGCCACCGCCGCGGCATCATCGTGAATCGTGACCAGTTATTCTAGAAGCTCCCCGAGTGAGTCGTGCAGAGTGGTGAACAGCTCCATGTGGCAAAGCGCAGACAGATATCCATAACTGTCAACGCTTTGACACATTAACCCGCATCTATCTCGGAAGCTCCTACGGCAACGTCCTGACCACCCGAAATCCCAGCGTGTTATTCCGTCTGGTCGGGTCGTCGCCCGCGTATCGCAATGCTGAGCGGACCGCTTCCGGTTTGTTATACCAGCCGCCGCCACGATCGAGACGCCTGACACAGTCGCCAGTTAGCCAGGCGCGACCGTCGGTGGGAGCACCTTCGTAGGAGGGGTTGTAGCAGTCCGCCACCCATTCCCAAACATTGCCGACGGTGTCGTGCAAGCCGAAGCCGTTCGGCTTGAAGCTGCCCACCGGCGCTGTTTTCGCGTAACCATCGTTGCAGTCGTGCCGGGGCCACTCCGGGTGTTCCTGCTTCACCGACTCATCGCCGACGTTCGCGAACTCGCAGGCGCGCTTCGAATCCTCGCCCCAAAACCATCGCGTTGTCGATCCAGCGCGAGCCGCGTATTCCCACTCGGCCTCGCTCGGCACGCGATACTGTTTGCCCGTTTTCTGGGTCAGCCATTTGGCATAGCCCATCGCCATTTCGAAGTTGACGTAGAGCACGGGCCGGCGGCCACGGCCCCACCCGTCGTCCCCCACCGCCTCGCATGCTTTCGCGGCCACGCATGCGTCCCATTCGTCGAACGTGACTTCGTACTTGCCGATCGCGAATGGCTTGGCGAACGTCACCGTGTGCAACGCGCCCTCATGAGTGCTGCGACCTTCCTCATCATCGGGAGAACCCATCTGAAATTTTCCCGCGGGCACGACGACCATTTCGGGACAGTCGGCGCAGTCCCGCTTGCCGGGACCCGAGAACACAGGCTTATCGGCTGCAGCAGCCCATGAAATGCCGAGAGCGAACATCGCGGAGCCCCACCAGAATCTTTTCATCACTCAACCCCTCCCACCGTCGCCTCGTCACGAAATTTTCGATACACCGCGCGCGCCTCGTCGAACTGCGCAAAGACATGTTCCTTTTCCCGCTGCGATCGCCAGCCCGGCCATGCCTCCGCCATCTGCTGCAGCTTGTCGATCCATCGCAAACAATACGCCGCTGCCGCCGCGTTGCGCACCGGCTGGTCGCCGACCGTCACCCACACCGGATTGGTGAAGGCCTGTGCGAACTCGGCATCGAGCGGATAGCGTTCATTCCGCTTACCTTCAGCACGCAGGTGATACCAACCACTACGCGCGACCTTGAGGTTCTTACTCAGCTGCGCACTCCTGCGATCCGCAGACAGCGGAATCTTCTCGACGACCTCGCCGTTCCACACGAGCGTGACGCTGTCGAGTGGCGTGATCGATTGCACGCGCGCCTCTACGCTGACTTCGCCTCCGACGGCCGGCAGTCTGACGTCTTCGCCGGGCATCCGTCCATTCACCGTCAGGTCGACGAGCGGCCCCGTGGATACGAACGCATGGCCCTTTCGCAAACCTTCGAACCAGGCATCGGCGTCGAGTCCGCGACCGCCCGTGTGCACGTACGTTCGCGTCGAGCCCACAAGCTTGGAGATGTGCATGCTGCTGATCGAGTCCTCGCCGCCGACGGCCGTCACGCGCAGCCCGTTGTTCAGCGTCGCATACCACGGATAGAAAGTGCCCATGCCGGGGTAAGACCACTCGAGCGCATCGGTCGTCCCGAGCGCAGCGTCGACAATGTAGCCCTTGGCGCCGCCGAGATTGGTGCTCAGCGGATCTTTGCTGCCGAACGCGTGCACGTATCCGACCGTCGCACCCTGCGCTTTCGCTTTCCTCAGCATGTCCGTGTTGCTCGGGTACAGGCTCTCGATCGCAGTGCCTTCGTAGCCGGTTGTGAACGGACTGATCAAATGATCGTGCAGCTGGAACATGAAAACGTGCCCGTAGAATGCCGGCCGATACTCCTGCCCCACGACGAGCAGTCGATCGGGCGTCGAGATCGGGTGCGGCTTGCCGCCGGGAATGAAATGGTCGTAATCGAGGATGCGATTGTCTTTGTTCGCGACCTGCGTGTTGACCATGTCTTGATCTTCGGCGGCCGACATCATCATCAGGTTCGCGGGCGTGTTGTGCAGATTGCCCGCGTAGTTCATGTGGACGTGCGTGGACCCGTTGTACCAGCCGCGCGCCGATAGATCGGTCAGCCGCTGCAGCTTCAGATCGATCTGCACGACTTTACCGGCGAGCGCCTGCACAGTCGTCTTCACAGGCGTGTACTCGAATCCCTTGACGGCCTCGATGGTCACGGGACCCACGGGAACTTCGACTCGAAACGTTCCACCCTGATGGAAGATGCGATCACCTTCGCCGGTGACGCGTGCGTATGCATCTTCCGGCGCGTACATCTTGCCGTCCGACGCGGTGAGATGAATACGCGCCGCTGTCGGACGACCGGTCGCTGCGTCCACTGTCCTGACCGATACCGCGGTCATGGGCCGCTTCCAGCGTCGCTCCGTGATGTGGACCTTTCTCAACGCCCCGCCGTAAGTCTCCAGCAGTTGCAGCTGTGGAAGACCCTCTTCGTTAGAGATGAATGCAATCCACTCGCCGTCCGGCGACCAGCGCGGATGGAACGCGTCGTGCCGGAAGAAGGTCAGCTTGTACGGCTCACCGCCCGTGGTCGGTTGCACATACAGATTGTTGAACTGATCTGCGGCGCCGCGCGTCGACGAATAGACGAAGCGTTTGCCGTCGAGCGAAACATGCGGTCTCGTGCGAAAGAGCGTCTGTTCCGCAAGCACCGTGGTCGCCTGGTCGATGCCGTTCGCCGTCGCCGGCATGCGCAGCACGTTGCCCGAGCCGAGCGGCACGTTTCGATTCGAAACGAGCAGCAGCTCTTTCCCATCCGACATCCAGGTTGGCGCGATGTGCATGTCCATTGGCCCGAAGTAGAGCCGATCGCGACCGAAGTCGTTGTCGCGCGTGACGGCGATCTCATCGCCCACGAACTGCCCGTCCTTCAACGCGCGGACGAAGACGTTGAAGTTGCCATTCGACTTCGTCGAAACGTAGGCGAGCCGCCTCCCATCGGGAGAGAACGCGGGATCCATGTAGATCTGATTGTCGGAGGTGAGCGGCCGACTCTTCCCCGTCTCGACCTCGACGATCTCCAGCTGAATCGTCCCGCCGCCATCGTCAGCCACGTACACGATCCAACGTCCGTCGGGAGACCAGGCCGGCATCGAGTGGTACTTGCGAGAGTAAGTGAGCTCGCGCGCGCCGCCCGAGCTCGGATCGACGATCCAGATGGAGCCGCTCATGGCCACTGCGATCTTCGAACCGTCGGGCGACCAGGCCGGCGCGCACGGTGTCGAGCTCGGCGCAGGCCCGAAATAGTAGTTGTGCGTGTAGAAGCCGCCCTGCGCGGACGACGGATAGGGAACGTTCTGGGCAGCGCTCTCGATGCCAACTAATAGCAGACCGGCAGCAATGATGCTGATGATGCGGCCCATTCCCGACTTACCCCGTGTTGTAGTGTGCAGTATCCGCGCCGCCTTGCCTGCCAGAAAAGTTATAAGGCGATGCAGGCAGCGATGTCGCTATGGCGACTGATTCGTCTCGCTCACCCAACTCTTCAGGCGCACTGGCACGTGGCGCTCGAGTGCGGGATGGCGGTCGATCGCGCGGTCGATACTCGATGCATCGCCATCGCGTACATGCGCATCCAGAAAGGCGAGAACCAGATCGCCGATCGCGGACAACGCCTCGTCACCATCGATCTCGCCCACGCGTTCTTTCCGCTTCGGCCCATTCAGCAGAGTCACAAGGTCCGTGAATCCCATGTGACGGATGCCCTCCAGACGGACGCGCACCACGTCACCGCCCTTCCCTGCCTCGCTCCATGATTCGTACGCGAGATCGTTCGGGCTGAAATCCGCTTCGCGGGGCTGACCTTCGAACACGTTGTAGCGCGTCCAATCGCTCAACATCAGTAGCAGCGGCCGCTCGACGGGCCGATCATAGAGATCCGGATCGAAATTCTGACCGTCGAGGTTCACCGCCGCGCGGCAGGCTTTCACCAGCTTGCATGTCGTGGCCGAAGTCGCCCCGCCGAAGGACATGCCCGCGAAGGCAAGACGACTGCGATCGGCGGCGGCCAGCACGTCATGCAAGGCATGAGGCTCGTTCCCATCGAGGATCGCGTCGGCAACGAACAGCGTATCGTCGCGCCATTCGGCGAAGGAACGGCCGATCCGTGTCGCGGGAAGCGCTTTGGCATATCCGGTCAGCGCCTCGCGGCGTGCTTCGAGGTTCGCCCCTCCGACCAGAACCTTGAACGCCTCGGCAAACTGTGGAGCGTCGCCAGTGCTGGCGAGCTTGGTGGCGACGATGCGTCCATCCTCGAGACGCACGTCCGCGGCGTCCCCTGGATGTGCTATCGACACCACGATGTAGCCATGACTGGCCAAGCGCGAGGCGAGCGCGCTGTTCTGCTCGGGATATAAAAAGAAACCGTGGCTGAACACCACGACCGGAAATCCCCGCGAATGCCGCGCCGGAGACGCTCCCGATCGAACGTCCATGCGCGCGACCGTCAAGGGGTGGAGTTCTTCTACTGCGAAACCAAAATTGCGCGCGATGGCCGGTAACGTGACCGTCGCCCTGTCGCCTTCCAAGTAGGCCGCGCCCCCGCGACCTTTAGTCGGATACCAGACAACGGCGGGCAACCGTCTCGGTCCGCTGGCCGGATCGTGAGCATCGAGCGCTCGTGACGCATCGACGAACTCAGCCTTGATCACGCCGACGTTGTGCTTGCCATCCAGCATCGGCATCGCCGCCACTGGCAACGAAGCGAACGCCGCAATGGCAATCATCAGTGAAGATCGGCCCATCCAACCCGGCATCAGTAACACTCGACTCTCTTGCCCTCGGCGAACGCAGCAAGTCCTCGCTTGGCATCGGCGCTCGTGAACGCCAGCTGCCCGAGCACGGCTTCGCGACGAAACGCTTCCTGCAAAGGCAAATCGCTCAGTTCTCGGACCGCTCGTTTGACGACCTTGAGCGCCGTGGGACTCAACCGGACGAGTCGCTCGGCCAGATGAGTCACCGTTTGCGATAGCTGCTCTGGGGCGACCACTCGATTGAGCACGCCGACGCGCAACAGATGTTCGCTGCTGAAGCGTTCACCGGTCATCAAGATCTCCATGGCGGCAGCGTACCCGATCTGCCGAACCAACCGCACCAGCGTGCCACCCGCGGGCACGATGCCAAGCGACACTTCAGGAAGGCTGAACACAGCCGTGCTCGACGCGACACGCAAGTCGGTCGCGAGCATGATCTCGAAGCCGCCGCCCATGCACAGCCCGTTGACGGCGCAAATGACGGGCTTGTCGATGTTGAAGTTCTTCAGATGCGCCGCGTCCCATGCGGAGATGTCGATGTCGTTGCGCGCCAGGGCGGGAATGGACTCTTTGAGGTCCGCGCCGACGCAAAACGCGCGCTCGCCTGCGCCAGTGAGGATCACTACGCGAACGCGATCGTCTTCAGCGGCCGCATTGAATGTAGCGCCCAGCTCGTCGTACATCGCGAGCGTCAACGCGTTGAGCTTCTCCGGCCGGTTGAAGCAGATTCTCGCGATGCCATCCTGGACGTCGTAAGCGATGGACATGTCAGATCACCTTGCTCTCGCGAAGAGATTCGAAGGCGCGCCGGTCAAGACCGAGCCAGTTCAGATACACGGCCTCGTTATGCTCGCCAACGAGCGGCACTCTCGGCTCCGCGTCGCTAGGCGCTCCAGACAAATGCACGGCCGAGCCGAACACTTTCACCTTGGCGTCTCCGTAGGTCACGTCGACCAGCATGTCCCGCGCCTGCATGTGCGGATCCTCGACGACCTCCGCGATGTTCTTGATCGGACTCAATGGAAAGCGGTCGGACGCAATGGCTTCGAGCTCCTGCTTGGTCTTATCCGCAAACCAGCGGCGAATGATCGGTTCGACACGGCGTGCGTAGACACCTTGGTCGAAGCGCTTCTCCATGCTGTCGATCTCGGGATCGCTCGCAAGTTCGGGCGTGCCGAACGCGGTGCAGGCTTCTTGCCAGAACTTGTCCGTGTACGCGCCGAAGAACACGTAACCGTCCTTGCACTCGTAACGACCGTAAGGCCGCACGAACGGATGGTCGTTGCCCAGGGGCTGTGCAATTTTGCTCTGAGTCGTGAAGTTGACGACGGCGTTCTCGGTCAGTGTGAATACGGCGTCCTGTTGTGAGATATCCACGAGCCTCCCCACTCCCTTGGCCTCGGCTTCGCGTAACGCTGCGACGGTGCCGAGAGCAGCATACAACGATGCCGCGAGATCCCCGATGATGGTGCCGACCCGCTGCGGCTCGTTGGGCGTTCCATTCATCGACCATAGTCCTCCGCTCGCCTGCGCGGAGTTGTCGTATGCGGGACGCGCTGAGTTCGGGCCGCTTTGTCCGAAGCCGCTGATCCCTGTGTAGATCAGCCGTGGATTGACTCGATGCAGCTCATCGAACCCCAAGCCGAGTTTGCGCATCGTGCCCGGCCGAAAGTTTTCGACGACCACATGCGCCTTTCTGACCATGTCGAGAAACAGCTCGCGCCCCTGAGCGGACTTCAGATCCAGAGTCACGCCCAGCTTGTGTCGATTGTATTGGGCGAAAAATCCGCTGAGTCGTTCCTCGCCCTGCTGCACCATCGGTGGAAACGTTCTCACGTAGTCTGGATCCTGCGGATTCTCGATCTTGATGACGGTCGCCCCGAGATCGGCCAGCATCATCGTGCAATACGGCCCGGCGACCACGCGCGTGAGGTCCAACACCAACACGCCATGCAGCGGCCCAAGCGCGGGAGCTCGTGGAACTTTGTTCTCTAAAGCGCTCACGGCGATGCCCTCACTGACGCGCTTTGGCAAGCAACTCGACGGCCAGATCCATCCGAACGTCGCGCAACTCGACCATGCGCTTGACGACTAAATCCACCTCAGACCCAACAGCGCCCGCCGCGACAGCGATGTTGCGAGCGTGCAGGGCCATGTGCCCACGCTGAATTCCTTCGGTGGCGAGCGCGCGCATCGCGCCCATGTTCTGTGCAAGCCCGACGGCCACGATGATTTCGGCAAGCTCCTGCGCGCTTTTTACTTGCAGGATCTTCAATGCCAGTCGGGCCAGGGGATGCGTCTTGGTCGCGCCGCCGACCAGACCCACCGGCATCGGCACTTCGATCGTGCCGATGAGATCGCCGTTGTTCGCGCGCTCCCAAGTGGTCAGCGAGGTGTAGTGACCGTTGCGAGCCGCATACGCATGCGCGCCCGCCTCCACTGCACGCCAGTCGTTACCCGTGGCAACGACGATGGGATCGATGCCGTTCATGATCCCTTTGTTATGAGTAGCGGCGCGATACGGATCGACAGCGGCGAACGTATATGCATCGAGCATTCCTTCGATCACACGTTCACCGGAGTATTCCGATGTCGCGAGAACCGCGGGCGACACGCGCAGGCTTGCTCTGGCGAGACGCAAGTCGGCGAGGTTGGACAGGATGCGAAGGCGGACCGAACCTCCGGTGAGCTTTTCGATCCTGGTCGCCACGGCCTCGGCCATGGTGTTCACGGTGTTGGCGCCCATGGCGTCGCGAACATCGACGATCAAGTGCGCGACGACCATCGGACCGCGCGGCGTGTCAGGAAATACGTGCACCTCGATGTCTCTGCAGCCGCCTCCCAGTCCGACCAGCACTTTGTCACGACCGTTCGCAAGCTCGATCAACTCCGCACGAGCGCGCAGGATGGTCTGACGCGCACCGTGGGGATCGGCGACGCCCACGATCTGAATTTGAGATCGCATCAACGGCGGCGTACTCGACGTGAAGAAGCCGCCCGACTCGCGCACGAGTTTCGCCATGTACGACGCTGCCGCGACGATGGAAGGCTCTTCCACGACCATCGGGACGACAACGTCTTTGCCGTTGACCAGAAAATTGCTCGCTACCGCCAGCGGCAACTCGAACGTGCCGATGACGTTTTCGATCATGCCGTCCGCCGCGGCGCTCGGCAGTGCGCCGGGCTTGGCGAGTAAATCGAGGTCGCCCTCCGGGACGAAGCCGGCTGCAGACAGCGCGCGCAAACGCTGCGCGGGAGCCAACGAGCGGAAGTTCGGGAGTCGGGAGTCGAGTGTCATGAGCGTCTCGCCAATATTTATCGACAGGTCAGAACGCAGAACCAAACAAAGCACGAAAGTCCTGCTCGCTGGTGTAGCGTGGATTGAAGTCGTTGCAGTCGGCGGCAAAGCTCCGCTGGGCCAGTTCATCGAGCCGATCTTCGGTCACGCCGATATCGCGTAACCGCGGCGGGATCCCAAGATCGCTACAAAGCGCACGCAAACCGTGAATAGCCTGCGCTCCATCTTGCGCTTCACGTCGGCTGCTGCCATCGATCCCTAGAATCGCAGCGATCCGCGCATACCGTTCAGGATTCGCAGGCACGTTGAACGCAGCCGCATGCGGCAGACAAACGGCGCTGGCCAACCCATGCGGAACGGGAAACAGCACGCTGACCGACGTCGCCATGCAATTCACGTTGCCCCGCCCGGTCACAGCGAATGACATCGCCGCCATTGACGATGCGCACAACATGTCCAACGCCGCCCACACATTGTTCCGATCCGCGACGAAGGCACGAATGCTGCTCGCGATCAGAGTCATCGCATGTAAATTCACCGCGTCGGAAAAAACCGTGGCTCGTTTCGATAGATACGCTTCGAAGGCGTGGACGAACGCATCGATGCCGGCGTACGCCGCATCTTGCGCCGAAATGGCGCCGACGGAGAGCGGATCTAAAATCGCGATTGCACAGGCGCCCGTCACCGCTGACCTGGCGCCGTCCGTCGTCGGGATCGCAATCAGCGGCGACGACGGCATCAACCTGCCGACCTCCTTGGCCACTTCGATCGTGCCGCCACCGCCGATAGCTAATAATCCGTTCGCACCATGCTCGCGACTCGACTTGAATGCGGCCTGCACCGTGCTGTCGTTCGCATTGGAGTCGGTGGCGCTGAAGACGGCCGAAGCGACATCGTTTTGCGCTAGGACGCCGGCCACCTTGCGGTGGATGACGCTGTTCAACAGTGCAGGATCGATCAACACCAGCAAACGTTCGATCGCTCGCTCTCCGATCAGATCGGCGAGCCGTTCATGAGCGCCGAGGCCGAAGATGATCTTCGTCGGGCACTGAAACGAGGAAATGCCGACGTCAGGCCACATGGACGCGGGCGCCTCGCTCACGGAGTAGCACTGAACGCAGGAACGCGACACCGTCGTCGACCGCTTCGTTGGCGACACGTGAGACAGCGACCGCCTCGATGAAGCTGTGTGGAGCGCCGGGATACACTTTCGCCTGCACTTGCACGCCCGCTTCGAGCAAGCGCCCCGCCATCAGCAGATTTTGTTCCGCGAGGATGTCGCATTCGGCGATCACCAGAAACACGGGCGGCAACCCATGCAGTGGCGCATAGGCGGTCGCCGCATACGGATCGCGCCGATCACCGACGTGGCCGATGTAGTTGTCCCAGAACGTGTCGACCTCCGCGGCAGTCAACATGTCTTCGTCCGTGCCATAGCGTTGTCGCGAGGCCGGTGAGCAATCGGGCGTCGAGCCGCCGTAAATACTCAATACTGCTTTCACCAGCTTCGGATGACCGGCGTCTCGCAATCGAAGCGCCGCGCCCATCGAAAGATTGCCGCCAGCGGAGTCGCCGCCGATGGCAATCCGTTCGCCGTCGAGCCCGAACATGCGACCTTGTTCGTGCAGCCAGTGCACGAGGGCGACCACCTGATTCAATGCCGTCGGATACCGAACCTCCGGCGAGAGCGCGTAGTCCACACCGACAACAGCCATGCCGCCGCGGTGAGCAAATTCACGCATCACTCGATCGTGCGTGTTCAGACTGAACAACGACCAGCCGCCGCCGTGCATGAAAACAAATGTTGGTTTGCTGTGACCCGGCGATGGATCGTAAATGCGGAGCCCGACGGGACCGGCCGCCGTCTGGGCAACGACGTTACGAGTTTCTGCAATCACTGGACCGCCTCGGACCCAGGGCGCGCGCGTCACTTCGCAGATTTCGCGACGCTGCGGCCAAGTGAGCTCGCGCCCCGCAGTCAGCTGTCGTCCCTTGGCGATCACGTCGTCGATGAACCGCTTGATCTCCGGATCAAGCGCGCGCGGCGGCGGCTGACTTGCGGGCAACGCCTGTGGCGATCGGGATCCGGCGAAGCGGCGCATCCATTTCGCCAACGGCGCCTGGTCCTTGATGTCGAGCGCACGCAGGATGTCCGCAAACACATCGTCACGCTCGTCCTGGCCCAGCTTGAAACAGCTTCGCGTCGCGAGGATGCGCGCTTCGAAACCGACAATGCCGGTCACGAGCTTCTCGTAACGCGCGCCCAACTCTTCGGGCACCCACGCAGCGGGACGGTTCGCTTCCATCTGCGTCACCAAGCCACCGAGCAAACGATCGGCATCCGCGCGCTCATCCCGAAACTGCACTTCGACATCGAACACAACGGATGCGTAATTCCACGTCGGCGCCCAATTCCGATTGCGCATCCACGACGGTGAAATGTATCCATTCGGGCCGAGCAGCAGGACGGTGGCTCGTGAGCTTGCGGCGAGCGCCTTCACCTGCGGATTGCTCCTGGCGAAATGGCCCAGCAAAGTTATCGGTGTGCCATCGTCATCGCACACGAGTTGCACCGGCAGCGGCGTCGCTTGCTGCGCGCCCGGTGCGCCGGAGACGATCCATGCTAAGGGTTGCTCGTGAACCAGCGCACGAATGTCGTCGGGGTTACGGGGTTCGAATCGGTCGCTCATGAATGATCGTCGGCTATAACTTATGAATTGAAAGTGGCGACGCTGTGCTTCGGCCAGCGCTCCGCCCAGGGCAGCGCGGCTTCGAGTTCGAAGGCCAGCGCGAGCAGCATGTCTTCCTGCGCGCGATCGGCGGCAAACATGCTGCCGATGGGCAATCCCTCGCTGCTCTGGAACAGCGGCAGCGAGATGGCCGGCGTGCCCGCCATGTTTTGCAACGGCGTGTAGGCGACCCAGTCGAACATGGACGACATCAACTGCTCGGCGTTCACCGTCGGTCCATAGGTGCCGAGCAACGGCGGCGGCGCGCTCACCACAGGGGAGAGAACAACATCAAACTTCGAGAAGAAATCTTTCAGCTGAGCAGGCAAACGAGCAATCTGCCGATACGCGCGCTCCAGTGCTGACGTTGGCAGGCGTTCGGCGCGCTGACCTAAGGCCACCGTCCACGGCTCGATTGCATCTTCCAGACGACCGCCACCTGGCAGCGCGCGAGTCGCATCGACACAGTCCGCACTCAAGTGCGACCAGAGATCTTCGAAGGAACTAAGAAAGGCATGTCCGTCCAGCGGCCAGGGGGTCCGCTCGACTTTGTGTCCCAGCGTCGCGCAGAGATCCGCTGTAGATGCAATCACGCGCGCGACGTCGGCATGCGGAGCGTTCCCGCGCAAGCCATGGTCGATCACGGCGATGCGCAGGCGTCGTGACGATGAGCCAGTCACAACGGAACGTTTTGGATCGGGATGAGCAGCAGCGAAGCCCCATGCGACGTCGCGAACGCTGCGTGAGTGCAGGCTGTCCGCTACCAATAAATCTTCGACGAGGTGACGGGCACGCACACGCACGGTGCTGTCGCGTCCAGGTTTCAGTCCAACCACGCCACAACAAGATGAGGGCAATCGAATCGAGCCGCCACCGTCACTGCCGTGTGCGAGCGGCACGAGCCCGGCCGCAATCGCGGCTACAGCGCCACCGCTGGAGCCGCCCGGTGAATGTTCGAGCGACCACGGATTGCGCGTCACCGGCCCTGCGAGCGGCTCGGTGGACGCCAGCAATCCGAACTCCGGCATCGCCGACTTTCCAAGCGCCACCAATCCGGCCTGCTGCAACCGTTGCACGTAGGGATAGCCGTGTTGGACCGCTCTGCGGCTTCGGCTACGCGAACAGGAAGTCGTCGGCATGCCGGGATAATCGAGCGAATCTTTTGGCAGCCACGGCACGCCTCGCATCGGGCCGTCGTTTGCTAGTAGCCCACGTGCTTCAGCGCGCGCCAGCTTCGGATCGTAGTGACTCAAAGCGCGCACAGTCGGATCGAGCGCTTCGACGCGCAGGATAGCGGCCTCGGTCAACGCCTCCACGGGTAGCTCGCCATCCCTGACGAGTCGCGCCTGGTCGTGCGCATCCAAGCGACCGAGCGCCAGCGCCTCGGACAGAGAAACTTCGCGAATCGTCATCAGTTCAGACTTCCTGAAAGCTCGGCGGTGACCGTCGCCTGCTGGCTTTGCGCACGGGGCTTGCCGTACCACCTGTAAATCGCCAGCCCGATCGCCAGGTAAGTGAGCAACAAGCAACCGGGTAACCATTCGCCATGGCGGATCTGACTCACCAGATCGAGCAGCACGGGCAACGTCATCAAGAAGCTCACGACGATGGCGAGCACGGGCACCGTGCCGAACCAGATGCCGTTGATCCAGACGCCACCCAACGGCACCCGAAAGCGCCCTGCTTGCTCCGGCTCGCGACTACGCAGCTCGATGAGGGCAAGCGCCACCATCGCGAACGTGAGCGCCACGCCCAGTGAAATCATGTCGGCCAGCACCGAGATCGGCAGCAGCGCCGCGCCGAGCGCCGCGAGGCTGGCTAATGTGAGATTGGCCTTCCACAGACTGTTGCGCTTCGGGTGCACTTCCGAAAACAGTCGCGGTAAAAAGCCGTCGTTGGACATCGCGTAACACACACGCGAATGACCGAACGCGTTCGCCAGGAGCACGGAGCCCAGGCCGGCAAGCGCACCCACTTTGATCAACGTGGCGATGATGGGCCAGCCGATGCGATTGACGGCGAGCGCGATGGGATCGGCGACGCCGAGCTCGCGGAACGGCACCAACCCGGTCAGCACCGTCGCGACCGACACATATATCAAGGCGCAGATCGCCAACGACCCGAGAATCCCCACAGGCACGTCGCGATGTGGATTGCGCGTCTCGGCGGCGGCGGTCGAGACCGTTTCAAAACCCAGGAATGCGAAGAACAGCAGCGAGGCGGCGCGCGCGATGCCTTCCCATCCGTAGGTGAATCCGCCTTCATTGGACGGCACGTACGGTTGCCAGTTCGCCGGGTCGACCGCGTGCATGCCGGCCAGCACGAATCCGACCAGCACCGACACCTTGATCGCCACCAGCACTGAGTTGACGAGCGCCGATCGCGAGATGCCGAGCGCGAGAATGATGCCGGCGCTGAGACAAGCCGCGGCCGCGACCAGGTTTGCGCTGTGACCCACACCGAATTGAAAACCTACGCCTTGAACGAGCGTCGCGGTCACCGCAGAGCTCGACACACTGGCCGGCACGTGAATGCCGAAGTCGGCGAGCAGACTCACCAGATATCCGGCAAAGCCCAGGCCCAGCATCGATGCGGCGATGCTGTATTCCAGGAACAGCAGCCAGCCGAGCGCCCAGCCCGGCAGTGCGCCGAACGTGCGTCGGCAGTACGTATAAGAAGAGCCCGACTCCGGCAGCCTCGATGCCAGCTCCGCGTAGCACAGGCCAACCAGCAGACACGCGAAACCGGCGAGCACGAACGAAATGGTGACCGCTGGGCCGGCGAACGACGCAGCGGCGGTGCCGGTCATCACGAACACGCCGGCGCCGAGGATCTGGGCGACGCCCAGCATCAGCAGGCCCGCCCAGCCGAGCGTGGGTCGCAGCGACGCTGAAGATTGCGACTCGCGAGGGATCCCTTGATGTGTCATTGCTTCGGCGGAAGTTCGTGTGTGGCGTGACGCGCGCGACTAAATATGGATATAGTCGAGGCGAACGTCCAGCCATCCGCCACGGCGTCAGGCAGGTGCACAGCCCTTGATGTGCAAGGCTTTTTCCTTGGGGCCACGCAACAATCCGCGCGCCGGGCCGGCAAAAGACGCAGATCCTTTACCGGCATGTCGGACAGATTGATAGGATCGATCGCAAGCCCCACGTCCCCACAACAGGGCCGCTTCAGCAGGTACGTGCCATGACCGCCCCGCACGAGAAAAAAGACGCGACGAGTTTCGAAGATGTGGATCAGATCGACCTCAAGATCATGGAGGTCCTGCAGCGGGATGCTCGTATCACCAACCAGGCGCTCGCCGATCGCGTTGCTCTGTCGCCCAGCGCCTGTTTGCGACGGGTGCGCGATCTCGAGACACGCGGGCTGATCAGTGCGTATCGAGCGCAGATCCAAGTCGATCGGATCCGCAGCGTGACCGTCGTGATGGCGCACATCACCTTCTCGCAGCACACGATCAAGAACCTGGGCGATTTCGACGCCTGCATCGAAAACATTCCGGAGATCGTCGAGTCCTACCGGGTCAGCGGCAACGTCGACTACATCCTGCGGGTGGTCGTGCCCGACATGCACGCCTGGAAGCGGATCATGACCGTGCTGGTGAACGGCGGCTTCGGCGTGGAGAAAATCGTCTCGCACTTTCTGATGGATCAGATCAAGACGTTCAAGGGCTACAAGCTGCTGCAAAAACCGGGCGACAGCGTGTGACGCGTTTTCAGCGCTCGATGGGCAGCTCGATATAGCTTGCGTCCGGGCCCGCCACGACGACCTGCTGCGAGGCCCTCACGTAGTCACCCGGCTTGGCGAAAAAGATGTTCGGCACGAACGTCTGCGGGTTGCGGTCGTAGAGCGGGAACCAACTCGACTGCACCTGGACCATGATTCGATGGCCGGGCAGAAACACGTGATGCGCGTCGGGTAACGCGAACTCGTAACGTAGCGGCACATTGGGTGCGAGCGGCTCGGCGTGTGACAACGAGTTGCGATAGCGGCCGCGAAAGATCTCCATGGCGACCGGTAGCTGATAACCACTCATCGTTGCGTCTTCCGTCACCCGATCCGGATAGACGTCGATGAGCTTCACGATCCAGTCGCTATCCGTGCCGCTGGTCGATGCCGTGAGTTTCACTTGCGGCTCGCCCGCGATGCTCATCGCTCGGTCGAGCACTTCGGATGTGAATGTGAGAACGTCAGGCCGCGCGGCACTGTTGCGCTGGTCGCTCGTGAGCCAGGACTCCCACTGCTCGCCGTCATTCACTCGCATCGGACGCGGCACGAACGTCACCGGGTGCGTCGGATCGGAAATGTAATCCGCGGTTTGCAGCGGGCCTGCAGGCTCATCGAAACCCACCTCACCCTTCGGCTTCAAATAGAGCTTCGCACTCAAGGGTGTCGGTGGCCAACGTTCGAGGCGTCGCCATTCGTTGCTCCCTGACCGGAACGCCGTGACCGGCGCCACATCCATCGGCGCGCCTTTCAAATGATGCGCGAGAAATGGCGCGAGCACATGCTGCCGCCACCATTTGGCCGTGTCGTGTCCCCAGCGAATGTTTCCAACGCGGCTGCCGTCAAACAGCGCCTGCACGTGATGCCAGGGGCCCAAGCTGAGATAGACGAGCTTGCCGCTGTGGTCCTTGGGCTCGATCGCTTGATAGAGCGCGGTCGCTCCGTAGATATCTTCCTGGTCCCACAGCGAGCCAACCACCATCACTGGCACGTTCAACGGCCGGCTCGCGAGAATTTTGTCCACGGCCTGCGACTTCCAGAAATCATCGTACGCAGGATGCTCGACGATGTTTCGCCAGAACTGAACTTTGTCTGTGCCGTGCCGACTAGCCAGTTCTCCGACGGAGTCGGCGCGCATGAATGACTCGTAGAGATCCGCGCTCTCCCAAGGAAACTGCGTGCTGTTATCGCGTGACTCGCTGCCGTGAATGGCCGCGATGGCGTATTGGCGAAAGGCGCCGTTATGAAACCAATCGTCGCCACGCCAGCCGTCGACCATCGGATCCATCGGCACGGCGACTTTCAGCGCCGGATGCGGCTTCACCAGCGCCATCAACGCCGTGAAGCCGTTGTAGGAGGAGCCGAGGACGCCAACTCTGCCGTTGGCTTCGGCGATATGCTTCACGAGCCAATCGATGGTGTCGTATCCGTCCGTCGCCTCGTCCACTGACGTGCGATTGAACGGCGTGCCCGCGAGCGGCCGAGTCATGACGAACTCGCCGCCGGATCCGTGCTTGCCCCGAATGTCTTGGACGACACGAATGTATCCGCCCTCCACGATCACGTCGGCGGCGTTGTCGAAGCCTTCGAGCAGCGCGCGCATGTCGTTGCTCTCCGCCTGCCGCGTCATGGTCTCGGCGTTGTACGGCGTGCGCGTGAGCAAGATGGGTGCGTTCTTCGCACCTTTTGGAAGCACGACCACCGTGTGCAGCTTCACCCCATCGCGCATGGGGATGTCGAACACACGGCGCTCGTAATTAGCCGCAGCGAGATTCGGTTGGTCCGCGCTGGCGAGCGCACTGATAAACAGCATCACAATCAGCGCGGACCGTCTCATCGTCAGAAACGCCAGTCCAGGCTCACCGAGTAGTTGCGTGGGGCGCCGTAGTAACCCACGTCATACAAGCTGGTGATGTACTTCTCGTCGGTGATATTTCCAACATTGGCGCGCACCGTGAGATTCCGCTGGATTGCCCAGGCTGCGAATCCATTCACAAGGGCATAGCTATCCTGGTCAACCCGGTGGAAGGTGTAGGCCTCCTCGCCGAACACACCGCTCTGCCACTTGCCGCTGACGCCGAAGGACAGCGCCGTGAAGCTCGGCACTCGCGCGCTGATCGTCATATTGGCGGTACGCCGCGGCACCCAGTGATAGGTATCCTCGCCGCGGTCGCCATCCATCCTCAGATAGGTATAGCCGAGCAACACGTCGACGTGTTCATTGAGCTTGCCGGTAGCCTCGAACTCGATGCCCTCGGATTCGACATCGACTTCAGCATGGTAGGCGTAGGCGAAGCCGTCCATGAACCGCGTGTCGACGTACGTCGCCAAGCCGTCCTGCTTGGCCTTGAACAAGGCAAACGTGGTCAACAGGCGCTGGTCCAGCCACTCGACTTTGACGCCGGCCTCGTAGTTCGTGCCCTTGCTCGGCCCCAGATAGTTGCGGTCGAAGTCGACCTGCTCCTGCGGCTGGAAGATGTACGAATAATTGAGGTAGCCGAGCACCTTGTCGGTGAAGTCGAAGGTCAGGCCGGCATACGGGCTGAGCTCGCGATCGGTCTTGTTGGTGCGCTTGCCTTCGTTGTCGACGGCGTCGAGCTCGTATTCGGCCCAGTTGAAGCCGACGATGGCCTTGAGCCGCCAGGTCAGCGCCAGACGGCTCGCGCCGAACACGCGCTTCATCTTCTGATCCATGGTCGTGTACACCTCACGCTCGCCCCAGACCGGCTCGGGGATCGCGTCGCCGGCAAACGGGAAGGCCGGCAATGCACCGAACTGAACGCCCGTCGTGTCGGTGGGGTTGTACCAATCGGTGCCATCGCTCGTCGCCCAACTCACGCCGAGCATCGCCTCATGCTCGCGGCCGAACAGCTCGAACTTGCCGTTGAGCTTCACGTCCGCCAGATGAGCTTCGGTTTCGTACGGACTCTTGTAAGCCCAGCCATACAGCCCCTCGTGAGTGACCGGATCGAGGCCGGTGAGCGAATAGGCCATGAATATTTTGGAGTCGTGGTCGTACAGGCGGTAGTTGTAGGACGTCTTCAGTTGCCAGTTCTCGCCGAGCTGATGGGTGTAGTCGACGAAAGCGGCATGCGTGGTCGAATTCCAGTACGTCCAGTCCTGCGTGGCCGAGGCGCTGCGAGACCAGTCGAGCCGCTCTCCATCAACGGTCGTGAACGTCAGCGCGCCCCACATGCCGTGATTGGTGTTGGCCTCCTGCCAGGAATAGCCCAACGCCAGCGTGCCGTTCTCGCCGATCTGACCGTCGATCACGCCGTAAACGTAGCTGCGCTCGGTCTCGAAATCGCGCAGGTACGAATCGCTCTCCTCCGTCGCGACCACGACGCGGCCGGCCCAAGTGCCCGCGTCGTTGAACGGCGTTGAATAATCCGCCTCGACGCGCCGGCGATCCCAGGAGCCGCCGGTCACACCGAAATGGCCCTGCGCTTCGTTGGTCGGTCGCTTGCGCACGTAGTTGATGGTGCCGGACGCGTTGCCCACGCCGGTCAGCAGACCGTTCGCGCCGCGGATCACTTCGAGCTTCTCGAAGCCGAAGGAGTCCATCGCGTTGGTGACCAGACCCCAGCCGTTGGGCAGACCCACGCCGTCGATCTGCGTGTTCTTGATTTCGAAGCCGCGCGCCAGAAATTGAGTGAGGTTGGTCGAGACCTGCTCGACCTGAATGCCGGTGGCCATGCGCAGCGTATCGTTGATGTTGTCGGCGCCGAACTGCTCGATCTGTTCCTGGCCGATCACGCTGATCGACTGCGGAGTTTCCTTGATCTCCATGTCGAGGTTGGTTGCGCCGCTGCTCACGCGCCGGGCGCGCTGGGCAACCACCATCACCTCCTCCAGCTCCGTGGCGCCAGTGTTCGTTGTAGCAGTGTCGGCGCTCGTCGTCTGAGCGTTGACAGTACCGGCGAACGCGCTCGCGACGAGAGCTGCCGTGGACAGAACAGACTGGCGCCGAGGCGCCGCAGGTCTAAGCTTCATTGATACAGGTCTCCCAGCCATTTCTAATCAGCCATTGCGATCCCCAGGGACAGAATATGGAATCGTCGCGCGCTGCCGTCCATCCACGCACAAGCTTCTGCCGACAACGGCTGTGCATTGAAACTAAAAGATTTTTCTCGCATCGAGCGCAAGAATCCGCGAGCCGTGCGGCACAAATGCGCAGATCCGCGCGGGCGTCTCGCGAAGAAAGATAGGATCGGCGCAGCCGGATCCGCGCGGTTTACATCCCGGACCCGATTAAATATGATAAATCGGAGCAGGTTGCCCAAGCAGCCGCCGCGCATGTCGAGGGGGATCCGTTCTGAAAAAGCCGCGCAGTATCGCCCGCACTCTTCTGCGTTCCGCTCCCGTCCTGCTCGCGATGCTCGCGCCGCTGAGCGCTGGCTGTGCAGAACCATCACCGGCAAAAGCGGGACCCTCGCGGCCGAACATCGTCGTGATCCTGCTCGACGATGTGGGTTTTTCGGACATCGGCAGCTTCGGCAGCGAAATCGCCACGCCCAATCTGGATGCACTCGCGCAGGGCGGCCTCCGCTTCACTCAGTTCTACAACAGCGCACGCTGCAGCCCGTCGCGCGCCTCGCTGCTGACGGGAACCTATCCGCACCAGGCAGGCCTGGGACATCTCGAGGCGATCTCCATCGAGGGTTCGAAAGGATTGCACGGCAAACTCTCCGACCGTGTCGTCACGCTCGCGGAGGTCATGAAATCGGCCGGCTATTACACCGCCATGGCAGGCAAGTGGCATATCGGCATGTCCCGCGGCGTCGCGCCGTGGCAGCGTGGGTTCGAGCATTCGCTCACTTCGGCGATCGGCGAGCTCTATTACCCTAACCAGCCTCAGCCTGCGGCCCAGAATGTATATATCGACGGCCGCGAGGTTCGCGCGAACTCGCCCGAAGTCGCCGCTGGCAATTGGTACTCGTCCGACCTGTTCGTCGATTGGCACACCAAGTTCATCGAAGACGCCGAGAGTCAGCGCAAACCTTTCTTCCTCTATCTGCCCTTCGTCGCCGCGCATTTCCCGATCATGGCGCCGCCTGAAGAAGTGGCGAAATTCAAAGGCAAATACTTGCGCGGCTGGGACGTCCTGCGACGCGAGCGCTTCGAGCGGCAGAAACAGTTGGGCATCCTCCCGCCAGAGACCGGGTTACCCGAACGGCTGAGTAACACCTATGACTGGGACAAGCTTTCGGCCGAGGACAAGGAACGTTTCGACACCATCATGGCGGTCTATGCAGCGAACATCAGCCGCATGGATCGCGCGGTGGGCACGCTGATCGAGCGATTGAAGCAGTCGGGCAAGCTCGACAACACACTCATCGTGTTTCTTTCCGACAATGGCGGCAATGGCGAGAGCGGCCCGGATGGTCGCCTACGCGGCAGCGATCCCGGTGGGCCCCAGTCGGTCGTGTTCGCCGGGATGAACTGGGCGACGTTGCAGAACACACCCTTCCAGTACTTCAAGCACTACACCGAGGAAGGCGGCATCGCGACGCCCTTCATCGTCCATTGGCCCAAGGGTATCGCTGCCGAGCTACGCGGCAGCCTGGTGCGAGAGCCGAGCCATTTGATCGACGTGATGCCGACGCTCGTCGAATTGAGCGGCGCGACCTATCCCAAAACTTTCAACGGCCGCGAGATCATTCCTATGCAGGGCCGCAGCCTGACGCCGGCCTTCCGAGGCAAATCGCTCTCGCGCGCCGAACCGATTTTCTTCGAGCACGAGGGCAACCGGGCCGTCCGCGATGGCAAATGGAAGGTCGTCGCACGCTTCGAGCAGCCTTGGCAGTTGTTCGATATGTCGGTCGACCGAGTCGAGCTTCACGATCTCGCGGCCACGCAGCCCGAGCGCGTGCGACAGATGGCCGCACAGTGGGACGCTTGGGCTCAGCGTAGCCATGTCGATCCCTGGCAGCACGCTTACGACCCCTACTTGAAAGGCAAGCCGCGCCAGAACTGGGGCGGAGGCGAAACTCCAGAACGCCCGTGGGCAATGAAGCGTTAACCGCGCAAAGAGGAAAGCAAACGATGAGAAAGATGACGAGGCTGGCGGCGGGGATCCTCGCCGGCGTTGTAACTTTGTGCGGTCCCGTGACCGCCCAGAATGCGGGCCCCGGCTCCAGTTACGTCGGCCCGATCGTCACCAAATGGGGCAAGGCCGTAACGCCGGAGAATGCCTGGCAAAGCTATCCCCGTCCGCAACTCGAACGTTCCGACTGGCTCAATCTCAATGGCTCGTGGGACTACGCGATCACCAAGGCAGCCGCCGCTCAGCCGAAAAAGATGGACGGCAAGATTCTGGTCCCGTTCGCCGTCGAATCGAAACTCTCGGGGGTGGCGCGCAAGGTGCTGCCGAATGAGCGCCTCTGGTATCGCCGCAGCTTCACCGTCCCTGCGAAGTGGAAAGGTAAGCGCACGATCCTGCACTTCGGCGCGGTCGACTACGAATCGCAGGTCTTCGTCAACGGTGCACCCGTCGGCGCGCATCGCGGTGGGTCCGACCCGTTTAGCTTCGACATCACCGAGTTTGTGAAGTCAGGAGCAAACGAGCTCGTCGTGCACGTCTCCGATCCGACGTCCACGGGCGATCAGCCGCGCGGCAAACAGACACTCAAGCCTGAAGGCATCTGGTACACCGCCGTCACGGGCATCTGGCAGACGGTGTGGCTCGAGGCGGTTCCCGATCTCTATATCAAGGACGTGCGTGCGACACCCGATATCGATCGCGGTGTGGTCTCGGTGGAAGTGGCGCTCAACAACGCCACCAGCGCCACCGATGCAGTCCGACTCGTCGCTTCGGCGAACGGCAAGGTCGTCGCCTCTACCCTCATGCGCGGCAATCGCCGCACGACGCTCGCAATCCCGGATGCGCGTCTTTGGTCGCCTGAAGACCCGTTTCTATACGACCTGACCGCGGAGCTGGTAAAGATCGCGGATCTCGGCGTAACGAGCGGACGCGATGCACGCATTGCGCCTCTCACCACCAAAGAGCAGAACGCCTATGCCGCCGCGAAGGTGCAGTCCGATGGCGGCGACAAAGTCACGACCTACTTCGGAATGCGCAAGATTTCGGTGGGCCCCAACGTGCAGGGTCGCCCCGTGCTGCTGCTCAATAACAAGCCGCTGTTCCAGAACGGCACGCTCGATCAGGGCTGGTGGCCCGACGGTCTGCTGACGCCTCCCTCGGAAGAAGCTGCACGCAGCGACATGGTTTTCCTCCAGAAGGCCGGGTTCAACATGCTCCGCAAACACATCAAGGTGGAGCCCGCTCGTTATTACTACGATGCCGATCGGCTGGGCATGTTGATCTGGCAGGACATGCCCTCGGGTTCGATGGCCGATCAGTCCGTGCGCCGGCAGAGCGATCACGAGGCGACGTTCTCCTCCACCGCGATGGCCGACTATCAAAGCGAGCTGGCGCGAATGATCGGAGCGTTGCGCGCGTTTCCGTCAATTGTGATGTGGGTGACCAACAATGAAGGTTGGGGTCAGTACAACGCACGGATGATCGGGCAGCTTGCGAAAAACATGGATCCGAGCCGGCTGGTCAACGCGGCAAGCGGCTGGATGGATGTCGGCGATGACAGTTCCGACGTCTTCGATATCCATACGTACGAGGAAGTGCCGAACACTCCCGATGCGCACGGCTCTCGCGCGCTGGTGCTCGGTGAGTATGGCGGGGTCGGACTGGCGGTCCCCGGCCATCTCTGGTTCCCTGACCGCGATCTCAAAATCTATCAGGTGGCAAAGACCCCGGAGGACTATCTCGCCCGCTACAAGCGCAAGTTCGAGGAAGTGATCCGTCAGGCGAAGGAAGCAGGCGTCAGCGCCGCTGTCTACACCCAGACCACCGACGTCGAAAGCGAGCTCAACGGATTGCTCACCTACGACCGTGAAGTCGAGAAGTTTCCAGCGGCGACGTTCGCGGAAATCGCCAAGCCGCTATTCGATACGGAGCGCGCCGCAAGCGGTAACGAATGATCGATACCGAGTAACGCCGCCTTTTGCGGCGTTACTCGGCCCTCCATAAAACCGGCGTCAGGTCTGCCCAGGCAGCTTCGCGATCACCTTGATCTCGAACTGGAAGCCGTAGAGCCACGTGACGCCGATGGCAGTCAGCGTCGGGTGAGGCGCGTTGCCCCAGTACCGCGGGACCACCTTCCAGATCCTTTCGAAATGCTCGGCCGGGTCGACCATGAAGACGGTCACGTCGATCACGTCGTCGAACGTGCAACCCGCGCTGGCCAGCACGGCGTTCAGATTCTCGAAGGCGAGCGCGACCTGCTTCTCCAGATCCGGTTCCGGCGAACCGTCCTCGCGGCTGCCTACTTGTCCCGAGACGAATAGAAAGCCGTTCGAGCGGATCGCCGGCGAATAGCGATTGCGCTCGTAGAGCGCCTGACGGCCGCTGGGAAAAACCACGTCACGTGTGGCCATGTAGCACCTCCTCGATGCGTTGAAGCTGATCTTGCAGCCACGATAGAGCGACGTGCGTTCCGGATAAACGAGCAACCCCACCCATCACTGTTTGTATAATCCAAACAATCCTCGCCGCCTCCGGAGCTCAGATGGACCGTTTCGACGCCATGCAAGCATTCGCCCGCGTGGTCGAAACCGGCAGCTTCACCAAAGCGGCCGATACGCTTCACATGAGCAAGACCAGCGTCACGCAACTGGTGCAGCAGTTGGAGGCCCGACTGCGCGTCAAATTGCTCAACCGCACGACGCGTCAGGTCAATGTGACCGCCGATGGCGCTGCCTATTACGAACGAGTGGTACGCCTGCTGGCCGACATGGACGATGCCGAGACCAGTTTGTCGAGCGCATCGGCCTCGCCCCGGGGCCGACTGCGCGTCGATGTGCCCAGTCCGTTCGCTCGCATGATTCTGGTGCCGGCCTTGCCTGCGTTCTACGCCCGATATCCCGATATCCAGCTCGACATGGGCGTCAGCGATCGCATCGTGGACTTGATCGACCAGAACGTGGACTGCGTCGTGCGCGGCGGCGAGATCACCGACCAATCGTTGGTCGCGCGACATGTGGGCGATCTGCAGCTTGGCGTCTTCGCCGCGCCCAGCTATCTGCAACGCGCCGGCGTGCCCACACATCCGCAGGATCTGGAGAACACGGATCACCGCATCGTTGGCTTCCTATGGTCGCGCATCGGGAAGCCCTTTCCGTACGCCATGCGCCGTGGCGACGAAAGTATCAACGTGCATGGACGCTATGCCTTGGCCGTCGATGACGGCAATGCCTACCTGGAAGCCGGTTTAGCCGGCCTGGGCGTGCTTTGGCTGCCGGACTACATGTCCAAGGCACATCTCTCGCGGGGCGAGCTGACGCCGCTGTTCGAAGACTGGCGTCTCGACCCGATGCCGATGTATGTCGCCTATCCTCCGAACCGGCACGTCAGCGCGAAGCTGCGTGTGTTCATCGATTGGATCGCTGAACTGATGAAGCAGCATGCGCCTCTGGCCGCGGCGTAGCCGCCCGAATGGCCCCGGGTAGGGTCTGCCCGATCCAAGGCGAGGCCCGTTCATATGCGTGGCCGACTTGCAGCACGGCCAGGTCGGCATGGTTCGGTCCGATGATCTGCATCCCGATCGGCAGATTACGCGGGCCGCCGAATCCCGCGGGCACTGACAACGCCGGCAGACCGGCCATGGTCACGGGCAAGGTCACTTCCATCCAGCGGTGATAGCTGTCCATGGTCCGATTCGCGATTTGCGTCGGCCAGCGCAGTTCGGCATCGAACGGGAAAACCTGGGCGCTCGGCAGGACCAGGAAATCGAATGCCTCGAACGCCTTGCGGAAGGCTTCGTAAATACGAGTGCGGCCCATCTGTGCCTCGGTGATGTCACGAGCGCTGAGCTTGCGATAGCCCTCCACTTCCCAGATCGCTTCGGGCTTCATCATCGCGCGCTGCTCGGGCTTGTCCGCGAACGGGAGCAGATCGGCGCCGACCGACCAATGGCGCAGCGTCACGGCCGTCCGCCACATCGCGTCCGCCGGCTCGTCTAATCGGGCCGTATCGACGGACATGCCGATGGCGCGAAAGGCATCGAGCGCCTTTTCGCAGGTGTCGAGCACGCCCGGCTCCATCGGCAACGCGCCGGCCAGGTCGCCCAGCCATCCAATCCGCTTTTGTTTCCATTCGCGGTCCAATGGTTTCGTGAATACGGCGGGATCGTCCTTCAACGAGAAGGGTGCGCGCGGGTCCGATCCCGCCTGCACCGACAGCAATAGCGCCGTATCGCGCACCGTCCGCGCCATCGGTCCTGATGTCGCGAAGGTCTGGCCGAACACATCGCTCGAAGGCGCCGACGGCACTCGCCCGAAGGAAGGGCGGAAACCGAACACGTTGTTCCAGGCGGCCGGGTTGCGCAGCGAGCCACCGAAATCGCTACCGTCAGCCAGCGGCATTAACCGCAACGCCAGCGCCACCGCGCCGCCGCCCGAACTGCCACCGGCCGACTTGCTCGGGTCGTAGGCATTGCGCGTCACACCGAAGATTGGATTGAAGGTATGCGACCCCAACGCGAACTCCGGCACATTGGTCTTGCCGGTGAAGATCGCGCCCGCCGCCCGCATGCGCGCGACGACCAGCGAATCCGTCGTCGCGATATTGTTCCGAAATATCGGCGAACCCCGGGTATGCGCGATGCCCTGCGCCGGGGCGGTGTCCTTCACCGCGTGCGGAAAGCCATGCAACGGCCCGCGAAACAAACCTTTCGCCGCATCCTCATCCTGAGCCGCGGCCTCTCGCAGCAGCTGATCGCCGTCCACACGCGATACGATGGCGTTGAATTTTGGATTGAGCGCATCGACTCGGGCCAGATGCGCCTTCATCACCTCCCGGCTGGACACGTCGCGCCGCCGGATCGCCGCCGCCAGATCGACGGCTGTCATGGCGAGAATGTCGCTCCCCTTCTCCGCCCCGCGTGCCTGCCCGCTCACCGATTGAGTGGCGATCGCCGCCACCGGTGCAGCCATGAGCAGCTCGCGTCGTGTCATCTTGATCACTGGTTGAAGTTCCAATTCAAGGTGATGCCAAACGTGCGCGGACGAGTGATGAACTCGTTGCGGCCGGTGCCGGTGGCGGAAATGCCATAGCCGAACGTGACAGCGCGCCGGTCCGTGAGGTTGGTTACAAACAAACCGAGATCGAAGCGCCCCAGGTCGAAGTTCGTGCGCACGTCGAACTGGTTGTATCCGGCCACGCGAACGTTCGGCTGCTGCAGCGTTTCCGGCGCATCCGACAAATAGCGATGCGACAGGATCACGCTCGGCTCGAGCACAGTATCGAAGTTGTATGTGAGCGTGTTGGCAATCTGCCATTCCGACGCGCCCGGCAGCTGCGTGCCATCGAGCAGCGGCGGCGAGGCGATGGCGACCGTTTCTGTCAGCTCGGAATCCAGGTAAGTAATATTGGTGGTGAAGGTCAGCGGATCGATCGGGCGAACCGCCGCGGCCAGTTCCACGCCGCGACTGCGAGCGGTGCCCGCGTTCGTGCCGTAGGTGAGATTGTCGGGACGCACGAGCCGCACCTGGATGTCCTTCCAATCGATGTAGAACACGCTCGCATCGATTTGCAGCAGGCCGCCCATCAGTAAGCTGTGCGAGCCGAGCTCGTAATTCCACAGTTCGTCGGAGTCCCAGCTCGTCGGCGTGTCGAAGCCTGGCAGGTCCGCCACGGTGTTCGGATTGCCGAAACGAAACCCTTTGGAAGCGAGCGCATAGATCGTGTGATCCGAATTGGGACGGTAGGCGAGCGAGATCTTCGGCACGAAGCCGTCGCCCAGAGCTTCACGCTCGGGAATGAACACGGGGCCGTTCGGCGCCTGAATGCCATAACGTTCGAGTCGCAATGCATAGCGCGTGTCGAACAGCCGACCGCCCAGCGTCAAGGTCCAGTCCTGTGCAAACGTCAGGCTCGCTTCGCCGAACAGTGCTTTCTCATAGCCGTTGCGAAAACTGTAGCTGCGATTGAACAGGTCGCCCTGAAGCAGCGCCGGGTTGTAACGCGCGGCCAGGGCGTCGGCGCCGCCCGGCGCGATCGACAGAGTCGCGACCTCAGACTCGGTATCGGAGTACATTGCGCCGAACACCCACTTCAGCGCGCCGCCATCTTTGGACGACAGCCGCGCCTCGATGGTTCTCATGGTGGTAGTGAAATCCTCGCGCGACAGCACACCATTGGGCACGAAGTTTCGTACGGCGTTCGACAGCGACACGTCGCTGTCCAGAATGTGATCCTTGTCGTGGGTGGAAGCGAGCACGGTGAGATTGGCAAAGCTCACGTCCTGATCGAGACGCAGCGAGTGCAGCTCGATGGTGTATTCCGACGGCACGGGAAAACGCGTCGAGCGGTGGTACGGCCCGAACGTGCTCTGCACGGTTTGAAAATCCTCGAGCTGATTTTCCTGATACAGGCTCAGCAACGAAAGCGTGGTCATCTCGGAGGGCGAGAAGACGACGGATGCGCGCACGCCGTTCACTTCGGTATCGTTCGAGCCTTCGACACCGGTACCGACGTTGTCGACATAGCCGGCGTCGTTGCGGGTCGATCCGACGATACGCATAGCCAGCTTGTCCGCGATCAACGGCAGATTGAACATCGCCCTGGCGGTGTAGCTCAGATCGCCGCCGGAATGGTCGATGCTGCGCAGGGTTGTTTCGGTCGCCGCATCGAACTGCGCGGGATCGGCGGTCTTGACGATGTAATTGACAGCGCCGCCGAGCGAGGACGAGCCGAACAGCGTGCCCTGCGGCCCGCGCAACACCTCGACGCGATCGATATCGAAGGTATCGATGTCCGGAATGCCGGACGCGTAACTCGGCTCGGACAAAGGCACTTCATTGATGAAATAACCGGTCGGCCCCTGGCCCTGGTCGACGCCGGCAGTCGTGCCGACGCCTCGGATGGTCACGCTCGACTGTCCGGAGGTGCCCTCATTGAACACAACGCCGGGCAGGCGGCCCAAATAATCCGCGTTGCTCTGCGCGCCGATGGCTGTGAGCTGAACTCCCGTAGTTGCCGATGCCGCGCCAGCCAGGTCGCGCAGACGTTCTTTACGCTTGGTCGCGGTGACGACGATTTCCTCCAGACCCGTCGCGCCGGTCGTATCGTCCGGCTCATTCGCCGCTGTCGGGCCCGCCTTGTCCGCGATCAACAGCGCGCCGCTTTCGCCCACGATCAACTTGAGGTTGGTGCCCTCGAGCAACTTCATCACCGCCTGCTCCGCGGTGTACTCGCCTTGCACCCCATTGGTATGCACGCCCTTCAACCGATCCGCGGAGTACATGAACTCCGCGCCGGATTGTTCGGCGAGCCTCTGCAGAGCGGAGGTGAGCTCGCCCGCGGGAATATCCACCGGGCGCGGTGTGTCCGCCATGACAGGCATGCAGAGCGCCATCGAGCACGCAGCCGCCAAGAGGGTCGAACGAAGGGCCAAAGTCTTCAGCATGCCATCTCCCCTGCGACGTAGTTGTAGTGTCGCTTTAGTACGGAGACGAAGCACCCTGATTATTCCTGCGGGGCCGATTGTCCCTGCGGGGCTGGGCCTGCGACGAACGAACCCCGGAAATCCTGCATCTTTTGCCGCCAGCCGCGGTTGGGTTAATGTGCCGGCCTTGCCTCACGGAAAGCGCTGTGTTCATAACTTCCGAACTGGATCGCTGGTTCGCACGGGAGATCCTCGCCCACGAGGCGGCGCTCACGCGCTATCTGCAACGCGCCTGGCAGCGAGCGACAGACGTTCCGGATCTGCGGCAGGAGATCTACGTCCGCGTGTACGAAAGCGCCGCCAAGGCGCTCCCCTCCTCGCCCAGGGCGTTCCTGTTCCAGACCGCCCGCAATCTGATCGTCGACAGGGTGCGCCGTGAGCGCGTCGTTTCCATCGACTACACGCAGGATCTGGACGCCTTGAACGTCTTGATAGATGAAATTTCTCCGGAGCAGCGCTTGAGCGCGCGGCAGGAGCTGAAGCGACTGTCGGCGGCGCTCGATCAGCTGTCGGACGATTGTCGCAATGTGATCTGGTTGCGACGGGTCGAAGGCCTGTCGCAAAAGGAGGCGGCCGCCCGGTTGCGCTTGCCGGAGGGCACGTTGGAAAGTCATCTGTGCCGCGGGATACGTGCACTGATGAAGATGGTGCTGGGAGGCGGAACGCCGGACCAGCCACGGGCGAAAGCGAGAGGTTTGGACAATGAAAGCCAGCATGGATAGCGACGTGCCGGAGAATGAGCGCATCGAGGAAGCTGCCGCACGCTGGTTCGCACGTCAGCATGGCGACACGTGGACCGATGCCGATCAGGCACAGTTCGAAACGTGGCTCGATGCGTCCACTGCTCATCGAGTTCAATACCTGCGTGTCGTCACCACGTGGGATCAGTCGGCGCGCATGAAGGCGCTGAGCGCGGGGGTGTCTCCATGCGCCATTCCTTTGCGGGAGTCGTGGGGAGATCAGCGTTTTCCCGTTGGATCGACGACGCAGGCAGAGACGACTGGCGGCGCGCTTGACAGTGCCAGCCGACCGACGCGCTATAACCTGTTGAACTGGCGCTACGCAGCGGCGGCGCTGATCGCAGTGGCGCTGGGAGTCTATATGCTGGCCGTCGCTCCCCGGTTCGCAGCGGATCGCTACAGCACCACGCTCGGCGGCGTGGAGGACGTGTCTCTCAGCGATGGCTCGAAGATCACGCTCAATACCGACACCAGCATCCGCGTTTCCTTCTCCGACCACGAGCGCACCATCGAGCTCGACAAGGGCGAGGCATTCTTCGATGTCGCGAAGGATAAGACGCGACCGTTTGTCGTCTACGCTGGCAACAAACGAGTGATGGCCGTGGGAACGCGGTTCTCGGTGCGTCGTGACCGCAATGACGTTCAGGTCGTGGTCGCCGAGGGGCGAGTAAATCTTGCGGGCTCCGCGGAGCAACTGCTCGCCGCTCCCATGCCTGGCACCTTCCTGGATGCGGGCGCTGTTGCCCGCACATCGAACGCCGCCGTGTTGGTGCGCCCCGATGCCGGCGCCGAGATCGAGAAATTGCTGAGCTGGCGCAGAGGCTACGTCTATTTCGATAACGTCCCGTTGGCCGATGCCGTCGCGGAGTTCAATCGCTACAACACGCGCAAGATCGTCATCGAGGATCCCGAAATTGCCGCGCTCCGCGTCGGCGGCAACTTCCGCTCCACCAACATCGATGCGTTCCTGGAACTGATGCAAAGTGGTTTTCCGATCGCCGTCCACGATGATGGCGATCGCATCGTTCTGAAGGGCCGGTAGGCCCGCTCATTGTGGGGCAGCGTAATGCTGCCCCAGATACTCGACGATCGAACTCACTTCCTGCTCGGCCACGGGCGCTCCGAAGACGTCGATCATTTTCCGAACGCTCTTCTCCCACGCCGCACGATTCATCACCGGCGCGACCATGGAGATGTAATCGAGGCTGTGACAGACGGCGCAACGCGCCGTCGTCACGTCGCGACCGACACCTTCCTTCAGCCGTATGTTTTCTTCTCCCGCGCGCGACGGGCTTGCCGCGAAGGCGCAGAGCGTGAGTGCGAACGCCAGCGCATGCTTTCTCATACGACCTCCAGGTGCAGCGTCTGGATGAGGTTGTGGTGATAACCCGAAGGGTTCGGCGTGAGCTTGTCCGTCTGCTGAGTACCGTTGCGGCTCGTGGCGCGCACCGAGACTGTGATTGGGCCAGCCTTCGTGGTATCGAGCGGAAAGTTGAAGCCTCGCCATGCGAAACGTCCGAGGTCCCGGCCCAGCGTCGTATCTCGCCAGGATCGGCCACCGTCCTGCGAGAACTCGACCTTGGCGATCCCCGCACCGTTGTCCCATGCCCACCCGCTGAGCTCGACGCGACCGCGAGTGAGACGAGCGCCGGCTTCGTGACTCGTCACGAGCGAGTTGACGAGAATGTCCGTGATCGGCGTCGTCTCCGACCCCTCCTGACTTTGAAAGCGCGCGCCGGGGAAAACGTTCGTAGGCACGCGATACGCCTTCTGCATCCAGAAGCCATCGAAGGCCTTGGGCACGATGCGGATCCCGGTGAGATGTTTCATCCAGTAAGTGGCCGTCCATCCGGGCACGACCAGCCGCGCCGGCGCGCCATTCCAGTGGGGCAGCGGTCTGCCGTTCATCTCGAACGCGACGAGGGTGTTCTCGTCGAGCGCGCGTTCGACCGGCAAACTCTTCACGAAGTCCGGCGTAGCTGGCAGCAGCGCGGTGTCCGCACCGTCGAAGACGACCTCGACTGCATCCGGGCCGACGCCGACCTTCCGCAGCACATCGCGCAATCGCACGCCAGTCCACGTCGCATTGCCAATCGCGCCGTACTGCCACTGCACTCCCGGCACCCGCGGTGTAAACATTCCACGCCGATTTCCCGAACACTGGTTGATGGCAGCCACGCTCACCCTTTCGAAGCCGCGCTTGAGATCGTCGAGCGACCACTCTTGCGTGCGGCTGTCACCTCCGACACGCAGCCGCCAGGTGCGCACGTCCACCTCGGGAATGTGTGCGAGGTGGTAGCGTACGAAGAACGCGTCGTTGGCCGTGAACTCGGAGCGCAGATCCGCGAGCGGAGTTTCGAAGTTCGGTGGCCGGAACGTGTGCTTGATCAGCTGCTTTTTGCGAGGCAAAGCGAACAGTTCGGGGTTCGCCGCCTCGGCCGCCAGCGCAGGGCCACCGATGTCTGCAAGCAGGAGGGATCCGCCCAAGCTGGCAATCATCCGGCGACGCGTGATCATGTCCGATCTCCGACTGTGGAGTACCTGGCAATGGTACTCTGTCTGCTCATCGCTGGCGCCCGCGAATCGAAACCGTATGTACTTGCCGCCCCATTTCGCCGAATCCCGGCCCGAGCAGCTCTTTCGCCTCATCCGCGAATATCCTCTGGGAATGCTCGTCACGCATACGTCCAGCGGCTTGGAGGCCAACCACCTTCCCTTTCTGCTCGATGAGGAGCGAGGCGCGTTCGGCACCCTGTTGGCACACGTGGCACGCGCCAATCCGATATGGCAGGAGGTCAACGATGGCGCCGAGGTGTTAGTCGTGTTCCGTGGAGCCCACGGTTACATCTCGCCCAATTGGTATCCGAGCAAGCAGGAGACTCATCGACATGTGCCTACCTGGAACTACGAGGTGGTGCATGCCCATGGCCGGATTCATGTGCGTGAGGACGAGAAGTTCGTCCGGGGCGTGGTGGCGCGCCTGACCCGGACGCACGAGGCCGGTGAGCCACGCCCTTGGAAGATGAGCGATGCGCCAGAAGATTACATCGCCGAGCTATTGAGCCACATCGTCGGCATCGAGATCGAGCTCACGCGAGTCGAAGGCAAACGCAAGCTCAGCCAGAACCGCGACGCTCGTGACTTTGAGGGCACGGTCCGCGCTTTGGAAGATCGAGGCCGCACGGATCTCGCATCGGCGATGAAACGCGCCGCCGATTGAAACGCATGCTCAAGCCCAGTTCAGGGCAACGGCGGTCAACAGCAGATATCGCCCCACCTTGGCCAACGTGACGAGCAATAGGAAGACGGGCAGCGGCTCACGCAAAACCCCTGCGATGACGGTCAGCGGATCTCCGATGATCGGCATCCAGCTCAACAGCAACGACCATCTGCCGTAGCGCTGATACCAGCTTCGATAGCGCTGCAATGCCTCCGGGCGAACAGGAAACCAGGAGCGCTCGCTGAAGCGCTCGAACAATCTTCCCAGCCCCCAGTTGACCGTCGCTCCGAGCACATTGCCTATGCTGGCAACCGTGACCAGCAGCCACGCAGGATAGGCATCGGTCAGCAGCAACGCGACCAGCGCGGCCTCCGACTGCATCGGCAGAAAAGTGGCGGCCAGAAAACCGGCGAAAAATAGTCCCGTGTAGATCGCCAGATCCGGCATGTAGGCGCGAAGAGATACGACGTCCATCGATCCTGTCACGTTCACACCCCGGGCCGCAATAGTTGCATGGAACCGGATCAGAACGCTTCGTCGAAGGCGACCTCTCCCTGCACGCCCACCTGATAAGCCGAAACGCGGCGCTCGAAAAAGTTCGTCAGCTCCTGCACGTCCTGCAGCTCCATGAACGCGAACGGATTGCGAACGTTGTAGCGCGTCGGCAAATGCAACGCCCGTAGCCGCTGGTCGGCCACGTACTCCAGGTACTGCCGCATCTCGTTACGCGTGAGGCCAACGACACCGCCTGATAGCACGTCTTCAGCGAATGCAGCCTCGCACTCCACCGCCTCTTCGATCATCGTCTGCACCTGCCGAGCCCACGAAGCGTCGAACAGATGCGGCTCCTCACGGCGCACCGTGTTGATCACCTCGAACGCGAACGCCATGTGCGCGCTCTCGTCGCGGAACACCCAGTTGGTGCCAGCGGCCAGTCCGGGCAGCAGTCCGCGCGAGCGAAGGAAATACACATAAGCGAACGCACCGAAGAAGAACAATCCCTCGATGCAGCTGGCGAAGCACGTGAGGTTGAGCAGGAAGCGGCGCTTGTCGTCGTCGCTGGCGATGCGCTGCAAATCGAACACTGCATCGGTCCATTTCTGGCAGAACTCAGCCTTACGGCGAATCGAAGGAATGTTCTCGATGGCCGCGAACGCCTGAGCGCGCCGCTGCTGATCGGGCACATAGTTGTCGAGCAGCGTCAGATAGAACTGAATGTGCAGCGCTTCCTCGAACAGCTGGCGCGACAGATACATCCGCGCCTCTGGCGAATTGATGTGCCGGTACAAGCTGATGACCAGATTGTTCGACACGATCGAATCGCCAGTGGCGAAGAACGCCACCAGCCGCTCGATCAGGTGCCGGTCGGCTGGCGTCATTCGCTGCGACAGATGGCCAAGGTCGATCTGGAAGTCGATCTCTTCGACCGTCCAGGTGTTCTTGATCGCCGCCCGGTACATGTCGTAGAAGCGCGGGTAACGCATCGGACGCAATGTGAGATCGAAACCGGAGTCCAGCAACGACGATTTACCGGAAGTCATGACGGCGCTCACTGGCAGGCCTCGCACATTTCAGGGTTTTCCAATGAACACACCACTGCGGCTGTGTCGCTGACTTGCGCCTGCGTCGCCTGCACCGTCGTCTTGGCGATATTGGTCGCCGGGCGCGAGCGCAGGTAATACGTCGTCTTCACTCCACTCTTCCACGCGTACATATACATGCTGGAGAGCTGTCCGATCGTGGGGTTGGCGATGAACAGATTCAGCGACTGGCTCTGATCGATGTACGCGCCACGAGACGCTGCCAGGTCGATCAGTGCGCGCATCGGCACTTCCCACGCCGTGCGATAGATCGCACGCAGCGCCTCGGGAATATCAGCAATGCCTTGCACCGAACCGTCGGCGAGTTTGATCCGATTGCGGATCTCATCGGTCCACAAGCCGAGTTGCTTCAGCTCGTCCACGAGATACCGGTTCACCTGCAAGAAGTCACCCGAGAGCGTCTCCCGCTTGAACAGATTGGAAACCTGTGGCTCGATACACTCGTAGCAACCCGCGATGGATGCGATCGTGGCCGTCGGCGCGATGGCGATCAGCAGGCTATTGCGCAAGCCGTGCGCCTTGATTTCATCGCGCAACGCATTCCACTGCGCCACATCCGATGGCGTGACACCCCAGCTGTCGAACTGCAACTCGCCGTCGGCCGCGCGCGTGTCCTTGAACGCATCGTGCGCGCCAAGCTCGCGGGCCAGCTCCATCGAGGTGCGGAGCGCATGGAAGTAAATCGTCTCGGCAATGCGCGTCGACAGCTCCTTCGCCTGCGGACTGTCGAATCCCAGCCGCATCTGGAAAAACACGTCCTGCAAGCCCATCACGCCCAGTCCGACCGGCCGCCAACGCATGTTCGAGGCCCGCGCCGTCCCGATCGGATAGAAGTTCAGATCGATCACGCGGTCCAGCTGGCGCACGGCCGTCTGCACCGTTTGCGCAAGCTTGTCGAAATCGAACGAACCGTCGACCACATGCCGGCCGAGGTTGATCGAGCCGAGATTGCACACGGCGGTCTCGCCTTCGCTGGTGACCTCGAGAATTTCCGTACAGAGATTCGACAGATGAATCACGTTGCCGGCGCGCGCCGTCTGGTTGCCCGCGCGATTGCACTTGTCCTTGAAGGTCATCCAGCCGTTACCGGTCTGCGCCAGCGTGCGCATCATCCGGGCATACAGATCGCGTGCACGGACTGACTTGCGAGCCATGCCCTGCGCTTCGGCCTGGATATATGCCGCTTCGAATGCTTCGCCCCACAAGTCGGGCAGCTGCGGCACGTCCTTCGGATCGAACAGCGACCACATCTCGTCCTCTTCCACCCGATGCATGAACAGATCGCAGATCCAGTTGGCGAGGTTGATGTGATGCGTGCGACGGCCCTCGTCGCCGGTATTGTCGCGCAATTCCAGAAACGCCTCGATGTCCGCATGCCACGGTTCCAGATAAACGCAAGCCGCCCCTTTGCGCTTGCCGCCCTGATTTACCGCCGCGACCGACGAATCGAGCGTCTTCAACCAGGGCACGATGCCATTGGACAAACCATTGGTGGCGCGAATCAACGAGCCTTCCGAGCGCACCCGGTGCCACGCCACGCCGATGCCGCCGGAGAACTTGGACAGCAGTGCGATGTCCTTGTACTTGTCGTAAATGGATTCGAGCGAGTCAGCCGGAGAATCGAGCAGGAAACAACTCGACAGCTGCTCGTGCCGGGTGCCCGCGTTGAACAGCGTCGGCGAACTGGGGATGTAATCCAACGACGAGAACACGTGATAAAGGTCGATAGCTTCGTGCACGTTGGTGCTCAACGCGCAGGCGATGCGCATCCAGAACTGTTGCGGCGACTCCAGCGCGAGCCGGCGCGTCGGATGTTTGAGCAGATAACGGTCGTACAGCGTCTTCAGGCCGAAGTACTCGAACTCCTGCGTACGGCGCGCGTCGATGGCGTCGTTCAACTTACGCGCATTGCTCTCGACAAAGCTCATCACACGTTCGTTGATCAGCCCCACATCGAAGCCGAGGCGGATGGACTGCGAGAACGAGTACACGCCCTGCCCCTGCACTTCCTTGTCGATGAACCCCGCCAGTAACCGCGCCGCGAGTCGCGAATACTCCGGCTCCTCGAACGTGAACGAAGCGGCCGTGCGGATCGATAACTCATCCAACTCGCGCGTGGTCGCGCCGTCGTAGAGACCCGCGATTGTCTTCAGCGCCACTCGCATGGGATCGACTGCATCGAGGCTGTCCGCACAACGCGAAACAGCGCGAACGATCTTGTTGACGTCGACCGCTTCGCGCTCGCCATTGCGCTTGGTGACGCGCATCTGCGTGCGAGCCGAATGCGGCGGCGTCAAATGAAAATCGGCCTGATGAGAATCGGCGAGCGTTGCCATCATGTTCTTGTCCCCGAATCGATGGGGCTCGCGGACAAAAGACGACGAACAGCCCGCGCGCTCGGCACGAACCGTTACGACGGCCTTCGCTCCCGCGAGCGAGATCGGGTTATCGATGGAGGAATGCGGACAACGGAGACGCGCTTGCCTGCGAACGCAGCGACGCGAACATCCGCCTGCCCTTTCCCACGAGAGCCCGACAGCCTGTGCGCGCCTCGTCGACGCGCGATCCTCGGCAGGTCTTCGGGCTCATGGGCTTCGGTTACTTCTCGTAGCCGACCTACTTGGCGCCGCTTCCCAGGCTTCGAAGCCCAGTGCATTTCACGCCGTTCGTTCCCAATTACCGCTGCGGGGCAGCCCCGGAATGCGCGCCATGGCTAGCGCGGTCACCGGGTTCCCTTTTCAGCCTGCTCCAAAATACTGGGGCAGGCACCGAGGATGGACACAAGATATTGTGGTTCTCGGCGGGCGTCAACACCGACGACGCGACCGAACTAAAAGCTGGCGCTGAGTGTCACCCGAACCGTGCGCGGCTCGACGGGGTGGAAATGAATGTCTTCCACCGGCTCGGTCTCGTTGGCGAGCTGCGATTCATAGAAATACGTGATGTCGTTATCTTCGCTATCGAACACGTTGTAGACGGCCGCGCTGATTTTGTACCGCTGCCAGAACCGATAGCCGGCCTCCAGGTTCACGAGCGTGGTCGAACTCGAACGCACGCGATTGTCTTCGATGAGCGGCGCCGAGCCGAAGTGACGGAAGCGCGCGCCGCCGAACCAGCCCCTAGGATGATCGATGGCCAATCCCAGCGACGCGACGTTTTCGACGGCGCCTGGAATTCGGTCGCCTGCAGGGTCGTAGTCACCGAAGCGTGCGTGTGACCATGCGAGGTCCGCGTCAACGATGAACCAGCTCAGTGGATTCCAGATCACGGCAGCTTCGATGCCACGGCGCTCGCTGGCCCGGCTGGCTTCGGTCGTCCCGGCATCGCCGACGAACAGCAACTCGGAATCGAGCTTCAAGCTCCACAACGACACGCTGAACTGCGTGTTGGGCACCAGCGCCGTGCGCACTCCAACATCCAATCCGGTAGCACCCACGAGCGCATCTACCCTCTCCGCCGGTGTGACGCCGTCGGTCGGGTCGACCTGAATGGTCGTGCCGCGCGCGTCATTGCTGTGAAAGCCTTTGCCGGCGTTGAAAAAGAACTCCGTCTTGCTCCAAGGGCCGAGCACGAGCGAGAACTTCGGGCTTGCGATGGAATCGCTCTCGTCGCCTGAGTTTTGCGGGAGGCTCGCATCCACGTCGAACTCGAAGCGATCCGCGCGCAGCCCCACCGTCGTCCGCACATGGTCGCTCCAACGAGTGTCCAGACTACCGTAAACGCCATAGCTCGTTTGCCGAACGGCGTCCTCGCGCGTCGTATCGATTCGCTCCCGAGCGACCGTGCGATACAAGCCCACTTTGTCGATATCGTCGTGACGAACCTGCAAGCCGGAAGAAAATTTCTGCGATCGCCCCAGCCAGTCGAAGTCCCGATTCCAGGACCACTCGCCGCCGTAAACCCGGCGCTGATCGACCTGTTCGAACTGATCGCCGTTCTCGGGATCGGTGAAATAAGAAAAGTTCGAGATCAGATCCAGGTCGTAATCGATTGCATACAACAGCGTCTTGGATTGGCCCCCGCCGAGCGCAGTCGTCCAGTCCGCGGACAAGCTGTAACGATGCGAATCGCCACCGTCGGTGGGATCCACGGTGCCGAAGCGATCGATCGATCCGCTCTGCACGGCACGCAACGGAATTTGATCCGTGGAGCGCCACTCGCCTTCGTAACCTTGCGCCGTGATGCTGAAAGACCCGCCGTCAGTATCGCGGCTATAGCGCAACAGGCCATTGCGTTTGCGATAGTTCTCTTCGAGCTGCCACGGTCCGTCGATCAGCGCGTACTCGAAGCCCATCAACAATTGACCGCCGCCAACCTCAGCGGAGCCGGCGATCAGGCTGCGCATGTAATTGTCCTCGCCGCCTTCGAGCACAATCATCGGCGCCGCCAGCGCATGGCGATAGCGCATCTCCACCGCACCGGCGGCCGAGAAATTTCCCGTCTCGGCGTAGTAAGTTCCTTTGCGATACTCGATCGATTGCACGAGCTCAGGAATCACGAAGTTGATATCCGTGTAGCCCTGGCCGTGACCGTGCGTCGGCATGTTGACCGGCACGCCGTCGACGCTGGTTGCCAGGTCCGTACCGTGATCGAGATTGAAGCCGCGCAGGAAATATTGATTCGCCTTACCGTCGCCGCTGTGCTGAGTGACGATCAACCCAGGCACGACTTCGAGCAATTCGCCGGCCCGCAGCACCGGCCGTACGTCCAGTTGCTCGGCCCCGACCACGCCCTGACTCGCCGAAACCGGCGCGCCTTGCAAACGATCCAGCCTGCCAGTGACCACCACTTCCTCGATCACGCTGGTCGGCAGGCCGCCCGCGAAGCTCCCCAGTGGCGCTGAAATGACGCCGAGCCCGACCAGACTGCAATGCCAAAGGCTCGACCGTACCATTCGCGTCAACTCCACATGAATAACTGGCATGAAATCAGCCGAGGACCGTGCGTTATCTGAAAATAACGACCGGACGGCAGTGCGGGGGAACCCGAACGCTGCGACCATAGCCATTACGGTCGCAGTTGTTCTCCGGATGCACTCGGGATTCCAAAATCAGCAACGAGGGAGCCGCACCGAGACCTACGGTGCAGCATTCCAAGCTATTCGGCTGTCAAAATCTTTCGTAACGCTAGAGAAGCCAGGTTACTGTTGTATGACGGCTTACGTTTTGCGCGGCGGCACTGATGGAAAGCACCACAATCACGAGTCACTGCACCTTTGAGCGGCGCCTGATACTCGCGAGGGCAGTTGCGAACCGATCGATCTCGCCAATCGATGTGTACAGATGGCACGACGCCCTCGCCGCTTCCGTCACACCGAATCTTTTCAACAACGGCAGCGCGGATAGGTCGCCCGCGCGAATCGCGATTCCTTGTGAGTTGAGTTGTCGCAATACCTCTCGCGGCGTGGTCCCGGCCAGGGTGAAAGAGAAGACCGGGATGCGCCGCTCGGCCGTTCTCGGTCCCAACAAGCGCAGCCCCGGCACGTCGGCCATTGTTTCCAGCATGTGTGCCGTCAAGGCGGCTTCGTGACGTGCGATAGGCTCGCGTCCGAGGGAATGGATGAGATCGATCGCTGCTGCCAGGCCTATCGCGTCGGCGACGTTGGGAGTGCCCGCGCCAAACTTATGCGCGCCCCGCTCCAACACCTCTCCTTCTATATCGACCTCGTGCGCCATATTGGAACCCGCTTGATACGGCGACATCTCTTCCAGCATGTCAGCGCGGGCCCAAAGGATGCCGATGCCCATCGGGCCTAGCATCTTGTGACTCGAGAAGGCCAAGGCGTCACAACCCAACGCCTGCACATCGAGTGGAATGTGCGGGGCTGATTGGGCCGCATCGACAAACACTCGCGCGCCAGCTCTGTGAGCACGCGCACTAATCTCCTCGACCGGATTGATATACCCGACCACGTTCGACACATGGCTGAACGCCACGATTCGCGTCCGGGCCGACAGCTTTCGATCGAGGTCCTGGAGCGATATCCGCCCCTCCTCGTCCACATCGACGAAACGAACCCGAGCGCCCGTTGCTTCGGTCGCAAAACGCCAGGGTAGAAGATTGGACGCGTGCTCGGCGATCGTCAGCAGAATCTCGTCATTACGTCGCAAGTAGGCGCGAGCCCAGGCAGTGGCGACGAGGTTCACTCCTTCCGTGGTCCCTCGAACCCAGACGATCTCCTCGGCGCTAGCCGCATTGAGAAACTTCGCCACCGTTTGCCTTGCGCCCTCATAGCGCCGACGAGCACGCTGAGCCAACTCATGCAACGCCGCGCCTGGGTTGGCGTTGTCGTGCCGATAGAAATCGATGATCGCATCGAGCACTGGGGCAGCGCGTTGCGTGGTCGCCGCGCTGTCCAGGTAAATCAGAGGTTGGCCTTGCACACCTTGATCGAGGCCAGGAAACAGGGACCGCCAGTTCTCAGGTTGAGCGCGCGAGTTGTCGATTCCCAGAGCGGCCGAATCGCCGAGGCGCGCTGCCAGAGCAGTCATCACGGCGAGCCGGCCGAAACGGCGACGTGTGACGAGCGTGTTCATGTGCGGACGTTACGCCTTGACCGAAGGTCAAGGTCAAGACGCGTTCACACCGCGGCGCGCTTGGCCACCTCGTCCCAATTCACATTCGCGAAGAACGCATCGATGTACTTCGCGGCAGCCGCGCCGAAATCCATGTGATAGGCATGCTCGTACATATCCATCACCAACACCGGCCGCGTATGCGGCGGATTGTGCGCGTGGTCGGCCAGCCAATAATTTTCCAGCAGCTGCAGATGCTCGTTATAGCCGAGCACGACCCAGCCCGAGCCGCCGCCGAGCCCTTGGGCGATCTTGCGAAACTCGCTTTCCCAAGCATCGAACGTGCCGAACGATCTGGCGATGGTGGACCTGAGCTGCGCGGGCGCTTTGCCATCGCCGCCGAGGTTGGCGAAATACAACTCGTGCAACACCACCGAGCCGGTGCGGATGAGATGCTCACGCTTCAGATCGTTGTAAACATAGGGCGGATCTTGCGACGCCAGCTGAGATCGGAGTCTTTCTCGAACGGTATTCAGCGCCTTGACGGCGCCTGCGTAATTGTTCTCCCAATGAGACACGACCAGCTTCTCCGAAAGCCCGTTGAGGCTCTTGGCGTTAAAAGGCAGAGGCTTCGGCTCCAGCGCGCGAGACAACGCGGGACCCGCAGCGCCTGTACCCTCCTGAGCAGCAGCATCGGTGGCGGCGAGCATAGTGACTCCCATAGGTACTGAAAGAGCGGCTGTTTGAAGGACTTGCCGACGAGTGAGGTCAGTCATGCATTCACTCCGATACGAAGATTCCACGATCCACCATCATACATCGAGCAGTGGGTCGATCGTCACGCTGGCACGCCCTTGGTCTGCGGCCACGAATGAGTTTCATCGCGCGCCGTCTTGCACCACGCATAGAGCGAGTCGTAAACAAACATCGCTTGCTCCAGCAGCAGGATGTCATCGCGAATCGTCGCCGACATGCCTAGCGAGATCGCCAGCAGACCGGGCGCCTCTCTCGAACGTTCCAGTGTAGCGGTGTCCGCGGCCCGCACGATGTCGGCGAGTTGGTCCAACACCGGATCGTGCAGGCCAAACTCATCCAGAAAAGCATCGAAGCTGCATCGTGGGCCGCGATGCGAGAAAGTTACATCGGCGATGTCGTAAGGCTCGGCGGCGAGTCCCGCCGCCTCAGCGCGCACCGCCTGCGCAGGGACATAAAAGAACACTGCATGCGGATCGATGAAGCGGCGAACGAGCCATGGACAGGCCAGGCGATCGATCTTTGGCCGCTCACGCGTAACCCATCGGGACGAACCGGGAACACGGTATTCGGGACGTATTCTCACGGTCGGTAGACCCTTGCGTCTCCACTCGTGGAATCCGCCGGTGAGCGTTCCGCACGAAATCCCCCGCGATTCGAGCTGCGTCGCCATCGCATTGCTCGCGGCGTCGTCCGAGCTGTACATCGCGACTTGCCGATGCGTCGTGAGCCGTCGGCACCACCGCTCGATGCCGTCAGGCTCGACGCGAACGGCGGTTGGAATGAACTCTCCCGAGTGCTCCAGCTCCGCCGCCGTGCGCAAATCCACGATGAGAGGGCCGTCTTGCAATCCAAGCTGACCATAGAGCGTAGTTGGGTCGAACGCCTTTGACATGACGCACCTCACCTCGATTCGAACGCCCACAGCACCCGATAGCGCGCGTCCTCGCTCTCGCCGATGCGCACCATCGGCGTATCGACCGCGAACGCACCTTGACGATCGAACCAATCGAACAGAGCATCCACCGCGGCTGTCAGAGTGGATGGGTCCGCCGAGGGGAGCCGAATTGCCGCGTATCGGCGCACCGGGATCGTGCGCGTCGTGAGTGGAAGATTTCGATCTGGGTCGATGAGCGGGACCACGAGTTCCAGGCGACTCTCGTCCTGACTGAGCGGTTCCAGCAGCAGGCACGCCGACCAGTCAGCGAACTGCTGTTGTAGTTGAAGCAATTGCCGCCGCGCTTCGTGCAACTCCGCGAGGTAGCGCTCGATGAACGTACTTCGGTCGGCGCTGAAGCCATGGACGAGCACCACCTGCGCCGTCATCGAGAGTTCTTCGATGGATACAGCAGGGGACGGTCGAGAATGGCGCAACAATCCAAGCGCCGCTTGATAGGCGCGCCGCTCGCGTGCGTATCTCTGCTCCGCTTCTATCAGGAATTCCCGAAGCAACATCTCCGCCTGGAAGGTCTCCGCCTCCAGCACTCGTGCGATCTGCGCGAGCGACAAGTTCATATCCCGCAGGGATCGGATCAATCTCCCTACAGCGACCTGCTCGAGGCCGTAGACGCGATAGCCACTGGCTGTATTTCTGGCCGGCCGTAGCAATCCGTGTTCGTCGTAAAGACGCAGGGCCTTGGGCGTCAGCTGCGTGGCCGCCGCAAACTCGCCGATGCTCAAGGTTTTCGAGTCGTGCGGCTCTCGTTGCATGACCGCACTCTACGCGTTCACCTTGGGTGAAGGTCAAGCGCAGCGCTTCCATGATCGGAATCTGGCAGCTTGCCCCTTTCAGGCGGCTCTATTCGGCTCACAGCACGGCTTGTTTCGCCGAGGTGCGGCCCCGTGCGTGGTGCTTTCACCCGTCGTAAGAAACGTTTCCCATTTGACGCCTTGCGGATCTTCGATCCAGCTTTTTTCGCTCTCGGCATAACAACACGTTGTTGCGCCTTCCTCGAGAATGGGAGCCTCGGCGCGTTGCAAGCGCGAGTACACGTCCGCCAGCTCCGCACGGTCCTCGACTTGAAGTCCCAGGCGCCGAATACCCGGTTCGCCACCGCGCTGGCTGATCGCGAAGTTGACCCGCGGATCCTCGATCATCCATTTCGCATAATCGCTCTTGGTCACCGTCGGTTCGGCGGCGAACAAGGTGTTGTAGAACTCGATGGATTGGACCAGGTCGTCGACACTCACGTGCACATGCAGGCGTTTCATGGCATTCACCTTGGATCAAAGATGTTTGGATAGAAATGCCGAGCTCGCTGGACACAAGGAAGCGAACTCTCTTGACGATCGAATATCTGGCGGAGCGCTGTCTCGTGGTGTCGCGACATAGCCGTTCGACAGGAAGAAGCGCTCAGCCGTCGTCGTCAGCAGATACATGGTGACAGCGCCATGTTCGCAAGCATGAGCTTCAGCATGCTCGACCAACTTCCTGCCCAGCCCCTGCGACCGACGCTCGGGACTGACAACGAGAGAACGCAGCAGAGCGTCGGAGCCGTGAAGCTCCACACCCACGATTGCATCCGGCGATTCCGCCGAACCGATGTAAAAGAAGTGCTCCATGTGTGCGTCCGTCAGATCGGACGCCGGAAGATGCGCGCTTTCCAATAACGCGACAACTGCCCCGCGAGTGGGCACTGAATGAACCGCGGCGCTCATGGTACGACTAAGCTACGAGGTATATGAGCAATGTCAATGCGTGGCGGATGCGCCGCGTTACAACGCAGTCACATCGTGGGCCGTTATGGCCACATTCGGATTGATTCGTTCTGCGCATGAAGCCGGTGCCCTAGTCTGAGTCGCACCTGAGAACGGTATGACTTCGATGGCCGTGGAACGATCTGACAACGTGATTCTTCTCGCCCCGTATCGCATGGCGCGGCTTGCGCGCCGCCAGCCGGTACGGCCCAAGGTAACGTGGTATTCGAACGTGCCGTCGAAGCCAGTTGCTCCGCCCGCCCGGATTCATCCGCCGCGCCAGCCGTCGTCGGCGCATGTCACCACATTGGAACGTGCGCGCGACTGACCTCATGACTTGCCCCAGGTAAATTGAGTCGAATCTCCTCCAGAGGGACGAGACGGACGATGTTGTATTCGTGGGTTCAGTGGCGAGCCAGTGTGGTCGCCATCATTCAATATGACTTTGGCGACGTGCTTCCGGACGTAAGCGATGGCGATATCGACTGGGAGGCATGGCGGCCGTTATACGACGAGGGCCGCTCGCCGCAATGCGCGGTGGATCGCGCCTTCGTGCGTGATCTAAGGAAGTCATCGCCAGCATAGAGGCAGGACCCTGCTCAGTTCACTCGACGAGAACTTCCCCGAAGGACCGCGGGTAAGACGTCGTAGTCCACTCGATCAGCCCTCACCCGCTGTCGCCGTGAATCGTTTGTACAGATAATTGGCGGGCAATCCCATGCGCCGACTGGCCAGGGTCGGCGCAGTGCCTGGAATGGGCAGCCGCTCGAACACCGCTCCCAGCCTCTTGAGCATCCGATGTTCCCACGGCTTCAGACGCCATCGCTGCCCCTGCAGGCCGAGCCGCTCGATCAGCCATTCCGGCAACAGCTGGATGCCGGCTCGAACCATGGTCGTTTGCAGCGGCCGAAGAATCAGCGAGAGCGCGGACGTCCGCTGCACGATGTCCAGGAACTGCAGAATGATCGGATGCGGCTCCAGATGCGGCCGCATCCGTTCGAACTGTTGCCGTTGTTCCGCTAACGACTGAGGCGCGCCATGCGCCAGAAACAGCCGGGCCGACACCATCGACTCTCGATAGAAATGATCGCGCTGTGCATCCGTGAGTGGCCGACAGTAGCCGGCATAAGCTTCCATGAAGCCATAGCTCGCCGTGCACTGAACCCAGTTCAGCAACTCGGGATCGTTGGCTCGATACTGTGTTCCCTTCGGGGTCGTGCCATGAACCCGCGAATGCATCGACACCACGCCCCGAATCAGCTTTTCCGCCACTGCGACCGGGGCATAAACGCTGACGTGAGTCATCAGTCCGGTACGTTGCATCCGGATGAGTGGATCCGTAGGAAAGGTCGAATGCTCCCAAACGCCCGTGCGCACCCGTTCCTCGGCCAGCTCCAGGAGCACGGCGGCGATCCCGCCGATGAACAATGACACCGGGTTCTTGAAGACCTGCCAGGCGAGCGAATCGGGCGCATACAAGGCGGGTGCGCCGTGCGGATTCAGGAAATCCACGCTGGGAAGCGCTCGTCGAGGCGAGCCGGCAGGCTCATCGTTCATTTGCCACCCTTCATATAACGCTGAACGCGCATGCAGGATGGTCGGTTCGGACGACCTTTCAGACCCGCTCGGGGGCGCAGCAGGAAATTGCGGATGCGAGCACAGATTGTGGCGGGCGACGGCCACTACGCTGTGCAACCTGGCAGGGATTCCCACTTGAACGAACGGCAGTCGAACACCACGGCCATGGCGGGCCAGCTCGCCGTCGGCCTCACCATCGTCTCGTGCCTCTGGATCGGGGTGCTCTGGTTGGTGCGAGAGCCGTTCGCACGGGCGCCGGTGTTTTTCGCGAGCGTGTTCTGGCTGGTCGGGCTCATGCTGGTCGTGTGTGCAGTCCTGCAATGGCGCGAGCGGCTGCGAGCCGGTGGGGCAACCCTGCGCCTGACGCAGGATCCGTTGCCCCTGGGCATCCCATTGAATATTGCAGTTGAGTTTGCACGGGAGCCGGCTGCGGGCGACTGGCGAGCCAAGGTGTATGTCAGGCGTCAGCTGCTTCGGGAAGAAGATCCGAGGATGGCATGGCGCACCGAGCTCGCCATCTCGCAGCCCGTCGGAAATCGCGCCACGTTCACGCTTCAGCTGCCGGCAGATGTCCCTGATACCGTCGGCGGTTCTAGAGAGAAAAGCGTCGGCTGTGAGCTTCACATTCACGGCCCGCGCGGAGCATGGGCCTTTAGACTCGCGACTCGCCCGGCCACCGAACGTGAGCTTGCCGAGCATGCTCTACCGCACGCCACCAACGTGGCCGACCCTGGGCCGAGCGATGCACAGCGACGTAGGGGCCGGGCGTTACTCTTCGGTGCAACCGTTCTGGGAGGACTGCTCCCACTCGGAATGTTTCTGAGCGCGACAGGATTCGACACCGGCATCGCCATCGGCCCGTCGTACGCGGTCCCTGCTGAGATGCCGCCATTTGCGTTTCGCATCTCCAACTGGCGGGACAATCGCTGGGGCGTCCAGGCGCACCTCGAAGGCACGGCGCGCGTGACTGGGCGAACGCTCGAGGTCAGCGACGCAAGGCTGCAGTTGCGAGGATTCCTACGCTGCGCGAAGCAGACTCAGTGCCAGATCGAATCGGCATCGCTGCTGTTGGCGCGTGACGGCGATACTCATTTCACCACCCTCACCGAATCGGAATCGACGCCGCTCAACCTGCAGCTGCGCGGGTATGAGATCGCTGAAGCACAATCACTGAACTTTCGTTTGGAGCTTCCGGAGAAGATCGCGCGAGACGGTGTCTACATCAAACTCGCGTTGCGAACCGCCGGTAACGCAGAGATCTATATCGATTCGCAGAAGCTGACGTTGCAGCGGAAACTCGCCGCGCATGAAAGAGCAGTCGATCCGTGCACGAAAGTGAAACGAATGGACGACGCCGTGCGCAGCGGTTGTCCTGCCGCGAATGCGCCGTCACTCGTGGGGAGCAGGCTCGCTGGGATCGGCAACGCGCTGAGCTCGTTCGGACGAACGCTGGGCATCGTTCGCTCGCCCGCTCCGCTATCGCTGGATGCGACACTCATCCTGGCCTTGCGGCTTGAAGCGAACGACTGGATTCCCGCACTGATCGCCGCAGGCGCCAATCCAAACGCGCGCGACCCAAGCAACCCGCAGCTCACTGCCTTGGCGCTGGCGGCTGAATTCGATGATGTCGAGCTGATGGACCTGTTGCTCGAACGCGGCGCCAATCCGTCTCTCGAGACCACCAACGAGCTTGGACAGACAGTGACGCCGCTGAACCGCGCGCTCCGCCGCGATTCAGCCCGCGCTGTGGCCAAACTACTCGCAGCAGGCGCCCCGCCGATCCCGCCAGACGCCACTGGCTGGAGCACGATACACGTAGCAGCGTACGAAGGTGCCTCGATGTCGCTGCGGGCGTTGGTGCATGCAGGAGCTGATGTGAATCAGCGCTCGATACCGCGCGCGCAGAATCAGACGCCGCTCATGACCGCTATCCAACACGCGAACGGCGCCACGATTCGCCAATTGATCGAGCTCGGCGCCGACCCGCGCTTGCAGGACTCGAATGGCCACGACAGCTGCGACTGGGCCAAGCGCTTCGAAAAGGACTCCGAAGTCATTGCGCTGGTTTGCGCAGAGACGAACAACGCACGGCATGAGTGATATGCCTCTGGCGGGGCCAAAGTCCCGCCAGAGGTTTTATATCTACGGGAGTGCACCGACAATCCTGCGGAACTCCTCTTCCGTAAAAGCACGGAACGTCTCGGTTCGCACGTTGCCACGAGACCCTAACGCCAAAGAAACCTTGGCCACCGCGGCCTCGTCATTGGCTTCCAGAATGACGATCGCATCGTACTGACCGCACACCAGATAAAAGTCCTTGATCCTGGCGCCGAGTTGCTCGAACGCCTTGCGCGCGGTATCTAGTCGGGCAGGGCTATCCTTGATTTTCTCGATGCCCTGTTGGGTGTATCGCAGCAGAGAGATGTAAGTCGCCATGGCCTTCTCCTTATAAAAGGAATGTGCCGGATCTGTGACAGCGAACCGTGGACCTGCATCACCTCCCCTGCTTCGGAATGTTCGACCGTGGATTGGAGGGTATCGACATGAACCTCGTCACCGTAAAAATCGACAAGCCGGAGTCGATCAATTTCATTCTGGGCCAGACGCATTTCATCAAGAGCGTCGAAGACATTCATGAGGTGCTGGTGGCGGCCGTGCCGGGAATCAAATTCGGGCTGGGTTTCTGCGAGGCATCGGGCCCGTGCCTGGTGCGCTGGTCAGGCACCGACGCCGGCCTGGAAGAACTGGCGCGTCGCAACGCGATGGCGCTCGGCGCGGGTCACAGCTTCATCGTTTTCCTGGGCGATGGCTACTTCCCGATCAACGTACTGAATTCGATCAAGATGGTGCCCGAGGTGTGTCGCATTTTCTGCGCAACCGCCAACCCGACTGAGGTCGTGCTCGCCGAGACCGAGCAAGGGCGCGGCATTCTCGGCGTGGTCGACGGCTTTCAGCCGAAGGGAATCGAGAACGACGAGGGCATTCAGTGGCGCCGCGGTCTGTTGCGGAAGATCGGGTACAAGTTTTGAGTAGACGCGAAGACCTTACGTCGCCGCCCAAAGACTCGGGTGAGCCGCGCTGGTCGGCTCGCTGAATGAGCCGTGCCGTTCGTTGCCCAGCAGCGCCAGGTAGTCGCGAGTGCTCAGGTGCACCAGATGGGTGTGGTCGCCCAGCTCGAAGTACAGCTCCGGCTCCTTCATGAGCTCGTCGTCCCAAATGCTCTCGATGCCGTACGCGGGTCCCAGCGGCGGCACCGCGCCGAGCACGCAGTCGTCGAACACCTTTTCGATTTCTTCGCTGGTCGCCAGTCCGACTTGAGCCTGCAGCTGCCGCCGCAACTCGCCGAGATTGAGATGACAATCGCCCCGCGTCACCGCGAGCACATACTTGCCATCCGCATTCAGCAGCACGCCTTTCGCAATTCGCTCCGGCGGGATGTGCGCCGCCCGCGCTGAAGCCAGGCTGCTGTCGGTGCGGTCGTGCTCCACCTTTTCATAGGCCAGGTGATGACGATCCAGGAAGTCTTCTACGGTCATTGCACGAGCCATGGCGCTTCTCCTGCAACATCGGGCCGGTTATCTCCAGGTGAATGCCCGACGCCATTTGAAGTTCCGGCCTGGCCCGTTTCCGACAAAGTGGCCAGCGCACGTGAGTTGCAGTCAGTTGATGATTCCCATGAACCCGGAATAGATTTCCGTGGCCTCGATGAAGCCGTAGCCATTACGCTCGGCGAGCACGACGGGCTCCAGAATCTTCTTGTAGTCCCCCGAGATCTCTTCGATGTTCCTCTCCGCCACCTGCTCCGGCTCGATCCACGCAAGAATCAACTCGCGCTGGTGCTTCTGGAGCAGCGCTCGCAAAGTGGGCACGTTTTCGGGCCTGACATAGCCACCCAAGCTGTAGTTGGAAACGATGGTGGTATTGAAACTTTCCTCGATGGCTGGGAAGGCGCGCACCAGAGGCTCGAACAACGCGGTGGGTGTTTCGAAAATATGCGACACCGGCACGCCGATCTTCTCGAATAGCTGAGTGGGCCAGACATAGCCGCGGCCCATCCATCCCGGCAGCACTTGCGACGCGAAATTCAGCAGCATATACGGCGCTCCCTTGGCGAGATCCGCAGCCTCCATGGGTTCCTCCAGCATCTCGCTCTCGATCATGCGATCGGTGCTTCGCTGGGCCCACGCTTCTTGATTCACCTCGAGCATGGACTGCAGACGGCCGCGGGTCTCGTCCACGGTCGGGTTGGGTTGATCGTCCGCATCGGGAAGGTTGTTCGCGAGAGGATAGACGGCGTCGACAATCGCCGCGGCGGCGGCATGTTTATCGCGCGGTAAGAGCGACCGCTTGGCATCCAGTTTCGCGAGCATCGAAACGGCGATACGATCGACCGCATCGAGGTTGTTATGCGTGCATTCCATATAGCGCGCAAAGGCGGCGAGCGACTCATCGACCGTGTCCGCGACGATGAAGAACGGCCGGCCCCATACGCTCAGATCCGTATCGAATCCAGGCACGCCCAAGACCTGTTCGATGCCCGCATCGTCCTGCTTCATCAACAGATCATTGCCGAGCTGGCTGAGCCGGAACCCCCACCGATTCGCCTGGCTGGCAACCACCGACAGACTGGCCGCGCGATCCAGTAGATCGCCTATGGATGCCTGGCGCAGCAGCGCCGGAATCAATCGTTCGGTGATCAACCGCGTGTCGACCGCGTGATTGCTGATGTCGAAACCCATGGACGCCCTCCGTGACCGCGAAGCGGCGTGCAGGATAGTCGAAGTCGATGAACCTGGCGAGAACGTTACGCCACGCTCGAAGACTTCGCGACAAGCTGCCCATCGAACGAGTACGCGCGCACATTGACGCGATACACGCCGCCGCCGATGAACCCGTACCACTTGAACTCGCTGTTGCAAGCTTCGTGGATCAGCTTGGGCGCCAGAACGCCATCCTGGACGTCGAAAGGTTGCAACTCCGTTGCACCACAGGTGAGACATCGGGGACGCGAGCCACGGCGCGACAAGTGCTCGAAAAGTCGTCCGATCGCTTCGATCGTGAGCTTCAGTAACTCATCGTCGATGGGCGGCCGCTCGTTCTCGGGCAGTCGGAGGATGGCCGCCGCGGTCATGAACTCTTGCATGGCCGGCAGCCTCTCGGCCAGAACAGGTTTGTTACAACCGAGGCACCAGGCCCGTTGCCTGAGCACCGGGAGGAATGCCGCCGAGCTCTCCAGGTTTTCGTGGCTGAGATCCGTATCTCCCTCCGTGTAGAGGTGGACGGGCCCCAGTGGCAGCGAGTACTCCGCATCGCAGCCCTCGCATTTCAGTTTTTCTGCTGTATAGAACACTCGTGGCTCCGATCCCTGGACATTTAGCGCCTGAGTCTACTAGATGCTTTAGATGCACCACCCGCCGTCGATCACGTGAATCTGTCCTGTGGTGTAAGTCGCCGCTGCGAGATACACCGCCAGATCGGCTATCTCTTCCGGCGTACCGAGGCGCCCGATGGGCTGGCGCGCGATGAAGGCGGCGCGGCACGCCTTTGATGCTACTGGCGACGGATGACATATTGATGATGGAGCCGCCGCCGTTCCGGATCATGCCCGGCAGCACGGCGCGGCTGACCAACAGCCGGCTGCACGACGCCGGCACGGTCTGCATCAGCCCGTGGCCGAGTTGCACTCAGTCCGGCAATACGAACTGCTGAGCTGGTTGACTTTCGCGCCGGGGCACGTTCCCCGACGCACTTTTTTCGCACGCGATACACTCCGCCCTCCAGCAAGACTGTTCGGGAGAAGGCTGCAGATGGGTGGAGTGCAATCGGGCCGGCGTGCTCGCGGCATGATGGTGGCGGGCTTTGCCCTTGCCGTCACTTTGGGCTTGGGCGCGTGCGCGGAAATGACGCAGATTCTGCAGCAGTCGGGAGCTGGAGTTGCAGGCGGTTCGAACCAATCCGCTTTGACACGCGCGGTCAAGGAGTCGCTCGAGCTGGGCAGTACTCGAGCCGCGGACCTGCTGTCGAAGACCGGCGGCTATCAGAACAGCTCGCTGTACCGCATCCGATTGCCGGAGCCGGTCCAACCGATCGCGTCGCGGCTGCGACAGTTCGGCCTGGGTGGGCAAGTCGACCAGATCGAGAAGCTCATGAATCAGGGCGCCGAGCGTGCCGCGGTCGAAGCGAAAGGCGTTTTCATCAACGCGGTGCGCGCCATGACGATTACCGACGCGATGGGCATCGTGCGCGGAAGCAACACTGCCGCGACCGACTACTTCCGCCAGCACACCGAAGCGCAGCTCCGCCAGAAATACCTGCCGATCATTCAGAACAATCTGCAGCAGATCGGCTTCTACAAGCAGTACCAGCAACTGCTGAGCGCTTACAAACAACTGCCGTTGACCAACAAGCCCGATCTGGATCTGGAACAGCACGTGCTCACCCAAAGTCTGAACGCGCTGTTCACCCAGGTCGGCGAGGAAGAAAAAGCGATTCGCAAAGATCCGCTCGGTCGCGGCAGCAGCGCGATCGCCGCCGTATTCGGTCGTTAACCGGGCCGCGTTAGTTAAGGTGCATTCAGGAAACGGGGAGCAATATAGAGCGCGTCCCCGACTGCACCGAATCTTTCCATTGACGGAGAGTCCCATGCGCGCGCTCTGGCCAGTGTCTGTCGTGATCGTCGGTTTGCTCTCCGCCGCTTGCACCAGCCAACGCGGCACAATGTATTCGAGACACGATGCGCAACGTTCCTGGACGGTGCGTGATGCCACTGTGGTGCAAGTGGTCGAGGCCACCATCGAAGGCCAGTCATCCGTCATCGGCACTTATGGCGGCGGCTACATCGGCCACTCCGTGTTTCGAACAGTAGGCTCGGGTTCCGGATCGAGTGTAGCCGGCGCGGTGGGCGCCGTTGCGGGCGCCGTCGCCGGACGCCAAGCCGAGAAATCGCTGACGCAGAAAAAGGCTTGGGAATTACTCGTCGAGATGAGCGGTAGCGGCGAGACGCTCGCCATCGTGCAACCCGCGGACCAGGATTTCGCCGAAGGAGAAAAGGTCCGCGTCTACACCCGTTCCGACGGCTCTGCCCGCGTCGCGAAGTTGTAGCAAACAACGGCCCCTTCAGACGGCCGAAGCACTGTCGCCCGCGCATTCCCCGCGAGCGACGGTTATACATTTATCAGGGAATTGTCATTGCCTCTGTCCGGTAAGCCTCGCACCCTAGTCCCCGCCTGAGTGGATCGACTCCACCGGGTTGAAGAAAAGAACCAGCACCGGGCGACAGGGGGATCGATGAAGATCAGATTCGCGTGTTTGGGGTTATCGCTTGGCTTCGTGCAGCCGACCTTGGCGCAGACCGTGGCCGAGCCCGATCTCACCGTGATCACCGTAACCGCAACACGTATTACCCGCGATGGTTATTCCGCGCCGACGCCTCTCACCGTGTTTGGCGAAGAGGATCTGGAGCGCGCAGGTCAGATCAACGCGTTCACGGCGGCCAACCAACTACCATCGCTCGCCGGCAGCAATTCAACTTCGACCTTCGGCACCACGCAGAGCACGGGAACGGGCGGACTCAGCACGCTGAACCTGAGAGGTCTCGGCACCAATCGAACGTTGACGCTGCTCGACAATCAGCGTGTCGTCGGCGCGTTGAACATCGGCGTGACCGACGCCGGCGCATTTCCGCAGGCCCTGGTGAAGCGCGTCGAGATCGTCACTGGCGGCGCGTCGGCGTCGTGGGGCTCGGACGCAGTGGCTGGCGTGGTCAACTACGTGCTCGATCACGATTTCACTGGCGTGAAAGGCACCGTCAACGGTGGCGTCACGACCTATGGCGACGACGAGCAGTACATTGTTTCGCTGACCGCAGGCACGAAGTTCGCCGATGACCGCGCGCACTTCATCATCAGCGGCGAATATCAGAACAACGACGGCATTCCCCGCGGCATCGGCGACCGCGATTGGTACGACGGCACGCGCATTCTCCAGCGCACGATTGCGGGAACACCGCCGGGACAGCCGCAATACATCGTTGCTCCCAATGTCGTCGACATGCGGCTTGCGCCCGGTGGCTTGATCACCGCCGGCCCGTTGATGGGCACCGCGTTCGGACCGGGTGGCGCGCCCTACACTTTCCAATATGGCTCGCTGATCGCCAGTCCGAACATGTCCGGCGGCGATCAGAGCGGCGACGTGGGCAACAACTCCAACCTGGACTCGACACTGGAGCGCGAAACGCTCTATGTGCGCCTCGCGTACGACCTGACTCCAAACATGAACGTGTACGCGACGTTCAATCATGGCGGCGTGGAAACGACCGCTCATTCGTTCCCGGGCCAATATCGCACCGGCAACCTGACCATCCAGTGCACGAACGCGTTTCTGCCCGCCGAGATCGCCGCCGCATGTGCGAACAACTATCCCACGGGTTCGATGCAGTTTGGCAGTTTCATCGCCGATCTTCCGGATAGCGTGGCCGTCAACGAGCGCACGATGGATCGTTTCGCGGTCGGCCTCGATGCAGAGCTCAACGTCTTCGACAGGGACTGGAATCTCAACGCGTACTATTCGAACGGAACTACCGTCACGGACAGCACCATCGAGAACGGCACGCTGAACCCCCTCATCTTTGCGGCCATCGATGCAGTTCGCGCACCCGACGGCTCCATCGTGTGCCGCTCCGAACTGGCGCGAGCCAACGGCTGCGTGCCGCTCAATATCATCGGCACAGGCGTTGCTTCGCAGGCGGCCATCGATTGGGTGAGCGGCGCGCCCTTCCTGCACACTCGACTGAAGCAAGAAGTCGCTGCCGTCAGCGTGTCGGGCGACGTGTTCGACAACTGGGCTGGTCCAGTTTCTCTCGCGCTCGGCGCGGAGTATCGGCGCGAATCCTTCAGTCAGCGCGCGGACGCCGCCTCGACGGGCAACGCCGGCAATCCCTTGTTGTCCGCCAATGGAAACAACTGGTTCACCGGAAACTTCCGGCCCTCCGAGGGTGAGTACGATGTAGTGGAAGGTTTCGCTGAAACCGTCCTGCCGATCGTTGACACCGATGCCGCAGGTAAAGCCGAGCTCAACCTCGCCGCGCGCGCCACCGAGTACAGCGAAGCAGGCTATGTGACGACGTGGAAAATCGGCGCTACGTGGGAGACGCCATTGACCGGGCTGCGGCTGCGCGCCCTGCAATCGCGTGACATTCGCGCGCCCAATCTGAGCGAGCTGTTCCGCGCTCCGCAGAACCTGACGGGCACGGTGATCGATCGCTTCGCTCCCTACGAAGGTCAATCGTTCACCGTGAATCAGGCGACGCTGGCCAATACCGACCTCGAACCCGAGCTCGGCACGACCAAACAAATCGGCGTCATCTACCAGCCGGAGTGGCTGCCCGGCTTCAGCACTTCCGTCGACTACTATCGCATCAGTGTCGAGGACGCGATCGGCACCATCACCGCGCAGCAGGAGATGGATCTGTGCTTCCAAGGCAACCAGGAGCTGTGCGATTTCATCGTCCGCGACGCGACCTCTCTGGTCACCGAGATTCAACTCAAGCCGGTGAATCTGGCGTCGACCTTGACCGATGGCGTGGACATCGAAGCCTCCTATCGTACGGCGCTCTCGAATATCTTCACCGGCGCCCCCGGCGATCTGACGATTCGCGCGCTGGCGACTCACGTGATCAAGTTCGACACCGATTCTGGCATTCCGAACGCGATCATCACTGAAGCCGCCGGCCAGAACAGCGGCAACATTGCACGCTGGCGCATCTACGGCACACAGACGTACAGCACCGACCGCTACAGCGTCACGTTGACCCAGCGCTACGTCAGCCCCGGCGTGATCGCGAACAACTGGATCGAATGTACGTCGAACTGCCCGGCGCCCACGATCAACAACCCGACGGTGAACAACAATCACATCAAGGGCGCGCTGTACTGGGATCTCGGCGGCAGCTACGAGGTGGGAACGGCCGCCAGCGATTTCCGGAGTCAGGTCTATTTCAAGATCGACAATCTGTTCAACCTCGACCCGCCCAAGGTGCCCACCGCCGGCATCAATCCGTACCTGGTGCGCTCGACCAACTCGGCGCTCTACGATCTGTTGGGCCGCACCTACCGGCTCGGCGTCCGCTTCTCGTTTTGAACAGGGGTTCGATGATGGCCGCGAGCTTGGCAAAAATCCGATTCATGTTGCTCGGAGCAGGATGGGCGCTCGCGACCATGGGCGTCGGCGCACACGCGTCCGACGCCGTCGCGCCCCGCCACGGCTCCGTCGTCATCAAGCGCGATAGTTATGGCGTGCCCAGCATCCATGCCGAGGATACCTATAGCCTCTTTTACGGCTATGGCTACGCGTTGGCGGAGGACCGGTTGTTCCAGATCGAATCGACCCGGCGTTCCTCTCAGGGGCGGGCGGCCGAGGTGTTCGGCGCTGGCTATTTGGAGAAGGACAGAGACGTTCTCACCAACTACGATCCTGAAACATTGCGACCGCAGCTCGCGGCCCTGAAAGGCGAGCATCGCGTCGCCGTCGACGGCATGGTCGCCGGCATCAATGCTCGCATTCGCGACGTGCTGGCCGATCCCGAGCATCTGCTGCCGAAACAGTTCAAGGACTTCGGCTTTCAACCGGAACGCTGGACGGATCTGGATATTGCGATGTCGTGGGTCGGGCAGTTGCTGTTCCGCTTCTCCGACTACACCTCGCAGATCTCGAACACCGCGCTGCTGGCAGAGCTGACGGAAGCCCATGGCGAAGTCGAAGCACGAAAGATCTTTTCGTCACTGCGCTGGCGTGACGATCGTTCTTCGCCGCTGACGGTGCAGATCGAAGATCAGGAGTCTGGTCGCGCCGGCAAACCCGGGCGAGCCTTCAAGCCGGTGGAGATGTCGTCTCTCCTGCCGCTATCGCCTGAAGCAGCGTTGGCCGAGGCGCGCCAGTCGATCACGTTGTGGGGTGGCAGCGGACCGGACCATACGCCGCACTCGAGCAATACATGGCTCGTTAATCGAAGCAAGCTGGTCGACGCGGATGCGGTGATGATCAGCGGACCTCAGGTCGGCGATCACGTGCCCACCATGATCTGGGGCGCATCGCTGCACGGCGCCGGGCTCGATGTCACTGGCCTCACTTATCCGGGTCTGCCCTATTTCCACTTCGGCACCAACGGCACGATTGCCTGGGGGCGCACTGCGCTCGCCGGCAGCATCATCGACGTGTATCAGGAGCAGCTGAACCCGGCGAATCCGCACGAGTACCGTTTCAACGGGAAGTGGGTCGCGATGAAGAAGCGCACCGTCACGATCAAGGTGCGGGATGGCAAGCCGGTGACGCTCGATCTCTATTCGACCGTTCATGGGCCGGTGATCGCGTTCGATGAGAAAAACCGCACCGCCTATGCCAAGCGCCGCGCTTGGGCGGGCCGCGAGATGGAATCGATGTTCGCCTACTACGATGAGATGAAAGCCAAGTCCTTCAGCGAATGGTCGGCGGCGATCGCTCGCAAGTCGAACAATCAGAATCAGTATTACGCCGATCGCTTCGGCAACATCGCTTACATCCAGGCGGGCCGCTACCCGATCCGGCCCAAGGACTTCGAAATCCAGTTGCCCACGCCGGGCATCGGTGAGCGTGAATGGCAGGGCTTCCAGCCGGCCGCTGACAATGCCCGTGTGATGAACCCGAAGCGGGGCTACATTTCCAACTGGAACAATCGCCCGTCCATCGACGTGCTCAATACCGACACGCTGCTGTGGTCGCGGCTCAATCACAACGACGCGATCACGCAGCAACTCGACGCGAAATCCAAACTGACCGTGGCCGAAGTGTGGGACGTGAATCGCAAGGCTTCATATGCGAGCGAGCAGCAGCCCTACTTCGTTCCGCTGATCCGAGCCGCGATTGCGAGCGAACCTGGTAAGAGCCGCGTGCGCGCTATCGGCGAAGCCATTGCGGGATGGGATGGGCAGGAAGACGATGCCGCCCGCTCCGGCCGCTATACCTCGCCCGGCGTCGCTGCCTATTACGAGTGGATGGCCACCGCGCTCACACGCTTCTATTCGCAGGACATCCCCAAGAAATATCTTGGTGGCTGCGAATCCGAGCGCTCAGCACTGAATTGCCCTTGGGGTCAGCCGCTCGGCGCGCAGGTGCTGTATTTCGCGCTCGATCGCGGCCGTACCGGCAGTCCTATTCCGCCCTTCGATTTCTTGCACGGCATGGAGCCGGGTGCGTTCATTCGGGCCACGCTCGCCGAAGCCGAAGAGAAGCTGAGTGCCCGCTACGGCGCCGATCCCGCTCAATGGTTGCTCGAAACGAAGCCGAAGACCTGGAGCACGCTGAGTCCGGGTGATGCCGCTCCGTGGAGCAGCCCTGATGAAAAGATCGTGTCCAAGCCCAACCAGAAGCGCGGCTCGATGAACGCCATCTACGTATTCAAGAACGGCAAAGTCTCCATGTGCGACGCCGCGCCCCCAGGCCAAAGCGGCTTCATCGCCCCCGACGGCACGCCCAGCCCGCACTACCGCGATCAGTGGCAGCTCTACACCAGCTTCGATTGCAAACCTCGCGCCGTCACCGCCGCCGAAATCGACGCAGCTACGGTGTCCCAAAAGGAGCTGAAGTTCTAAGCTTCATAACGCCGCCGCAGAGATTTTTTTTGAAGTTGAAAGATAAAACAACAAAGTGCCGTAGCCGATATCCGTGGCCATTTCAAAGGTGCCACGATTCCGACTCCGTGGGGTTTCAAATTACCACGGTCCTGTCTCTGCGCGGTCGGGACGGGCGGACATTTGGCGGACGCCGCCGCGCGCCGGTTTGCGGTTCGGCGGCTGGTGACGTGGGAACGCTGAGCTGACACCCGTGACGCCGAACCCTCCGGCGCGCAAGGCTCGCCAT
>NZ_DASWTF010000040.1:0-160759 GCF_036402275.1 Steroidobacter sp. | reverse complement strand
CAGCGCCGAAGGCCAGATTTTCTCGGGCGAAGCCGCCATGGTGTTCGCTCCGGCCTCCATGGGCGAGCTCGGCATCGCGCCTCGTCACGCGCCTTTGCTGACGACGCTCAAGCCGGGCGAAGTCCGCGTGCAGCTGCCCGGCGGTGAAGAACAACTGTTCTTCGTCGGCGGCGGCGCCATCGAAATCCAACCCCACCTCGTCACCGTCCTCGCCGACACCGCTCTGCGCGCCAAGGACATCGACGAAGCCGCCGCCCTGCAAGCCAAGCAGCGCGCCGAAGAAGCCCTCCGGGACCGCGGCAGCCAGATCGAACTCGCCGAAGCCCAAGCCGAGCTCGCCCGCGCCGTCGCGCAGATCAAGGCGATCGAGAAACTGCGGAAGATCCGACCATAGCTCGCGTTGCGCTCCAGGGTCCTGGCGCAACGAAGCCAGCCGTGCCAGGGCACATCGCACGGGCCCGACTGCGTATGGCGTCGTTCGCGGCATGCTCGTCACATAGTACGCATGAATCGCGACGACGCATGGCGCATTGTTGAGGATCGCGGCGAGCGGCTGATTCACCTCATGCGTGATCGAGGCCGTGATTTCTCCAACGGCCGCGAGCCTGGCGGCCCTGGCCAATGCCCGGGCGGAGTCCCTGTCGATGGTGGCGCGGGACTTAGGACGTTTGGTGCGAACACGCTGTGCTTTTTCTGGGGATAGATTGGACATCCGCTGTCATCGCGCTGTACAGACAAACCCCCTGCCCCACGTTGCTCTCGACGCCCCTGCTTTGCCGCAACGAATGTTTACTCTGCCGGAACAAATATATCAAGCAGGCGCGCTCGCCGAGCGAACGATGTCTCTCACCCGGGTTCGTCCGCGGACCGTCATGGTTCCCCGCGCACCTATTGTTTGAAACATTCCCGCGCTGTTCCATGAGGCCGTCCCCCAATTGGAGGTCGGAGGCGCTACCAGCCTCCCTATGGAATGCGCATTGACCTCAGCGCTTTCTGCGCATCGCTTGGAGCGCGCAGAAAGCGCGATGTTTTGGATCGCTGCATCGAAACGGGCTACACCGCCGGGATCGCGGAGTGGATCCTCGGGCACAGCGGCGAGGGCTTGATCTCTGGCTGCGACATTTCGATCAAAGTCTCGGCGCGCACCAGTTCCGGCACCGTGTTCAACTGCAGTTTATCCATCATTCGCGAACGCAGGGTCTTGACCGTGCGCTCGCAGACGTTCAACTGCACGGCCATCTGCTTGTTGAGCCGATGCTTGACCACGCCCTGGAAGACCAGTCGCTCCTCGTGAGTCAGCAGCTTCATTCTGCGCATCAACTCGTCACGTTCGCTGCGAACCGCATGCCGCTCCATATCGATTCTCAGCGCGCGAGCGATGGAGAGCAGCAAGCGCTGCGAGTTCACCGGTTTCAGCAGATAGTCGACCGCGCCGCACTTCATCACATCGACGCTGGTGTAGATATCGTCGCGCCCGGTGACGAACACGATGGGCGGCGCGGACTCTTGCGACGCCAGCGCTTTCATCAATTCGATGCCGCTCGGCCCGGGCATCGCGATGTCCAGCAGGATGCATGCCGGGACGGCGTGCCGCTCGTCTTTCAAACGATGGATCAGGAAGTCGCCGGCGCTGGCGTAGCCTGCGCTCTGCAGGCCCGCGACAGTCAGCATTCGCAGAATGCTGTGCCGGAAACTGTCGTCGTCATCGATCGCATACACGGTCGCGTTGCGCGGCCACTGAGTGTTCGTTTCCATGACCCGTCCTCCCCGACAAACCCGCGACACGCGAAGGATCGTTTGGCCCGGCGGACCGGCTCAATTGGCACTTGGGTGTATATGCGGGACGCTCCGGATGGAGCACCATGCCGGTCAGAGGTATGCGTGACGTGCGGCTGCGCGGTATGGCTGGCTGGATTGGCCGAATGTTTCTAGCGATGCTCGCTGTTACAGCGGATCTCTGCCTGTCGACCGCGATCGCAGGCACGGCCGGCGAACCGTTCTCACCTGCGAATCATCTGCACTATGCGCTCGGCGTCCTGATCCTGGTGCAAGCCATTTTTCTGGTCATGTTGATCGTCGAGCACCGGCGTCACCGTCGCGCCCGCGCCGACTCACAGCGCCAGTATGCAGAAATCACGCACGCGGCGAGGCTGGCCCTCACGGGTGAGATATCCGCATCGATCGTGCATGAGGTGACGCAGCCGCTGAGCGCCATTCTGAGCAACGTGGAGACCGCCGAGACGCTACTGAGAAAGCCGACGCCGGATCTGAGCACGGTGGTCGAGATCCTCGAGGATGTGAGAAAGGACGACCTGAGGGCGCACGGGATCGTGCGCAAGCTGAGGATGCTCTTGCGCAAGCGCGAGCTGCAGTTCGAGCATGTCGACGTGAACGCGCTCGCTTCGAGTGTGCTCACGCTGATCCTGCCCGATGCCCTACGTCGCAACGTAGTGATCCACACCGCGCTCGATCCAGCGCTCCCGAAGGTGCCGGCGGACCCGGTCCATTTGCAACAGGTGCTGCTGAATCTCATCATCAATGCGATGGATGCGATGGATGACACGCCGGCGGCGGCACGGTGGCTGGAAATACGTACCGAACGCTGCGATCCCGAACATGTCCAGGTGGCGGTCGCGGACAACGGGCGCGGTCTGGGCGCCGGCCGGGCCGACAAGCTGTTCGAATCGTTCTTCACGACCAAACCGGACGGCATGGGACTCGGTTTGTCGGTGGCGCGTTCGATCGTGACCATGCATGGCGGCGCCATCTGGGCGGAGAGCTCGGAAGTCGGCGGAGCCACGTTCCTGTTCACGCTGCCAGTGCGCACGGCTTAACATTTGTTCATCAGTTGCAAAAGCAACGTCCGCACTACTGATTGCCCATCGAGGCGCTTTTCGTCTCTCATTGCAGACCGACGCAATGCCGAGGTGGCTGCCCGTGCCACGCGGATCCGAGTCTCCAAAGGAACATCGCGGCCTGGTGGCTGTCATCGAGGACGATTCGAGCTTGAACATGGCCATCCTGCGCCAGTTACGCGCGGCGGGGTTTCGTACGCGCAGCTTCCGCTGCGGACAGGAAGTGCTCGCCGCTCAGGGACACATCGCCGATTGTTTCGTGCTCGACGTGCATCTGCCCGACATGACGGGGTTCGAGCTGATGTGCCAGCTCGGTGCGAAGAGCCCGATCGTCGTGATCACGGCTTATGACGATCCATTGCATCGACGCGCCGCGAGCGACGTTCGCGCCATCGCATATCTCACCAAACCGTTTGCCCGTGACGCCCTGCTCGACGCCGTCAGCCGCGCCATCGAGGCGGTGTGATGCTATCCCTCTCGGGGCACAGGAACCCAGCCGTCATCGGGATCGAAGGCTCGCATGCCTTCGGCAAGTTGCGTCGTCTGCTCGCCGAGATCGCTCTGCCAGACGACCCCGTCGTGATTGATCATTAGAGTCATGATGCCGCTGACACCGTACTTTTCGGGATAGGCCAGCAGAGCGAAACCGTCGACGAGCTTGCCTCCTGCGAGATAGTCGCGCGCGCCGCCCGGCGCCGACGATCCTTGCGCAAACAACATGCGGTAGTGATAGCCGTGATAAGTGCCACCAGGATTCGTGCCTGCGTAGCCCTCCGCTGCGGCGGCGGCAATGAGCGGCCCAAGAGGACTGCGTGGTTCGCCCGTGGTGTCGGGCCAGTACAGCCCATCGTGCTTGCCCGGCGTGCTGTTCACACGCTGCGCGTAAATTCCCGCCTGGAGCCCATCATGGCTGGCCGACGCGTATTCCCGCTGGGCTTCGACATAACCGCGCATGACCTGGATCGCCCGCAGTTCGTTGCGTCCGATCCGGCGCAGTATCAGTTCCTCCGCGCCCGCTGGACCGTCGAAGCTCCAGGTTCCATCACGACGAATCAGGGGGATCGGCAAGGGCCAGGGATCCTCGCCCACTTGCAACACCAGATCGTCGGGGCCGCCCGCGACCAGCTCGTTCCTTTCGCGATAGCGACTCAGGAAACGTTCGCGCGCCGCGCCGTCGGCGATCTCATCACCCGAGGACAGCAGGCCCTGCATGCCGAGCAATCGTTCGACTCGATCGATCTCGTTGGCCTCCAACGCACTCACTAGCGCCGACACTGCCTGCTCGGGTGTAGAGAAATATCTGTTTTCGGCAGCGGGGGGCTGCTCGGGCTTCGAGCAGGCGCACGCGAGCATCATCGTGACCGGGAGTACTGCCGCTTTAGGAGTGATGCTCATGACGATCCTCAACGTCGGCGGCCGCCGCCGGCTCGGCCGCCACTGGCGCGCCCGCGAGCACTGGCGGATCGCTCGAAGGAGCCGCTGTCACGAGCGCCAGAGAAAGCGCTGTCCCCCGAACGTTCCTGGGCACGCGCCGCGGTGTCCGCTCGCTGCGTGCTCGGCTCCGGTCGCTGAATGTCAGCCACCGTTCGCGTTTCAGGCATGGAGCGCTGCATTTCTGGAGCCGCGCGCTGAATATCGGGTGCGGAGCGCGGGATGTCCTGTTGTCGCGATTGCAGCGACTCCTGATCGCCATAGCCACGATCCACGTTCGGGCTGCGATCCGGTCGACTGGCCGATTGCGAGCTTCCACGTGCACGTTCGCCCGGGGAATATGAAGTCGATGAAACTCGCTCGGTGGATGTATCCCGGAGCGCACCAGAAGACTGTGCGTAAGCCCGGTCCGACGCGCCGCGCACGCCGGCCGCCTGATTCAGTCGTTGCGTCGTGGCGTCGTCTCGCGCTCCGCGATAACTCGACTGTCCCTTCCAACTCTCCTCGCGACCGCCCTCCATCCGTTGCGCCCGGCGCTCTCCCGTCGCCGTGCTCAACGGACTCTCGGCCGTGCCCGCGCGCAGGTTCTGATTGTTTTCGAAGCGATTGAAGTAGTTCGTGTTGTCGACGTTGATATTGGTCGCTCTGCCATAACGGTCGCCTTGATAATTCGCGGAGTTGTAGCGATAGCCCGCCGGCGGAGCATAGCGATACGCCGGGCGGAATCCCGCGCCATAAGCAGGCCGGTAGGCATAGGCTGGCGGATAGAACGGCCGTGCACCGACGATGACAGTGCTGTGTCCCCAGTTCGGGTAGCAGCAATAGTCGTCGTCATCGTCCAGTGCATGGCCGATCAACGCGCCCACCCCGAATCCAATCAGGCCAGCCGCCACGGCAGTCTCGGTACTGACTGTGTCATCGTCACTGGCCGTGGTGGCGGGCGCCGGCGCAGGCGGCGGCGTTGTATAGACAACCTGAGGATTGTACTGCGGCACGTACACGACCTGCGGATTCGCCGGTTTCACCTCGATGATGGTGTGGTTCGTTTCAGTCTTGGTTTCGACGGTCTGTTCCGGCGTGGATTGCAGATTGCCCACCTGCGCCGCCTGTAGTCTCAGCCTCTGTACGGCATCCAGCACGCTCTTCTGATCGGAGCTGAAAGCCGAACCCAGCTGACGAGTCCAGTCGATCTGCTGACACAGCATGTCCACCACGGTCGGAAACTGCAGCAGCGAGCGCATCGCTGCGCCGAAACCGGCCTGCCTGGCAGCCGCGTCGAGCGCCTCGCCCTGCAGCTGTTGATGATCCAACAACCAGTTACCGCCATCGAGCACCTCCTGGGCGTTGATCGACGCCGCCAGGATCTGCGTGAGCAACTGATCTGGATAGAGCGCGATGGGCGCGAGCAGCTCTTCGAGCGCATCGGGAGCCCATGAGGCTTGTGTCACAGCGGGCGGCGGCGGCGTCGCGGGCCTGGACGTCGATGTTGCATCCGTGTTGGGCGCAGCTTGGGTTTTGACTGGCTGCTTCTGATCGGATCCGCAGGCTGCGAGGACCAACATCGGCAGCAGCGCGAGAAGGAAAGGCCGCGGCCAGGCACGAGTGCTCATGGGCTTCCGCCCCATACCAATGTCGATGAGCGACTCTGGGCCGCGCGCTGCGCCGGAAACATACGCAGCGAGGGCAAATGCAGGCGAGACCATAATCGCACGACCTCTGCCCTACGCCGCTATTGCACCTGGGCGGTCGTCGCGAAAATGATCGCGAGTCCGCCATCGCTCGCCGAGGTGACTCGTGTACACGACGCTGCAACTCCGATGGCGCCGCGCATGCACCGCGCTGGTGAGTTGTGCATTCGTCGTTTGCGCAAGCAACGACTACACATTCGCTCAGCAAGCGCGTCAGGGCATGATCGAGGAGCTGCAGCAGCGCTTCGGATTGCAGGAGCCGCAGGTTCGAGGAGCGCTCGGCGCACTTCTTTTATATGCGCGCGAACGGCTGCCCAAACCCGAGTTCGACGAATTCGCGCAAGCCATTCCCGATGCGTACCACATCATCGATCAGGTGAAGGCGCGAGGCGTCGTGACGCGGCCGCTGGACGATATCGGGGATTACGAGGCGTCGCTGGCCAGCCTGGGCATCGCACACCCGATCGCCGAACAGTTCGCGCCCGCCGTGATCGAGCTGCTCGGCGCCGCGGGACACGACAACGAACGAGACATTCTCACGCGCTTACTTCGTTAGATCCGGGGGCCCTGATGCAATCGGGAGCAAGCCCGCTGCCCCTTCTGCGCATCGTAGTCCGAACAAAAGATTTTAGAGTTTGAGCTCCCCCCAAGCGAGCGCGAGCCTCGCCGCCGCGCCGCCATCGTCAGGAGATTTGCATGTCAGCCGCAGTCACCGCGCCCTCCAAGCCCCGCACCGGATCCAAAGCGACCCGCCTGACCGACGAGGAGCTGCAACGCATCGACGCCTGGTGGCGCGCTTGCAACTATCTGTCGGTGGGCATGATCTATTTGCGCGACAACCCGCTGCTGAAAGAGCCGCTCGGCGTCGAGCACGTCAAGCATCGCCTGCTCGGCCACTGGGGCGCGAGCCCGGCGTTGTCGTTCCTCTGGGCGCACTTGAACCGGATCATCAAGCGCGACGATCTCGACATGGTATTCATGGCGGGACCGGGCCACGGCGCGCCGGGCGTGCTCGGGCCTGCTTATCTGGAAGGCACCTACTCCGAGGTGTATCCCGACAAGAGTCAGGATCTGGAAGGCATGCGGAAATTCTTCAAGCAGTTTTCCTTTCCAGGTCACATCGGCAGTCACGTGACGCCGGAAAGTCCGGGCTCCATTCACGAAGGCGGCGAGCTGGGTTACTCGCTGTCGCACGCCTACGGCGCCGTGCTGGACAACCCCGATCTGATCGTGGCCTGCGTGGTCGGAGACGGCGAGGCGGAAACCGGTCCGCTCGCGACCGCATGGCACTCCAATAAGTTCATCAATCCGCTTTGCGACGGCGCCGTGCTGCCGATCCTGAATTTGAACGGCTACAAGATCGCCAACCCCACGGTGCTCTCGCGCATCAGTCACGACGAGCTCGAATCGCTGTTCGTGGGCTACGGTTACACGCCTTACTTCGTCGAGGGCGACGATCCGAACACCATGCATCAGAAGATGGCTTCGACGCTCGATGAAACAATCGGCCGCATCCGCGCCACGCAGCGCGCCGCCCGCGCCAGCAACAAAGCGGAACGGCCGCGCTGGCCCATGATCGTCCTGCGCTCGCCCAAGGGCTGGACCGGACCGAAAGAGATCAAAGGCCACAAGGCCGAGGGCTCGTGGCGCTCGCATCAGGTGCCGTTCGCCGACGTGCGCGACAATCCGGACAGCCTCGCCTTGCTGGAAAGCTGGCTGAAGAGCTATCGACCCGAGGAGTTGTTCGATGCTGAGGGTAGATTGATCCCCGACCTGCGCGAGCTCGCGCCGACCGGCGCGCGTCGAATGAGCGCCAATCCGCACGCCAATGGCGGTTTGTTACGTAAAGATCTGAAGCTGCCTGATTTTCGCGACTACGCGGTGGACGTGCCCAGCGGCGGCGCGATCCGTCACGAGAACACCAAGCCGCTCGGCGCGTTCCTGCGCGACATCATGCGTCAGAACATGACGAGCTTCCGCGTGTTCGGTCCGGACGAGACGGCTTCCAATCGTCTGCAGGCCTTGTACGAAGTCACCAAGAAAACCTGGATGGCGGATCTGCTGCCGGAGGACGCCGACGGCGGCGAGCTGGCGCGCGACGGACGCGTCATGGAGCTGCTGTCGGAGCACACGCTGATCGGCTGGCTCGAAGGTTATCTGCTCACCGGCCGACACGGGTTCTTCCACACGTACGAGGCGTTCGCGCACGTGATCGACTCGATGTTCAATCAGCACGCGAAGTGGCTGGACATCTGCAAGAACCACGTGCCGTGGCGCGCGGCGGTGGCCTCGCAAAATATCCTGTTGTCCTCCACCGTCTGGCGTCAGGATCACAACGGCTTCTCGCATCAGGATCCAGGCTTCATCGACCTGGTGACCAACAAGAGCCCGTCGGTGACGCGCGTCTATCTGCCGCCCGACGCCAACACCCTGCTCGCGGTCGCCGATCGCTGTCTGCGCTCGACCGATTGCATCAACGTGATCGTCGCCGACAAGCAGAAACACATGCAGTTCACCACCATCGACGAGGCGATCATCCATTGTGAAAAAGGCATCGGCATCTGGCGGCGCGCCAGTAGCGATGCCGGCGTCGAACCCGACGTCGTGATGGCCTCGTGCGGCGACGTGGCGACGCTCGAAGCGCTGGCGGCCACGGCCATCCTGCGCGAACGCCTGCCCGACTTGAAGGTTCGCTTCGTCAACGTGGTCGATCTGTTCAAGATGCAGCGCGCGGAGGACCATCCGCACGGTTTGACGGCCTGCGATTTCGACAGCCTGTTCACGGTCGACAAGCCAGTGATCTTCAATTTCCACGGCTACCCGTGGTTGATCCACAAGCTCGCATTCCACCAGCACCAGAACCTGTACGTGCACGGCTACCGCGAGCGCGGCAACATCAACACGCCACTGGAGCTTGCGATCTTGAACCAGATCGATCGCTTCCATCTGGTGATGGATGTCATCGATCGCGTGCCGGGTCTGCTCGGGCGCGCGGCGCATCTGAAGGATGAGATGCAGAACGCCATCATCGACCATCTCAACTACGCGCACCGCGAGGGAACCGATCGCGCCGAGATCACCGATTGGGTATGGCCCTATTGATATGCCGGGCATGCACCACAAGCAGCGGGTTTATCTGGTCCGCCATGGCGAGACGGAATGGAGCGCGAACGGCCGGCACACCGGCCGCACCGATATTCCGCTCACCGAGCGGGGCCGCGAGACCGCCGAACGGCTGGCGCCGATCCTGCAACGCCAGCGCTTCGAGCTCGTGCTGGTGAGCCCACTCGGGCGCGCGAGGGAAACCTGCGCGCTCGCAGGCTTCAGTTACGCGAGCCCGGACGAAAACCTGTACGAGTGGGATTACGGCTCGTACGAAGGCAAGACGCCACAGGAAATTCGCGCGCTCGCGCCTGACTGGCTGCTGTTTCGCGATGGCTGTCCCGGCGGCGAGAGTCCCGAGCAGGTCGGGCAGCGCGTCGATCGTGTGATCGCCAAAGTCCGTGCGATTCCCGGCAACGTCGCGGTGTTCGCTCACGGGCACCTCCTGCGAGTGCTCGGCGCCCGCTGGATCGGGCTGCCCGTGCCGGAGGGCAGCCGCTTTCGACTGGATACCGCCACGCTCTGTGTTCTCAGTGACTACCACGGCGTTCCCGCCATCGAGCGTTGGAACGACGCGATCGACAACTAACCTCGGCGCAAGGAATCTTCAGGAGCAACGAACTCATGGCTACGACACATCCAGTCACGCGTCGAGCGCCGGCACACGGCGCGATCCGCACCGGGCTCGCGCCCAACGAATTGAGCGCCGCTGTCCTGGACAACCTTGCCTATCTGGTGGCGCGCACGCCGGAAACCGCGTCACAGAACGATTGGTACATGGCGCTCGCGTATAGCATCCGCGATCGTCTGCTCGCACGCTGGCTCGCGACCGGAGCGACGTACTTACGCGACGACGTAAAGGTGGCCTGCTATCTCTCCGCCGAATTCCTGATCGGCCCGCAACTGGGCAACAACCTGATCAATCTCGGCATCGAGCCGGCCGCGCGCGAGGCCATGCGATCGCTCGGCCAGAATCTGGACGTGCTGGAAGCCGTGGAGGAAGAGCCCGGGCTCGGCAACGGCGGGCTGGGCAGGCTGGCGGCTTGTTTTCTCGATTCGCTCGCGACCCTGCAGATTCCCGCTATCGGCTACGGCATCCGCTACGAATTCGGCATCTTCGATCAGCGACTGCGCGACGGCTGGCAGGTGGAGATCACCGATGAATGGTTGCACAAGGGCAATCCCTGGGAGCTGATCCGCCCGGAGATCAGCTACCACGTGAAGTTCGGCGGTCACACCGAAAGCTTCCACGACGACAGCGGCCGCTACCGCGTGCGCTGGCAACCCAACCGCGAAGTCAAAGGCGTCGCTTGCGATATACCCGTGCTCGGCTACCGCGTGAATACCTGTAACACTTTGCGCTTATGGAAGAGCGAAGCCGTCGAATCCTTCGACTTCGCGGACTTCAACACCGGCGACTACTACGGAGCCGTGCAAGAAAAAACCATTTCGGAAACGCTCAGCAAGGTGCTGTATCCGAACGACGAGCCGGAGATCGGCAAGCGGCTGCGACTGGCGCAGCAGTACTTCTTCGTCTCCTGCTCGCTGCAGGACATGCTCCGACTGCTGGATTTCAAGGGCCTGCCCATCGACCGCTTCGCGGACCTGTTCGCGGTACAGTTGAACGACACGCATCCGGCCATCGCGGTCGCCGAGCTCATGCGCCTGCTGGTGGATGAGCGGCTGTTGCCATGGGATCAGGCGTGGGAGATCACACGGCGCGCGCTTGCCTACACGAATCACACACTGCTGCCCGAAGCGCTGGAAACGTGGGGCCTGCCCCTGTTCCGCAACCTGCTGCCGCGTCCGCTCGAAATCATTTATGAGATCAACGACCGCTTCATGCGCGAAGTCCGGCAGCGCTATCCGGACGACGACGCCCGCCTGGCGCGCCTGTCGTTGATAGACGAGTCCGGGGATAAACGTGTGCGCATGGCCAATCTCGCCACCGTCGGCTGTCATGCTGTCAACGGCGTCGCGGCCCTGCACTCGAGACTGTTGCGCGAAACGGTGCTGCGGGATTTCGCCGAGCTCTGGCCAGAACGTTTCCACAACGTGACCAACGGTGTGACACCCCGACGGTTCATGGTGCTCAGCAATCCATCGCTCGCGCAGTTGCTGGACGATGCGGTCGGTCCCTCCTGGGCCACCGATCTGTCGCAGCTCAGAACGCTCGAGATGCGGGCGGACGACCTCACGTTCCACAACGAATGGAACCGCATCAAACTGCAGAACAAGGAGCGGCTGGCGCGGCTCGTCCACGAGCGCACCGGCATCCGCCCGAACCCGCAGGCGCTGTTCGACATTCAGGTCAAACGGATCCACGAGTACAAGCGTCAGCACCTGAACGCGCTGCACATCGTCACGCTGTATCGGCGCCTGCTCGCGAACCCGCAGCTGGACATCGCCCCGCGCTGCTTCATCTTCGGCGGCAAGGCCGCGCCGGGCTATCACATGGCCAAGCTCATCATCCGGCTCATCAACGGCATCGCCGACGTCGTCAACAACGATCCGGCGACGCGTGACAAGCTGCAGGTGGTGTTCTTCCCGGACTTCAATGTCAAGAATGCGCACGCGATCTACCCCGCCGCCAATCTGTCGGAACAGATTTCGACCGCCGGCAAGGAAGCCTCCGGCACTGGCAACATGAAGTTCACATTGAACGGTGCGCTGACGGTCGGCACCCTCGATGGCGCGAACGTCGAGATCCGTGAGGAAGTGGGTGCGGAGAACTTCTTCCTGTTCGGCCTGGCGGCGGAACAAGTGCAGGACCTGAAAGGCCGCGGCTATCGTCCTCGTGACTACTACGAAAACGACGGGGAGCTCCGCGGGGTGCTGGACATGCTGGCCGACGGCACCTTCTCCAACGGCGACCCGCATTTGTTCGCGCCGCTCCTGGATCACCTGCTCAACCACGACACCTATCTGCTGCTGGCGGACTATCGTCCCTATGTGGACGTGCAGGCCGAAGTGGATCGTGCGTTCCGCGACACGGCGCGCTGGACACGCATGTCGATCCTCAACGTCGCGCGCGCAGGAAAATTCTCGGCGGACCGCTCGATTCAAGAATACTGCGAGCAAATCTGGGACACGCGGGCCGTGCCAGTCCAGGTGAGCGAGGCATCACGTGAGCGCCACTAACCGTCGACGTGCCGGTGACACGCAGGCGCCACTCACCGGGCGGCCTGCATGGAAAGCTTTATCGACGCATTTCGAGGCGATTCGCCACGAACACCTGCGTACTCTGTTTGCCAACGATCCCGAGCGCGGCGAGCGACTGACGCTCGAAGCCATGGGCATCTACCTCGACTACTCGAAGAACCGGATCACCGATGAGACACTCGCGCTGCTGATAAAGCTCGCGAACGAGTGCAACCTCGGCGGCCGCATCGAGGCCATGTTCCGGGGCGACAAGATCAACGAGACCGAGCAGCGTGCGGTCCTGCACGTGGCGCTGCGTGCGCCACTCGGCGCGTCGATCGACGTTGACGGTCAGAACGTCGTGCCGAAGGTGCATGCCGTGCTCGATCGCATGACGACGTTCGCGCAGCGCGTCCGCAGTGGCGAGTGGCACGGTCATGGCGGTAAACGCATACGAAACATCGTGAACATCGGGATCGGCGGCTCGGACCTCGGCCCCGCCATGGCGTACCAGGCGCTGCAACACTACAGCGATCGCAGCCTGACCTTCCACTTCGTATCCAACGTGGATGGCAGCGACATCGCCGAAGCGCTCGACGCGCTCGATGCGCGCGAGACATTGTTCATCGTGGCCTCGAAGACGTTCACGACGCTCGAGACGATGACCAACGCGAGAACGGCCCGGGCCTGGTCGCTGGCCGCCTATGGCGGCGACGAACGATCGGTGGCGCGGCACTTCGTCGCCGTCTCCACCAACGCCGACGAAGTGGCCAGATTCGGCATCGACGTGGACAACATGTTCGGCTTCTGGGACTGGGTGGGCGGACGCTACTCGATGCAGTCGGCGATCGGCCTCTCGACGCTGCTCGCTGTCGGCCCCGAGCACTTCCGCGCGCTGCTCGCGGGCTCGCACGAAATGGACGAGCATTTCCGGACCGCGCCGTTCGAGCGTAATTTGCCGGTGCTGATGGGCCTGCTCGGCATCTGGTACGCGGACTTCTTCGATGCACGGGCCGTCGCGGTGCTGCCTTACGAGCAGTACCTCAAACGCTTCCCCGCGTACCTGCAACAGCTCATCATGGAGAGCAACGGCAAGCAGGTCACGCTCAACGGCGACGCCGTCGGCGTGCCGACCAGTCCGATCTACTGGGGCGAGCCGGGCACCAACGGTCAGCATTCCTTCTATCAGCTGCTGCATCAGGGGACGCAGCTCATCCCGTGTGACTTCATCGCGTTCGCCCGTCCGTTGCACGCACTCGGCGATCATCACGATCTGTTGATCGCCAATGTGCTCGCGCAGGGCGAAGCGCTGGCGTTCGGCAAAACACCGGAGGAGTTGCGCAACGAAGGCTGCGAGGAACGGCTGGTGCCGCACCGGACGTTCGCGGGCAACCGCCCCTCCAATCTGTTGATGCTGGAGCGGTTGACGCCCGCGGCGCTTGGCAAGCTCATCGCGCTGTATGAGCACATGGTGTTCACGCAGGGAGCGATCTGGAACGTCAACCCGTTCGACCAATGGGGCGTCGAGCTCGGCAAGGTGCTTGCAGGGCGCATCGTGCCGGAGTTGACCGCACCGCTGTCCGCCAGGCTGAGCCACGACAGTTCCACCAACGCCTTGATCCGCCGCTATCGACAGATGCGCGCGGAGCAATCATGAGCAGCGCGATATCGACCACTGCTGAAATCCTTACCGGCACGGGACACGACTACTCGATTCAAGCCGGCACGCACGCACCGCCCGGAGCGACCCATGACGGAGCCGGCGTGAACTTCTCCATCTTCGCGCGCGATGCGACCGAAGCGGAACTGAGGCTGTACGCACGAGCGGACAGCGCCGAGCCCTTCCAGGTCGTTCATCTCACACCCGAAGCCCATCGCACGTTCTCCTTCTGGCACGTGTATATCGATGAGCTGCCCGTGGGCACTCACTACACCTGGCGAATTGCCACGGCGGATCGCGGTCTCGATCAGGCGCCCGAATTGCTCGATCCCTGGGCCCGCGCCACGAGCGATGCACTGTGGGATCGCCGGGCTGCGATTGCGAGCCCCACCGTCGGCAACAGTTTCCGCGCCATCGTATGCGATCGTATCGATGAACCGACGACTCCGCTCGCGCCACGCGATATCGCGGACAACGTCATCTACGAAATGCATGTCGGCGGCTTCACTCGACATGCGTCGGCTGGCGTGCGCCATCCGGGAACCTTCGAGGCCGTTACCGAGAAGATTCCGTACCTGAAACAACTCGGCGTCACACACGTCGAGTTCCTTCCCGTCATGGCCTTCGACGAGGACAGCGTGCCGGACGAAACGTTTGCACGCGGCCTGCGCAACTACTGGGGCTACAACACCTATGGTTTCTATGCGCCGCATCCCGGGTATTGCGTGAGCTCAGCGCATGCGTCACATGAATTTCTCGCCTGTGTCGAAGCGCTGCACGCCGCTGGCATCGGGGTGCTGCTCGATGTGGTGTTCAATCACACGGCCGAAGCGGGCGCCGACGGCCCGACCATCAACTTCAAGGCGCTCGCCAACGATGTTTTCTACCAGCACGAGGCCAACGACCCGCGCCGGCATCGCGATTACACCGGCTGCGGCAACACGCTCAACTGCAATCACCCGTTGGTCGCCAATTTCATCTTGCATTGTCTGGAATACTGGACCGAACAACTCGGCGTGGACGGCTTTCGCTTCGACCTGGCTAGTGTATTCGCTCGCGGCCCCGACGGCGCACCGCTGGCAGATCCGCCGCTGACGTGGGCGATCGAATTGTCGCCCTCCCTCACCCGCAAACCGGTGATCGCCGAAGCCTGGGATGCGGTCGGCTTGTATCAAGTGGGCGCGTTCCCCGGCATGCGCTGGGCGGAATGGAACGGGCGGTATCGGGATGTGATGCGCTCGTTCGTGCGCGGCGAGCCTGGCATGGTGGGCGAAGTCGCCACTCGCCTGTGCGGCTCGCCCGACATGTACGGCCGCCGCTCGCCGTTACACAGCGTGAACTTCATCACCTGCCATGACGGCTTCACCTTGCGCGACCTGGTGAGCTACAACGACAAGCACAACGAAGCCAATGGCGATGGCAATCGCGACGGCTGCAACCAAAACCTGTCCTGGAATTGCGGCTACGAAGGTCCGACCGACGATCCGGAGATACTCGCGCTGCGCAGCCGGCAGGCGCGCAACCTGATGGCTATCCTGTTGCTGAGCCAGGGCACGCCCATGATTCTCGCCGGCGACGAGGTGCTGCACACCCAACGCGGCAATAACAATGCTTATTGTCAGGATAACGAGATCTCGTGGTTCGACTGGCGTCGGGTCGAGTCCGAATATTCGATGCTGCGCTTCACCCGCGAGTTGATCGCCTTGCGTCGCCGACATCGAAGCCTGCGTCGTAAGACATTTCTCAGGGGCCGTCCGGCGCAAGGCGCCGTGTTGCCTGACATCGTGTGGCACGGCGAGCGGCTGGATGAGCCGCCTTGGTTCGATCCCAATGCCCGGCAACTCGCGTTCACGCTGGCCGGGGTCGATCCTGAGGAGCCGACGCTGCACGTCATTTTGAACATGGGATGGGAGCGGCGCACGTTTCGGTTGCCCGTGCTGCCGCGGGGCGAGTGGCGATGCGCGGTGAACACCGCGCTCGCTGCGCCCAACGATATTGCGCCGCCCGGCCAACAGGAAATAATCTCCTCTGACCGCTACGATGCTGCTGCCCGCAGCGTCGTGGTGCTCGAGCACATCGCCACCCACTGACCCCCACTCTTCAGACGGGATCGATATGGCCATTCATCCATTAGCGGGAACGCGACCGACCGCCACGATGCTGGCAAACATTCCCGAGCTGATCACGGCTTACTTCGACGCGCGTCCCGACACCGACGATCCCGCTCAGCGGGTCGCGTTCGGCACCTCCGGCCATCGAGGCTCCTCGTTGAAGCGCTCCTTCAACGAAGCACACATCCTCGCCATCGCCTATTCGATCTGTGTGCATCGTAAGCGTCATGGCGTCAATGGCCCGTTGTTCCTCGGCATGGATACACATGCCCTGTCGGTACCCGCCTTCGGCTCGGTGCTCGAGGTGCTCGCGAACAACCACGTCGACATCATGATCGCGCCCAACAACGGTTACACGCCGACTCCCGCGGTGTCGCATGCCATTTTGACTTACAACCGGGGACGAACCACTGGCCTGGCAGATGGCATCGTCATCACGCCCTCACACAATCCGCCCGAGGATGGCGGCATCAAATACAACCCGCCGCATGGCGGACCGTCGGAAACCGCCCTCTCGCACGCCATCGAAGCGACGGCCAACGAGTTCCTGCCGTGCGCGACCGACGAGATCGGCCGGATCACCGCCGAGCAAGCCCGCAAATTGTCGACGACCCATCTGCACGACTACGTCAGCGCTTATGTGGCCGATCTGGCCAATGTCCTCGACATGGACGCGATTCGCGCGGCCGGGATTCGCATCGGCATCGATCCACTGGGCGGCGCCGGCGTCGACTACTGGGATCCAGTGGTCGAGCGCTACGGGCTGAACATCGAAGTGGTGAATCGCGAGGTCGATGCGACCTTCCGCTTCATGCCGCTCGACTGGGACGGCCGGATTCGCATGGACTGCTCGTCCCCGCACGCCATGGCCAATCTCATCGCCATGCGACAGGACTACGACGTCGCGTTCGGCAATGACGCGGACCACGACCGACACGGCATCGTCACGCCGTCCGTGGGCTTGATGAACCCCAACCACTATCTGGCCGTCGCCATCGATTATCTGTTCACGCATCGAGCGCAGTGGTCCGCAGCGCCGGCGGTCGGCAAGACAATGGTGAGCTCGAGTCTCATCGATCGCGTGGTCGCGGCGCGCGGGCGCACGCTGATGGAAGTGCCGGTGGGTTTCAAATGGTTCGTCGCTGGATTGCATGCCGGCAAACTGGGATTCGCCGGCGAGGAAAGCGCCGGAGCGTCGTTCCTGCGACGTGACGGCAGCGTCTGGACCACGGACAAGGATGGCATGTTGCTGGGCCTGCTCGCGGCGGAGATCCGCGCCGTGACGGGCAAGGACCCGGGCAAGTTGTATGAGGAGCTGACGCAGCAGCATGGCACGCCGTACTACGCACGAACCGACGCGCCTGCCACGCGTGAACAGAAGGCGCGACTGGGCAAGGTCAAGCCGCAGCAGGTTCACCGGGCCACCTTCGCCGGCGAGAAGATCGAGCGCATCCTCACCAACGCGCCGGGCGACGACAACCCGCTCGGCGGCATCAAGGTGATGACGAAGAACGCTTGGTTCGCCGCGCGCCCCTCAGGCACCGAAGACGTTTACAAGATCTACGCCGAGAGTTTCCTGGGCCCGGAACATTTGCAGCGAGTGCAATGGGAAGCGCAGGCGCTGGTCGATGAGGTGCTCGGAGCCTGAAACGTCAGGCGGCGATGCGTTCGAGCTCTGCGGTCTCGTAGAACCTGGTCATCCGCTCCAGCGAGACCGGCACGATGCTCGATCCATGCCCGGCGCTGCCGAACGCTTCGAAGCGCTCCTTGCAGATCTTCCTCATGGCGCGCGACGAAGCTTGCAGCCACTTGCGTGGATCGAACTCTTGCCGGTGCTCCACCAGGAATTTCCGGACGGCGCCGGTCGCGGCCATGCGCAGGTCGGTATCGATGTTCACCTTGCGCACGCCGTGCTGGATGCCTCTGCGGATTTCCTCGACCGGCACGCCGTAGGTCTCGCCCATGTTGCCGCCGTACATATTGATGATCTCGAGCCAGTCCTGCGGCACCGAGCTGGAGCCGTGCATCACCAGATGAGTATCGGGGATGCGGCGATGAATCTCCTCGATGCGATCGATGGCGAGGATGTCGCCGCTCGGCGGACGGCTGAACTTGTAAGCGCCGTGCGAAGTGCCGATGGCAATGGCCAGCGCATCGACGTGGGTCTTGCGCACGAAGTCCACCGCCTGTTCGGGATCGGTGAGCAGTTGCGAGCGATCCAGATGCCCCTCGGCGCCGGAGCCATCCTCCTCGCCCGCCATGCCCGTCTCCAACGAACCCAGGCAACCCAGCTCGCCCTCGACGGAAACGCCGCAGGCGTGCGCCATCTCCACCACGCGCCGCGTGGTCTCGACATTGTATTCGTAGGAAGCCGGCGTCTTCATGTCAGCTTCCAGCGAGCCATCCATCATGACGGAGGTGAACCCGAGTTGAATCGAGCGCTGGCACACCGCGGGGCTCGCGCCATGATCCTGATGCATCACGAGCGGCACGTGCGGCCACTCCTCCACCGCCGCTTGAATCAGATGCCGCAGGAACGACGCTCCGGCGTATTTACGCGCGCCCGCCGAGGCCTGCAGGATCGCCGGGCTGTCGGTTTCATCCGCCGCCTCCATGATGGCGCGCACCTGTTCGAGGTTGTTCACATTGAACGACGGCACGCCGTAGTCGTGCTCGGCGGCGTGATCCAGCAGTTGACGCAATGTGATCAGGGCCATATGCAACTCCAGCAATAAGCGACCGTCCGGCAATCATTCGTCCGGCCAGATCTTCCGCGGCTTGGGCTTCGATTCCGGTTTCTGCTCGTTCTCGAGCGCCTTGCGCGTGATCTCGTCGTACAGCTCGCGCATCTTCTTCACCAGGTCCCGATACTCCGGCAGCTTGTTCGCGGCGCGGGTGACCTCGCCCGCCTCGCTCAGCACGCGCTTGAGATATTCTTTGTCGTAGTCCGACAAGCGCTCGCCCCGATCGACGATGGCCTTGAGCTCGAGAGCTCGCGGCAGACGCTCGTTGTTGAGTCTCATCAACAATACGTACGCGGTACCGCGGACTCGCCGCTCTTCTCGTGAGAGATCTACCACGACGCTTCTCCAGTGGTGGGATTCCATGCTGGCACGATGCACACAACGGGCAATAAGCACGGCGGGCACGGAACTGTCGTGCGCATCGAAATGCCCATCGCGCGCCCCCCGTACGTATTAGCAGTGGCGCAGCCGCCTCCTAGCATTTTGTATATCTCGTCAGGAGAGCGGACATGCAACCCAGCGTCGATCGCAGGACGTTTCTGATGCGCAGCGCCGTGATCACCGCGGCTTGCTGAAGGAGACGGGACCGGCGACGCATCGTTCACCCACTCCGCTCGCAGCGGACGTAAAGCCATGACACGCACCGGCACTGGCAAGTACGAAGCGCTTCTCGATCGCTGCCGCGGCCTCGAGCCTGTTCCGACAGCGGTCGCGCATCCGTGCGATGCCTCGGCGCTCGCCGGCCCCTTGCAGGCAGCCGCCGACAAACTGATCGCTCCGATCCTGGTGGGCCCGAAAGCGAAGATCGTGGAGATCGCGGAACGCGGCGACCTCGATCTGGGAGCGACGCAGATCGTCGACGTGCCTCATAGCCACGCAGCGGCCAACACCGCAGTGGACCTGGTGCGCGAGGGCCGCGCCGAGCTGTTGATGAAGGGCAGTCTGCACACCGATGAGTTGCTGGGCGCCGTCGTGGCGCGCGAGGGGGGACTTCGCACCGGCAGGCGCATCAGTCATGTGTTTCTCATGGACGTGCCCGGCTATCACAAAGTGCTCGTGATCACCGATGCGGCGATCAACATCGCGCCGAGCCTGGAAGACAAAGTCGATATTTGCCAGAACGCCATCGACCTGGCGGTGACCCTGGACGTGCAGCGTCCCAAGGTGGCGGTGCTCGCGGCGGTCGAAACGGTGAATTCGAAGATGCCAGCGACCATCGACGCCGCGTGCCTGTGCAAGATGTCCGAGCGCGGCCAGATCGTGGGTGGCGTGATCGATGGCCCGTTGGCGTTCGACAATGCGATCAGTGTCGACGCGGCTCGGACCAAGGGTATTGTCTCGGAAGTCGCGGGCGATCCGGACATTCTGCTCGCGCCTGATCTGGAGGCCGGCAACATCCTCGCGAAGCAGCTCAGTTTTCTGGGAGGCGCCGACAGTGCGGGTCTGGTACTTGGCGCCCGGGTCCCGATCATTCTCACCAGCCGTGCCGACAGTGTGCGCGCACGTATCGCAAGTTGCGCCGTCGCCATGCTGGCGGCGCATGCACGACGCCGCAGGTGACGATCATGAACGACGCATGCGTGTTGGTGGTGAACGCAGGCTCTTCCAGCCTGAAGTTCACCGTCTATAGCAACCTCACGGCCGCCAATGCCGATGTCGCAGCCACCGGGCAGATCGAAGGCATCGGCGCCACGCCTCGCTTCAAAGCTCGCAATGGCGCCGGTGAAAAACTGATGGATGAACGTCTCGACGACACCGTCAAAAACCTCGGCGGCGCGCTGGACTCCCTGGCGCGCTGGCTAAGATCGATGTTCGGCGGCATTCGCGTGCTCGGTGTCGGGCACCGCGTCGTGCACGGCGGCTCGCAATATCACAAGCCTACAATCGTCACGCCACAGGTGATGAACGACCTGCGCGCGCTGGCCCCGCTCGCTCCGCTGCATCAACCCCACAATCTCGCCGCGATCGAAGCCGTCACCCAGCGCATGCCGCACGTGCCGCAGGTAGCGTGTTTCGACACCAGTTTCCACCGCGGTCAGCCAGCCGTGGCCGAGCTCGTGCCATTGCCCGCAGAGATCCGTGCACAGGGAGTGCAGCGCTACGGATTTCACGGGCTGTCTTACGAATACATCGCCTGGGTGCTGCCTCGAATCGCGCCGGCCGTCGCCGAGGGTCGGGTGATCGTCGCACATCTGGGCAGCGGCGCGAGCATGTGCGCTCTCAAGAATCGACGCAGTATCGATTGCACGCTCGGCTTCACTGCGCTGGATGGATTGTGCATGGGCACGCGTCCGGGCTCGCTCGATCCAGGCGTCGTGCTGCATTTGTTTCAGGGGCTCGCCATGACCGCCCACGATGTCGAAACGCTGCTCTATAAAAAATCCGGGTTGCTCGGCATCTCGGGCATCAGCAATGACATGCGCGACCTGCTCGCAAGCGCGGCCCCCGCCGCGCGCCTTGCGATCGACTATTTCGTCTATCGCGCGGCCAAAGAGATCGGCGCGCTCACGGCCACGCTCGGTGGGCTCGACGCGCTGATATTCACGGCCGGCATCGGTGAGAAGTCGGCGCCCATCCGCAAGCGCATCTGCGAAGCGTCCGCGTGGCTCGGCATCGAGCTGGACGAGCCCGCCAATAACATAGGCGGTCTGCGCATCTCGCGAGCCGGCAGCAGGGTATCGGCGTGGGCCATTCCGACCAACGAAGAGCTGATGATCGCCCGTCACACTGGAGCTTTGCTGGCATTGTTTTGAAGGGGAAGCATCATGGCGGCAACCGCGGTACAGATGACTCACGACATGCCCGACAGCTGGCAGGGATGGCAACCCGGCGGGAGTGCTGCCGGCGATCTCTGGCGCCGAGCTCGGCAATGTCGAACGGGTGGATGTTCTGCCCTTCCACCAGATGGGCCGTTACAAATGGGAGCGTCTGAAACTGCGCTATGCGCTTCAACATGTGCAGCCGCCGTCGATCGCCGAGGACTCGATGCGTACTGAGCCGACGAGGGGGGTGGCGCGGGAGTTCTTGTATGTCAAAGCGAAGCAAGCAAAGTCAGCATCAGGCCAAGCGCGCCGGCGCGACGTTGTCCGAGCAGGCGATGAAGCGCAAGGACTACGACGAGGAGCTGAGAAAGCTGCACGTCGAGCTGGTCAAGCTGCAACAGTGGGTGGTGCACAAGGGTCTGAAGGTCTGCGTGGTCTTCGAGGGCCGCGACACCGCGGGTAAAGGCGGCACCATCAAAGCCATCACCGAGCGGGTCAGCCCGCGGGTGTTTCGCGTCGTCGCCTTGCCGGCGCCGACCGAGCGCGACAAATCGCAGATGTATATGCAGCGTTATGTGCCGCATCTGCCGGCCGCCGGCGAGATCGTCATTTTCGATCGCAGTTGGTACAACCGCGCCGGCGTCGAAAAGGTGATGGGGTTCTGCACCGACGAGCAGTGCAAGCGCTTCCTGGAAGCGGTGCCGCTGGTCGAGAAGGCCATGGTCGAGTCCGGCATCGTGCTGTTGAAATATTGGCTCGAAGTCAGTGCGGAAGAGCAGACGCGCCGGCTGCGCGCCCGCATCGACGACGGGCGCAAACTGTGGAAGCTCTCGCCCATGGATCTGAAATCCTATGGCCGCTGGGACGACTATTCACGCGCCCGGGACGAGATGTTCGATGCGACCAGCACCACTTTCGCGCCCTGGCACGTGGTGCGCACCGAAGACAAACGCCGCGGCCGCTTGAATCTCATTCGTCATTTGCTGAAGAGCATTCCATATAAGGAGCTGCCGCGCGAGAAGATCATCCTGCCCAAACGCAAGGCCTCGACCGACCGCATCGAGAGCACACGCGATCTCAATTTCATCAGAGAGGTCTACTGATGCGTCCTCTTGCCGCCAGCGTGGTCGTCGCGTGGGTGTTCGCAAGCTGCCCCGCGATCGCGCAACAATCGACCGGTCCACCCGAGGCCGCGCCCGCGATTGACGCGGTCAGCTGGGTGCGCATCGATGGCCGGCCTGTCATTGGCTTACGCGGCATTCCGACTTATCCGGCACAGCGGCGGGTAGCGGAAGTACAGAGTCGTATCCTCGCTGTCGCGAACGATCCGGCGATCGCGCCTGCCGCGATACAGGTCGTCCCCCGCCCCGCCTCGGCGGACGTGGTTGCCGGGTCCCGCGCCATCGTATCGGCGCTCGAAGCAGACGCCACGGCGGAAGGCATCCAGCGAGAAGTACTTGCGGAGGCATACGCGCGCCAGATTCGCCGCGCCATCGAAACGTATCGCCATGAGCGCAGCGCTTCCTACCTCCGTGCGTCGGGGGTGAGCGCCGGAGCCGCCACTGTCGCGTTCGTCGCCGCGCTATGGCTGGTATCGATGCTCATGAGACGCTTCCGGCGTTTCGCCGAGGCGCGCTACAAAACTCACGTGCACGACGTGGCCATCCAGTCGTTCCGGATCGTCAACGCGGCGCAGATCTGGAGCGGCGTCACGGCGGTGCTGCGCTGGTCCTCCTGGCTCGCGGTCGGCATCGTCACATATATTTATGTAGAGTACGTGCTGAGTCTGTTCCCCTGGACGCGGGAGTTCTCGCAGCACCTGTTGCAGGCGGTGCTGGATCCCTTGCAGACCATGGCCGGCGCGATCTGGCAGAAGCTGCCGGATGTGATATTCATCGCCGTGCTCTACTTCATCGTCCGCTACCTGCTGCGGCTCACGCGCCTGTTCTTCGATTCCGTCGGCAGCGGCAAAATCGCGTTCCGCAACTTCTATCCGGATTGGGCGGCGCCGACTTATCGCGGCGTGCGAGTGCTCATCGTGCTGATCGCGGTGGTGATCGCCTACCCGCACATCCCCGGCTCGCAGTCGGAAGCGTTCAAGGGATTGTCCATCCTGGTCGGCCTGATGATCTCCATCGGTTCGTCGTCGTTCGTCGCCAACATGATCGCGGGTTACGCGCTCACCTATCGTCGGGCGTTCGCCACTGGGGAATGGATCGAGCTCGGCGGCACCTATGGCGAGGTCATGCAGACCCGAATGCAGGTCACGCACCTGCGCACGCCCAAGAACGAAGAGGTCATCATTCCGAACTCGACCATCCTGACCAGCCCGGTGACCAACTACAGCAAACTGGCCCGTGAGCGGGGCTTGATACTGCATACGTCGGTGGGCATCGGCTACGAAACTCCCTGGCGCCAGGTGGAAGCGATGCTGCTCATGGCGGCACAGCGCACTCAACACGCGGCGCGCGAGCCGCCGCCCTTCGTCCTGCAACGAAACCTCGGCAACTTCGCCGTCGAGTACGAGCTGAATGTCTATTGCAACGACGCTTCGTTTCGAGCTCGCGCGCTCAGCGAGTTGCACCGGAACATCCTCGACGTCTTCAACGAATATGGCGTACAGATCATGACGCCGGCCTACGAGACCGATCCCAAGCAACCCAAGGTGGTCGGCAACGAACACTGGTTCTCGCCGCCCGCTCAGCCGCCCGACACCGGCAGCTTGATTCGAGATCTGCAAACCGGAGCACGCAGCCACACTTGAGAAGCGGTGCAGCGTTTTTGCACCCACTGCGGATCCATGGCAACAGCGGTGTCGCTAGGCTGTCGAGTAGTGATATGCCCGGGTCTGGTGCCTGAACGGTCCGCGATGATCAGCATCGATTACAAATATCACGCATTGCGCGGAGCCGCGCTGACATACACGGACGACCCCTTCCGCGTCGGCGCCCATTTGTCGATGCGCTACGATTCCGACGCCATCGTCTGCATGTCCGAAGGCAAGATCACGCACTTCGGGCCGGCGCGGCGCGTTTTATTTCAGCTGCCTGCCGACACGCTCGTGGAGCGAACGGGCAAGGACACGCTGATGCTGGCGGGCTTCATCGACTGTCACGCGCACTATCCACAGACCGAGTGTATCGGCGACTGCGGCGAGCAATTGACCGACTGGCTCAACGGATACACGTTCCTCGCCGAGCAGAAGTTCGCCTCGAAGGCGCATGCCCGCGAAGTGGCGAAAGTATTTTTGCGCGAGTGCCTGCGCGCCGGCACGACGACGGCCTGTGTGTGCTGCACGGTGCATCCGCAGGCGGTCGACGCGTTTTTCGAGGAAGCGAACGCGCTCGACATGCGCATGATCGCCGGCAAGATACTCATGGACCGACACGCGCCACAGGCGCTCACAGACACGCCTCGTCGCGGCTATGACGATTCCAAATCGCTCATCCTGCGGTGGCACGACAGAGGTCGCCAGCTGTATTGCGTGACGCCGAAGTTCTCTCTCACCAGCACCCCGGCGCAGATGGAAATGGCTGGCCTGCTGTGGGCGGAACATCCTGGAACGTATCTGCAGTCACATGTGGCGGAGAATCGCGCCGAGGCCGGCTGGGTCAAGGATTTTTATCCGCAGCGCCACGGCTGCCTCGATGTGCACGACTACTACAAACAGCTGGGGCCACGCTCGATTTACGCGCACGGTGTCTGGCTCAGCGAAGCCGAGCTCCGGCGCTGTCACGAAACAGGCGCCGCGATCGCTCATTGCCCGAGCGCCAACGCATTCCTGGGCAGCGGGGTCTTCAATCTGAAGAGCGCGCTGACCAGCGAACGCCCGGTACGGGTCGGTCTCGCGACCGATATCGGGGCCGGCGCTTCGTTCTCGATGCTGCGAACACTGAAGAGAACGTACGAGGCGGCGAAGCTCAACGGTTACGATCTTTCGGCCGCCCTGGCGTTCTATCTGGCGACTCGCGGCGGCGCGCGCGCCCTGTATCTGGAAGACAAAATCGGCAGCATCGCGGTCGGTCACGAAGCCGATGTCATCGTGCTCGATCTCAAATCGACGCCCGTGATCGAGTACCGGATGCGGGAATGCGAAGACCTGGAGGAAGCGCTGTTCGTGCAGATGGCGCTTGCCGACGAACGCGCGATTCTCGCCACGTACGTCGCCGGCAAACTGGCGTACCGCCGCGAAAGCCGGCACATTGAAACACGACAGGACCAAAGCTATGAGTAGCCTGCGACTAGTTGTCTTGGCAGTAGCCTCGTTCGCGGCCGGCGCCGCACTGGCGGGACCGTTCGACGGCTCCGAGCCGCTGGAATGCCTGGTGGACAATGGCTATGACTGCCTGCCGGGCAAGCCGAGCTGCGGTCCGCTGCAACCGGTGACCAAGAAGGAGCCGTTGTTCCGTGTCGACTTTGCTAACAAACAAGTGCGCTCGCCTTATCGCACGCAGCTGCTGAAGGTTGCCCACACCACCACCAATGCGGAGGCGCTGGTGCTGCAAGGCGCCGACCTGTTGTTCGCCTGGAGCGCGCTGATCCACAAGCAGACCGGCGTCATCAAAGTAGCAGTCGCCGATCGGGAAGGCGCGTATGTGGTCTTCGGCAAATGCAACACCGTGCCCAAGCCGGAGAAGAAGATGAGCGAGCGCATGCAGGAATAACACGCCGCCCGTCGATCGGCGCCGTCGATCAGCTGGGTTCGAAGTCGCCGCCCAAAGCGAGGTGCAGATTCACTCGCTGTACGCGACGTTCGCTCTGCACGCGCAGCAGGCTCATGCGAGTGGAGTGATAAGACAGCTGTTGTTGTTGCACGGCTCGCAGGTCACCGGCGCCGACGCGATAGCGGGTTTGCGCGAAACCGACGGCACGCTCGGCCTCCGTCGCCGCAGTCGTCAGAATGGCTTCGCGCTGCTGCATGGATCGCTCACTCGACAGCGCATCTTCCACTTCGCTGAACGCCTTGAGCACCGTGGTGCCGAAGGCTGCGATAGCCGCGTCCTGCTCGGCGGTCCGCACTCTCACCTGGGCCGCCAGCGCGCCGCCCCTGAACAGCGGCGCCAGTATCGTGCCGCCCGCGCTCCATTCGACGTCGTCGCGATCCTGCAGGATGAATAAATCGCTCGACAGATGCGAGCCTGTACCGCTGATGGATATGCTGGGCAATCGGGCGGCACGCGCTTCCTGCACCAGGTTGAAGGCGGCGTCGACGCGGCGTTGCGCGGCGACGATGTCAGGTCGTCGCTCCAGCAGCTCCGATGGCAACCCGGCGGGAGTGCTGCCGGCGATCTCTGGCAAGCTTTGCGCCGCTTCGAGCTCCGCCGCCGGGTAACGGCCGACCAGCAGTTCCAGAGCGCGGATCGCCTGCTGACGCGAAAGCTCCACTTGCGCCAGGCTGTCGCGGTAGCTTTCCAGGCTGACGCGCGCCGAGGAAACATCGAAGTCGCTGCCAATCCCGATACGAGCCCGTTCTTCCGAGAACTGCACCAGTGACGTCGAAGAATTCACGATTTCGGTGAGCAGCTGCCTCTGCAGCGTCGCTTCCGTGACCAGAAACCACGACTTGATGACGAGAGCCGCCAACGAAGAACGCGCAAAGTCATATTCTTCCTGCGCGGCCGCGTGCTCGTCGCGAGCGCTGCGCACGCCATAGCGGATGCGCCCCCACACATCGAGCTCCCATGCCGCACGCACATATGTGGCGTCGATGCCGGCGCCCGACTCGTCCCCTTCACGATAGAGTCCGGTGACTGCTGGATACAGCTCCCCACCGGCGATCCGTATGTAGGCGGCGGCAGCTTCGACGCGCGCCGCAGCCGCTCGAAGGTCGGTATTGAACTCGAGCGCGTCGGCGATCAACGCCTGCAACCGCGGCTCGTCGAACTGAGTGACCCAGCCGCTTGCCACCGCACCGGCCGCCGCCGGCGACGACCAGTTCGACGGAACATTCATATTGGGCAGAGCTTTGCTCGCGATCTGCTCGCGGCCGGGTGGCGGGGCCAGAGCACAACCAGCCGCGCCCACTGTCACGAGCAGAGCAAAGACATGCCTGCTGCCCATATGTTTGTCCTTGTCAATGCAGTTTCAGGATCAGCCAGTTCAGATACGAGCCCACCCGCAAGATCACTTTGCGAATGATGTGAATGTGATGTCCGTGTTGCGTGTAGATGGCGCCGTCGCCCATGGCGCCCGCGGCCAGGAACAATTCATGGTCGCGTGGAGCGATATCCAGCCGCACGGCGAAGCGCCCCGGGGGCAGTTTGGCGACGCCGGTCTGCGGCACCTGCCCACTCATCGGCAGCTGGCCCTGTCCCTGGGCCCACACGATGGAATTCACTTTGGCTTTGATGATGCGTCCCGGATAGGTCTTCAGCGCGATCTCCGCTTCATCGCCCGGCCGGACCTGGTGCAACTCGTTCTGCTGGAACAGTGCGATCACCTGAAACTTCTCTTCCACGAACGTCATGACCGGCAACGCCCCCAGCGCCGTGGCCATCTGGCCGGGGCGCAGTTGCAGGTTGATCACCGTGCCGTCGGTGGGCGCATAGAACATCGTTTGCGTCAGCTCCCAGCGCGCGCGTTCCAGGTTTGCTTTGATCTCCGCGATCTCCGCCTGGTCCTGGCCGACGACCGCCGCGAGCTGTGCGCGAATCTGCGCTTCCTGTGCCAGGCTCGCGGCAAGCTGCGCTTCGAGCTGCTGCAAATTGGTGGTGGCCTCCTCGAGACTGAAACGATCGCCCGCGCCGGTTTGCGCCAGCTCCCGGGTCTGCCGCACGCGGTCGCGGGCCAACGCCAGCTTGGGGCGGATCGATGCTGTCTGACTCACGGCCGAGCGCAGTTGCTCGTTCTGACTCACCAGCCCGCCTTCGGCGTTGGCGAGCTTGGCTTCCAGCACACGCACCTCCAGCTGGAACGGCGTCGGGTCGATGCGAAACAGCACGTCGCCTTCCTTGACCGGCCGGTTGCCCTCGACGGGAACGTCGATGACCCGGCCGCGGACTTGCGGGACGACCTGCACCACATAGTTGATGACTCGCACGTCCGGCGACGAAGGTGCATAGACGTTCAGCAGCAGGATCGTCGCCGTGAGACCCACGATCGGGATCACGACCACGATCACCTGCGACACCGTGGTCCACGGCAGCCACTTCAGCTTGATGAAAATCAGCCAGACGAAGAAGGCGTAGATCGACAGGATCAGGACTTCCATCAGTGCCGCGCCTCCAGCCGCTCGGGCGCTTCCATCGGCTCGCGCACCTTCAGCGGCTCACGCTCCTGCATCGTGCGTTCGACGACGTCGAGCCGTTGTTGCAACGGCTGCAACTCGGTCGCCGAGGTGCCGCGAGAGGCGAGCATCCGCATCTCCATGCGAAGGCTCTCGAGCTCGGCGCGCAACGTGGCTGTGTCGCTCGTGGCAACCGCGTCGCCCTGAGCCTGACGCTCGAGCTCGAGAAAGTAGTCGTCGTGTTTGTCGCGACCGTAAGCGAGCTTGTGCAACACCGGTTTGGAGTAGGCCCACAACCAGGCAAGCGGCCACAGCATGCCGCCGAAGGCCAGCGACAGCAGGCACAGCACCTTGATGGCTTCCTTTTGCGGGTGGTGGCGCTGCTCGGCGATCTTCTCGGGAAGAATGTGCACCAGCCAGAACAACCCGATGACCACCACGGGAACGATGATCAGGACGATGATCGCGATCACGTCCGCCGCGGAATCCTGGAAAGAGCTGGCATCTGCACTGGCCATGACCGCACGCTAGGTTGACGCCTGGGACGGCGATTGTTTGGGAAAGCGTTCGAACAGTTTCGCGACCACCGAGTCGATGGTCGCTTCCAGGCTTTCATACATCCGTTGACTGACGCTGCCGACGGCGATGCCTTCCCATAGCAGCGCGCGGGAAGCGGGATCGATCACATCGATGTTGAGGGTTCCATCGGAGTAGTCGCTCGCCACAGTCGGCACGCCGGCGCGCCAGGCGTAATGATCGCCGCGATAGGTGTAGTAATCCGACCCGCCGCCCTCTCGAGCAGCCGGCGCCTGGTCGCGACGCTGCACGTGAATGTTGACCAGCAACTCGGGCTGTTCCGAACGCCGATAGCCGCGCGCCAGCAGTTCCCGGACGATGGCCGACTTGAGATGACGGTGCGCCACCGATTGATAGGCGGCCATCCCCGGCTCGCGCTCGTCAAAAAATCCGAAAGTGCGATAGTTGGCGAGGTTGGCCGCACTATCGACGTTGTAGAAATACTGCGGACTGCTCGCGCATCCGCCGATCGCGGACATCGCGAACATCAACAGCGCCGCGCACAGTACCGATCGCCTCATGGGTTCAATAAACACTGGCCGCTGCGCGCCCTGAAGTCGTGCCCAGGCCCGCAGTGCGTGCCTCTTGCACTTACTGCTCAGCCGCCGCCGAAAACAAGACCATTCCGGTCGGGCGCCAGTACTCGAGCGAATTCGGCAGCAGCTCGAAATGTCCATGGTGGAGTCGCTCAGGCCGCTCTCCGCCGCTGCTACTCCCACTGGGAGCAGCAGCGGCGTTGCGAGTATGGCCAAGTACCTGAACTCGGCCCGGCGCTGCACATACGTGCGTTTGTTTTTGTTCTTACGCATGTCGACCCGTGACTGGTCGTGGCTGACTCTCGCTCCGGCCTTACTCTTGATCCGAGGTGTATCGCACCTGATCCGAATCCTCATCCGCATCCACGCGCCGTAACAGGACGCGCCGATTCTGCGCCCGTCCTTCTTCCGTGCCGTTACTTGCGACTGGATCCGCCTGACCGTGGCCGCGCGGAATGACTCGATCGCGGCTGATGCCTTGCGCGATCAGATAATCGGCGACGGCTTTGGCCCGCTTCGCCGACAGCTGTTTGTTGTAAGCAGCCGTGCCGGTGGAATCCGTGTAGCCCTCGACGTAGCCCGCGATCGTCGGCGAAGCACGCATCACTTCGACGATGCGATCCAGCTCGGCATTGGACTCGGGTGTCAGCGTCGCGGAGTTGGTCTCGAACTGCACCGCCAAGGTCGTGTTGAAACCGCAGCCGAGTGCATCGACGACCACTCCGGACGCGGTGCTCTTGCATTTATCGATGTGGTCGGCAACGCCATCGCCATCGCCATCGCCCGGCGGCTCCGGCGCGACCATCGGCGCTGGCGGAGGCGGCGTGGTGGCCGCCATCGCGGGCGCCGGCGCTGGCTCAGGCTCGCTCTTCGACAAGTAATACGGCCGGTTACCGAACGTGCCGCCCAGGCCGATGACAAACCCTCGATACGAGCCGTCGAACTTGTTCGCCCCGTTCTCGGATTCCAGATCGTAGTACATGTTGCGATAGCCGATGCGCAGACCGACGTTGTCGTTGATCTGGAACTGGAACTGCGGCTGCAACTCCCAGATCAGGTCCGCATCCACGCCGCCGCCGATCTGGAACGTCGGATTGAACAGCCAGCGCTCCGTGAGACGAAAGCTCGGACGGCCGATCAGCACCGGGTCCAGATAATCCTTGTCACGCTTGAACTGACCGATGTTGCCCAGCGTGAGATCGTTCTCCACGCTGAGATACTTCGCGCCCAGCAGCAGGTCGAAGTGGCGACGCGAGTTGGCGTCGCCGAAGATATAACCGAGCCCGAGCGTGCCGGCGAAGAAATCCGATTCCAGGCGCACCTGGCCGCTGGCGGGTTGCTCGTCCGCATCGAGCTCGTCGGTGTCGGTGGAGATGTAGTCGAGCTGCGTATAGACGACGAAATGATCGCGATACCCGATGCTCAGCAACGAGCCGCTGAAGTCGAGCCGATCGACCAGATCGTCGAAGCCGCGATCCACCTCGACCTTGTGACCGCGCAGCGTCACATCGCCATCGATGCCTCCACCCCACAGATAGGGCGTGACCTCGAAACCCCATGGAGTCTCTTGCGCGAATGCAGCCGGGCTGCCCAACGCAAGACCGGTTGCGACAGCAACTGCCGCTTTGATTTGCCAGCTCATGTTTACTCCCGTGTCGCGCTCCGCGATGGCTGAAACGGTACGCTGCGTCTGCGCTCAAACCATCCGCGCGAAGGGCAGAAGCGCCGACACCCGCCCGAACGTTTCGACGAGAAAGCAACAGCGCGAGGAAGTTTCGGCTCAGCGTCGCGGCGCGGCGAAGTATTCGAAGAACAGCAGATGATCGCGCCAGTGCGGATCGGCCTGGAATTTTTCGGTCCCGCCATTCGCGCTCATGGCGATGACCTGCGAGGATGATCTTCGAGGATGTTCTTGTGACTTTCTTCAGGCGCCGCCCGGCGCCGCTCTGCCCGGGTATTTCGCGAAGACCTGCGCGACCACCGCCTTGATCGCCGGCTCTGGATCGTCCATGGATTTGGTCTGGATGCGGCCGACGGCGATGCCCTCCCAGACGAGCTGATTGCGCGTGCGATCCACGATGTCGATGTTCAGCGTGCCTTCCTTGTACTGGCGAACGTCTGTTTCATATCCGCCGTGCGGGCCGGCCCAGGTATAACCGCGGCGCCAGCCGTAGTAATGCGTCGGCGTCTGTGTGACCTGCAGCTTGTCCTGGGTCTGCACGTGGAAGTTGATCAGCAAGTCCGGCGTGTCGGAGCGTACGTAGCCGCGCGCGACCATTTCATCGGCGACGGCGGACTCGATGTACCGGGACACGAAACTCGCATAGGACTGCCCTTGAGAAATGAAACCGAAGGAACGGAATTGTGACAGATTGGCCGACGGGTCCGTGTGGCTGCGAATTGTGGGTCCCGTCGTGCACGCCGCGAGAATCAGAAGAGCGATGCCGAGAATTCTTGCGCGTGCGGCTTGCATGATTCATCCACCACGATTGTGATGTTGCCTCGTGGGTAATATTCAGCAAGGCAGCACGTCATCCCATCCGTACGAGAGGCAAGCCCGCGTCGCGCTCGCACGCTTCCCGCCGTCGAACCGCTGCCACTATCGTGCGGCATGGACCAGCAGATCGTCGACATCGAACAATTGGCGCCGGGCCGGCTGGACGGTTCGGACAGCAGCGTCGCTTTCGACTCGGTGCTGACGTGCCGGATCGGCAGTAATTTACCGGCCTTGATACGGGTGCGCGGTCTGCGTGGCAGTGCATGTTTCGTACTGTCGAACACCGCCGAGTCCATCTATTGCAGCGGTGTCCACTGCGGCCCGGAGCACTGTCTCGTGACCGGCGACGCCGACCTGACATTGATCTGTCGAGCGCCCGCTGAAGCGATCCTGTGTCGGATCGACGCGAGAGCAGCCACTGCGAGTCATGCCCCTCGCGGAACATATCGTCTCGCCGGTAACGCGGACGCGCTCTCGCGAATACGCGCAATGATCTCATCCTTGCACGATCCGCTCGACAAGTGTGCGACGCTGCCCTCCGCGCTGCTGTCACACAATGCCACCTGCCTCGAGCTGCGCGACAGTCTGACCGGGCTGTCGCTCGTCTCACATCCGTCCGAAAGCTCCTCCAGCAACCATCGTGCTCTATGTGTCGAACGGGGACGGCAATATATCCACGCGAACCTGGGCGGTGCGCTGCGCATCGCGAGCGTGTGCGAAGCCGCCGGCATCCGCTCGCGAACCCTGGAATATGGCTTTCGGGAGCTGTTCGGCGTATCGCCGGTGTCGTACATCAAAGCGTTGCGATTGAATCGTGTACGGCGTTTGTTATGTTCGTCCGCCGCCGCCCGGCGCACCATCACAGCCATCGCGCTGGACACCGGCTTCTGGCACCTCAGCCAGTTCGCGGCGGACTATCAGAAGTTTTTTGGCGAAAGCCCCTCGATCACACGTCGGCGAGCGCTTTCTGAAACGTCGCTGCAGCCGCGGGAAGCCCGGTCTGCCAGCGGTTTCTAATTCTGCGATGCCGTCACGGAATGGATTACATCGACCAGCGTGTCGCAGTCCAACGGTTTGCAGAGGCACGCCGCGGCGCCTAACGCCACGCATTTGTCGTGGGATTCCGGGTCATCGCGCGCCGTCATGATGATCACGGGAAGCCGCACATCGTCGCGCCGGAGAATTGCTTGCAGCTCCATGCCGGAGACGCCTGGCATCTGCAAGTCCATGATCAAACAGTCGGGACGCTCGGCGGGCAAGCGATCCAGGAACTGCTGTGCGGATTCATAGGTCCGCGCCTCGAATTCGGCCGTCCTCAGCAGGCGCGACAATCCTTTGCGCACTGCCGGCTCATCGTCGATCACCGCGACAGACAGACGCTTCATTTCGGTAAGCCGCTCCGATAAATGCAAGATGGGTCGAGCGATGCAACGATTGTGATATCACAAAGGGGGCCGCGCAACGATTAGACATTGGTCCCGCCACGAATCCTCTTCAGGTCGCAGGATGGTCGCTACCCGCTGCAATCCGGCGATCGGAGATCGATGTCAGCAATGGCAGAATGATGTGGATGGTCGCGCCTCGATCGCTATTGTTCGAAGCCCAGAGGCGCCCGCGGTGCGCGCCTACGATGGTCTGGCAGATCGCGAGCCCCAAGCCCAAGCCGTGCTGCTTGGTCGTATAGAACGGCTCGAAGATTTTTTCGAGATCGCCGATGCCAGTCCCCCGGTCGCACACTTCGATGCCGATTTCTCCCTCCTCCGTCAGCCGTGTGCTGATACGCAGATAACGCTCTCCCGGATTGTTCTCGCGCATCGCATCGCAGGCATTGAGTATCAGATTGAGCAGCACCTGCTGCAACTGAATCCGGTCCGCCCACACGTCCGGCAGGTTCGCTGCGAGCCGCACCTCCGCCATGATGTTTCGAGCAACCAGATCGCTGTGAGCGAGCGAGAGCACGTCGCGCACACATTCGTTGACGTCCACGGGCCCTGAATCGGCGGTACCGCGTGCGAACAGCGCGCGCAGCCGCCGGATCACTTCAGAGGCGCGTTTGTTTTCCGCGATGATGTCGTCGACGACCTCGTGGATTTCACCGACCGCGCCCTGCTGCAACCAGCGGCGAGCCGCCTGCGCATTTGCCAGAATGGCCGTCAGAGGTTGACTGAGCTCGTGCGCCAGCGCACCGGAAAGCTCGCCGAGCATCGCCACGCGGCTCAAGTGAGAGATCTGGTTGAGTTGCTGCTGCACCTGGAATTCCTGATTCTTGCGTTCGCTGACATTCACGTGCACGCCGAGCAGGCGCCGCCCGCCGTCGCGCTCGCTCACCTTGCCGATCGCCGAGGCCCAGCCGGAATCGCTGCCGCGATCGTCGGCGCCCGACCAGCGAAACTCCACCTCCAGGTGATCGGCGCCGTTCGCCACGTCGGCGAATGCCGCGCTCACGGCCGCACGATCGTCCGGATGGATACGTTCGAGCATGCGCGTCATGCTGGTCTCGTACTGCAGCGCCTGTCCGGCGAGGTTATATGCAGGATTCGACCACATGAGCCGCTGCGAGCCGACTTCCCAGTCCCAAATACCCATCCGCGCGGCGCTCAGGGCGAGTTGCAGCCGCTCGCCATGCTGGACCGCGACCTGCTGTGCATTACGCAACTCGCCCAGGGAGACGCAATGTAATAACAGCGACACCGCCGAGATAATGAGAAACAACTGCAACCCGACGACACCGGCGGCTGGATCGCTGGCGGCGAACGGGCCGCGCCCGTCCAGCAGGCCGCTGATCGCGAACGCCGCGACACTGAGCATGCACAGGCACAGGCCGCTGACACTTAGCCGCATGGCCGCCCAAACCAGCAACGGCAGTATCATGTACGGACGCATGAAGTCGTTCGCGTCGGGATGTGGCTGTAGAAAAACCAACGCGCAGGCGCCCCACAAACCGATCAGGAGCACGGCGATCTCGATCTGGTCTCGCACGCCACGGCGGCGAGTAAAACGGCCTCCGGCCTGCGCCAGGTGCAAAATTAGCGGCGCCAGCGTCAAGGTCGCAAGAACGTTCGATAGCAGGCGCGTGCGATACACCGTCCAGAAATCGCTGTAACGCCAGCCGATCGCAGCGACGAAAGCCGTGTCCAGAAAGGACGAGAGCACCGCGCCCAGCAACACTGCGCCGATCAGAAACACGATCAAGTCGTGGAAGCGATCGAATTGCGGGGCGCGATGCAAGTAACCACGGATGACGAACGCTCCGATCAGCGCCTCCGTGACATTGCTGACGAACCATAGCAACACCATCGACATCGGCACCTGCGCCGACATTTCGGCGAGCAGATGGGCAGGTAACGTGACGGCAATGAGAATGGGCCAGGCGCGCTTCGGCGAAAGCAGCAGCGCGGACAGCAGCACTGCATTGGGCGGCCAGAGCAGCGCCACCGGCGCATGATCCGATGTCAACGCGAATCCCGCGTGCACGCCGAGGAAGTAACTCACGGCGAGCAGCAGCGCCCCGATCGCGATCGGCATGCTTCGTCGCTGCCCGTGAGACCAAGGTCGCATTGGCGGCGCTGCCGTGTTCATGGATTCTCCGATGCAAACATTCACTACGAGACCACGAACGATGCTGGCCATGTTGAAGCGGATGCGCCCGGGCGGGCGGCAGCAGTCTCAGCTCCAGGCAGACGGCGTCGAGGACCTCTGCCGTCGTTTCCAGGAGCTCGAGCTACGCTTCGAAGAATACGATCATCGGGTCAAGAACAATACGCAAATGATGTTGAGCGTGCTCAGCATGGCCCGCCGTAGCGCGGTCAACCAGGAGGCGCGCTTCGCGCTCGATGCCGTCGCGAGCAAGCTCAATGCCGCCGCGCAGATCCAATCGATCTTGCAACGGGCTGGACACGGGCAGACGGTGCGCTGCGACGATCTGTTACGCGAGCTGAGCCGGAACATCCAGGCGGCCTCGCCCTGCAACTTTGCTCTCATCGTCGACAGCGATCCCGTGGAGCTGCCCAGCTCGGCCGCCTTGCCGCTGGGATTGATCGTCAACGAGTTGCTCACCAACGCCATCAAGCACGGCGTCACAGCCCAACGCGGCTGCGTCCGCGTCAGCCTCAAAACGAGCGGCGACGCGCTGGAGCTGCGCGTGGAAGACAATGGCCCGGGCATCCGCCCGTGCCAGATCGGTGGGCGCCACTCCGGGCTGAGGCTGGTGGAACACCTGGCTGCACGGCTGCAGGGACAATTCCATATGCACCCCGGCCCCGGAGGTCGAGGGGTGTTGCGCTTCAACCGGACGCAGTCAGCCGTTTAACGATTCCGGCGCTGGCGAGCTCATCTGATCCGACATGCGCACGAGTTGCGCCACCGTCTGCGCTCCCATCTTGTGCATGACCCGTCCGCGATGCACTTTGATGGTTTTCTCGCTGACGCCGAAGTTCGCGGCGATCTGCTTGTTCATCATGCCGTTGACGACGCCCTCGAACACCTGCCGCTCGCGCGGGGTCAACGTGGCGGCACGCTGCTGCACGAGCGACCGATCGATACGTTTGCGCAGGTCCACGGCGCTGCGCCGAAGCGCCTCATGCACGCAATCGAGTAACGCTTGCGCCTCGACGGGTTTGATGAGGAAATGCAGTGCTCCCGCGCGCATCGCACGTACGCTTGCCGAAACATCGGCGTTACCCGTGACGAACACGACCGGCTGCACGCAGCCTTTGCGCGTCAGTTGCTCCTGAAGGTCGAGCCCGGTCATGCCCGGCAGGCACAGATCGAGCACGACGCAGCCGCTCGCCTCGCGATCGAATTGCGACAGAAACTCGTGAGGAGACTGATAGCCGCGAACCCGCAGTCCGGCGTTCGATAACAGGCGCGTTAGCGAGCGTAGTACCGCAGGCTCATCCTCCACGACGTGCACAGTCGAGATTGTTGTACTCATGGCGATTCCTCCCGCCCTCGCTCCCCCAGGCCACTTCAGTTTGCGACAGGCAATTCGACGCGCAGCACCGCTTCCTCCGGCGCCAGCCCGCGGGCGAGCTGCAAGCGTCCGCCGTGCGCTTCCACGATTCCCTTGCAAATGGACATTCCCATGCCCGATCCCGGCAGGCGCATGCTCGGTGGCGCTTCGAACACTCTCAGCACGGCGCTGCGGACACCCGGGCCGTGATCGGCGACTTCGATGCAAGCATGCTGGACCGAATCCTGGAATGTCCGCACCCGGATGCGGCGGGCTTCCACCGGCAGGTCCGTCATCGCCTCGCAGGCATTCATGATCAACATCGCGAGTGCATACTGCATCTGCCCTGCGTCGGCGCTCACCTCCGGCGAGTGCGGCGATAGTCGCAACTCGAGCTCGCAGCGATTGGCGATCAGGTCGCCGAGAATCAATGCCGCTGCATCTCGAACGAGGTCGTCGATGCGGACGTTGGAGAGCTGTAACGAGGCTCCCTGCAATGTCACACGCCAGTCGCGCAGCACCTGGATGGCGCGGCGTACCTCGGTAACGATGTCCGCCACTGCATGATTCAGCTCGTCGGGCTCCGTGGCGCCGTTGAGCATTCCCTGCAAAGCCTGAGCATTGCTCAGGATCGCGGTCAATGGCTGATTGAGAAGGTGGGCGATTGCACGCGACGCCTCGCGCGCGGTGGCTTTTCGTGCGACACCTTCGAGCGCCCGCTGGTGCAACCACGGCGCCCACGTGGTCTCATGTAACATTCTCGTCGCGTTTGAATCCGCGCGGTCCGCGCCCGGCAGGCTCGCCACATATCTTTGCACTTCGGTGCAGGCGCCGACCCATTGCAAGTGCCGTTTATCCGCCGAGATCGTCGGCACGGCCTGCGCCAGAAACCAGCGATAAGCCTTGTCACGCTTGCGAATGCGGAACTCGATTTCGTAGGGGGCGCGAGTGGCCAGAGAGTACGCCCAGCGGTGCACGACTCGCTGCCGATCGTCGGGATGCAGCAGGCGCAACCAGCCCGAACCCACGAGTTGCTCATAGGTGTTGCCGGAATATTCAAAGACCCGTTCGTTGAAATAATCCAGCAGACCGTCAGGCTGAGCTTGCCAGATCATCACGGGGGCCTGGTCGCAGATGGCGGCGCGCAGTGTCGCGTCGCCGGTCTGACGGCTTGGCGTCGCAGCCATCTCAGCCCCCCTGCTCCCCACCGACCTGTTCGGCCTGGCTATCGTCCCTGGTCGTGGATGTCCGGAGAAACCGAAGCACCGTAGCACCCGTCCCTCCGCATGCAAAGTCCGTATGGTCCCGTAACAAATGACGCACCTTGTTTCCATGGTCGCCGATAGGAAGCGGCGTTCACCGACGTCTCGCAAGCTCCGGCCTACGTGCCACGCGCGGAATCGAGTCCCTTACGAAGCGCGCCGGCCCAGGACCTCAGAATGCGCCGGGCATCGGCGGTGTTGGTGGCCCGATTGCTCCATTGGAAGTTCACGTGGTTCGAAGCTTCTTTGCGGTCGGCGACCCGCGCGAGGATCGCGCGGGTCTCACTGTCCCGCAGCTCGGCGATCAGCGTCATGCGCCCGCTGGACACGGTGTACGTATAGGTTCGGCCGGGCCTGGCGACATCGGGCGCCGTGACATACAGGTCCACAATCGCCGCCGTCACCCGCAGCACATCCGGCGCGGCATCGGTCACGACTTCATAGTCACCGCTTCGCTCGAGCTCTTCAGTGAACACCTCGCGAAACTCCTCCGCCAGGCCGTTGAGGATGCGCTCGCGATCGTCCGCATCGATATCGCGGCGGTCCTTGCTCCAGTCCTTGTCGAACGCCACGTGCACCGGATCGAGGATCACCTTCCGGTAACCGGCCAGAGTCGCGCCCTCGCGTATATATAGGAGCGCGACGTTCTTGCTGCTCGCAAGCTTCAGCCCGTCATGGCTCACCGCAGGTGGCTGGTCCCTGGCCAGCGCGGCTGGAAACGACACCGCCGAGCACATCAATATCGCGAGCAGCGCTCCAGCCGGGGGTAACGACATGGCATCACCTTGCAATCGGTTGCGTCATGAGAATCGTCACGGACCGTACTCCGACGCGCTATCAAATTCCCGCAGCGATCAGCGCTCCTTGATCGGCCGGCCGAGTTGCAGGTAAGCCGCCTGGTGTCCGCTCTCGGCGTGTCCCAGCGAGATCAACAGCGGCCCGAGCGGCGTGCGCCCGCCGAAAAAAATGCTGGCGCCGAGGATGGCGCCCCGGCCCGCCGAGCCATCGAACCGATCGAACATGTTGCCGGCTTCGATGCTCATACCCGCATACAGCGATTGCCCGAGCAGCGTCTTCAGATCCGTGACCTTGCGCAGATAGCCGACGCGCCCGTACGCATACTCGTGTCCGCGCAGCTCCTGTTCCTGGAAAGCCGAGAGCTGACCCGCTCCGCCGAGAGTAAACAAATCGTAATCGGGCGCGCTGCCATCGAAGTCCGTGCCCGCGCCCGCTTCGAAATAAATGAGATCGTTGCCGAACTGACGGGGGTGTTGCACGAACAGCTCGACGCGCTCGTATTCGTCATCCGATCCCAGCGCCGCGTCGGCGGCCAACACATCCAGTCTCGCATACAGTCCCTTCGAGGGGACGTAGCCCGAGTCGCGTGTATCGATCGTGAAGCGCGAAGTCCAGGCGCCGCGCCCGACGTTCTCGAACTCGGACAGCAACAGGGTACCGGTATCGACCGTGTAATCCGTCACTGAGCGCTCGATGCCAAAGCGCCACTCGCCCCAGGTGCCGAGCGACAGGCCCACATCGAGACCGCCGGTGATATCTTTCAGATCGTAACGCGCCACCCGGTCACTGCCTCGATACACGTTCTGCTGCTCACGGCTCCAGCTCAATCTGGGCTCGACGAACAGCCACTCACCTCGATCCAGCGGCTGAAACAGCCGGGTCTCCAGCAACGCCGTGCGCCCGATCTGCAACGCGTTGCTCCAGCGTGCGCCGAGCGAGTTGAGCCACTCTCGCGAGTGATCGGCGCGCAATATGTATGCAGTATCGCCGCCGGTCGAGGACATGAGGCCGAGGTCGAAGCGCAGATAGTTCGGGCCCCAGGGTTTCTCGGTCGGGAGAAATTGCAGCACGGCGCCCTGTTCCGTCCGCTCCAGGTTGTAATCGACCTTCTCGTAATCGCCGCGCGCGAAAATCCGCTGTGCGTCGGCAACGATCTGTTGTTCGCTCAGCGGCTCACCGACGCGGCTGCTGATATGACGGCGGACCACGTCCGCGTTGGTTCGTTGCAAGCCCTCGACGCGAATCTCGTCGACCGCGACGATCTTCGGCGCGCCGGTAGCTGCGCGAGCAACCCCGTCGCGCCATCGGGCATATTCCTCCGGCGACACACTGTACCGGGCAAGTCGCGATGCCACCTCGCGCGCCGCCCGATCGCCGAGCGGAATCGCCGTCGGCGCTTTCTCGAAATCTGCCGAGGTCATGCCGGGCAGCGAAATGAGGATGGCCACGTCATCGTCGTTCAAGGAGGCGAGCTGCGCACGCTCGTTGTTCTTGATCATCACGTCGATCATCTGGCCGACGATGGCCAACGCCGACTGCAGATTCTCGACCGTCGGTTGTGGCTCGACCAGCGACGATGCGATGACCACGTCGGCGCACATATCCCGGGCGATATCGACGGGCAGGTTGCGCACCAGCCCCCCATCGACCAGCACGCGATCGTCCACTCGCACCGGCGCGAATGCGCCCGGCACAGCCATGCTCGCTCGCATCGCCACGGACAAATCGCCTCCGCCGAGGACCAGCATCTCACCGGATCCCACGTCGGTGGCCACCGCGCGAAATGGAATGGGCAGCTCATCGAAGCTGTCGTGATAGCGCGCCTGGCCGACGATGGTTCGTAACAGCGAATCGATCTGTTGACTCTGCACCAGCCCGCCAGGCACCAGCAAGCCGCGCCGGCCGATGCCGAACTCGAGCTTGTTACTGTAAGTCGCGCGCCCGCTCTTCAAATGCACCGGCAACAGCTCGCGCATGCCGCTGCCGCCGAAGGTTTCGGTCCAGTCGATGTCGACGATCACTTCCTCGATCTGCTCGCTGCTCATGCCACTGGCGTAAGCGGCGCCGACCAGCGCCCCCATGCTGGTGCCGGCAACGCAATCGATCGGGACACGAAATTCTTCCAGGACGCGCAACACGCCGACATGCGCCGCTCCGCGTGCTCCACCGCCACCGAGCACCAGACCGACCCGGACACGATCGGCGGAGGCAGTCGCGGGTGCTTCCTCTGCATGCAACGTCGCGACCCACGATGCGAGAAGCACCACCAAGATCGAAGCGACTGACCGGCTGTCGTGCTGTGTCACGGCCTCGCCTCATAGAGTCGTCATCGGCCGTTTATTTGACGGTGTAGCCGCGCGCCTCCAGACAAACCGCCATGCCGCGCTTGAAAGCATCTTTCAATGCCTGTTCCTGCGCTCGCGCGTCCTGTTCCGCTTGTTGCTGTCTTTGTGATTGCGCCATGCGGCTCTGGCGTCCCCCAGCCAGAGTTCCGGCGACCGCTCCGACGGCGGCGCCCTTGCCTGCGTCATCTCCCGCCACTTCGCCGATCACAGCGCCAGCCACTGCGCCCCGCGCCGCGCTACGCGCACGAGAGCCGTCGCGGACGGGCCCTGTCTCCTGAGCCGGCGTTGCCGCCGGCGGCGGCTGCATGGGGTCGTAGCCCGATTGTTGTTTCGACCAGTTGTAACATTCCCCCTCGTCCTGCGCCTGCTTATCGGGCTTCTGGCCTTTGGCGGGATATGCGAACACGCCGGCGGAGGCCGCGAGCGATTTCCCACCGCTCGGCGGCGGCGCCTGCGCCAACGATGCGAAAGCCATGACTCCGAGAGCGACGAACGCGCCCGCGCGCTGAGCCAAGTTGGAAGTAGTCATGATCGCCTCGCTTTCTCACATAGCTCATCGGGCGGCGGATTGCAGGTCGGCGGAGCTCGACAGGCCGATCTTGCCGCAATGGGTCCATTGCTCTTCGGACACTTTCGAGTTGTCCAGGCGGCAGCGCAGACGTTTGCCCACCGTTGCAAACAAGTCGTGCAGCCGCTCCCATGACACGGGCTTGTCGGTCTCGGCGGTGAGGCTGCCGCGGCTCGCGGTCATGGCGCCGAGTTGCTCGAGCGACCCGCTGTCGAGCACTTCTCCTTCGATCTTGAAGTCGTTGAGATCGATTTTCTCGGTCACTTCCTTGGCCATGTTTTTCCCGGCGTGCACCACCGCGCCGATGGGTGTGTAGGCGAGAATGGGCCGCTTCTTCTTCTGCAGCATGACGTCGCCGATCGCCAGGCGCACGTAGAGCACGTTGGTCGCCGGCTGATCGACCACTTGATAGCCGCTCTTCAGCTCGTTGGCGACCGCCTCGCGCAAGCTGTCGGCGATCGCCTTCATGTCATCCGGCTTGATGCCCTGATACTTCGAGTCCGGATGCACGAAAATCTCCGGCTGATCGATCATGACAGCCGTGTATTGGGCGGCGCGCTTCATGGCGTCCGGCGCGATGTACAGCTCCTCGAATGGATTGTCCGGGGCCGGCGCGAGTTTCGAATAGTCGCGCAGGAAAGCGCCTTCGTTCTCCTCGGCCAGCGCCGGGGGCGACAGCGCGACGATCAGGGAGAACAGCATCCATTGCGCCAGAATGTGCATTCGCTCGTTCATCGCCATCTCCCACGACCTGAAAAAACGAACCCAGGCCGGTGGACATCGTCCGACGGAGCGAGAGTCACCGCTATCAAGATTCCGCAGCAGCAACAGCGGACCGCCGCGGCAGCGATGGCCTGCGCATATTAGATAGTGCGATCGCATAGCGCGCGGCACGCTGGCCGCCCCAGATGCCACTCGCCAGGCTCATGATGCGCGCACCAGTGTTCGCCTGCACTGCTCTGATCTGCGCGACGGCCCACGCCCAAGTCGGCCCGGAGCCTGCAGTCCTGCGGGCTCGCGATCTCACGCCTTTCGGCTTGCAACGGCTCGATATGCGGCCGGCGGATATGAGCGACCGGCCGATCGGCCGATGGACGGCCGAGCTGCAAGCGGCGTATCAGAACACCTTCGTCATGAGCGACGACGTGCACGATTATTTGCAAGACCGGGACCAGGGTCGGCTGCCGCTGCGACCCGAGGATGCACGAGCGCTGCTCATGGCTCCTCACGATTCGTACTACGTCGATGTCGAGGTCGGCGTGCTCGACTTCATCCTGCAGCGACGTTTCACGCAGCGCTTCGCCGCGTTTGTCGAGGTGCCCTACATTCACTATGGTCACAGTCGGCTGGACCGGCTCATCGAGGATTTTCACGACGCCGCCGGGCTGAGTCAGATGGGGCGCGACCTGGTGGCGCGCGATCGCTTTCAGATCCTTTATCACTTCGGCGACACCCGCCTGCAGATGCTGGATCGCGAAGTGACCGGCGGGCTCGGCGATCCGATCGTGGGAGTGCGATATATGTCGTCGCTCGCGGGCCGATGGCAGTTTGCATTGGAGGGCGCGGCGAAGCTGCCGGTCGCCGGAGAACGTTTGCTGTTATCGACCGGGGAAATCGACGTGGGGTTGCAGGCCGCGATGCGCCGCAGATTCGGCCGCGCCACCTTGCAAGCCAGCGCCATCGCCGTGCATTACAGCGGCGGGCTCGAATCCGCCGCCGATGAGCTCATTCCCACGCTGATCGTCGCCGGCAGCTACGCCTGGACGCCGGCTGCAAGCATCATCGCGCAAGGCCATGTGAGCCGCAGCGTCGTACGCGGCACGAGCATAGACGAGCTCAGCGATAACAAGTACCAGGTCAGCCTGGGACTTCAATCGAGCGTGCGCCGCTGGACCTGGACGTTCGCCATCACCGAGAACATCGGCAACTACAACAACACGCCCGATGTCGGCTTTCAGCTCGGGCTCGCCTACAGCGGACAGTGATCCGCGTCAGGGGCCCGACTTGCCGAGCGGGCGGACCGAGATCGCGACCGCTTCCATATAAGAAACTTTCACCAGATCGCCCGGCTTCAGCTGGCGAATGAATGCCTGCGCCTTCGGATCCTGGATGGCCAGGACCCGCACCAGACCGTCCTGGCGTCGAAACGTCACGGTGTTCATGGAAGTATCCACCGCATCGATCTCGACTGTCGTGGTCATCATCTCGGCAATGGCGCCCGCCGGTCGCGCGCCCTCGACCGCCCTGAGCATCGCGCCCTCTTGCTGCACGCCTTGCGTGGCTTGTTCCGGCTTCGCGACCTCGGCGCCGATCGCTGCGTAGAATGTGACCGCCACCTCGTCGCCGACGTTGATTTGATCGAAGTTACGTACGTCGGGTCCGGCGAACACAGTGGCTTTGCGCCCCTCGGCGCCGCGCAACGCCACCATGCGGCTATCGCGGTCGATTGCTTCGACTTGCGCCGTGAGCTCCAGCTTTTCCTCGCGAGAGATCGGCTCCGGCGGCTTGCTGGCGCAACCGACAGCACCCAGCAGAATGGCAAACGCCACTGCGCGCGATCGGTTCATGGAGACTCTCCTCTGGAAGTCTGACCGCGCGGGCCAGCGACGCCAGCAGCCATCAAGGACCGCAGCTTGAGCACTCGGCGCACGAATTCGAGCGCCACGCCGAGAGCCGCCAGCAGCACGCCGAGCAACCCAATCGCAGGTAACTCGCTGGCAGTGGTCGGCATCTCCGGCTCGGCGGCGGCCGCCATGCGCATCGGCTCGACCTCGACGGGGACGAATTCGACCGGCTCGGTCTCCTCTGCTGGCGCGAGCGCCTGGAGCGGCTCGTCGACGCGCGCGTAGATCGTCAGCTCTTGCCCGAGCGACAGCTCGTCCACCCGATATTTCTTACCGTCGACCAGCACACGTCGCTCCGGGGGGACTTGCACGGTCTGCGCCGGGGCCTGCTCTCCGCCCGGCAACTTCGGGCGGATGCGCACCTTGTTTCCCTGCACTCGCAGCAGATCCGCCTTGAATACGGCCATCAACTGGCCTTCACGCTCGATCACGTCGAGACAAGCTTCGCGCACTCGCGGGAATTTCTGAGTGACCCGGTCGCTGAACTGCACGGACTGACAGTCGACCTGTTGTGCCTGCGCCGTCTGCGCCGCGGCCAGCAGGACCGCCATCGGTACGAGATATGAAATCGTTCGCATGACAAAGCTCCTATGTGCTGGCGGGATCCGCGACTGCCGGCCAGAGATACACGCCCCGCACGACGAAACGACGCGGAGCGTCACCGACGAAATAGAACGGATAGCACGTGACGAGGGTGATGGTCGGATCGTCGGTATCGACCAGCAGCCGGCCGTCCGTCTTGTCGACGATATCGATGGACGACACGCGGTAACGATGCATGCGCCGACGGGTTTGAATCTCGATCACCGTGCCCGGCGCGATGTCCTTCAATACTCGGAAGAATCCGTCGCGATGGCCGGCGAGACCCAGGTTGCCGCCGCGATCGGGCATCGCCATGCCTTCGATCACGCCCACGCCGCGATTCAAATGAACCTCGGTCGTGTTGGGATACACCGGCACGCTCAGCCCCAGCGTCGGCACTCGCAACACGGCCAGTGGCATGGCGAGGTTTTCTGCCTGCGCCAGCTTGAAATCCCGCACGCGTCGTGCCGACCACAGCGACATGTCGGGCGGCGTTTGCGTTTGCCACTCGCCCTCGACGGATTCGGCTGAAAAGCTCTCTATGTCGGCGCGCCGGCCGAGTTCGCCCGCCGCCAGCGTGGCTACACTGAGCAGCATCATCGCAAGGCCGCCACCCAATAGAACCCGTTGCACCAGATGCAGGACGAAGCCACCGATCATCGATGACGTCGCGCAAACGAAGGATGTACGCCGGGCGGAGACTGGCATGAGACAACTGTGGTCGACTCGACCCGGCCGCGATATCGAAATTCCGCAACGCTCCCGATCATCGACTGCGATTCATCGCCCGACGCGCGTCCGCAGCGACGCCAGCAACGCATCGAATGGCTCCTTGAACTTCTGCACGCCCTCCCGTTCCAGTTGCCGGCCAACGACGTTCGAATCGATTCCCAAATGGTGCAGCAACCGCATCGTATCGAGAGCGCCGGCAAGATCGTCTTCGATGCGCACCGCCGGCTCGCCGTGATCGCGGTAGGCGTCCACGGTCGCGGGTGGCAAAGTGGCTACGGTGTTCGGCGCGATCAGTTCTTCTACATACATCGTGTCCTTGTACGCGGGATTCTTGCTGGACATGGACGCCCACAACAATCGTTGCGGTTTCGCGCCGCCCGCTGCGAGAACCTGCCAGCGCCGGCCGGCCGTCCACTGTTTATGGTACTGATATGCGAGCCTCGCGCAGGCTATGGCCGCGCGTCCACGCATCACGCTTGCCTCCATGGTGTTGAGTGCGTCGAGCCTGGCATCGACCATCGTATCGATACGGCTCAAAAAGAAACTCGCCACCGAGGCGACTTTGTCGATCGGCTGGTCGGCGTTCAGCCGTTGTTCCAAGCCGGCCAGGTAAGCATCCACGACCGCGCGATAACGCTCGACGCTGAACAACAAAGTCACATTGAGATTGACGCCCGCGGCGATCAGTTCGGTGATGGCCGCCAGGCCCGCCTGCGTCCCGGGCACTTTGATCATGGCGTTGGGGCGATCGAACGCTCGCCACAGCCGTAATGCTTCGGCCACCGTGGCCTTGGCGTCGTCGGCCAGATGCGGTGACACCTCCAGGCTGACGAAGCCATCGGCGCCATTGGAGGCCGAGAAAGTCTGTGCAAACAGATCCGCGGCCGCCTGCACATCCTCCAGCGCCAGCGTTTCGTATATCTCCTCGATGCCGCGGCCGGTGCGCGCCAGCTCCGCGATAGCCTCGTTGTATTCGGCGCCTTCACTGATGGCCTTGGCGAAAATGGCCGGATTGGAAGTCACGCCCGCGACCAGGTCGTCCGCGATCAGCCGGGCCAGGTGGCCGTCGCGCAGCCAGCCGCGACGGATGTCGTCCAGCCAGATGCTCTGGCCCAAAGCATGAACGCGGCGTAGCGGATTGCTGGGGTGGGTCATGGCTGCAGCCCTCATCGAGACCGCAAGCGTTGTACAGGCCGCGCATCATTGCACTCGAACGGCGGGCAGGCTATTTGCACTCCATGCGTATACCTCGGGTGGCGCTCATCGCTAGGGTGGTGAAATGCAGCCACCGCCTGTCGCCCTGCTCCTCGCGCTCACCTGGTTCTGTGCAGCCGTGCTCGGCCTGTATCCGTGCGGCGCCGTTTCGCAATCGGCCCCTCGCGAGCGCGATCCAATGTCGCTCGCGATCGAGACCGAGCTCGAAAAGCTGGCGCATGCTGATGCGACGAGCATTCAAGGCGCGCCCATCGCTTTACGTGAGCCGCTGCAAAAGCTCTATGCACAGCGTAACTTCCGCGCAGCCTGGAGCCACGCGGCCAACGCCGAACAATTGCGTCGGGCGCTCGCCGATAGTTACGAGGACGGCCTCGATCCCGCGGACTATCACCTGCCGCTGATCGAGAAGCTGGCCAGGCAATCGAACGCAGAAGACTCGACTCCCGAGTTACGTGCGCAGTACGACATCCTGCTCAGCGAGGCGCTGCTGCGACTCAGCTATCACTTGTCGTTCGGCAAGGTGGATCCGGAGACGTTCGACTCGCAATGGAACTATGGACGCACGCTCGCCAGCAACGACGTAGCGCAGAAGATCGAACGAGCGCTCGCCAGCGCAGAGGTGTATCGACTCGTCGCGGCATTGAAGCCGACGCATCCACTGTATGTGAATCTCAAGCGCGAGCTGGCCCGAATCCGCGCCGCGACGGCGAACGGCGGGCCGTCGCCCATCCCAACAGGTGCGTCCGTCGAGCCGGGAGGAACCGACACACGAGTGCCCTCGATTCGTAAACGCCTGACCGTATCGGGCGATCTGAGCGTAACGGACGCGAGCGACGCCACGGAATACGACGCACCGCTCGTGACAGCCGTTCGCAAATTCCAGCAGCGCATGGGCCTCGAAGCCGACGGTGTCCTCGGACCAGGCACGATCGCCGAGTTGAACGTGTCGCCCGCCGCTCGAATTCAACAACTGCGCGTGAACCTCGACCGCGGACGCGTATTGCTTCGGGACTTACCCGACGCCTTCATCGTCGTGAACATCGCCGGGTTCACCGTTTATTTCGTTCGGGGGGAGCGGATCGTCTGGAACGCGCGCGTGCAGGTCGGCAAGCCCTATCGTCGCACGCCGATTTTCCGCTCGGAGATCACCCAGCTGGTCTTGAATCCGACCTGGACGGTGCCGCCGGGCATCATTGCCGGGGACATCCTGCCAGCGGCGCAGCGAGATCCCGATGCCATCGTTCGCAAGGGACTCAAGGTGCTCGACGCGAACGGACGCGCGGTGGATCCACACTCGATCGACTGGACGCAATTCAAAGGGGGCCACCTCCCTTACACGCTGCGCCAGGACCCCGGCCCCTCGAATGCGTTGGGTCGCGCCAAACTGATCTTTCCCAACCCGTATCTCGTTTATCTCCACGACACGCCCTCGCAGGCGCTGTTCGATCGTAACGAGCGCACGTTCAGCTCGGGCTGCGTTCGCGTCGAGCGAGTGCTCGAGCTGGCGGAGCTGGTGCTCGCCGATCCTGCACACTGGAATCAAACATCGATCGCACGCGCGCTTGAAACGGGCGAAACGCGCAATCTGACCCTGGACAAGAAAATTCCGGTGCTGTTGACGTACTGGACCGCCTGGGTCGATCCGCAAGGCCAGATCAATTTTCGTCGGGATGTCTATGGGCAGGATGCGAAATGGGCGCAGGCGCTCGATGCCGGATTCAAGCTGCGCTCCAGACCCCTGTTCTCCCCATCGGATGACCGAACCGAGACTACGACGCAACGCTGACAACCAACGCAGGAGCACGATCATGCACAGAGCTCTCCTCAGTTCGAGCGTCCTGATCATTGCGCTGCTCACGTCCGTCGTCCGGGCCGATCCCTATGCCGACACCATCGGGCTCTTCAAGAACGCGGGCCAGAGCGCCACGTTCTTCAAGAACAGCTACGGCTACGCAGTGTTCCCGACCATCGGCAAAGCCGGCTTCGTCGTCGGTGGAGCGCATGGCAAAGGACAGGTTTACGAGCGCGGCAAATATGTCGGCGATACAGCCATCACCAAGCTCAGCATCGGTTTGCAGGCCGGCGGCGAAGCCTACAGCCAGATCATCTTCTTCCAGGACAAGCGCGCGTTCGACGAATTCACCAGCGGCAACTTCGAATTCGGAGCGGGCGTGAGCGCGGTGGCCATCACGGCGGCGGCGAGTGGTGAAACGGGAACGACCGGCGCCCATGCCGGCGCCAGCGGCGGTAAGAAGGATGCGACCACGGCCGGTGGCTATTACAGAGGCATGGCCGTCTTCACCATCGTGAAAGGCGGCGCGATGGCCGAAGCTTCCGTGGCGGGACAAAAGTTCTCTTACACTCCCCGCGCCAAGTCTTGACTCACCTCAGAGTTGTGCGTCCAGCCTGAGGAATCTTGCGAGCCAAGCCTGAACACGTCGGCCGAGCGAAGCATACGGATCGCGATGCAGGCGCTCGGCCCCGTCGGTCCACTGCAACTCTCCTGCTTCCAGGCTCACGCGCCATGCGCGCTCACCCGCCGTTTGCCGGTCGAACAGGCGTTCGAGCTGCTGGGCCAGCACCGCGTTATGGACCAGCACTCCCTGCTCGCAGTTGAGCCACGTCGAGCGCGGATCGAGATTGTAGCTGCCGACGAACAGCGTGCGACCATCGACCACGAAAGCTTTGGTATGTAGCGCCGCGCCCGAAGAGCCGAGCAGACTCGTATCCACTTCCGCGCCGTGCGATGGTTTCAGCTCCCAGACTCGCACGCCGCCGGCGACCAGTGTTTCCCGATGGCGTGAATAGCCGCCATGCACGGCCGCTACGTCATTTGCAACCAGAGAGTTGGTCAGCACCCGGATTTCCCTGCCGGTCCGACTGGCATCCACCAACCTCGTCGTGACGTTTCCTCCAGGAACGAAGTACGGAGAGATGATGGTCAGCCGCTGTTGCGCCGTTTCGATCATGGGAGCCAGAGCCGCGCCGACGTGCAGCTTGTGCAACTCGTCCTTGCTCATCGACACCTTGCGCGGATCGTCCGATACGAACTCGAACTGCGTGGCCCATTCCATCGGCCATTCGCCACTGACCATGCGCTGAATCGCTTCGTCGGCGCGCAACGACTCGGCGTAGCGACTCTGCTTCGCCTCCTGAGCGTGAACGATCAGCCGCTCACGGTACCGGTCGACTGCATCCCTCGATACGGCTTTCGGGTTCAACACATCGATCGGATACGCCACGGGCGAATTCCAGTACCTGTCGAACGACGCCGACGCGTCGCGGACCACCGGACCGATCATCGCGAAGTCGAGATCGATGAAGTTCACCTCGTCGCTGGCGGCGAAATACTCATCCCCGATGTTGCGCCCACCGACGATCGCGAGGCGGTTATCCGCGATCCAGCTCTTGTTGTGCATCCGTCGGTTGATGCGCTTGAAGCTGAGCGCCGCTTCGACGAAGAAACGCACCGCGCCTCGACGTGAAGCGAAGGGATTGAACAAGCGCACCTGGATGTTGGGATGCGCCGCCAGCGCGGCGATGGCAACGTTGTGCTGACGCGCGTCCAGGTCATCCAGCAGCACGCGCACCCGAACGCCGCGATCCGCGGCAAGCAGGAGCTCCTGGGCGAGAAACCTTCCCGTCGCATCCGCATGCCAGATGTAACTTTGCACATCGAGGCTCCGCGCCGCCATGCGAGCGCTTTGCATTCGGCTGACGAACGCTTCGTTGCCCTCGACCACTAATCGAAATGCGGACTGTCCCGGATATCGTTCTTCTAAAGTCGCGATGGCAAGATCCAGCGGCGAGCCGTTGGCCGGCGCAATCGCCTGCTCGCTCGCCAGCCCGGGCAAAGATGGCAGGTGCACGCAGGCAACAAGAAACAACAGAAGAGCAACCGCTGCTGCACGCCACGAGACACGCATGATTCACGTACTCAGCACGGCACTGCCTCGAAGTACAGCAGCAGTCTGGCATTCACGCAAGTTTCAACTTGTTTCCGGCGTCAGCCTGTTAGGAGCCAGTAGGCACAGGAACGCCCATCATCCCAACTCGCCAGCGTAATTGGTCTGGTTGTATCGGTAGTTGCTGCCCGGCGAAAAATCTCTTACTTCAGCGTCGGCATGAAGAAGTCCGCGCCTTTTCGGATGCCCGTCGGCCAGCGCGCCGTGACCGTCTTCACCTTGGTGAAGAATCGCACGCCTTCGGCGCCATGCTGGTTGGTGTCGCCGAAGGCGGAGTTCTTCCAGCCGCCGAAGCTATGGAACGCGACCGGCACCGGAATTGGAACGTTCACGCCGACCATGCCGACGTTGACTCTGCGGGTGAACTCGCGGGCCGTGTCGCCATCGCGCGTGAAAATGGAGACTCCATTGCCATAGGCATGCTCTGACGGCAACTTGAGGGCTGCATCGAAATTGTCGACCCGCACGATCGAGAGCACGGGGCCGAAGATCTCTTCTTGGTAGATCCGCATCTTCGCGGTCACCCGATCGAACAGACAGCCGCCCATGAAAAAACCGTCTTCGTAACTCGGTATCTGGAGCTTGCGGCCGTCGACGACCAGCTCCGCGCCCTCCTGGATGCCACGCTCAACGTACCCCTTCACCTTCTCGAGATGGGCTCTGCTGATCATCGGACCAAAATCAGCGTCGCTACTGGTGGAAAGACCGACGCGCAACGCCTGTACACGCGGGGTCAGGCGCTCGCGCAGAGCGTCCGCGGTCTCAGCTCCCACTGGAACGGCGACCGAGATCGCCATGCAACGCTCTCCCGCGGAACCATAGCCGGCGCCGATCAAAGCATCCGCAACCTGGTCGAGGTCCGCATCCGGCATGATGATCATGTGGTTCTTGGCGCCACCCATCGCCTGCACGCGCTTGCCGTGCGCCGAACCCACTGAATAGACGTAGCGTGCAATGTCGGTGGAGCCGACAAAGCTGACCGCTTGCACCAGCGGATGAGTCAGGATTGCATCGACGGCTTCCTTGTCGCCATTGACCACATTGAACACACCTTTTGGTAGCCCGGCCTCCAGCATCAGCTCCGCCAGTCGCTGCGGCACACTGGGATCCTTCTCGGATGGCTTCAGAACAAAGGTATTGCCGCAGGCGATGGCGATCACGAACATCCACATGGGCACCATCGCGGGAAAATTGAACGGCGTGATCCCTGCGACGACACCTAACGGTTGTCTCATCGAGTACACGTCCAGCGCGGCAGCCACGTTCTCGGAGTATTCGCCCTTCAGCAGGTGCGGAATGCCGCAAGCGAACTCGACCAGATCGAGACCGCGCTGGAGCTCGCCCTTGGCGTCGGCAATGACCTTGCCATGCTCGGAAGCCAGCATGTGCGCCAGCTCATCCAGGTTCGCTCTGATCAGCTCCCGGAACCGAAACATCACGTGGGCACGCCGCGGCGGCGGAGTATCCGCCCACGCCGGAAAGGCGCGAGCGGCATCTTCGATGGCGGCAATCACATCATCGCGACCCGCCAGGTTGACGCGTCCCGAGACTTCGCCGGTATTGGGATTGTAAACATCGGCGAAGCGGGTAGTGCGACCGCGTGAGGTCGCGCCGGAAACGTAGTGGTGTACTTCTCGCATGGGTTCAACTCACTGATTCGATCAGATGGGAATACGACAAATGAGAATTGGTCTTCAGGAAGATCCGCAATTGCTCCGTAATCCGATCCTTGTGTGACTTCTTCGCCAATCGCCTTCGCAAGTTATCCGTCTCGAACTCATCGAGACTGCGACCGTCCTTCAGCACCACGCCGTAGATCTTCTCCGCGAACTCTTTCGATACCTTTCCATCCAGGATGTCTTCCAGGACCTGTCTCGCGGGACGAGCCAGCGGATCTCCATAGCCACCACCGCCCGGCGCGATGTGCGTGAACCTGTCGCCTCGCATGAGCGTGACGAGGCCCAAAGGCATGACATCGAGAAGTTGCTCCCCGGATTTGCGGGAAAGAATATTCAGAGAAGGCGATCCCGGAAGCCCTCCTTTCAAGCCACTCGCAAGATGACTGCGCCGATCGGAGCGGAGCCCGAGCTGCGCTTCTTCCGAGAGGACCTCGTAAGAGCGCCGAATGGCGAGGCCACCGCGATATCTGCCCCCTCCTCCCGAATCGTTCACGAGCTCGTAACGCAAGACCTTGATCGGCAGCCGTGCCTCCATCAGCTCTATGGGCTGATTCGCCATGTTCCCCAGTGGATTCGAGATCCCATCCACGCCGTCCTTGCCCGGCCGCCCGCCCCAGCTCCCGAGGATGCCGTCGGTGACCAACCAGCCCCTGCCACGCTCTCTACCGGAGAAACTGACGACCGAGGGACCACCTTCGCCGAGCGCCGGCATCCTCTCGGGAACAATTTGCGCGAAAGCTCCGAGCAGCACGTCGAACATTCGATATGCGATCACACCGCGCGCCGCGCACGCCGCCGGTTCTTCGGGATGAACGATGCTTCCCAACTCAGCCCTGATGCTCAGTGCACGGCTGAAGCCATCGCAGTTGGGAATGGGTATTCCCATTGCCGAGCGAACTGCCGCGTACGTAACAGAGTTCGTCGTCGCGATCGGTCCGTTGATGGCGCCCTGTACTTGCTTGTCGGTGCCGGTCCAGTCGATGACCAAGTCGCTACCAGCCACCGTCACGCGCACTTTGAAGGCGATTGGCGTCGGGTCGGAGCCGAGCCCATCGATGTAGTCTTCGTAGAAATAATCGCCGTCCGGCATGGACGCAATTTCAGCGCGCGCGAGTCTCTCCGCATAATCGTGAAGCGCCTCGCAATAATCTGCAAAGGCCTGCGGACCGAGCTTCGCCAGCAGCTCTCGCACCCCCCGTTCGCCGGCCTTGCACGATGCCACTTGCGCCCGCAGATCGCCGATGAGCTGCGAAGGCATTCTCGAATTCATCTCCAGCACGCTGAACAACGCTGCGTTGGGCCGCCCCTCCTCGTAGATCTTCACCAGGGGGATACGCAAACCTTCCTGGAATATTTCGGTCGCGCCCAAAGCCATGCTGCCGGGCACCGCTCCGCCGACATCGGCATGATGGACGATCGTGCCAACGAACGCCGCGACTCGTTCGGCTTCGAAGATCGGCAGGATCATGTAGATATCCGGAAGGTGCATGCCTCCGCCGCTATAGGGGTCGTTCATCAGGAACATATCCCCCGGCCGCATCGATTCGCCATGCTCCGAAACGATCTTGCGCATGGCGTCGGGAAAGGCGCCCAGATGGACTGCGAGGGTGAGACCCTGGGCCACCGTGCGTCCGTTCCGATCGAACACCGCGGTCGAGAAGTCCATCGAATCGCGAACGATGGGCGAATACGCCGTACGCAGAATCACCAGCGCCATTTCGTCGGCGATGGAGCCAAGGGCGTTCTTGACGATCTCGAGCGTCACCGGATCCACATTTTCTTTCATGTTCATGCCCCGAGCTCGATCACGATATTCCTGTTGGAGTCCACGACCGCCGACGCGCCCGGAGGCACGACGCAGGTCGAATCGTATTCCTCGACGATCAACGGACCGCGCCGCGGAGAGCTCGACAGCGCCGACCGCGGCACGACCGGCGTCTCGATGAGCCCTCTCTGCTTTCCGAAATAGGCCGTGCGGACCGTGGGCTCGATCTGCGCGCGCCCGCGATTGCCGGGACTTGCAGGCGTGGCATCGTAGCTTCGCTCGTTTTGCGAACGCAGGGCTCCGCTCGCCCTCAAATTCACGATCTCTATCGAGTCTGTACGTGAAAAATGACCATAGGTTCGCTCGTGCTCTCGATGAAAGGCATCGGCAATGCCATCGATGCGAAACTCTCCGGCGTCATCGCTGCCGATCGGTACCGTCAATTCGTAGGCTTGCCCGGCATAGCGCAGGTCGAGCGCATAAGTCACGTCGATGTCTGATGCCGTGCTGCCTTCAGCCAACATCGCCTGTCGGACGCGCGTTGCCAGTTTTGACAGCGATACCGCGAGATCGCGCGAATGAAGCGAGTCGAGGCGCGCGAGCAGCGTCTGCAAACATTCGTGTTGCGTGTTGGAATAAAGGAGCCCAAGAGCACTGAAGACTCCCGGACTCGGCGGCACGATGACTGTCTTCATGTCCATCAGGGCCGCGATGGCATGGGCGACGATCGGACCATTGCCGCCGAACGCAAACAATGCGAAATCGCGAGGGTCGCGGCCCCGATAGGTCGACACGGCTTTGACCGCGCGGGTCATGGTTGCAGCTGCTATGGAAAATACTCCGTAGGCCGCATCCAGAATCTCGACGCCGGTGGGTTTGGCAACGACTGTTTCGATCGCTTGCCGCGCCTTGGCTGCGTTGATGACGAGCTCGCCGCCCGCCAGGTGTCGCTGGTTCAAATAACCTAGCGTGAGCACCGCGTCGGTCAATGTCGGAGTCGTACCGCCGGCGTCATAACACACCGGCCCAGGCACCGCGCCGGCGGACTCGGGACCCACTTGAATGAGACCGCCATTGTCGATGCGGATCTTGCTGCCGCCGCCGGCGCCTATCTCCGACACATCGATGAACGGCAGCTTCACGGCATGACCGCCACCTTTCACCAGCTTGCTGCTCAGATTGATGCCGGCGCCAACCTCGTACTCGGTCGTTCGCGCCGGCTGGCCGCGTTCGATCATCGCAGCCTTGGCGGTCGTGCCACCCATGTCGACAGTGATGATGTCCGAATAGCCCGATGCATTCGCGACATGCGCGCCGGCGATCACACCGGCTGCCGGACCGGATTCGATGATGGTGGCCGGCTTCTCCATGACACTGGACGCAGTCATCACGCCGCCATTGGAATGCATGATGTGCACGGGCCCGGCCATTCCGATAGCGCGAAGTTTCCCGATCAGCGATTTGAGATACCCGACCACCACCGGTCCGAGATAGGCGTTGACGACGGTGGTGCTGGTTCTTTCGTATTCGCGAATCTCGGGAAGTATCTCGTGCGAGCACGTCAGATATATGTTCGTGCCGAGCTCTTCGCGCAGCAGGTCGCGGATTCTGATCTCGTGAGCCGGGTTGGCATATGAATGAAGCAGGCAGATCGCGACCGACTCGATCTGCTCGCTGCTGAGTTGCTGGGCGATCCGCACAACACCCGCTTCGTCCAATGGCATTGCAACGCTGCCGGAGCTCGAGAGGCGCTCTGCAACTTCGTAGCGATACCTGCGTGGCACCAGCGGTACAGGCTTCGAATAGTTCAAATCGTAGAGTGTCGGCAAGCGAAGCCTGCCGATCTCGACGACGTCGCGGAATCCTGCGGTCGTCAAAAGCGCCGTCTTCGCGCCCTTGCCTTCGAGAATTGTGTTGGTGGCGACGGTGGTCCCATGCGTCAAGTCCCGAACCTGGCCGGCCGTTGCATTCAATTCCTCGAGCAGCGACTGCAGCCCGGAAACGATCGCCATCCCATAGTCGGCCGGGGTCGACGACAACTTCTTGGTATGCGTGGAGCCATCGCTGCCCAGCAGAACGATATCGGTAAAGGTTCCCCCGATATCGACGCCGGCGCGGTACGTGATCTGTGACATCTTCCCCTCGGTCGTTGGCAGCATTAGCGCCGTATTGATGAAACGTTATATTGACGTATCCCGCGCCTGTCAACGACCAACGTCCATTTATAACGGGATTCTAGGTAAAAATGATGAACCGGTTCATCAGTGAAGCCTTACACAACCGTCGCATCCGGCGGCGGCGCCCTTTTATTTGGTACGGCGGGAAACGCGCGCGCTGATCAGGTTGGCTCGACTCGCGGTTTTCAGTTGGGCGCAGGATTCCCGGACGATGAGCTCGACCGGATAGATGACGCGGCGTGCCGCGCCGTCCGACTTGTTGCCCAGTCGATCCAGAACGAACTCGGCCGCGGTCTCGCCTACTCTCGCGTGGTCATATCGTATGGCGGTAATGGTGGGAGAATTCATGCTGAGGAAGTCGCTGTCACCGATCGAGATAACAGAAAGATCCTCGGGGATCTTCAGGCCCATGCCACGGGCCACCTTACAGACGAGCGCAACGTCATCGATGATGCCGATGACCCCCGTCACCGGATCCGCGCTTCTGAGTATTTGAGAACAGCTGGAGACATTGAACGAGCCGGTATGAAAGATGAGCGAGGGATCGAGCTCGCCACCCGCCTGCGCGATCGCGGCACCATAGCCACGCTCCATTTCGCGACCGGCCCAGGTCGCTGATTGGCCGCCGACCAGGGCGATGCGTCGATGGCCCAATCCCAGTAGATAACTGCAGGCCTGCAGGCAACCCGTGAAATGATCGGTAAGGACCGTATCGAGAGAGTTGCCGCCGTCTCTTTCCCAAAGCACCACCGGCATGCTCAACGCTTTCAGCTCCCGCATCCGGCTGGGATCCTGATCGTCCGTTATCGCGGTGATCACGGCGTCGACCTGCCGTTGTTGGAAGAAACGCAGGATGGCCGCTTCCTGTTTGGGATCGTTGTGGGTATTCGCCACGAACATATCGTAGCCAGCTGCTCGCAACCGGCTCTCGGCAGCGCTGATCATTTCGGCCACCGCGTTCAGCCGCACGTCGGTAACCAGGCACCCCACCGCCAGCGTGGCGCGCTTGCGCATGCTCTGCGCCACTCGATTCGGCACGTACCCGAGCTCTCGCATCGAGGCCAGAACGCGCTCGCGAATGTCGGTTGCTACAGTGTCGTTTTCATTCAGGACCCGGGAGACCGTGCCGATCGAAATACCTGCGCGGGTGGCAACGTCGCGAATCGTCGGCGGCCGCCGAGCTGCATCGGAGGTCGTCTCCGATGTCGCTGGCGCGACGCTCTTGGGCTGTTTCATCCTCGGCACGACGGGTCCCTACGCAGGCTGCTCATCTGCTGCATCTTACAGTAGCCTGCCCCCAGGGTTCAGCCGGACCCGACTCGCCGAAGCTCTTTTCCCGCTCGAACCGGTTCGCCTCATCCGCGTTGGCCGAGGTCGCCGACACGCAAAGAAGGATGATGGAGGGCACGAGTGCGATCAAAGCCACGAGCATTCCGTCCGCGACTGCCGCACCGGGCGACCATCCTCTGGCAATGAACGAGTCGCTGACCGCCCCGACGATGTACGGGCCCAAAGCCGTGCCGAGCAGCACCTGGATTACGATGTATGTCGCCGAGGCGGTCGCACGGATCCGGGGTGTCACGAGGGAGTTCGCGTTCGCTGCTCCGGGCCCGTAGCAGGCCGCGGACAGGAAGTTGAAAGGAATCGTCAAAGCATACGCGTGCCATTTGGACGGCACTTGCACGAGCATGGCAATCGCGAGGCCAGCCCCAGCAAGCGCTACAGCGATCACCAGCAGTCTGCTTGCGGCTCCTCTCGCAGCTACCAGGCGATCTGTCATCCAGCCGCCGACCATGACACCGGCGAAGCCTGCGGTTGCATATGAGAGACCCAGGACGAGCCCGACTTCGTCCGCGGGAGCTTGGTGATAACGCTGAAAGAACACCGGCAGCCAGCCGAGCGCGGCCGCGGTCACGAAAGTAACGCCGACACAGCCGAGATTTGAAAGCACCACGGTGCGACAACGAAACAACATGCCGAACGCCGACCGATCGGTCAGCGCCAGGTGTTGTACCCAGGACGACACGCTGTAGATCCCCACACCCAGCGTTACCCACTGATAGACGTTGCCGGTCAGTGCGATCAGAGCTTTGACCCCCGTCGCTACCAGCCCCATCATCAGGAGGTTCTTCAAAACCGCCGCGGCTCCGCCCACGACAAAGAGCGCTGCGAAGTTGAACGGCGGGACCAGTGACATCAGTGTCTGAAGCACGGCTTTGAGAGGATTGCCGTGTGGAGCAACGAGCACGCCATCTCCGCTGCCACGAGGCGGTTCACGCAGTGTGGCTACCCATAAGGCAAGCAGCAGGCCGGGAAAGCCGACGATCAGAAACGCGGCCTGCCAGCCCGCCAACCCACCCGGCGCTTCGGCGGGAACGGGAAAGGCGCTTTGCCAGATCGTCAGGATATATCCCCCGATGAACAGGCCAATGCCGGCGCCGAGGAATATTCCGCTCGAGTAGAAAGCGAGCGCAGTGGTACGGAAACGAGGTGGAAAAATATCGCAGATCAACGAGTAGACCGCCGGCGAAGCTCCCGCCTCTCCCACTCCCACTCCCATGCGCGCGGAGGCGAGCGGCAAAAAACTTCGCGCCAACCCCGAGGCAGCGGTCATGAGACTCCAAAAAGAGATACTCCAGGCGATGACGTTCTTGCGACTGGCAACGTCGGCAGCCTTGCCCAACGCGAGGCCGAACACGCCATACACCACCGCGAACGAGGTCCCCAACAGAAATCCCATCGCGGAATCGCTGAGCCCGAGATCCGCCTTGATGTCTTCCGCAAGGATGGCAAGGATTTGCCGGTCCAGGAAATTGAAGACATAGACCAGCATCAGAATGAACAATATATATGAGCGTCCGCCGCTCATGACATCGGTTCTCGCCGCGGCATCGCGCCTGGTCATTACTACCGCTTCCCCCCTTCGTCTCGCCAGTCGCCTCAGAATGGGTGTCGCGGCTTGCGCCGCGACACCGTCCGCTTCAGAAACTCGTCCCGAACGTCACTCCCCAGTTGCGTGGCGCGCCGATGTAAAGCGCTCGAAACGTCCCGATATCGGTGCCCGTAGTCCCATACAGCTCGTTGGTCAGATTCTTGCCGAACAGCGAAACGTAGTAACGCTCGTCCGCTGTCTTGAATGTGATGCTGCCCTCGACCAATCCGTAGGCGTCGAGAAAGAATGTGTTCAAGTCGTTGGCGCTGCGCCGCCCGGTCCGATCGTACGATGCCTGAAAGGTGAGCGATCCCCGATCGGCAAGCTGGGCTGCGTAGCTGACGTTGAACGAATAGGTCTGTCTCGGCAGACGCGCCAGTTTCAAGCTCTTGGCCAGATCGGGATCGGCAATGCCGTCGCCTGTGAGATCGACGCCATTGAATTCGGAATAGCGCCCCTCGGTGGTGGCGAACGTGCCCGCCAGCGACAGGCCTTCGAAGGGAACCAGGACCACGTCCAGCTCTGCTCCCTCGATGCGCGCGCTCGCCGCGTTGAGCGTTCGCTGCCGGGCCTGATCGTCGAGGGTCTGGCGCTGCAGATCGCTATACTGATTTCGATACAACGCCACGTTCGCTCTCACCAGCCCGTCGAACAGCACCGACTTGATACCGATCTCATAAGCGTCGACGTTCTCCGGATCGTAGGGGCCGGCAGGTCCGACAGAGTTGCGGAGATTGTAGCCGCCGCTGCGAAAGCCTCGGGTAAACGAAGCATAAGTCATCAGATCGTCGGTCACGGCCCAACGCACGCCGGCTTTCGGCGTGAAGTCCCGCCAGGTCTGCGAATCGTTCGTACCAAAGTTGCATTGAATGACCTGAGGATCGCACTGGCCGAAGTTGGCGACCGTCGCGTGCTTTCGCTCGATCGTGTACCTGCCGCCTACGGTCGCAGTGACATCCGCCACGATGCCGATGTCCGCTTGGGCAAAAATGCCGCCAGCAGTATGTTCGAGAACGCCCCGGCCCGCCGGACGACTCGCCAGGATGGTCCGGCTCTCTCTGTAGTCGACATCCTGATCGAAGACATTCGCGCCGCTCGTGAGATCCACGCGATCGAAGAGGCGCGTCGCATAGACGACCTCGGCGGATCGCTGTCGCTGACGCAGCCCGGTCGGCGTCTCGAACTGGAACAGCGACGCCTCGGTGCCATCGATCTCCGCCTGGCCATCGACCTCGAGCTTCCGGTAACCGAGAATGGTCGTGAGCTTGCCTTCTCCGAGCGTCCAGTTTGCTTCGCCAACCATCTGATCCCAATCGGTGCTGGTGTGAGCAAAGATGTTGGCGGTCAGATCGAACTTGCCGGTCGGCACGGGCGGTGCGATCGCGATCGCGGCAGGCTTGATCGCCAGATTCTTAGTCGGCGTTCCATAGTCGTCTTGCCGGCCCATTTCGCCGATGAGCGTGAACGTGAAGTCATTCGCTCGCCACTCGAGCATCGGCCGCACGATCACAGCATCGGTCTCGGCGATACGATTGTCGGGGTCCGCTGCGTTGCTGAAGTAGCCGCCATTGTCCTTGCGACTGACAGCGAGCTTGCCATTCAACCGGTCCTTCAGCAGGGGCCCCTCGATGGCGGCGTTCACGTCCACGCGATCGAACGAACCCACGGTCGCTTCGGCACGCGCGCCGAAGTCCCCGGTCGGACGTTTGCTCCTGACGAGAACCGCGCCGCCGGTTACATTCCGGCCGAACAGCGTTCCCTGCGGCCCACGCAGTACTTCGACCGATTCGATGTCGAAGAGGTCGGTGAGCGCACCGACGTTCACGCCCAAATACATGCCATCGACGAACACGCCGACCGTCGGATCGTCGGAAGGGTTCGACGTGTTCACGCCAACGCCTCGAATGAAAAAGTTCGCCGCAGCCGGGAAGGTACCGTTCGCCTCGAGCCTCGCTCCCGCCGTCATGCGCCCCACGTCGACGAGAGTTTGCACGTGCTGGGCCTCGAGCTGTTGCCCTGTGAACGCGGCGATCGCGAGCGGCACATCCTTCAGGGCCTCCGCGCGGCTTTTGCGCGTGGCGGTCACGACGATTTCGGTGAGCGGAGCCGCCTGCCCGTCTGCAGCCGCAGCCCCGGAACCCGCGGACTGAGCGAAAACCGTCGTGGTCAGCGCTGTTCCGATAATCGAAGTGGAAAGCAAGACCACGCGATTCATATCTCGGAGCACATCGATAGTGGCACGCATCTGTTTCCCCTTTCTCGACCGGTCTGTCGATTTGTCGCTCACGCTCATGACTCCCCCCTCTTCTTGAATCTTCGAAAACCTATTCCGCCCCGATCGCACCGAGCAGCCGGAAATGAAGCTCGATGGGACTCACACCATGGCTTCGAGCCAGATCGGCGAGCGTCAGACGCTCACCGCGCTGTTGCCCGATCAACACCACTTCGTCTCCGACCTCGGCCTCCGCCACGGCTGAAAGGTCGACAATCGAATGCAGCAGGGTTCGCCCGATGACAGGAACACGCACGCCTCGCACCAGCACGTACTCGAATCCTCCCGTCGATAGCCCGTCGAGCCAACCCAGCGGGAAAACGCCGGTGCGGCCGCCGGGCGGCAGCTCGATGCGGTTGGCGTAACCAACGTGCACGGTTTGCGTAGAGGCATACATGGTGACCTGCAGCAGCGTGCTGGCGACGGAGCGAAGCACTGGCCTGATACCTTCGGCCTCTTCGACCAATCCGTATAGCAAGCGGCCCGGATCGACTGCCGTATAGCCAAGCTGCGGGCGCCGCAGAATTGTCGGGCTGCTGGCGATCATCGTCGTCAGCGGCGTCGGCACGGCAGCCTTCAATGTCGTCAGGAAATTCTCGAAGCGAGCGATTCCAGCGTCGAGAAGCTCATCGTCGCCGCTGCCAAAGTGAGAGTAGACACCGATGCAGCGAATTCGAGATTGCCTGCGATAGGCGCCCAGGACCGAGGCCACCGAGCTCTGGTCGAGACCGTAGCGGCCCAAGCCACATTCGAGCTTGAAGAACACCGATGCATTCACGCCTGCCTGCATCAACTCGACAAACGATTGCTCGCTATTGATGCTGAGAACGACGCCGGCCTCGGCGAGAGCAGGCAACATCGAAGGCGCGCAAGACGGAAACAACAGGATCGGCAGGTCTGGGGCAAGACGTTTGGCTCGAAGGGCTTCGCTCGGTGTACCGGCGCAGAAGCCATCGACGCCCGCGCGCCGACCCAGCGCGATGACCCGCTCCAGGCCCAATCCGTAACCATTGCCCTTTACCACTTGGAACAGTTTCGTCGCCGGCGGCAGCAACCGACGTGTAGCGCTCACGTTCGCTTCGAACGCCGCTGCGTCCAGCGTGAACCGATTGCTCCGCCCATCCGCGGCTTCGACGATTACGAGCGAATCATCTTCTCGGTGAGGCTGGAGCTGCATCAAGTGATCCCCATCTGTCACATCGAGCCCAATCCGGGTTCCGGGCGAAGTCATCCTTGATGAAACGTTATATTGGATTTCGCCCATGATGGTCAAGCAAACGATGCGAGCCGCCCTGCATCGCGTCACGTCCGAGCTCGAATCAAGGCCGTATAGTCTCTTACATCTTTGTTTTTACGTGGCTATTTGTCCATTGATCAATCCAGGCACAGCTCTCTCGGCTTGCGCCGTAATTTCTGATCTAATGTGAATCGGTTCATTTCGCCGGACAAGACTCCATGCACATCAACACTCCTTTGCTCGAAGCGGACGCTTCATACAGCTCTTTGCAGCGTCCGCTGCTGTTCAAAATGGATGCCCTGCAGCCAACGGGGAGCTTCAAATTGCGAGGCGTGGGGCTTGCGTGCAGACGCGCGGTCGATCAGGGGGCGCGGCAAATCGTTTGCGCCTCTGGTGGCAACGCCGGGATTTCAGCCGCTTACGCTGCCAGCAAGTTAGGCGTTCCCATTTCAGTCGTTGTCCCGGAGACCACGTCTCTTCAGGCGCGAGTGGCAATCGAAACACACCGGGCGGCAATCCGTGTACACGGCTCATCGTTCGACGACGCGGATGAATATGCTCGCAAGCTGGCCGCGCAAACCGGTGCGTTCTATCTTCATCCCTTCAACGATCCGTCACTTTGGGATGGACATGCCACGCTAGTGGACGAGGCAGTCGCGGCAGGCGCCACGTTCGACTGCGTGATCACTAGCGTGGGCGGGGGCGGCTTGCTTGCCGGCATCGTTGCCGGGCTCGCGCGAAACGGTCTCGCGCACATTCCGGTGATAGCTGTCGAAACAGCAGGTGCTGCGAGCTTTTACGCAAGTGTCACTACCGGCGAGCTCGTTACGCTGCCCGCCATAACGACGATCGCAACGTCTCTCGGCGCGCGCCGCGTAATGCAGCACGCGCTCGACCTCGCCAAGACATGCCCGATCGTCAGCCTCATGGTAACCGACGCCGACGCCATCATGGCCTGCCTGAAATTCGCGGATCGAATGCGCGTGCTAGTGGAGCCCGCGTGCGGAGCGGCACTCGCAGCTGTCGACGTTCATGCTGACAAGCTCCTTCCTTTCGAGCGCCCGCTGATCGAAGTCTGCGGTGGCTACGGCACGTCGCTGGCGCAACTGACGCGTTGGCAACAGCAGTTCGACCTTTGAGCGTGTGCTGGCCCGGAGCCCGCAAACGCAGCACCAGAACACGCTGCAGGTCCACGAGCCCGGTGCGCGACAGGCGCCGTAACGCCGTCAGCGTGCCGCTGTCTTCCATGTTGGTCATCATAAAATTCCGCGCGGCGCCGGAATGCAGCGGACCCAATCGTTGGCCCAGCGATTCAGCTGCTTGTCATGCCATGATCGAAGTACTGCGACGTCTGTGCCGCGGCGGAGCCAGACACCAGTGCTGCTTCCGCCCAACTCACAGGAAGGCTTGCAGGATCATCGATGGCGGCCCGTGCAACCAACTCGATGATCTTCACGCCCGACACATCGACGCTCATCCGCTGCCCCTCATCGCCCCATTTCAAAGGTCGGCTGGTGGCCAGCACTTTGCCGTCGCCATACACCACGAAAGTCGCGGCATGTCGATCATCTCGAGCCGAGTCGTTGACGCCGACGGTCGCAGTGAACCGCCGATAGCCTTGATTGCGCACCTCCAGCCGAGAGTTTGCGAGGACGCCAATGCCCGTCTCGAATTTTCTGCCGCTGATGCGAAGCGCTTCGCCATACGGCGCGCTATCCGGCTGCGCCCCGCCCCATCCCGCATAGATCGGGCGTTCGCCACTGCTTCGCGTTCCCTGCCAGCCAAATGCCGAGCGATGAATGGTCGGATCCGGGGCAGGCCACACCACGCCATCGACGGCGGGATTCACGTTCCCTGGCTGCTCGGAAAGATACAGACCGTCGGCGAGCACTCGAGCGCCACGCGCCTTGAACACGAGCGTCTGGTGCCCTTCGAGCTGCAGCTTCGCTTGCTTTCGGAAGCTTTGTTTGCGGCCGTTCCACAAATCCACCAGGGCCACATCGCGATCATCCCGGAACTTCAGGTGGGCCGCGGTCAAGTCGACCTCGAGCGCAGCGGCGCTTCGATTGAAGATGGCGACGGCCTTATCTCCCGTGCTCAGCGTCTTCACGAAAATCTGGACCTCGCCGCTATCGAAGGCAACGACGGCCTGATGCCCGGCAGGATCCTGATTCAGCGCAATCACTTCCTCATTGCCAAACACATCCAGCAACGCCTGCGGCGCAGTTCGCAGATCCATGCCGATCATCAGCGGAGCATTGATCATGGCCCACATCGATAGATGAGACCGTGCTTCGGTCAGGTGGCCCGCAGCGAAATCGCCTTTGCCGATGAACAGCATGTCAGGGTCGTTCCATGAGCCGGGGTGAGCGTAGAGCGCCCGCCTGGCAGCGCTGTCGAAGTTCGTGAGCAAGCGGCCCCAGGTCGGGTTGATATCGTCGCTGGTTCGCGAAATGTTGCCGAAGTCCTTGCCCCAGGCGCGCACATTGCCCGCGCCCCAAATACACAGCGACAGCACAAAGTCACCGTCGGGGTTGTTGCGAATCAGCGCCGCGTCGATCTGTCGGAACAGCGACTGAACTGCAGGAATGTCCGACCTTGCGACCGACTCCATGTCGAGCAACGGCTTGAACTCGCGATAGGCGCCGGATATTACTTTCTCGCTGTTGGCTGCGTAGGCGCGCACGCCACATCCATCTACCTTGATGAAGTCGAAGCCCCACTCGGAGAAGAACAGAGAGATGTCCTGCTCGATGTGCCCGTACAGTCCGACCTCGCGCTCTTCGACCGAGCCTTTCGGCAGATCAGACTCGTCCGGCGAGTAGGCCTGTGAGCAGGTGTTGCGGCCAAGATCCGAGTAGATGCCCGCCTTGAGTCCCATCGCGTGCAATCGGTCGGTGAACGGTCGGAACGATGGCAGACCGCCTTCGCGCACGGTGGATGGAAAGCGCGTCGAGCGGATCACGAGTTGGCCGTCGCTCGTCCGCCGCTGCAGCCACCATCCGTCATCGATGTTGACGTAACGATAGCCCTTCCGGGCCAGCCCACTGTCGACCAGCGCTTGCGCGGATCCGAGGATTTTGTCCTCATCGATGTCGGTCGCGAAGGCATTCCAGCTGCTCCATCCCATGGGCGGGGTTGGTGCGCGACCCCCGGTGTAGGCGCTCCATCGACCGGTCGGCGCTAGCGGATCGCTCTGCCCCGCGGCCAAAAAAACAGGAAACATCGCGAGCAGCGCGAAGGTTGCCGGCGCCAGAAATCTCGTGGTCATGTCCGTTCCTTCACCCAGGCCCAGCGCACCCCATCCGAACCATCGGGCAACGGCCCGGGGCTGTCCGCGACGATTTGCTGCGACTGTGGATCGATGCGCAGAAAACGATGCGTACGCAGCGACATCAGCACCAGCTCGCCGGAGGGCGTCTCGATCCATTGAAACGTTTCCGCCATGCCGGGCCGCTCGCTAGTCAATCGAGCCGCACCGCTCGCCTCGACGGTGACGAAACGCCCGCCGAGCTCTAGCGCAACACGACCGAGCTGCATGTCCACGATCTTGACTGCGCCAGGCTCGCCGACCACCAGCCCGCCCTCGCCAGCGCCGAGGCCGTAGCTGTGTCCCACAGCGCTCAACAGAATCCGCTCGCGATACGGAATCGGCCGCATCAGACCTCGCGGCGCAGGCTGAGCAACTGCGAAGTTATCGAAATCGGCGGAGCCACCGCGCTCGCCCCGTGTGTTGTAGTTGAACAATGCATAGCGCACGCCTTGGAATGTCGTGAGCTGAAAGACCATCGTGAACGGCTCGCCGAATGGCGCGAAACGTTTACCGTCGAGCGAATATGAGAACCGCGCCTGCTCGGTGAGAAAGTCACATTCCGCGCGCAGCCAGACACGCTGCGAAGGCAGATCGAGGACGGCCTTGCGTCCGGTCTGCTCGTCGAACTGAATCAGCTGTTTCTTATCTCCTGCGCGCTGCACGCCCAACCACGCATATGGCCGGCTGAACAGCGCAAGGCCCGCCACGTCGCCATCCAGCATCGAGGCAGTATCGAGCAGCACGGATGGCGCCGAGCGCGGGCCGATCGAGCGTTGCGTCAGCGTGTTCCGCGCATCCCACAGACTGGTCGCGGACAAGGCATGCAATCGCAAATAGCCCTTGCGTTCGTCCAACGACCAGGCGTTCTCGACAGGAACGTGATTCCATTGCCAGATCGGCTTGAGCACGCTGCCGGAGAAATCGTCATCGCGTTCGTAGGGAACCGCCACGCGCTGCGCGACGGCCGTCTTGGGTTTTACCCACGTCCGCGGCGTGCGTCCCAGGTTCCCTGGCAAGCCAAAGTACGGCCATCCATCCTTCCAGGTGACCGGCGATAACGCCGTCAGTCGCCCCACCGAGTTGTAGTCCATCATCGAGTAGCCCCACCACTCGCCGCTCGATGTTTGAATCACTCCACCTTGATGTAACGAGAGCCGGCCGAGCGCGTGCGGATCACCGGGACGGATCTCATAAGGGGGCGCTTTGCCGCGCATGTCCCTCAGCCGATAACCTTGAGCGAGGCCGAAGTCCTCATCGATGCTGATCGCCTGATTCACTTCGTAAGGACCTCCGGGGCGATCGGCCCGCGCCGCGGGCATCCGCATGCGACCGTCATACCAGGCGCTGGTGATGAAGTATTTCCCGTCGATCTTGTAGAAGTGCAGCCCCTCGCCCATGCCCGCATCGGTGGCGATGATTTCGCGCTGCGTGCCCGGCACGATGTCGGTGAGATCGGCCGTGAGTTGCGCAAACTGGATCGAGCGATAGCCCCACACCGCATACGCCTTGCCGTCATCGTCGAACAGCACCGAGAGGTCGTGCAGGCTCTTGCGCATCGATTGCTGGCGCCACGGGCCGGCGGGATTCGTGGCCGTGAACAGCTGCGTGGCCTGCTTGTTCACATTGCTGAAGATATAAAACGTGCCGTTGTGATAACGAAACGACGGCGCCCAAAAGCCCTGGCCATAAATGTTGCCGCCGCCCTCCAGCCGGAACGACGGACCGAGATCCAGCGTGCGCGCCGCGTAACCCACGAAGTTCCAGTTGACCAGATCCTTCGAATGCAGGATCGGCAATCCCGGCATCGAGTGCATGGTCGTGCCGGTGAGATAAAAGTCCTCGCCGACCCGGATCATGTCGGGGTCGGAGAACTCGTCATAGAACAGCGGGTTCGTATACGTGCCGTTGCCGTTATCCGGCGTCCAGGTGTCGGCTTGCGCGCCGCCCGTCCACTCGAACAGCACGAGCAAAAGAATTCCCACGCACCTGCGCATCGTCACCCCCTGTCCGCGGCGAGCAGCGTAATTAGCACCCCGCCCGGTGCTCGTCAATACTCGTACAATTTAAAACAGGGTCCGCCGGCGCAACCTCCGGCAGCTTTGCCGCGCGTAGCAGTCGATACTCAGGGTCGAACGATTTGGTGCTGCAGCTGTTTGTTATTTGACCGCTTTGGCTGGCGGCTTGTTGCGATCGTTCACCGACTGCTCGATCAGCGTAGCCACGCCTCGTGGATCTTCCTGCTGCGCGACGTGTCCGCCTGGAAAGGTGCGAATCGTCCAGCCACGAGCGGCCGCGCGCTGCCAGCTCTTATCCGTCTTCGCACGCTCCTCGGCGGACTTGTCCTTAGGAACGAAGGCCACGTAAGTGACCGGCAAGGCCAATGCGGCGGGATTCTTATAAGAGACCGGCTGATTGAAACATTTGATCGAATGCTTCACGCTGTGCGGCGGCGGTGTGTCGGGCTTCACCCAAGGCACCTGCATGAAGCCGTCCGCGAAACGTGTGGGGTCCTGCTGCCTGCCGCCAAAAAGATCCCACAGCGACATACCGTCGTCAGGCACGGCGGCGTCGAGAAACACGACGTGACGAATGCGCTCGGGAATCCGATCCATCACACCGGTGATGACCATGCCGCCGTAGCTATGCCCGGTGAGCACCACGTCGCGCAGGTCCTCGAACAAAATCAAATTGACCACATCGTCGATGTGGGTTTGCAGATCGATCTCGGGACTATTGAGGTGGTGACGCTCACCGAGACCCGTGAGGGTCGCGCGGTAAACGGTGTGACCGTCGTCGCTCAGGAACTTGCCGGTGCTCTTCCACTCCCAGCCGCCAGCCGTGGCGCCATGTACGAGCACGAACGTGTACTTGTCGCTCGCCGCGGAGGCATGCGTGCCAAGAGAAACAAGGACGAAGAAGCCAACCAGCAGTGCGAACGCACGAAGCACGCTTCGTGAGCCCGCAAACCCGATCATGTGATGTGTCACAGTCCTTACCCTGGTACTTCTGCCGCAGAAAGCAGCCTCGCGCAGTCACGCTGTTAGCGTGAGTTCCACACGATCGCTTCGACCAACTCTAACAAGCAACCAGTGGTCCCGCAATAAACTCGTACAAATCACTCGACGCTGAGATACCCGCGGCAGCGATGGGCCGCGGGCAGTTTATGAAATTACTTCGTGCCTCGTGGCGGGCTCAGCAATGCAACGAGGCTGCGTGCGTGTCGCTTCATTCCAATATCTCCCGTGCTGGGCCCCTGCCTCGCAGACTGCGAGCTACTTCATCGGCGAGAAATCCGTGGCTTGGACGAACGTCGATTCTACTTTTATTACGATGGGGCCGTTCGCTTCCGAGGCTGCTCTCACTCGTTTCCATTCGGGGTCGGCACTGAACGCGGCCCAGCTCTGCGCGGCGGCCTCGCGACTCTTGTGCGCGAGGACATAGATGAGGGTGTTGTTCGACGCCGTCGGATCCTGAGGGATCCAGTAGGCGATGTTGACCATGCCATGTCGCTCGAAGAGCTTCAGGGTGTGCTCACGAAATCGCCGCTGCAAATCCTGCAGCTTGCCTTCGGCCGTGGTGTACGTGCGAATCTCGAACACGCGCGAACTATCGTCATCCGCCCGTAATGGCGAGACTGTCCCGAGCGTCAATGCCAACACTGCAAGAAACATCCATTTCATTTGGATTTTCCCCAACCCGACAGAATCTGCGCGAATGCTCATGAATCTACCATACGTGCGGATTTTATTAGCGATTCGCCTTTCGCCGATGAAAGAGGGTACATTACGCGCCGAAAAAGCACATCACCGAGCACACATGCTGCGAAGAATCTTTCTGTTGTCGGCAGCGTTCTTCGCCCTGCCGGCGCTCGCGCTGGAGGGCGAAGTCATCGTCCATGATCCATCGACGATCATTTTTCACGGCGGCCGCTATTACACCTACGGCACAGGAGCCGGCATTCCCATCCTCACCTCCGAGGATGGCTGGGCTTGGAAGCGCGCGGGCTCGCTGATGTCCGCCGTACCCGGGGGCAAGGCCGGGCCGGAAGTACTCGCTAAGGGCGGCAACAACACCTGGGCGCCTGACGTAATCAAAGTGGGAGATCAGTTCTTCGTCTATTACTCCGCGCCGGGCACCCAACCGAAGTCTGCGATCGGTCTCCTCGTGTGTCCGACCCTGGCGCCTGAGGATCCCGACTACAAGTGCGAGGACCGCGGGCCGGTGGTCTGGTCGGACGGTGTCGAAGACAGCAACGCGATCGACCCTGGCGTGCTGCTCGATCCGGAAAGACGCCTGTGGCTCGTTTATGGCTCGTACTTCGGCTACATCCGTCTCGTCGAGCTGGATCCGAAGACCGGCTTGCGTCGTGACCCCGAGCGCAAACCCGTCAACGTCGCCATTAACTCCGAGGCAGCGATCCTCATTCATCGCGACGGGTGGTATTACCTGCTGGTGACGCATGGCTCGTGCTGCCAAGGCGCGAACTCGACGTACAACATCCGCATGGGACGCTCGCGCAAAGTCACCGGTCCCTATCTGGATAACATGGGCGTGGACATGATCGAGGGCGGCGGCAAACTGTTCGCCGCTTCTCGCGGACGTCACATCGGACCGGGGCATTTCGGGTTGCTGGATCTGGGCGAGGGCGTGCAAAAGTTTTCTTTGCACTACGAGGCAGATCTGGATCGAGGCGCCGTGAGCGTGCTCGACATCCGGCCGCTGCTCTGGCGCGATGGCTGGCCCGTCGCGGGTGACAACCTCGTCGCGGGCACCTATAGCATCGAGTCCGCGAGGACAGGGACGGTGCTCGAGCTTGCTGTGCAGGGATCGCCGGTGGGCGGGTTGCGCCAGCGCCGGGGCGGTCCGCCGGGAAGTGGCATCGTGGGCAGCGCTCCGCCAGCGTCGGGACCGCCACCGGAAGCGGCTCCATTCGTGCCTCAGATCGGCCCACCCATTGCCGATCAGGAGCCTGCGCACGTCGCAGCGAACTGGCCTGCGGTGACTCGCGTGCGTCTTGCGCCCGCGATGCTACAGGCCCAGCAGAAGTGGGTCATCGCACCGGTTGCCAGCGCCGGCGGCTATCCGGGCGCGCCCTACTTCCGTATCACCATCGCGGGCACCGAGCGCTCGCTGACTGCGACCCAGGGTGGCGAGCTCGAAGCCACTTCGTTCACCGGCGCGCCCGAGCAACTCTGGCGCATCGACCAACTCATCGACGGCACCTATCGCATCAGTCCCAAGTCGGTGCCGAACTCGAGCGCCACCTGGGCGCTCTCTGCCGTGGGCAGCAGCACGCCGACGCTGTCGAAGTTTGATCCCGCCAGCGATCGTCAGCGCTGGCTGCTCGGAGCCCCATGATGAGAATTGCACTCACTGTTCTTTCGCTGAGCCTGGCCACCGCAGGCCTCGTACACGCACAGGAGGGAGCGCGCCCTGCGCCGTCGACATTGACGCGCCCTAAAGGCGACGTGCAGCGGGTGGACTCGCGCGGCTTCATCCATCGCTGGTTCGTGCTCGAACCGGTGCCGGTGGCGGGACGTCTTACGGAGCCGGCTGTCGAGGAAGCACTGAAGCTCGCCGCGCTTCCCGACGGCGTGCGGCCGAGCGAAGGCGCGAAAGTCACGATCAACGGTGCCGAGCACGTTTGGCACGCACTCGAAACGCTCAACTACAACCTCAACCTGTACCACTTCGCGTGGTCGCTCTCGAAGCCAACGTCCAACGTGCTGTTCTGGGTCGAGACCACCGTAGACTCGCCGCGCGAGATGCAGAACGTGAGATTGGCCATCGGCTCGAATGCCGCCTCACGCTGGTGGCTCAATGGAGAGCCGGTGATCGCGCTCAACGACGACCGTCAGAGCGTAATCGACGACGGCGTCTCACACCGCGTCACGCTGCGCAAAGGGCGCAACGTCATCCGCGCTGCCATCATCAACGGCGGTGGCGCAACGGACTTCTGTGCGAGGTTTCTCGATGAGGATGATCGACCGCTGGTGGGACTCAACACCCGCTTGTAGCAATCTGGCCTCGTTGGAACGTCGCAGTGGCGCTCGGGCACAGTGCCGTCGTCGAGCTGATGTTCACGATGCTTCCGCCGCGCGATTGCATCGAGCGCATCGCATGTTGGCAGCGGAATCCAACCTCCGCCTAAGCATCGATCGATCTGACCCGTGCGCGCCGAGCAACGCGTGAACTTACAAAGCCTCGGGAAACTCCATCACGAAACGCGCCCCGCGGGCCGCATTCGCGTCGAGCGACAGGCGCCCGCCTTGCCGCTCCATGATGCACTTCGCGATTGCGAGCCCCAAGCCCGCGCCGGGGCCTGAGGCATTGGGACCGCGGCGGAAGCGCTCGAACAGGGATGCAGCCGCGTGTGCAGCGATTCCGGGCCCATCATCGGCAATGATCACAGTGGCAGCATCGGCGGACAGCGTGATCGATGTGCCGGCGGGCGTGTACTGAATCGCGTTCTCGATCAGATTGCGAAAGACCAGGCGCGTCAGTGTTGAATTCCCGTGCGTAGGCACGGCAGCGTTGGGCGTCGTGGCGGTCACGTAATGCTCCGATTCGAGCGCAACAGGCGCCAGCTCCCGAGCCACTTCCAGCGCAACGGCGTGAGCGTCGAATGGGGCAAACTGGAACTGTTCCTGCGAATCGAGACGCGCAAGACAGAGCAGTTGCTCGACGAGCCGCGCAAGCTGTTCGATTTCAAACGCAACATCGCCGAGCTCCTGCGCCGAAAAACGGGACTCGAGCCGTGCTCGCAATGTCGCAAGCGGGGTCCGCAGCTCATGCGCGGCGTTGGCGGTAAATTCCCTCTGCACTCGATAGTCCGCTTCGAGCCGATCGAGCGAGGCGTTGACTGCCTGAACCAGCGGAACGAGCTCCCGAGGAAGGTTTTTGGCATGTAACCGCTCGTCCAAACGATGTAGCGACAACATCGAGGCCTGATGCGAGACGGCACGCAAGGAGCGAAGCGATGACAGCACCGTCACGACCACGACGCTGACCACGGCGATCAGCAGCAGGGCAATCGGCGGATACAGCTCGTCCAACGCGCCGAGCATGAGCTGGGCGACCAGACTCTCTGAATCTTCGAGATTCCGCACCACACGCAACCAGTATTGGCCGTGACGATCATCGAGATCGAGCGCGGCAGCCATGATGCTGTTGCCCGACAACGCATCCGTTTCCAGCTGCATGACGACCTGCCCACCGCCTCGATCGACCGGCAATGGCAGATCAGGTGCAGATAAACCGCCCGACTCCAGCACCGTGCCATCTGCGCTCAGCAATTGATAGCCGTTCAATGTATCCGGTTGGGAGTAGAACTCTTGCAGGGATCGTGGCAACTCGAGACGCGGTGGGCCCGTCCCCGACACGATCGACGCACGCAGGTCCTGCACTTGGATGGCAATGCTCTGGCCTTCCAGACCCCACAGCCCTTCGCGAAATTCGAAGTACAACAGCAGATAGCTGCCGGCGAGCGCCAGCACGACCACAATGGTCAGTCGAACGACGAGTGCTCGAAGTAGGGACGGGGCACGCATCGAGCCGCGATCAGGAGGCAAGATAGCCCAGACCGCGCAAAGTCCGGAGCGACACATCAGCGCCCGCGGCCGCGAGCTTCTTGCGCAACCTGTGCACTTGGGTCTCCACTGAATTCGCGCTGCGCTCCTGCTCGAAATCGTACAGGCATTCGGCAAGCCGCTCCTTCGAGATGACCCGTCCCTGATTGCGCAGCAGCGCTTCGAGCACGATCAGCTCCGAACGTGTCAGATCGAGCTGCGTCTCACCGACGGTGGCGATGCGCGCGGACGTATCGAGCTTCACGCTACCGAGCGTCAGTGTGCGACCCAATGCCGCGCCCGGACGACGTAACAGCGCTCGCAGCCGAGCGATGAGCTCCTGCATCGCGAAGGGTTTGACGAGATAGTCATCCGCGCCGCAATCCAGACCGCGCACGCGATCCTCGATCGCACCTAGCGCGGTGAGGATCAGCACGGGTGTCATGTTACCTCGGTCACGCATTTCCTTCAGCGCGCCCAGGCCGGTGCCGTCCGGGAGCATGAGATCGAGCACGGCGGCATCGTAGTCGGCCGCTCGCCAGATTCGCAGTCCCTCGGTCGCCGAGGCCGCTGTATCGACTGCGAATCCTTGCGCACGCAGGCTCTCCGCCACAGCCTGACAGAGACGCTGGTTATCTTCGATGATGAGCAATCTCAATGGGCAATCTCAATGAACAGACTCGGTGCTCGGCTCATTCGCCGGGCGTCCAGGAATATTCGAACCTGAGTCCGATGGTGGGCAGCGGCTCGTCGAGTCCTTCGATGATGTTGACGCCGCGACGTTCGTCCCATTCATATCCGTTGGCGTTCTCCCGACCGTAAACGTTCAGGATGTCCAGATAAGCAACCAGGCTCAGCGGACCGAAGCGGCGCTGGTAGTCCGCGCGCAGACTCAGCGAATGATAGGCAGGCAGACGGTCGGCGTTGGTGCGCGTCAGCTCCTTCGAGTAGCGCACGGGGCCTGCGGCTCCCAACACGTCGCTGTGCACGATGAACGCATCGGTGGGCCGGCCCGAAGCATATTTCCATTTCGCCGAGAATGTCCATCGATCGCTCGGCTGCCAGACGCCGACGACACCGAACGCGTGCGGCCGATCCCAATCCGACGCATATTCCCCTTCGCCGAGCTTGTCGTCGCGGCGGGCGCGGGAGTATGAGTAAGTCGCCGAAGCGCTCCAGCCTCGGCTCATGCGCTTGGCAAGCATCAGATCCACGCCCGTCGCGGAACCCTCGCCGCTGTTCGTTGCGATGTTGGTGGTCCGATCGTCGAACACGATCAGATCGTCGAGCCGCTGATAATACCCTTCGGCCGAAAAACGCAGGTCCTGGCGCAAGTGCCGGGAATAGCCCAGCACCCACTGCGTGGAGCGCTCGCTCTTCAGGTCGAGATTGGACGGATCGAGCGCGATATCGAGATAACGCGGCGCTTGATGATACACGCCACCTCCGGTCCACACTCGGGTGACCGCATCGGGCTGCCAATTCAATAGCAGGCGCGGGGCGACGACGGACTTTCCGGAGAACCCGTCGCGCTCGTAGCGCATTCCGGGTGTCAATGTGAAATCGCCGAGGGTCCAGGCGTAGTCGGCATACGCGGCAACCTGCGTCTCCGCGGCGCTCAACGTCGAGTTGTATTCTTCGGGCGTCAGCACGATGTACTGTTGTGTCGGGTCGGGGCGAAAGTCCGACTGTTCGTACACATACCGTGTCCAGTCGCCGGATAGACGACGGTCGAAGTCGAGATCCACGCGAGCGACCCGCGCGCCCGCGGAGAAGAGTCCATCCGAGCCGAGCAACGTGCTGAAATCGCTGCGCCAGCCGATCTCTGTTTCACGCTCCTTGATGCGCAGAATGTTCTCGCGGACCGGCGTCGTCGCCGGTGTCGGGTTGGGACCCGCGAGATCCGGATAGGCCTCGCCCTCCGTGCCTGTCGTATCGCTGTTGCGGTAATAGAACGTATTGCGCAGCTGTGCGACCTCACCGGGAGACCACCGCCACGTCACGCCGAGCAAGGTGCTGTCCTGCTTCGAGTCCTCAAGTCCCACGTCCTCGAAGTTTTCGGACTCGAGCGCATTCTCGACCGTTCGCTTGGAATCTTCGCTTGCGTGAATCGCCAGCAGCTCGATACGATGATCGTCATTCAGGTCGGTGACGGACTTCACGATGAAATCAGTCAGGGTCTGCGTGCCGATGTCCTTCTCATCGATCGCTTCGAACAAGTTGCTGAAATCGAAGTGGCGCGCCGATAGCAGCAAGCTGGTGTTATCGGCCACGTAGCTCGGTCCGTCGTAGTCCGCCTCCACTCCGATGATGTCGACGCGTGCGCCCGCCGTGGAGCTCACGGGATTGCCGTCCGCGATCTGCAGCTCCAGCAACGAACCATTCCTGCCGCCCTCGGCTGCCCGCCAGCCGCCCGGAGAAAACTTGGCGCTGCCGATGATGTTCGGCGCGAAGATCGAATATCGTCCGCCGCCATCGACGGCTTCCTGCTCGCCGAGCGACTCATCGAAATGCGCGACCTTATCGAAAGGAATGCCATCGATCAGGATCAGGTTGTCCCGCGGCCCGTTGCCGCGCACGGTGAAGCTCGAGAACTCACCCGTCGAGACGACGCCCGGCAGAATGTCCAGCGCTCGGAACACGTCGCCTGCGCTGCCCGGATTACGCCGTATCTCTTCACGCTCCAGCAGCACGGTGTTCGGCGTCGCCCGGGGATCCCCAGCTGCCGCGCGCGCCGAGACAACCACTTCGGCAAGCACCTCACCGCTCCCGCGCACCAGCGCGAATTCGACGGCAGCCACTCTGCGAAGCACGACCCGCACATCTGCCTGCACGGCTTTCACGTAGCCCTGCTCTTCGACCTCGACCGAATACACGCCTTCCGGCACGTGATCGAACGAAAACTCTCCGGCGGTATCGGCTTCAACCGTGCCCTGAACCCGCTGATTTCGCATGAGGCGCACAGTGGCCGTCGGTAACGCCCGTCCAGTCACCGAATCCACGATGCGTCCACGAACGCCACCCTCCGCCCCCTGTTGCGCCTGAGCATGCGCCGGAAGCGAGACAGATACACATAATGTAAGAGCTGCGAGCGGCAAGAATCTTTGCGGCATGGGCTGGTTCCTTGGACGGTGATAGTCTTCGGAAGCCAAGCTAGCAATCGAGCCTGTCGCGAAACTTGCGGCCGGCGCGGGAGTTGCCCCCGACGCCCAGGAGGTGGTGGGGACTTCTCTCTCCACCACCTCCAGATGCGACCGTTACGGGTCGTGCGTTTCGAAAATTACTCGAAGCGAATTTCGTCAATCGAGACAGTGCCGCTCGCTCCGAACCAAAACGCGAGCGCAAGTTGGCCGGGACTCGTCCGACTGATGCCGTTGCTCACGAGCGGAATGCGGATATCTTGATAGCTGGTAGTAATGACGGGAGCACCACCGGTCGCTAGAACGAACTGGTCGAACCTCTTGTCGACTCCGCCGATGCTGACGTGGAAGTGGCTTTGCTCGTTGCCACTGTTGCCCTTGATTCGGAAAACCAGATACGTCTTCGAGGTCACATCCGTGTAGATGTCGGTTCCGAACCAGCCGGAGTTTGCATACTGGAGGTTCAAAGCACCGGTAGACGCGACGCCTGCTCCACCACCATTGGCGAATCCGTTCGCCCCGGTCCAACTGCCGAGATCGTTCGTAGTGCTGGCAGACCACGCCGGTGTTCCGTCGTAGTCGTCGATTACCAGGCTCGCCGGCGTTGGGTCCGCATCGGTGGTAATCGTCACTGTGTTGCTCGAGTTGGACAGGTTCCCTGCTCCGTCGCGGGCACGCACGGTGTAGCTGTAGCTAGTTGAGGCGGCCAGCCCGCTGTCGATGTACGTCGTTCCGGTGACTGGAGTCACGTTGACCTTAGTTGTGCCACGGTAAACGTCGTAGCCGGCCAAGCCGCTTCCCCCCGTGTCGGTCGAAGCACCCCAATTCAACGAAACGGAACTACTCGTATGACTCGGCGAGGTCAGACTGGGCGGCGTTGTGGGCGGTGTGGTGTCACCTCCCCCGCTACTGGGGACAGTCCATGCGAGCCGGTCAAGGTCCGGTGCCGGGCCCGATGCGTTCGTGAACCGGATCGTGTTGTTTGAGCCTGAGGACAAGTTCACCGTTGCGGTGGTCGTGCCGACAATATTCCACCCGCCAGTGCTCGGCAGACTCAGTGTCTGCACGGCGCCGCCATTGACGCTGATCTGCAATCCACGGATCTCTGCAGTCGAATAGCCGATCGTCAGCGTACTGCTCCCACCCGTGCCGCCGTTGACACCGTTGAACGCCAGCGTGCCAACGCCACTGCCACCGATCCAGCCAACCTTCGACCCGCCTGAACACGACGAACACGAAGCTACGACGGCGCTGCCACCTAGCGTGTTTGCGGAATCTTCCGCTTCCCGGTTCATGTCGCCACCGCCGGTGCCGACAACGACGTTCGTCGCGAGGACGTTCAGGCCGCTCGCGGAGTCCCAGGTACCGGTGTTCGCGAGCCGGATGCTATAGCGAGGGTCGTTGCGCAGGTTCGTTGCCTGGTCGGGCAACCACAGGGCAAGGCGATACGTGCCATTCGGCATCGTCGGCAGAGTGACGGTCTGATTGATCGTCGGACTCTGGCCGGCTTCCCAGCTGCGGGGGTCAACGGACAGTGGAATGTCGAAACGGCCACCCGGACCGTCGAGGACTGCAAACACCGGGCGCGGGTTGATCACAGATGCCCAACCGGAGTTGCTCAGCCCGATATTCAAAGTCATGGCGCCACCCGAACTGACATTTGTCGGGTACGTCGCGGCGGTGAGCCGCAGCCGGTAGCCGAGCTGGCGTTGCATGGTGTCGAAGCAACCTTGGTTGCGGTAGTTCTGGATGACCCCAGGTTCGTAGTCGATATTCAGCTCGGTGAAGTGCATGCCTGGCATTTCCGCGAGCGCGGTCGCGCAGTCGGCACGAGGGCTGCTGACATTGCACGTCTCGCCGCCTACGAAGTGGTTGACGCCAACCTGGCCGATCAGCGCCTTGTCCTGGGCCACTGTGTATGCGGGGTCTCGGGCCCAAGTGCCCCAATCATCCGGATCACTCGCGCCGTAGCAATCCTGGTGGTTTCCGATGCGATCCCTCTCGGCGGCTGTCAGATCGCTGCGAGCAAGCATGAGCCGCACGTCGCTCGGATAGCGCAGCGCGACCTGCTCATCGGATGCCGTCGCGGCCATGATGTTTTTTAGGACGCGAGCCTTGGCGTCGATGTTCGTGTCGAGTCCATTTGTCGAGGTGTGCCATTCGCCCCATGCGCCAATGAACCCCGCCTCGAGGTAGGCGATCACGTCCGCGTTCGCCTGCAGAATCGGCCTGAGCTGGTTGAGGTGGGTCGCGATCCACGCCTCCGACGCGTCCGGCTCGGAGTTGGGGTACGGACCGAAGTTGTACGAGGTTCGAAACACGATCTTCGCCCCGCCCGCCCGGATTCTGCCGAAGGCTGCGGTCAAAGCATTGAGCGTCGCCTGGTCGATGTTTGACGTCCGGAATGCGTCGAGTCGCAGGTAGCTGTGCAACAGCGAGATGCTGTTCGTGCTCCTGGCGGCCGCGATATCGCTATCCGACAAGGCCAAGATGTCGACGCGATGATGAAAACCACGCTCCGGGTTTGCGAAGATCGTCGTGTCGTCTGCTGTATAGGTTACCTCAGCGGCGCGTGCGGTGACCGCGAGCGCTGAGACCACGCTGAGCGCGCAAGCCGCGAGCAACAGCGTCGTTCCGATCTGACTTCTTTTCACTCTATCCCCCGTGGATGGACTGGCAGGTGAGCCTCTGATGTGCCGGCGGTCCCGATCGGCGCTTCGGGCTCTCACAGCGACCCCGTCATTACGTAGACTCGCGAGATGAGGATTTCCGTAATCGTCGAGTCGATTTATTCGACTTGCGGAGCGCAAGCGCATTGGGCATGGAAGCCCATGCCAATCTGTATCTATGATATTTTTATATCGTCAACTTTAGTGTCACGTCGTTCTCACGCGGAGCTCAGGAATTTGAACTCGGTCCATTCGGCGCGAACACGTCCGCTACTTGGCCGCAATTTGACGCTCGGTCTGCTGGACATTCTCGGTCGATCGATCGTCATTGGAAATTACAAACAATCGAGGCTTCCCACCGAGGCCGAGCTGGCCGAGCAGCACGGCGTGAGTCGCTCCGTGACTCGTGAGGCGGTCAAGATGTTGACCGCCAAGGGATTGCTCAGCGCCCGTCCCCGGCAGGGAACGATCGTTCAACCCACCGCCTCTTGGAACCTTTTTGACAGGGACGTGCTGCGGTGGACGCTGGAAAGGAAATATTCCCTCGGGGTGCTGAGACACTTCAACCAGCTGCGCTCAGCGATTGAACCGGAGGCGGCGGCACTCGCGGCAACGTACGCGGATGACGAGCAGATCAAAGCGGTCGGGGAAGGACTCGAGCGGATGATAGCGGCGCAGAAGGGTCTGGATGAGGCCCTCGACTCCGACATCGCATTTCACGTGGCGGTGCTCAACGCGTCAGGAAATCCTTTTTATGCCCAGTTCAGCGATGTCGTGGCCACCGCGCTGCGCAGCTCCATTCCGATCATGAACCGCCTCCATGGGCATTCGGCGAGTGTTACCGACCACGCAGCGGTGCGAGACGCCATAAAACGAAGAAATCCCAACAGCGCTCGTCTTGCGATGAAGAAAGTCATTGCCGAAGTCTTGGAACTCATTGCCACTGCGGAGAAACGCGACAACAAATCGATCAACAGGCGATCACCCCGCAGAATGAGATGATCGCTTGCTCTTTAAACCTGCATTTCTTTTTCCCACCAGCCGCGGGTGTTCACTTTAGCGGCGTCAGCGAGAGCTTCCAGCTCTGCAATGTCGTCGCTGGAGAGCGTCATCTGGGTGGCCCGGACCAGACCATCGATATAGTTGGCTTTGGTGACGCCGATGATTGGCGTCGTGCCTTTGGCGATAGCCCAAGCTGTCGCTACATCGGGCGCTGCTGCACCCTGGCTCTGGCCGATCGAGGCGAGCTTGTCCGTCAGGGCCTTTAGTTGAGGCAGCATGCCATTGTATGTCTCCGCCCGATTGCTGCCTTCCGGCAGCGGGTTCTCCGGACTGTACTTGCCACTGAGGGCGCCCTGTTCAAGCACCATATAGGCGAAGAACGGGATGCCGTGGTTGCGGCAGTAGTCCACGATCCCAGCATCCTCAGAGCTGCGGTAGAGGAGGCTATAGTGGTTTTGGATGGCTTCGACCCGAAACCCGGCTTCGCCCAGGATCCGGTCGGCGAGCTTTATTTGGGTCAGGTTATGATTCGAGACGCCAACATGTTTGACCTTGCCGCTCTTCAGCAACGGGATCAGGTGCGGAGTCCACCGCGCCACATCGGCCGGGTTGTGAATCCAATAGATGTCGATGTAGTCCGTGCCGAGGCGTGCCAGACTCCGCTCCAGCATGTCCGCCACCGGATCATCGCCGGTCCCCGCGGCCTGCGGGGTGAACTTCGTGGAGAGTTGGTAGTCACTGCGGGGGAAGCGCTTCAGGACTTGCCCGAGTACGGTCTCCGACCGGCCCATGCCGTACACAACGGCGGTATCCCATAGGGTGAAGCCAGCCGCATGTGCCGTGTCCGCGATCTTTTCCAGGCCAGCCTGAGTCAGGCTGCTGCCGAAGTAGCCGGCGCCACTCTCGCCGCTGTCGCCCCAAGCCCACGTGCCCAGTGCGACCGTGGCGGGCTTCAGATTATCGATTGTCATATTTGCTCCATATTTGTTCCGCAGCCAGGTTTGCTGCGAGCCAGACGTCGCCGAGACTGTGATGCGCGGTGACCCCGAACGGTTAGCCCGATGCGCCGAGATTTCTGCCTGATCCTCCTGAAGCTGCGGGTTCGCGTTGCCCCGCTTCCGCGCGCGTGCGATGGTCCTGCCCATGGAAACACTGGCGGAAATTGCGACGATAATCGCTGGGCACGTCTCGAAGGATGGCTTCCACGCCACCCCCATTGAACGCGTGACGCTGGTTCGATCCTCCACGGCGACGATGCCGATGCCGAATGTTTACCGGCCGCAACTGTGCCTCGTCGCGCAGGGGCAAAAGGAGGTCACGCTGGGCGAGCGCGTGTTCAGATATGCACCGGGGCGCTATGGGGTCGTGACCCACGACCTGCCGGCGACTGGCCAAGTGGTCGAGGCGACGCCTGACAAGCCTTATCTCTGCCTGTACCTCGATTTCGATCCGGTCATGCTGGGGCAGTTGGCGTTGCGCGTGCCGCCGCCGCCGGGAGCGCCCTCTCCGACCATAGGCAAGACGGTGTCCGACGCCGGCGCCAAGCTGCTCGACGCGGTGCTACGCTTGCTTCGCCTCCTCGACGATCCTGCAGCGCTGCCCGTGCTCGGGCCGAGTGCCGAGCAGGAAATTCTCTATCGCCTGCTCGCCGGTCCGGACGGCGCCAGGATGCGCCACATCACCTCCAGCCACGGCCGGGTGGCACAAGTCGGCCGCGCCATCGCCTGGATCGGGCAGAACTTTCGGGAACGGCTCAGCATCGAGCGGCTTGCCGCGGAAGTAGGCATCAGTCCGTCGAGCCTGCACGCGCATTTTCGCGCCGTGACGGCGATGACGCCGCTGCAATTCCAGAAGCAGCTCAGGCTGCAGGACGCGCGTAGCCTGATGCTGGTCGAGGACATTGACGTCGCAACTGCCGCCTTCCGCGTGGGTTACGAAAGCCCGTCGCAGTTCAGCCGTGAATATCGCCGCCACTTTGGAGATCCGCCGGCGCGCGACATAGCCCGCTTGCGCGCTTCCCCGGGCTTGGCAGTGGTCGCTTGAGATCGGTTACGGATTTTGCCGCCCCGCTAGTCTTTCTATATTAGAGGGGGGACCATTGATGGCGCATCACAAGCGACCCGGACGCGAGCTCACGGCCGTGTCCGTGGCATTCTTAGAAAACGCGTTGAGTTTAAAGAAGTTTCTGACGCGATACGTGTCCAGCCAACGAGATATCGAAGACGTCCTGCAGGAAACCTACCTCCGCGCTTTCGTTTCCGAACAGAGCAAAAGCGTCGCGCAGCCGCAGGCATTCCTCTTTCGGGTAGCCAGGAACATCGCGCTCACGGCGCTGACGCGAAAGTCGCGACAAATCACCGATTACATTGAAGACCTGGCCTCGACCAACGTCGTGGGGACAGACGCCTCGGCGGACGCTCATATGGAAGCGGAAGAAGCGCTGGGGGTCTATTGCCAGGCCGTGGCCACGCTGCCCGAGAAATGCCGAGAGGTGTTCCTGCTCCGAAAAGTGCACGGCCTGTCCCACAAGGAAATCGCGGCACGCATGTCGCTTTCACCGAGCTCCGTCGAAAAGTACTTACAACAAGCGTTACTCACTTGCGGGGATTTCATTCGACACAGCGAAGGCGACGGCCGTGATCGAGACTCGGCGGTTGCAAGGCCGGTCGCCGCCAAGAGGCAGAAATGAAGAACGTCGTCCCCTTTCCCGAGAACCGGGCCGTCGAGACCGAAGCGGCTGCGTGGCTGGTCCGGCTTGACAGCGAAGCACCGCTCAGCGAGAGCGAGCGTCGCGAGCTCGCTGAATGGACGCGTCGTAGCCCTGCTCATTTGGAACAGCTCAGGGAGCACGCCGCTCTCTGGCGCAAGCTGAATGTGTTGACCGAGCTTGGCGTGCCGCTGCGCGATGTCAACCGAGCCGCCGTCGCGAGACCTCGCGCTTCGAGTCGTGCCCGGAAGCTTTCGGCAGTCGTGGCGGCGCTGATCGCGGTCATTGCGATCGGTATCGCCAGTCGCCACCGCATGGGCGCGGCGGTCGACGCATCGGAGCTGTACGCCACCGCCGTCGGCGAGCGGCGAACTGTCACGTTGCCTGACGCGTCCGTCGTGATGCTCAACACCAACACACAGATTCGTGTCGCCTACCAAAAGAGCTACCGCGACATTCGTTTGCTACGAGGCGAAGCCTATTTCACGGTCGCCAAGAATCCCAACAGACCTTTTCGCGTGTACGCAGGTGGAGGCCGGATCGACGCGCTCGGCACAGCGTTTTCGGTCTATCTGAAGCAGGAGGGATCGGTCGACGTCACCGTCACCGAGGGACGGGTTGCCGTCGCCTCGCTCGCGACAGAAGGGAAATCGGTGCCGAATTCGGCGAGCGTCCGCGAGAAAAAACTCGGATCGCTGGTCGCCGGTCAGGTCGCGACCATTCCCAGCGAGACGCAAACCGGATCTCGCCCCATCGACGTACTCGACAACCTGCGCAATGTCGAACTACAAGGCCTGTCACGCAGGATCTCCTGGACCGAAGGGGTGCTCATTTTCTCAGGCGAGCCGCTCGAAGCCGTCGTGAAAGAGATCAATCGCTATTCGACCGTGCATATCGAGTTCTCCGATCCCGCGGTTGGAGCGATCCGGGTCGGCGGACAATTCCCGGTCGGCGAAACCTCCGAAATGTTCAAGGCGCTGGAAACGACATTTGGGCTGCGCGTCACTTATCTATCGGACTCGCACGTCCTGGTGTCCTCCGGAGTCGAATAAATCGTCTCGATGATTACGGAAATCCTCATCTCGCAAGTCTACCTAGTGACGGGGTCACTGTGAGAGCCCAAAGCGCCGATCGGGACCGCCGGCACATCATCGGCAGAGAGAGAAATTCGAGCACGAGTCTGTTTTGTGTCGCGTTGGCGGTCGGCGCTGTTTTCATGGGGTCGTTCGCTACAGCGGCCACGGACGAGCCGCGTTATGACTTCGACATTCCGGCACAGGACCTCGCGCAGGCGTTAGAGCGACTTGCGGAGCAATCCGGCGCGCTGACTTTGTTTCCTTTCGATGTTGCCTCGGCGATCCGAGCAAATCCCATCCGCGGAAGCTACACCCTTCCGCAGGCCCTCGATGAGTTGCTCAAAGGCACGGGACTCTCCGGTGACGTTACCGAAAAACGCGTCATCAACATCAAGCCCAACATCGCGCCACGACGCGAGGGTCAGGGGGAGTCAATGGTCGAGCAGCGCAAGCAAAAGAAATATGGACACTTGCTGGGATGGCTCAGCACGGTCCTGGCAGCTTCCTCAGTGAATGCCCAGAACACGCCGGAAGCTTCCGATCTGGAGGAAGTCGTCGTCACCGGTATCCGTGAATCCTTGCAACGGTCCGCCGAAATCAAGCGCCAATCCGACTACGCGGTCGATGCGATCACGTCCGAAGACATCGGCAAGTTTCCAGACAACAACGTTGCCGAGGCGCTGCAACGCATTCCTGGATTCGCCATCTCGCGAAGCAATGGCGAGGGTCAGCAGGTCACCGTGCGCGGCTTCGGTCCGGAGTTCAACACGGTGCTGTGGAACGGCCGTCGAATCGCGACCGACGCCAATAATCGCGCGTTCAACTTCGATTCCATTCCTTCGGACCTGCTCGGTGGCACCGAGGTCTACAAGACCACCAACGTCGCCCTGCAGGAAGGCGGCATCGGCTCGACCATCAATCTCAAGACCGTCCGCCCGTCGGATCGTCCGGGTTTGAACATGGTCCTGAGCGCCAAGGGACTCCATGACGAGCAATCGGGAGAGCAAACACCAACGGCCTTCGGCTTCATCAGCAACACCTTCAAGGATGGCGCCATCGGCGCGATGCTCGCCGCGGCCTACCAGCAACGCAAGAACATCAACGAGTACGCCGACATCGGCACCTGGATTCCGGAAGACGTGACCGCATCGAATCTGGGAATCTTCGCCGACGGCCAGGGCAACGGCCCGGGCCAATATTTCTTCCCCGCCAAGACGACCAACACTCGAATCGAAGAGGATCGCGAGCGCATCGGTCTCAATGGCACGCTCGAATTCGCGCTCTCCGATGCCGCGACGCTGACGGTCGATGCGATGTACACCAAATTCGATGTCGACACGGCGGGCATGGAGTCGGCCTGGTTCGGCAATCGCGGCGGCGCCATTCAGCCCGGCTCGGTGGTGGTCGACGGCAACAACGTGGTAACCCGTTACAACTTTACCAACGGCCCGGAGTTTCTGAACCTGAGCACCAACCGCGCTACCGAAACGTTCTCGTACGGCGCGAATCTCAGCTGGAATATCACCGACAACCTGCGCAGCAGCCTCGATTTCAGCGCATCGAACGCGAAGGACAACAGCGGCGGCAACGACAGCTATTTCGTGATCCACGGGCCTGACACGATTCTAGGCTACGACAACACCCGAGGTTACGGGTTCCCCATCGCCACCGACGGCGCGGTGCTCCGCTACGATCCGATCATCTTCCCTGCCGGTAGCCCACAGCTCGCCGCAGCTCCGCCGGTAGGCTCGACATGGAATAGAAACAACCTGGCCGGCTATCGCACCTGGTGGACCACCCAGCAAGGCACCGATGTCGAGGACGACATCGTCGAGGCCCGGTTCGACAACGAGCTCGAGTTACAGTTCGGCTGGTTGGACGCCATTCGTTTCGGCGCCGCCTACAGCGACCAGGAGAAAACTCGGCAGGACGTAAACGCCGGCGACGTCGGCTGGAGCAACTATGGAGCCACCGGCATTCCGGTGCCGGCGTCACTGCTGCGCACGGCGAACGATGGCGATTTTCTCGACGGCTCGGGAGCGCCCTTCACCGGCAACTTCGTGACCTTCGACCGGCAGGCTTATCTGAACTATCTGTTGTCGCCGGAAGCGTTGGCGTTGCGCGATCGACTCAACGGACTGGCCCCGGGCACTTCCGCGAACCAGCTGCTACCCCGCGGTTATTCGCCGATCGCGCAACCCGGCTCGGGCTATTCCGTCGAGGAAAAGGTCTGGTCGATCTATGCCGAAATGACTTTGAAGGGCGAGCTGGGCGGCATCCCCACCACCGTCAACATCGGCGCTCGCTATAGCGAGACCGACGAGGCCGCCGATTCGATCCAGCAACAGCTCACGGACATCCTGCTTGCGCCCGGCTCGGGGGGCACGCAGTACAACGCGGTGTACAGCACGGAATTCCTGCCCGTGGTCCAGAGCAGCAAGTACCACAATTTCTTGCCGGCGTTGAATGCCAAGTTCGAGCTCACGCCCGACCTGCTATTGCGTGTTGCTTATTCCAAATCGCTGACTCGCCCGCCGACTGGCTCCTTGAATCCGGTGGTGACCTTCCCCGCCACGTTCCGTCCGGGGTCGCTGAGCGCGAGCGGCGGCAATGCCAACTTGAAGCCGTACGAAGCCGATAACTTCGACGTGTCCCTGGAGTGGTATTTCGACCGCTCAACGTATGTATCGGCAGCGTATTTCCGCAAGAAAGTGGACGGCTTGATCGCCAACTCGGTGGTGCCGGCGCAGTTCACGATTGCCAACACCGACGGCATCGAGACCAGCGAAATCAGCGGCAACACGGCAACCATCACGCTCGCTCAGAACATCAATCTCGGCAATCTCACGGTCGACGGTGTCGAGCTCGCCGCCCAGCATCAGCTCGATTGGGCGCCGGGGCTGTTGCAGAACGTAGGATTCACGGCCGCCGCTACCCTACCCTCGTCCGACGCGGAGTTCGATCGCAGCTCGTTCTCGAACAACAGTGCGTTCCCGGGGTTGTCCAATACCTATAGCGCCTCGACCTACTACGACGACGGCAGATTCGAGGTGCGAGTGTCGTGGTCACGTCGTGATAGCTACTTCGATCAGCTGATCACGGTTACGGAGCCGCAGTTCGTACTGGCCGCCCAGCAGTGGGACGCGCGTGTGGCGTACAACATCACGAACTTCTGCCAGATCTTCGTGAACGGCGTCAACTTGACCGACGAGCCGTTCGAAACGCAAGGCCGTTACGACACGCAACCGCTGCGCTATCAAGAGTCAGGTCCCCGCTACGAGCTTGGCGTACGAGCCAGGTTCTGAATAGTGATAAGAACGAAAACCATGAAAGCTCATCCACGCCTCTCTATGGTCGGCATAGGCAGCTTGGCTTTAGCGACCGTCGGCGCGTGTGCGCAGACCGCTTCGCCGCACGATCCGCTCGCGCCGACGGGCAGGTGGTCCATCGAACAAATCGGCAACGCGCCGACGCCACCCATGGGCTGGAGCAGCTGGAATGCTTTCCGTACCGATATCAACGAGGAGAAAGTTCTCGCGGCCGCCGAAGCGATCAAACGCGAAGGCCTGGCGGACTTGGGCTATCGTTACATCAACATCGACGACGGCTGGTGGCTGAAGCGCAGGCGGAGCGACGGGCGCATGCTGATCCGCACGAATCTGTTTCCGAGCGCCAAAACCAAAGGCAACAAAGATTCCAGTTTCGTGCCCTTCACCGCCAAGATTCACAGCATGGGTTTGAAGGCAGGCATCTACACCGACATTGGCCGCAATGCCTGCTCGCAGGCCTGGGATCTTTCGAGCCCGAATCTGCCCGAGGGCACTACCGAAGAACGAGAAGTCGGAACATTGGGCCATGTTGAAAAGGATATCGCACTCTACTTCGAGGAGTGGGGCTTCGACTACATCAAAGTCGACGCCTGCGGTCTGGCCGATTTCGCAGCCGCGCGCGACATCATCGAGAAACAAAAGTATCGAGCCTTCGAGCCGTACATCGTGAGATCGAAGCCCGCCTCGTCGAACATCGATGGGATCAAGACGCTCTACGCCAACATGAAGGCCGAACTGGTGCGCGTCAATCCGGACAAGGATTTCGTTTATTCCGTTTGCGCCTGGGGCGAAGCCAATTCTCGCAGCTGGGCCAAAGATGTCGGCAACCTATGGCGCACCAGCGGCGACATCACGCCCAGCTGGTCGCGCATGCTCCACGTGTTCGATTCCGCCGTGACACGCGAGCTCTATGCAGGTCCCGGCCGATGGAACGATCCTGACATGCTGTTCATCGGTCACGGCGATTTCGACGAGCGCCATCTGGTTCAGGCCAAGAGTCATTTCGCGCTCTGGTCCATCGTCTCCGCGCCGCTGATCATCGGTTACGACCTGCGCTCGGCGCCGCAATCGCTCATCGATATCTGGGGCGCGAAGGAAATCGTCGCCGTGAATCAAGACCCTGCCGGTAACCAAGGCGTGCTCGCGTACTCCAGCGACGACGTTCAAATCATTGTCAAGACGCTGAGTGCGCACGGCGAGAAAGCCGTGGCACTGTTCAATCGTGGTAGTTTGCCGGCGACCGTGCAGTTGACTGCCGAGCATTTGAAAATGCGATCGGACTCGCCTATCGCCCTTCGCGATCTCTGGGCCGAAAAGGATATGCCCGGCTTTGTCGGAGAGCGATCCTTCGAAATCGCTCCTCACGAGACCGTGATGCTCAAGGCGCGCGGCGAGTCAGTGCTACCCAACGGCCGGTATCTGTCGGAGATGACCGCGAGGATCAATGTGGCGGTCGACGGCATCGCTGTCTTGCAGAATGACCCAACCGTTCATCGTATGCTCGATCCATGGGCCGGAACCCGATCGAGCGGCACGCGCGCCCAATATGCAGGTTGGGGAGCCCCGAGGGCGGATGCAACGCCTTACGATGAGGCGTTGTCGATCGGTGCGACGGAATATCGTTCGGGCATCGGCGCCTTGGCAAACTCGCGTCTCGAAATCAAAGCCGATCGCGCGTTCACTCGATTTTCCGCGGACGTCGGCGTCGACGACAGCAGCCTCGGCCAGTCGGCCGCCGTGACATTCGAGATCCATGGCGACGGCCGGCTGCTGGCCAGATCGAAACCCAAGTCGTTTCGCGATCGCGCCGAACGCATTGAGGCCGACGTCACCAACGTGAATATCGTGGAGATCGTCGCACGTCAATCCGATTCGGATCGCGGGCCTGTGATTGTCACCTGGGGCAACGCTGCGTTGGAAAAGGCTAGCGAGTGAGGCCCGCCGCGCTGGGGAAAGGAATCAGCGGCGCACCGAGCAATCGAGTCATCCGGTTCCCGGCACTAGCAATGCCTGGCTGACACCGCCATCCAAAGTGAGAATGTTGCCGGTAACGTAGTCCGCGAGATCGGACACGAGGAAGAGCAGTGCCTTGGCGATGTCCTGGGGAGTCGCCACCCGGCGCAGCGGGTTGTTTGCTGCGACCCGCTCCCAGGTTTCCGCGGGCAGCATTTCCAGCAGACGCGGCGTCGATGTGTAGCCGGGGACGACCGCGTTCACGCGCACGCCAGCCGGACCAAACTCCAGTGCTGCGCATCGAACCAGTTGAAGCAGCGCGGCCTTGGCGATGCCATAGAAGCTGAGATCCGGCATCGCGGCCATGCCGGCGAGCGATCCGATGAAGCTGAGGCTGCCGCCACCGCGACGGGCCAACAGCGGTGCAGCGATCTGCACCGTCAGCATCGCGTGACGTAGAACCACGTCGAATTGCCGATCGATGGCCGCGTCGTCAAGCGCATCGATGCGCGCCAGCTTTGCTATTCCTACGATATCGATGACTCCGGCAAAGCGCTCCCCAAAGCGGCCCGATATCGATTCGAACAATGCGGCCATCTCTGCGCGACGTGTGACATCAGCGACATACGCGACACCGCCAACAGCGGCCGCGATCGATTCCGCATGCTCGGACACGCGATCGACGCAAACAATTTCTGCGCCGGCGCCCGCGAGCGCCACGCAGGTGGCGTCGCCAATCCCGCCTCCACCAGCGCCCAGCACGACATAAACGCGGTCATCGAGCCGTGCCGCCGCCAGGTGATCCTTGAGCGATGGCTGCGACATCACGCGCGCCCGCCGTCAGCGAGAAATGCACTCACTAGTTCTTGCAGTTCGCTCGAGGCCAGCACATCGGTGTGCTCGCGATTCGGAATGACAATTGCTTGGGCGCGCGGCAATGTTGACGCCACTACTCTGGGATGGCCCACGAGCCCATCGCCCTCGCCGCAGACGACCAGCACGGGCTTGTCGATCGATCGCAGATCATCGGGCCGCGGAACCGGCCTCGGAGAAGACAGGCAGGCAATGAGTGCCTCATTCTTGTTACCGACCGACAGCAGCGTATTCACGGTTCGAACCACGGCGGGCGGCAAATCTGCCGGATCTGCTCCTTGCAACGCTGCGATGAGCGCAGTCGGTTGAACGTGCTCGAACAGATTGGCGCCCACGCTGACACCGATCAGCGAATCCAGTCGCTCCGGATACTTCAATGCGATATCGAACGCGGTACGAGCTCCCATCGAATGGCCAATGAAGTGCGCGCGCTGGATGTCCAAATGATCAAGAAGATTGATCACGTCTCTCGTCATCACCTCGGCGGCGTATTCCGACGCGACGATCGGCTTGTCGCTCAGGCCGTGACCCCGACTGTCGAGCGCGATCGCCCTGAAGCCTCGAGCGCTGAGTAGCTCCAGCCATCCGTTGGCGACCCAACACAAGTGGGCGCTCATACCGAATCCATGCAGCATGACGACCGGAAAGCCGTTGCCTCGTTCCTGATAGTTGAGCTTCAGTTGTCCACTCGTGAAACCTGGCATGGCTCGATCAACCTTCGGTGATTGGCGCGAGTCGGTCTCTGAGCGACTTTTTCAGGACCTTTTCCATGAGACCGCGAGGCAGCCGGTCGATGAGATGAACGTCCCGGACGACCTTGAACTGGGCAAGGTTTTGCCTGCAATACTCGATGATGCTTCGAGCGACGGCGTCCGAGGACGGATCCTTCGGCACGACAAAGGCCACCGGCACCTCGTCCAACATGTAGTGCGGCTGCCCGACCACGGCGCATTCCTCGACCAGTCCCGATTGCAGAATGACGCCTTCGATCTCGGAAGCGGCAACGTTTTCATTGCCTACTCTCAGCATGTCTTTGTCGCGATCGCCGAATAGCAGGCAGCCGCTCTCGGACACCATGACGATGTCGCCGGTATCGAACCATCCTTCGGCATCGAACGCTGCGGCGGTGGCAGCAGGGTCGCCGTAATATTCCTTGAAGAGAGAGACGCCGCGCACACCTCGGATGTACAGCCGCCCTCGCTCGCCGGGACTTGCGTCCGCCCCGTCTTCCGTGAGTATGCGAATGGAATATTCCGGCGCGGCACGTCCCATCGACAGCTCGGGACCGGAGTGATGAAAATCGGTGACGATGCCCTGCGTGACCGTCTCCGTCATCCCCCACCAGCCAATCGTTCTGATGCCGAAGCGCGCCGTCACGCTCGGCAGATGCGATGACAGGCCCCAGAAGCGATAATGGTTGTCAGGCACCGCGTACTGCTCGAGCGCCTTGACCGTGAACGGAATCGTCGATAGCCAGGTCACCCGATGCCGGATGGAAACATCCCAGAATCGGGACGCCGAGAATTTCGGCTGCAACACCAACGTGGCGCCACACCACAACGTCGTCAGCATCGAGTATGCCTGGGCGTTGGTGTGGAACAACGGCAGGAACACCAGCGCGATGTCATCATGCTGAAGACGCATATGCGCCGCCGACACCATCCCGCCCCAAATTCCATTCGCGTGCGTCCAGAGCACGGCCTTGGGTCGCGACGTGGTCCCCGAGGTGAACTGTATCGAGAGATTCGCAAACGGATCCACGTCGCGCTCGGCCAAGTCATCGTCGGAACTCAACAGTTCCGCGAACGCGAGCGCACCAGGAGTTGATGGCATCTCTGCCGGAGCGCCAGCATCGTTGTCGCTCACGACGACGAAGTCGAGGCTTGGACAGGCTCGATGAACCAACTCCAGGAAGGCAGGCTGCGTGATCGCGCAGACAGCCCTGGTATGGTTCGCGAAATAAGTGAGATCTCTGGCGACCGAGCGCGTATTGGTCGAGACAACCACGGCTCCCAACATCGCGCACGCGAACCAGCTGATCAGAAACTCCGGGCAGTTATCCATATGCAGCAGAACGAAGTCGCCCTGCCTGACGCCACGGCGTTTGAGCCCTGCAGCGAACGCTCTCGCAGCGGCGCGAACATCAGAGTAGCTCCATGTCGAGCACTCGCCGACAAACGGCTCCCAGAGGATGAAAGGCTTGTCGGGCGTTTTCTCGGCCCATTGATCGAGCAGCCAGGGAATATCCATGCCCAGCATGGCCTGGCGCTGCGAATGATCGAGCTTCTGTTGCAGGGACTCGCTCATCGAGAGTGCTCAAGCCGGCGCCGTGCAATGAAGCGAATCGGTGAGCCGCGCGACCACGGCATCGATCTCGGAGACCGAGTCGGCGACCCCGACCAGGTATCGATCCGGGCGGACGAGCATGACTGCGCCGCCGAGCTTCGTGAGTGCGTCGTGCACCGCCGGACTGTCGTCGGGCACAAGCACCGTCGCCAGTCTCTCGAGAGCGGCGGCGGTCTTGGCCGAGAGGCCAGCGATCAAAGCGGGGTCACCCACCAAAGCGAAGTTGTAGCCAACTCGATAATCCAGCAGGCGACCATCGGCGAGCAGCGGTTGAGGAGCAAGCGTTCCACCCGCCCTGCCCGGGCTGGCATACACGCCGGGTCCAAGCGGCGGCCTGGCTTGCGCGTAGTCATGCCTTGGCATTGCGGCCAGCTCTTCCGGCGTGGCGTTCGCCATCCACTTTAGATTGTTCCCTACTTCGCCGGCGATTTTGACCAAGGTGTAAGAGTGCGGCCGACGCTCCGACCCATAAGTGTCGAGCAGCGCTTCGGAGGATTCACCGTGAACCACGCGCGCCAGTTTCCATGCCAGATTCAGCGCGTCGCGAATTGCGGAGCAGACACCTTGCCCGAGGAACGGCGGCATGAGATGAGCCGCATCGCCGGCGATGAGCACACGCCCCTTGCGCCAGGTTTTGGCGACCAGGGAATGAAAATGGTAGACGTCCGCGCGCAGCACGTCGTAGTCGCCCGGCTTGAACCACTTGCTGATGAAAGCCTCGATGGATTGCCTGCTCTTGACATCGGATTCAGTCAGTCCCTCTTTCATGGAGAACTCGAAGCGTTGCATGTTTTTGGGCATGGGGACGAAAGTGATCGTCTCTTCGGGAGTGACTTTGGTCCAGCAGTCGCGCGACAGATTCTTCGCCACGCCATCGTGGACGCGGATATCGACAATCATCCAGCGTTGGCTCGGCGCGAGGGATTCCATCTCCATGGCGGCTTGCTTGCGGACGAACGACCTTGCGCCATCGGCGCCCACCACATAGCGCGCCGCTACTTGTTGAGTCTGTTCGCTCGACCGCCGCAAATCCCGGTACGTGATCAGAACGTCCTGCTGACGTTGTGCCAACTGGGTGACTTCGCAGTGAAGTTTGGCCGTGATCCCGGCCCTCGACGCCTTGGCGCGCAGATAGTGCTCGACATCGGGTTGGAAGAACCAATAGTCACTCAGCCAGCCTTGGTCGGTCGGCTTGGGATCGACCTGGGTAAATCCCCAGACTCGTTGGTCGAGAGCGTTGTAGATGCCGTAGTCGGCGGACGTAGTAAAGGTCGGCGCCAGATCATCCGCCGCGCCGAGTGTCTGAAAGGTTCGCAGTGTCTCGTCATCCATGTGCGCGGCTCTGGGAATCTCCAGGACGCCTGCCTCTTTGTCGAAGACGATGACGCTCAACCCGCGTGCCAGCAACAGGTTGACGAGCACGGCCGAGCAAGCTCCGTAGCCCACCACTGCTACGTCGTATCCTTGAGTCATCTGCATTTCGTTATCTCGCCAAAGGTTTTGGAAATCGGCGGCGACCAGATCGATAGAATGTCGTCTTCGATCGAGGCGAGGCCCGGCACGTGGTCGTCGTTGACCATGTCGCCGTCCACGCAATGCTCGACCTTGTTGCCGAACGGATCGCGCCAGTAATCGAAGATCTCGCTGCCCATGATGTGTCGGCCGACGCCCCATTCGTGATGGTGGCCGGCCCGCTCGAGATGTTCATGACCGAGCATCAGGTCATCCCAATCGAGCGTCACGAACGCGCTGTGATCGATCGCGCTCGTGGGCGATTTCATCAGTGCCACGGTGTGGTGATCGGTATGGACCCGGCCAAGCCCACAGTGCAGGAACACGACGATGTGCGAGCTTGGGTCGCCCGCGTAGATGCGATCCGAAACCTTCATGCCGAGCAGGTTCTGATAGAAGCTGCTGGCGGCCTCGAAATTTGGACCTGCGAGCACGGCATGTTCCATGCGAGCCACGTGCGAGGGTCCTCGAACCGGCCTTTGCAACTCGCCACGGCGTGGAGCGGTAACGGAATCATTTATTACCAGCGGCGCGCGCACAGGGACGGGCTCCAACGTCCGCTGGCCATGGACGATGTCCACTCTCATATCGTTGGGATCCCTGAGGATGGCTCTTACTCCACCGCCTGGCTCGCTGGACTCCTCCACTCGCACCTTGGCTGCGGCAGCGATCTCTTCCAGATCCTCGCGACTCTCCACGCGCAAACCGAGCCCCAGCCCGCGAGGCTCGTCGCCGAGTTCGGTGATGTGGATGTGATGATCCGCGCCGGTGCCACGCATATAAAGAGCCGACGATGTCCGGCCGGATCGGCTGAGACCGAAATCGATCAGGAATCGCTCCATTCGATCCAGATCCGGTGCTTGATAACGGACGTACGCTATTCCGGTCACGCGCCCCATTGTTACTTCTCCTTCGCAGCTCGCAGCGACGAGCGCGCCTTTGGCCGTTTCCCGAAACTGCTCAGGATCGCTGCATCAACGTCTGTCAGGCTCACTGGCGATCGATTTTCACCTTCCGCGTCGACCACGGGATTTCGCAGCGTGCCGATGCCAGTGATCTCTACTTCGCAGACATCGCCGTGCTGTAGCATCAGCGGGGGTTGCCTCAGCACGCCGACACCCTCGCCGGAGCCCGTGACGATCACGTCGCCGGGCTGCAGCTCGGTGAACTGCGAGATGTAGCTGATCAACTGCTCGAACGAGAACAACAGATCGCTGTACGGCATGTTCTGAACGATGGTGCCGTTGATCCGCGTCGTCAGGCGCAGTGCTTCGATCGGGCCGACTTCATCAGGCGTGACCAACCACGGACCGAAAGCGCCCGACCGCGGAAAATTCTTGCCCGCCGTGAATAGCGGCGAATGCATCTGATAGTCCCGTAACGAGCCGTCGTTGAAACATGAATATCCGGCGACATAGCTCAAGGCTTGGTGCGGCGGTACAAATCTTCCGTACCTGCCGATGACGATCGCAATCTCACCTTCGTAATCGAACAACGGAGTACCGTTTGGCTTTTCCAGAGGCTGCTCGTGTCCGACCTGAGCGCGAGCGGTGCGCATGAACAACCACGGACGCTGCGGCTTGGTGCTGAAGATGCCGAGCGCCTCCTCGACCTCCTCGAAATGGGACTGGGTGTTCAGACCGACACAAAAGATCGCGCCCGGGTTCGGAATGACGGGCAGGAATTGGACGTCACCCATTCGATAGTCGACGCGTTGAGGCGCCTCCTGCAGCAGACTCAAGCCCTGTTCGAGCAGCGACTTGAGGTCAGCGACTCCGTGCAGTCTCGACGCGAGATCGACGATTCCCTGGTCACGGACCAGACCAAAGCTGCTTCGACCCTCGATACGATAGCTGGCGAGTTTCATGAGATGACCGTGGGTTGTTGCCGTGGGGTCACGCGAGGCGATAGATCGTGACTACCGCCGCTCCAGGCACGCCGATGTTGTGTTGAAGCGCCACTTTTGCATCGTCGACCTGCCGCGGACCGGCGTTGTGGCGCAGCTGATTGCAGAGCTCATAACATTGGGCGATGCCGGTCGCTCCCAGCGGGTGCCCCTTGGACATGAGGCCGCCGGAAGGATTGACGACGAATTTGCCGCCATAGGTGTTATCGCCCGCCTCGACCATGCGCAGCGCGCCTCCCTCTTCGCAGAGGCCGAGCGCTTCGTAGTTCACGACCTCGTTGGGCGTGAAACAATCATGCAGCTCGACGACCTGAATATCTTCGGGGCCCACGCCGGCCTGTTCGAAGGCTTGCTGGGCGGCTCGACGTGTGGCATCGGCGCCGACGAGATCGATGGGATTGTTCCAGGCGAGCGCCGTGTCCGTCGCCATCGCCTGACCGATGATCTCCACGGTTCCCGCGATTCCATGACGCGCGGCGAAGTCCTTGCTACAAACGATCGCAGCCGCGGCCCCACAAGAGGGTGGGCAACACATGAGCCGCGTCATGTAATCCAGGTAGACAACCTTCGCCTGGAGCACTTCATCCACGGTCAAGGGCGTATTCAGAATGGCCATCGGGTTGTTGATGGCATGGCTTCTGGTTTTGACGGCGACCTTGGCAAAGATGTCCGCGTCGACGCCATACTTTTTCATGTAGTAGTCGCCGGCTGCGCCGAATAGTCGCAGTCCGATCGGCGCCTCTGGATATCCCATTGGCCCCAAGGCGTCGGCGTAGTGTCCGGAGGGATATTCCCGGTCGGGCCAATGCGTCACCAGTGCGCCGGGCTGCATCTCTTCATAGCCGAACGCCAGAGCACATTCGACGACTCCCGCTTCCACCGCCTGGCGCGCAAGAAACAAAGCGGTCGAGCCGGATGAGCAGTTGTTGCTGACGTTGAAGATGGGAATGCCGCTCATGAAATTGTCATAGAGCGCGTGCTGGGCGCCGCCGGAGTCGCCGTAAACATAGGCCCCATACGCTTGTTGAATCAGCTTCGCGTCGATGCCCGCCTCCTTGAGGGCGCCCTGAATCGCCCTCGACGCCATCACTCGGAAAGGTTGCTGCGTTCCGGGCTTGACGAACTTGGTCATGTCGACGCCGGCGATGACAGTACTGGGCATGACAACGATCCTGAGCGGTTGCAATGTTTGTTTGTGTCAGTCTGCCTCGATGTCGATGGGACGCACAGCCGTGTGCAGTTCGCTTTTAGACACTCATCGTCCGGTGCTCGGGCAAAAAAAAGCAGCGTGCGAAGCGCACGCTGCCGCGCAGACTCATCGGTTCTCTAACGGATGCCGAACATATCAAGCCAACCCGAGAAGCTCGACGGCAGTGCCGCCGGCAATCTTCGCTCGATCGACGTCCGACACTCGCACCTGGTCGAGAAAATCGATCGGGTCGAGGGTCGCAGCGGGATAATCGCCCCCGAGCAAAACTCGATCGGCACCCACGCGCTCGATGAGAATTTCCAGCGTCCGAGGATCGTACACGCAGCTGTCGTAATAGAAGTCGCTCAGATACTCGCTGGGTTTCTTGGTCAGGTTCTTCGCGGTGAACGGTTTGTCGGTCACGTTGCGATCGAGCCGGCCCATGTAGTGAGGCATGTAGCCGCCGCCGTGCGCCATCACCAGCTTCAAGCGCGGAAACCGGTCGATCACGCCCTCGTAGATGAGCGAAGACATGACCTTGACCTCTTCGATCGACTGGCCGATCGAATTCCATAGCGCGTAATTCTGAAACCACATGTCCGGCGTTCCTTCCGGATGCATGAACACGATGAGGTTGCGGTCCTCGATCGTCGCGAACAGATCGGTGAAGCGCGCATGTCCCAGGTAGTCACCCCGATAATTGCTCGGCAGATTGATCACCTCGAGGCCCGCCGACACGGCCTCCTCCACTCCGGCGAGCGCCATGCGCATATCTCCGAGCGGCAGCACAGCGGAGCCGATGAAACGGCCGGGATACGCATCGACCCAACGAGCGCACTCCTCGTTCACGATGGCCGTCATCCGTCGTTCTTCATCGGGCGACGCCCAGGCGCGGCTCTGCATCACGTCTGCGGACGTGAGCACGTTCGCGTCGATTCCGCGTTGGTCCATGTCCTGGATTTGCAGCTCCGGATTGAACATCCGCTGCATCACCGGCATATCGAGCGGCCAGCTGACCCGGCCGAAGCAACTCGATACGCTGTGCGGCTGACAGGCGTTGAACACGTCGAGCTGCAGAAAATGAGTGTGGAAATCGATGCACTTCGAGCAGAAGCACCGGAGCCTGTTCGCAGTCTCAACCGACATGAGGTTCACTCCTTCGTGTCACGAGCATTTTCAAAGTCTTCAGCAGCAGTTTCGCGGACAGGAGTCGCCAATGTCTGTTCTCTCGGCCCGATCAATACTTGTATGCGACCGTGATCCCGTACGACCGTCCCGGAGCGGCCACCAGGATGTCGGCTTGAGATTGCGTCTGCAGAGTTACCGCATAGAGCTCATCGGTCAGGTTCTTGCCCCACGCCGAGAGGCTCAGGCCATTCAGCAGGTCCCATTTCACGGACGCGTTCAGAGTATCGTAGGCCGGCTGCTTCAAACGATTGTCCGGTTCCGCGAACCAGCCATCGCTGTGAAAGTAGTGAGCGGAGGCCGTGATCTCCCCCTTCATGAGCGGGATCACATAGTCCGCGCCCACGTCGAGCGTCCAATCGGGCGTCGAGGGAAGTTTGTTGCCCGTCGCGATTCCCTGAGTGATCGCGTTGCCACCCGCCGGCAGCGGCGTGCTGACCTGCGCATTGGTGTAGGTGCCCAGCCGATCGTGGATGTATGAGACGCCTGCTGTCAGCGTCAGGCGATCGACAGGCTTCACAGTAATGTCGGCATCCAGACCATAGATCCCGGCCTGGGCCGCGTTGCGAATCGTCACCTGCCCGCCGAAATAACTCACCAGTTGGATGTTGCTGTAATCGTAGTAGTAGCCGGATGCGTTGATACGCACGCGCCGGTCGAACGAATCGGACTTGATGCCGATCTCGTACGCGTCGAGCGATTCGGGCGCGAAAGGCACCAGCGCCGGAAAGTAGATGCCGGTATTGAAGCCGCCGCTCTTGAAGCCACGGTTATAGGACGCGTACACCAGCGTATCCGGATTCAGGTTGTGATCCAACGCGATGCGCCACGTCGGACGGCTCGCGGTGATCTTGTCGTGCAGCGGCGGCTGGGTGATCAGCGTGTTCGTCGCCTTCATGAACAGCGTGCCGCTGGTGTCCTGGTAACGGTCTTCGGAGGTGTAGCGCAGACCGAGAGTGAGCGACGTGTCGCTCACAAATTCGTAGGTAGCCTGTCCATAGATCGCCGGCGACCGCGCGCGCGTGTAGGACTGAAAGTCCTGGGTGGCGGGCGGCAGGTCGATGACCACCCGGTCGTAGCCGCCCTTGTATCTGAAATAGTAACCGCCGATCTGCCAGGAAAACGGGCCCGGCGCAGTCGATACCAGCTGAATCTCCTGACTGAACTGGTGATCCTTGCCGATATCGAGTGCGTCGATGATCTTCTGCGGCAGGCCCTCCACGTCGAACTCGAGGTGCGAGCGAGAGTAGCGATACGCACTGATGCCGATCAGGTCGAAGGCGTCGAAATGATGGACGACTTCGAGGCTGCCGCCATATTGGCGGTTCTTGAAGAAGGGCTGGACATTCGAGTTCACGTCATGGGGACCACCCGTGAACGGCACACCCGTCGATGGCAACGAACCATACAGCGGCCGTCGATCGAGGCCGGTATCGCGAGTCCCGTAGTCGCCGCTGAGTTTCACCGTCGTGTCATCGCCGAGATCCCATTTCAGCTTGGAACGAACGTTGACGTTCTTGGACTTGTTCACGTCCTGGCCGTTGAACAGATTCTTGCCGAAGCCATCCATCTGGTCGTCGTAGTAAACCGCGAGATCCGCGGCAACCTGATCCGTCAGACCGCCGGTCACATAGAGCGATCCACCCCGAGTGTTTCGGTTGCCGTAACTTGCGCTCACCTCTGCGCCAAAGTCCTGCTCGGGATCTCGGGTGGTGACTTGAATGAGTCCACCGGTCGCGTTACGGCCGAACAGCGTTCCCTGCGGCCCCTTCAGGACGGCAATCTGCTCGATGTTGTTGAGGGAGAAGATCGTGCCGTACGGCGCGACGTAGTAGACACCATCGACATAGGTCGCAACGGCGTTTTCGTTCCCGCCTTGAGCAGCGCTCGAGCCAACGCCACGGATGCGTGGCGCCGCCGAGCCGCCGGCCTGGACGAACGTCAACCCGGGCGTCGTTGCGACGATGTCGAAGGTGCTCGCCAGTCCTTTAGATGCCAGAGCTTCCCCGCTCAGCGCCGTCACCGCGATGGGCACGTCTTGCAGCCGTTCGGAACGCCTCTGCGCCGTGACGACTACGTCCTCGAGAACGCCGTGGAGTTCGCCCTCACCACTCGCCGAGGAACTCGGGCTCGAAGTATCGGCGGCGCTTGCTTCCGGTGGCGTCACGGTTTGCGCGTGAGCGAGGTCCGCTCCGGCAACGGCTGACGTCATGACGGTCGCAAGAAACCAGAGACGATGATTTCTCGAATGCATTGCATGCCCCCCTTGCATTCTTCGGTTCTTGGCCCGTGACGGGCCTTGGATGTGGAGGACATTCTAGGGAGCCATCGGCGTCTGAATAGCGCTTGGAAGTTCGCTTTTCGACACCTATCGTCCGCCGCCGCTAGTGAAAGACCGATCCGCCGTCCGCGACGAGGACCTGGCCAGTGACGAATCCAGAATCCGGCCCGGCCAGGAAGTAGATGGCGTTGGCGACGTCGGCCGGCGCCGAGTCGCGCTTGATCAACCTCGTTGCCCGAGCAACCGACGCAAAGCGCTCGATCATCTCGGGCGACGCCGCCATGCTGTCGGTGACTGTGAAGCCTGGAGAAACTGCGTTCACAAGTACGTTGTCGGCGGCAAACTCGCTCGCCAGCGACCGCGTGACCGAGATCATCGCGCCTTTGCTCGCCACGTAATGCAATAGTCCTGGCGTGCCTTTGTAAGCGACGCCCGACGTAAGATTGATGATCCGGCCCGCCTTCGCTTTGCGCATGTGGGGCGAGACGGCCGCGCACATACGAACCGCCCCAACGACGTTGACGTCAAAAACTTGATGCCATTGATCGGAGGCAATCGACTCGAATGGCGCTGGCTTCAGCACGCTGGCAATGCCGGCGTTGTTGACGAGGATATCGATGCGGCCGAACCGGCCCATGGCCGACTCCACCAATCGTCCGACACTTCTCTCATCAGTGACGTTGACGTCGCAAGCGAACGCCGTGTGTCCGATCTCTGCCAGTCGGCGTGCGGCCTCCTCCTGCCCCTTTATATCGGCCATCACGACGGCAGCGCCCGCTTCGGCGAGACGCCGCGCCGTTGCAAAACCAATGGAGCCGCTTGCGCCGGTGACGATCGCGCACTGTCCTTCAAGCGTAGTCATTTACAAACCTCTAGGAATTGGCCTCGCCAGGACGTATTGTTCCAAGGTACCGGTCTTTCGACACGATGCATCCGAACAGCGTCCATGGACGTCTTGAGCGATATCTTTTCATCCATCCGAATCGACGGCTCTGTGCTCGCGGAAATCCGCTGCGGCGGAGATTGGGGAATCGACATGGAATCCGGCCACGGGATTCCTTTTTACTACGTGATCGAAGGCCAATGCTGGCTGCTGGGCGAGGCCAGGCCCGTCCAGCTCTCCAAGGGAGACCTGGTGGTGGCAATGCATTGGCCGCGTCACGCTTTGGCATCTTTCCCGGACAGTCCGCTGCAAACCGCCCGCGATCTCATCGCGTCGAATGGATCCGAATTCTGGACGGGCGGCACGCTGGGTCGGCCCAACATCCTGCGAGCAGGCAACGCGGAGCCGGACGTAACCATCCTCTCGGGCGTTTTCTCTCTCAAGGGTCGAGGCGCCGCGATCCTGATCGATCAGTTGCCCGCCATGATGCATCTGAGTGTCGAGGAACAGAACCTCGCCCCACAGCTGAAGATGGCCCTGGATTTCATCCATCACGAAAGCCAGGCCACCCGCCCCGGCTACGTCGCCGTGGCGACTCGTCTGATGGATCTGCTGTTCATTCAAGTCCTGCGCTCCGCGATCACACAGCCGAGTGTTCCCATCGGCCTGCTCGCGGGCCTCGCCGATCCACACGTCAGCCGCACACTGGCCGCCGTCCACGCTTCGCCCTCGACCGACTGGACCGTTGCGACCCTGGCCCGCGAAGCTTTCTTGTCTCGCACGACGTTCGCAGAGCGATTCAAGCAGATGGTTGGAATCACACCGATCCAGTATGTGGTTCGGTGGCGCATGACGATCGCGGAAGACTTGCTCGCGAGATCGGACTTGACGGTCGAACAGATCCGACTTCGATTGGGCTATGCGAGCAGTTTTGTTTTCGCGCGCGCTTTTCGAGCCCATAGCGGTCTTGCTCCGCGAGAGTATCGCCTTGCCTGCAGGCAGCGCGATGTCAGCAGCAAGGCCTGATGACACGGCACCGTCTATCGCGCTTGAAACGGCAGATCCTTCCTCGAGACGGTGAGCAGCAGGAGAATGGGAACCAACAATACCGCCAGCGCAGCGAACGATAGAGTTCGTATGCCCACGGAGGACACCAGCGCGGCCCCCAGGACCGCTGGGCCGATGGCCGCGCCGATGCTCGTCGCGGTCGTGATCAGTCCATAGATCGATCCGAACGACCTGATGCCAAAAGCGCGTGACACAATGTAAGCAGTGACCGCGTACTCAGCGCCCAAACCGAAACCCAGGAACGCGCCGGCCGCAAAGAGGGTCTTGGTGCTACCTCCCAAGATCATGATGACGAAGGCCAGCGTCGAAATGATGGAGATACAGAGGGTGACGTAGGGCGCGAAGAACCGATCCAGTGTCAGTCCCAACGACAACCGGCCGACGAACATGGCGATCCCGATTACGGACATGATCGATGCCGCCGCGCTTGGGTCGGCTCCCTGCATCCTGAGGATGACCGGAAAAATCACGGCGGTTCCGCCGAGCACCGCAGTCAGCAACATGAAGACAGCGCACAGCTTCCAGAAGCGCACCGTTCTCAAGGCTTCCCGCACGAGCAGGCCCGTGCGCCCAGCTGTCGCGCCTGAATCGCTGGTAGATCCTGCGCCAGGCGGGTCCTTCAGCATGAAAAGAGCAGCGAACAACACGACAGCCGCCGCGGATCCACCCATTGCGACATAGGCGTGGCGCCAGCCCAAATGAGCGATCAGAAACGCTGCGTATTGCGGCCAGCAAGCGATGCCTATCGATCCCGACGCGAACATGATGCTGAGAGCCATGCCGCGCCGAGTGTCAAACCATCCGGACAGCATGCGCGCATAGGGCACCGGCGATCCCGCGAAAAAAAGCAGGTACATCAGGATCGTCGCGGCCGCGAATCCGCCCGCACTCGTGGGCGCCATCCCTAGAATCGCGAAGCCGATGCCAATCGCGGGCGCGCCGATGAGGACGATCGCGCGCACTCCGAATTTGTCGCATGCCATGCCCGCCAGCGGCGCCACCACCGATGCCGCCAGCAACCCAGGACCGATCGTTGCCGCCAGCGCCGGACCCGACCACTTTGTCGCCGCTATGATCTCAGGAAGAAACACGCCGAAGGTGTAGTACGCCACCGAGGCACTGCCGCTGAAGATGCACAGGCTCGCACCCAGCAGAACCCACCACGCCTTCTCGTAGTCCGGGTGGCGCGCCACTACTCCGGAGGGTTCAGCGCTTTGCTCGCGGCCCCCGCTCCACTCGAGTTTTGCTTCCACTATTCCGGGCCCCGCCATGAAGACTGCCGGAGTTTCGCGTGCACACTCGAATATGAGAAGACGCTCAGCGTCCTTTTTTAGACACATCCCGTCCCCGGCGCGGGTAAGTGACTGCTCGCCTCCAAGCGGAATCGTGAAACTTCGTAGCCCAATGCCTCGAGGCGACTACGAAATTCCCGCCTCAATCAAGGCATGACCGTGATGAGATAATCGCCTCCGATCCGCATGAGGTGGGTGAAGGATGATGAACAATGGTGCGCGCGTCCGGCCGACGCTCACTGATCTGGCTGCATTCTCGGCAATCGCGGAACACCGCAGCTTTCGGAAGGCGGCCGACGAGCTGGGCGTCTCGCGCTCCTCGCTCAGCCATGCCATTGCCGCGCTCGAACACAGCCTGGGCACTCGACTCCTGCATCGTACGACCCGAAGTGTTGCCCCGACCGAAGCAGGAGAGCGTCTTCTCAGACGATTGAAGCCGGTGCTGCAGGACCTCGATCAGGCGATCGATGCGGTGGTCGACGATGGCGGGCATCCGAGCGGGGCATTACGAATCAATGGTGGCGAGGGGGCGATGCGCCTGCTCCTGAAGCAGATCGTTCCCCGTTTTCTCGAACGCTATCCGCAGGTCTCGCTGGATCTCGTCACCGATGGGAATCTCGTCGACATCATTGAACAAGGATTCGACGCCGGCATCCGGCTTGCCGAAGCCGTGCCGCAGGACATGATCGCGGTCCCGTTCGGGGACGATTTCCGCTTCCTGGCGGTTGCAGCTCCGTCCTACTTGGAAGTGGCAGGCCGGCCGAGTACTCCGGACGAGCTCCGGCAGCACCGCTGCATTCGCCAGCGCCTGCCGAGTGGAAGGTTTTATCGCTGGGAGTTCGAGAAGCACGGCCATGAAATCGTCATCGACGTGCCCGGCGCGCTAACCCTCAATCACACGATGCTGACGATCGAAGCCGCCGCCGATGGGCTGGGGATCGCGTACGTCCCTGAGACCGCAGCCCGCCCGTGGCTAACCGACGGCCGACTGGTTCCGCTACTGGAGGACTGGTCGCCCCGCGTCGGTGGGCTGCGGCTCTACTACTCTGGCCATCGTCACGTACCGGCAGCCCTTCGCGCGTTCATCAATGTGATGCAAGACGCGAGCTGAAGGCGATTGTCGCGATGAGGCTAATGACCTCATGTCTTGTCGAGCGTAATCGGCAACTCACGAACACGCACGCCCGCGGCGTTGTAAACGGCGTTAGCGATGGCCGCACCAACGCCAGTGATGCCAATTTCACCGATACCGCGGACTCCATGGGGACTCTGCGGATCAGGAATGTCGTTCCAGATGACGTCGATCGCCGGCACGTCCATATGCACCGGCACGTGATACTCCGCCAACGATGCATTCATGATGCGCCCAGTGCGCTCGTCGAACAGCGTTTCTTCCATGAGCGCGAGGCCGATGCCCATGACGATGCCGCCGCGCAGCTGGCTGGCCGCGGTCTTCGGGTTCACGATTCGCCCCACATCGAATGATCCCAGGAACCGCGACACGCGAATCTCGCCGGTAATTGCGTTCACGCGCACCTCGCAGAACTGGGCGCCGGTGGAGTGCATGGAATATTTCTGAGCTTCCACCGGTTCTGCAGAAGACGCTTCCGCGCTCACCTCCTGCCGCCCCGCGCGCTTCAGTATGGCCCGATAGCTTTCGAAGCGCCCGGGATCGCGTCTGGCGCACAGACCACGGTCGCGGGTCATCACCTCGCCCGGCTCGAGACCGGCAAGCGGCGACTGAGGCCCTGCCAACCGCAGCAGCTCTGCAAACAACGCCTCGGACGCCGCGACAACGGCCCCGATGATCGAGGCTGTCTGCGAGGAGCCGCCGGCCATTGTGCCCGCCGGCTGTGTCGAATCGCCGTATTCGAATTTCACTTCCTCGAGGGGCACTGCCAACAGGTCGGCTGCGAACTGCGCTTGCACGGTCGCCGTGCCCATGCCCATTTCGTGACTTGCCATCTGCACGATCGCGTGCCCCTCCGCATTCAACCGAATGCGCGCCGCGCCTCCTGGCTGACGATAATACGGATAGGTCGCCGTCGCGACGCCGTGCCCGATCAACCAGTCGCCTTCACGACGCGAGCGCGGCTCGAGATTGCGATCATGCCAGCCGAACTTCTCGGCGCCACGTCGATAGGCTTCGATCAGCCCGCGCTGCGAAAAAGGATGTCTGGACGTGGGGTCGACCTTGGGCTCGAGTCGACGACGCAGTTCGATGGGATCGAGCTGAAGCGCAACTGCCAGCTCATCGATGGCTGATTCGAGCGCGAAGGTGCCCACGGACTCGCCCGGCGCACGCATGAACGTGTTCGGCACCATATGAAGCGCGACGTATTCCTGAGCGATCTTGAAACGATCGGCCTGATACAGATGTCGCGCCGGAAACGTGAACTGTTCCGGGCAATAACTGTGGCTGGTCATGCCAGTCAGACCGGTATGAATCAGTGCAGCCAAGGCGCCGTCCTTCCTCGCGCCGAGCGCCACCCGTTGCTCGGTGAGCGTGCGTCCACCGATGGAGCGAAAGACACCTTCGCGCGAAAGCACCAAACGTACCGGGCGCTGCACCTCACGCGCCACCGCCGCCGCGAGCACTTGGTAGCTCCAGAGTCCCTTACCGCCAAATCCACCGCCGATGAACGGCGACTTCACCCTCACCTTGTCGGGCGGCAGGTCGAAGATCCTCTGCAGAGCGAGGGCCGACATGTTGATCATCTGCGTGGAATCGTGAACGACGAGCGTGCCTTCTTCCCAATGCACCGTGACCGCGTGCAACTCGATGGCATTGTGATTCTGACGCGGCGTGCGATAGACCCGATCGACTCTCACCTCGGCGCTCGCGAGCGCTGACTCGGCATCGCCGATTTCGATCTTCGGCGGCTCGCCCAAGATGTGCTCGTGGGCTTTGGCCCGGGCGCGGCTTTTGTCCAGAGACAAGACCGCGGGCTCGGTGTCGAACCGGGCTTGGATCAGTGAGGCCGCGTGCTCCGCCTGCTCCTGAGACTCCGCCACAACGATTGCAATTGGCTGGCCGTTCCAATGAACGTCGGCGCCTTGCATGATTGGCAGCCGCGAGACGGCCGCACCGCCCTCGGTGAAGATTGGCGGCGGATTCAGTTTCGGCGCATTCTCATGCGTCATGACAAACATGACGCCAGCCGCCTGGCGGGCGGCGCTCGTGTCGATGGAAACGATTCGTCCTTTTGCGATGCTGCTATAGGCGAGTGCCGCGTATGCGAGGCCGGGTAAGTCCACTTCGGCGGCAAAGCGGGCCTGCCCACGAACTTTGAGGGGACCGTCAACGCGCGCGATCGGTTGACCCACCACTCGCGGCATTTCGCTCTGCTGCTTTGGGTTACGGACTGCGCTCATGGGCGTGCCCCTTCCGCAAGCTCTTTCAGACAGGCAACGATCGTTCGCTGCGCGAGCTCGATCTTGAATGCGTTGCCATGACGCCCTTTCGCGTGCCTGAATTCCTCGGCGGCAGCGGCCTGGAAAACTGCCTCTTTCGCGCGCGCACCTTTGAGCGCCTCCTCCACCTTCCAAGCGCGCCACGGCTTATGAGCGACACCGCCAAGTGCCACCCGGACATCGCTGATGGTGCCATCCGCGTTCAGCTCCAATGCGGCCGCGACCGAAATCAACGCGAACGCGTAACTTGCTCGATCTCGCACTTTCCTGTACGTGGAGTGTCGGGCGAATCGCAATGGCGGGAGCGTCACGGCCGTGATCAATTCGCCAGGTTCCAGCTGCGTTTCAATGTGCGGAGTGTCGCCAGGCAATTGGTGAAACTCCGTGAGCTCGATGGCCCGCGATCCACGGCTGCCAGTGACGTGGACCACCGCATCGAGCGCGGCCAGCGCCACACACATGTCCGAGGGATGGGTTGCGATACAAGTCGGCGACGTCCCAAGCACGGCGTGATATCGATTGAATCCTTCGAGGGCGTCGCAGCCTCTGCCCGGATCTCGTTTGTTACAGCGAGACGAGTCGTCGTAGAAATACACGCAACGGGTGCGTTGAAGGATGTTGCCCGCCACCGTGGCCATATTGCGAATCTGGGCGGAAGCGCCTGCAAGCAGAGCGCGGGATAGCAGCGGATAGCGCTCGCGTATCAGCGCTGCGCAAGCAAGCGCAGTGTTCTTGGTGGCGGCGCCGATCAGAACGGAGCCATCGTCCTGCAGCTCGATTCGTTGTGAGAGTCCTGTAACGTCGATCAGCAGTTCCGGCTGTTCGATGCTTTCACGCATCAGATCGACGAGGTTGGTGCCGCCGCCAAGGAACCTTGCATGGGCGCGGGACGCGAGCTCCACGGCTTGAGAAACATCCGCGGCCCGCGAGTATTCGAAGGCGTTCATCGAGCTACCCCTGCTATGCGGTCGGCCGAGTACTCCTGGATCGCTTGCACGATCCCGTTGTACGCGCCACAACGGCAGATATTCCCGCTCATGCGCTCGCGAAGCTCGTCAGGCGTCAGTGAAATATCGGCCGCTTGTAAATTGTCAGTGACCACACTGGGTACGCCGGCCTGCAACTCGTTCAACAAACCGATCGCCGAGCACAGCTGGCCGGGCGTGCAATAACCACATTGGAAACCATCGTGTTCGATGAAGGCGCGTTGTAATGGATGCAAACTGTCGTTGCTCTCCAGGCCTTCTACGGTGGTAATTTCCTCGCCCTGATACTGGATCGCCAATGCCAGACAGGAATTGATGCGCACCCCATTCACCAAGATGGTGCAGGCCCCGCAAGCGCCTTGATTGCACCCCTTCTTCGAGCCCGTGAGCTGCAGGCGATCACGTAACAAATCCAGCAGAGTCGTGCGCACATCGACTTCTACGTCGTAACGCGTGCCGTTGATGTGGAACAGCATAGGACCTCCTGGCCTGCTCGCAGTCACCGGAAAACGCGGGGCGGAATCTCGATGCGTTTCCTGCCAACGCTATAAACGCCGCCGGGTTCCCATGAAATGTTCGTCACCGCGCGCGAGCGAACGACGCAGCGAAGGCGCGGCTTGCCCAATCCCGTGCCATGAACGGATGAGCCGCAAGGCTCGATTCCCTTCAGGTGCTGAGCCTGATGCCTGAGTTGCGATTACGCGTCTACGCCGAAACCACGAAATGGGGTCCGTAAATGGACCTCACTTCGTTGTCCACATTTGCAGAAGCTCGTCGAGCTGCTCGAACTGCTCAGGAAATCCACCTGTACTTTCGGAGGCGATAGCGGCGTCGAGCGCTTCCTTCGAGGGATAGAGGTCATGCACGACGACCCGTGTCTTGCCGCCTCTTTCTTCGAAGGTCACCGTGGTGATAGTGCCGTCCGGGCTCTCGTCATTGCTCCAGGAGAGGCGCGAATGGGGCGTCACCTCGAGGTACTTGCCGAAGAACGCTATGGGTTCGGGGTTCCCGGCGAACACCAGTCGGTACCCGCCGCCGACACGAACATCCATCTCGCAGGAAAGCAGGGTCAGGCCAACGGATTTCGGCACCCACCAACGCTTGAACAGCTCGGGCTGGGTCCACGCTTCGAATACGATGCGCGCCGGGCCATTGAAGGTTCGCGTGACCACTAGCGCACGCTCGGACTCCCGCTCAACCGTCGTGTAGTTCTTCATGGGGCTCACTTCCTCTTCCTGCGTTCAGGGGCCTTTTCCCGCCGTTTCAGTTCCTCAACAACCTTGTCCAACTCGTCGAACCGTGCAGCCCAGAGCTGGCGGTACCGCTCGATCCATGCCGCCTCCTCTTCTAGCTGGCGTGGCCCGAGCTTGCAGGTCCGCACGCGGCCGACCTTCTCCGTGGTGACGAGTCCCGCCTGCTCCAACACGCCGACATGTTTCTTCATGCCCGTAAGGGTCATATGGAACTTCTCGGCAAGCTCCGTAATCGAGGCGTCCGCACGCCCAAGCTGCTCCAGAACGCCGCGTCGTGTAACGTCCGAGAGCGCGGCGAATGAGGCATCGAAGCGGCTAGAGTTATACTGAACCATATGGCTCAGTATTTAGCACACGAGTTGGCGGGCACGCAAGGGCGTCGAGCGCGCGATCCCGAACGAGAGGTGCGGCAGACCTTCAGCGATTTCGGAAAGTGCCCCGCCACAGGGCTGACGCTGTCTCGAACCGAGCGGCGCAGCCCTGCGCTGCGCCGCCTTCAATCACCCGGGCGTCTCAGACTGGGCGCAAGATGCCGAGCTGAGTCAACGCGGTGACACCGTCGTCCAGCCCGATCTCCTCGACGATTCTTCCGTTCACCACCTTGAGAACGGTCGTGCCGCTGAAATGCATCTTGCGGCCGGTCGCCGCTGGCAACGAACCGGCGATAAAATCGCTGAATGCCGGCCCCGTGTGCGTACCGCCCCCGATCCAACGTCCGACGACGTAGTCGCCGTCTGCAAGCAGATCGGCGGTGCCCGAGAAGCTCAGATCGGGAAATGCTTCTCGGAAACCCACCATGAATGCTCTGATGTCCTCGCGACCGCGGCGCGGGGCATGCAATGAGTATTGAAGGAGCATCTGCGGGGCGGCGAGATCGTCGATGACCTTGGGATTCCAAGGATTGCCCCAGAATTCCGTGAACCATCGCGCCACGACGGCTTTGTTGTCCTCAAGCTTGGAGACGCCACCGAGCGGCGTTTTGGCATGAACTCTGGACGTTACTCCGAGCGCCACCGCGGCCGCCGCCGCGGCAGTGCTGTTTTTGAGTATTGCTCGACGGGTGATCGAATTCGGAGCTGAATGTGAGCGAAAAGAATTGGCCATTAGAGAAGACTCCGCATGTTATGCCTGTCAGTGATGTCGCGCCACGAGCGCGCTGGAATCCGTGTGCGGCAGCGAGCGTAGAGTCTGTGTGGTGGGCTGATCACTCTGTTTCTTGCGATTCACCTCGGATTGCAGCCTGCTGAGATATGTCGAAAACTGGCCCGACCGCGGGATGGAGATCAGAAAGCAATTCGTTGCGATCAGGTCCTAGAACCTTTTCTAGTTGATCGCCCGCGGTGGGGGCCAGTCACCGAGGCGCAGCGGTTCGAACGTTCTGCCCGCTATTTCATTCTCTCGCGCACGTAGCGTCGCTTCACGGTCGCCGCTTGCCGGATGAGTGGACAGGAAGGGTGGTGGCGTGGCGACTCCTTCAAGATTTGCCATGACCGCGAAGAAGTCGGCCATGCCGCGCGGATCGATACCCGCAGCGACCAAACCATCGAAGCCGGCAGCATCTGCTTGTTTCTCGGCATCCCTGGAAAAACTCAAGCTGGTCAGTTCGAGTGCGGCTTGCCCGATCGCGCCGCTGCTAATGTCTCCGGTCACCAGCATCCAAAGGCCGCGCAGCCCGAGATTCTTCACCATCGCCTGCAGGCTGTGGCGTTGCTCCACGTGCTGGACTTCGTGCGCGAGGACGCCGGCGAGCTCTTCCGGACGACGTGTTGAGGCAATCAAGCCCGTGTGCACCACGATGATCCCGCCAGGCAACGCAAAAGCATTGACCGCAGCGTCATTGGCAACGTGAAACTGATAGCGGTACTTCCCCGCTTGCGCCAGCCTCAGACCGAGCGTCTGTACTGCCTCGTACGCAGGGCCACTATCCTGGAGCGACAGCGTGCCACGCATCGCGGCGAATGCTTGTTCGCCAAGTTTCCTTTCCTGCTCGATGGGAACATGCTCTGCAACCGCCCGCGCGATGCGATCTGCTTGCCACAGGAATACGAGCAACAACAAGATCGGCAGCAACAGGAACAACGCGAGCGCCGTCCAACCGAAACCGCGCCCAACCGCCCCGCGCCGCCGCTCCGCCTTGAGCCCTGCCATCTGCGGGCTCGCCAGGAAAGCCGCATTCGTACGCAACGTGTTCAACGCCGCGGCGTCGAAAATCTGCACCGCCCGAATGCCCGCCTCCGATTCCCACGCGAACTCGAGCCCCGCCTGCACAGCGCCGACTTCACGCAGTCGCAGATCTGCGAGCAGCGGCGTATGTACATGCGATGCCGTGCGCACTTCCATGTGCACATCGACGATCGCAATCTGTGCATCCTCGCCCGTCGCGGGAGACTCGCCGCCGAACAGGCGCCCCTTACCGATCGGTGTCATATCAGGCTAGCTGTTGTCACCGTCGAGGAACCCGCCCAGCGAGCCGAGCACAGACCCTTCGCCGACCTGGCGCCCACCGGCCGCAGGCGCGGAAGCAATGATGCGATTGGCGAGACGCGACAAAGGTAAGGACTGCAACCAAACGCGGCCCGGCCCGGTGAGCGTCGCAAAGAACAATCCTTCGCCGGAGAACAGCGCACTCTTCAGCTTGCCGACATACTGAATGTCGAAGTCGACACTGGGCTGAAGGGCGACGACGCAGCCCGTATCGACGCGCAGCTTCTCGCCCGGTTGCAAATCGCGCGTCATCAGCGTGCCGCCGGCATGCACGAACACCAGACCGTCGCCGTCGAGCCTCTGCATGATGAAGCCCTCGCCGCCGAACAGCCCGGCGCCGAGTCGACGTTGGAACGCAATGCCGAGCGACACACCGCGCGCCGCGCAGAGGAAGCTGTCTTTCTGACAGATCAAAGTCCCGCCCATCTCGGACAGCTTGACGGCAATGATCTTGCCCGGGTACGGCGCCGCAAACGCCACGCGGCGCTTGGCCCGCGACTCGTTGTGAAATATGGTCGTAAACAGCGACTCGCCCGTTACCAGACGCTTGCCGGCGCCGAGCAGTTTGCTGAACAGGCCGCCCTGCTGCGCGGAGCCGTCGCCGAAGACGGTGTCCATCTCGACACCGTCTTGCATCATCATCATTGCGCCGGCCTCGCCGATCGCGGCTTCGCCGGGATCGAGCTCGATCTCCACGTACTGCATGTCATCGCCGAAGATCTCGTAGTCCACTACATCCATCGCCATTCGAAAGCTCTCCACCAGGAAGGCCCTATAGGATAACTGATCGAGGACGCCGAGGCGCAGTGCGAAGGCCAGGCTCAGTGTCGCAATTCTTTAGCTGGCCGACTTACCGACGTGGGTTTGGCGAGTTTGCCCCCAGATCGGTAAGCGCGATGTAGTGCCAATCACCGAAACCGCCACGCACAAACTCTTCTTTTGCTTCGCGCGTGGGCACGACCACGGTCACGTCCCTCGTATCGATTGCTAGTTCATCTGTTTTGATTCCTCAGAGAAACAAACGCATCGATGCGAGCCTTTGAAGTATCCCGTTCCGCCGATGAGCTTTCTCCCATCGGTCGGTTGCCGCGATATAGCATCGAGCCTGACCTGCTCGCTTCCAGTCCCGGCCGTCGACGGGACGGCGCCCTGGTGCCTGGGAGTGTGGTTCCTAGCAATTGCAGGAGCGCCACGGCGACGTGTATACAAACGCTTGCCATTGAATGCACCGTTAGATCAACAGCAGAAGAGGTGCACATCGTCGTCGCGCCGCACGCGGCGGATGGAATGGCGTGAAGCAACATGTTTCATTTACCGATGGCGGAGGTTCCGATGTCTGGCAACAAGGATCCGAACGACGCTTACAATCAGTCTTATAGACAGACGAAGATGAGGGACCCGCACACAGGCAGCCCCCTGCCCGGGCATCCAGACTACAAGTCCTCATCGAATGGGTCGTCCTCGAAGTGTTTCGCGATGGGCACGATGATTTGGACGGCTCGCGGACACCGGCCAATTGAAGAAGTAGCCGTGGGTGACTTGGTTTGGTCCCGGAACGGAGCCGGTCTTGCCGCGTTGAAACCCGTGATCCAGAGATTGGATCACGCCCCCACTCGACTCTGGCTCATCGCATTCGATGACGGCTCAGTCATTCGCACCACGTCGAATCATTCCTTCCGCTGCGAGGGAAAGTGGCGCCGCGCTGCGGACTTGTGCATCGGAGATCGTATCGAATCACAATCGCCGGATGCTTCCATTCGCCACAAATCTATTACCAGGTCCACGATCGGTGCCGAAGTGCTACCCGTCTACAATCTGGTCGTAGCGGACAATTTCACTTTTTACGCTGCCGGTATGCTGGTGCACTCGTTCACCCGTTTGCGCAGCCTCGCAATCGCCTACTGGAATCTCGTGCAGGCGTCGAGAAAGTTTCTCAGGCGCCCGACGCAACTCCCCTTGCCTGCTTCCCCCACCGTGTAACCAGGCGGAGAACTACCTCGCGAACTGAACCGGTTGATGGAGACGAGCATGCGTGCTGAGATTTTCGCGGCAATTGCGGCACTCACGATTTGCGGGTGCGCCGACAAGTTGCAGGATGCGCCACTCGATAAGTGGTCCTGGTTGCCCCGCTCCACGACGCACGATGAGGAGGCCAGCGCGATTCCCAAAGATGCTGCTGTTTTTTATCAGATACCCAAGGACGATCCTCTGAAAGCCAAATCAGGCGGCGAAACCGACACAGGAGGCGGCTGGGGCCGCATAGATACCCAGGGCAACTTTGTCCCGACCGACAAGCAATCGTACGTCGTGCAAGGCGGCACATTGATCTCCTCTCTCGGTACGATCCAGAAGCACGCAAAGTACGGAGACTGGGATGTCGTGTATGCAAACGTCGAGCGCACTGAGCGCGTCGGCTGGGGTCACTGCTTGACGAGCGGCGAAATACTCATGCCTCGAAATGCCTTCGGCGAACCTCCCGCCAGCATGTTCGTGCAAAACTCCTTCGCAGTTGAAACTTTCGGCGCTGACTTCGTGCTCATTCGGATGGACCCAGCCAAGAAGCACAAGCTGTGCTTCATGCAGACAGGCAGTAGCGACGTGTCGACGGTCAGCTACATTGGCACAAGCGCGGAAGTGGAAGGCCGTGTGCTCGAACGGAAGGCGGACGGGTGGTACTTCGGAAAAAAGCGAGTTAGCGAATGAGCCCGAGGACGCTCACCCTGCTTTCGAGGCGATGAGCAAGACTTCACGACTATACTCACCCTCTCTTTTCGATTTCGAGTAGCTCCACCTCGAAAATCAACACCGCATTGGGTCCGACATAAGGCGGCGATCCTGCTTCTCCATAAGCAAGGTTGGCAGGAACATACAATTCCCACTTGGAGCCTTCCGACATCAACTGGAGTGCTTCGGCCCAACCTTCGATGAGCGCTTTGGGATTGGTGCTGTAAGGCTCGCCACGCGAGTGAGTGCTATCGAATTCGGTCCCATCGATCAGCCTTCCTCGATAATGCACTTTCACGTCGTCTTCTACGGTCGGCTTATACCCGCCGCTACCCTTGGCGATCACCTTGTACTGCAAGCCGCTCTTGGTGACCACCACACCCTCTTTCCTGGCGTTCTCTCTCAGGAAAATCTCGCCTGCTCTTTTATTTTCTTCGGTTGCCACCGCCCATTCTGCTTGTTTCTTCTTCGAATGCGCCTCCTGATAGAGCTGAATCGTTGCGACAATTTCTCCAGCGGACATTTTCTTCTCGCTGCCGTCGAACACAGCCTGCATCGCAGCCGCCATGAGAGCGACATTCATCTCGATGCCTTCCGCTTTGAACTGCTCCGCCAGATTGACGCCATAAGCATAACTATAACGATCTTCCAGCGTTTTGAAGTCTGGTTGGCTTCCCTGAGCCACTGCTCCTGTTTCTACTACGCCATCAGATTGAGGCTGTCCGCTGCAGGCGCCCGTACATACCGCAATCAGCGCCAATACAGCAGCGCTTGTGTTTTTTTTCATGGGGCTTGCCCGCTGAAATAAAATTTACTCGACCGCCAACGCCCAAAGACCCCAACCGCGAACGGTTGGGGTCCTTCTAGACAGCCCAGTTAACAGCGACTACAGCAGCAGACGGTCAATCTGGGTGCGCATGGCTGCGCCGACCGCGCCACCGGTGCCAGAGACCGGTGCGAAGTGAGTTCCAGAGGTCGTCACCTGTCTGTAAATGGTCGAGTTGGTCCTGCAGTTGAGCGCGTTACTGGGCAATGCCGGGGCCAACACGTCGCCAGTACTGAAGATACAAGTAACGTCAACGTTGGCAGCGACAGGGCGCAGAATTCTGACCGTAAAAACAGTATCGGGCTGAACGGCAATCACACATGACACATCGGAGCCAATGACATTGGCGGCGTTGAAAGAGCCACCGCCACCTTGCGAGTGACCAGACGTACAAATTTTCGGACTTGCATTGAGGATGCCGGCGTAACGGGTCCTAGCCTGGCTCACAGCGTCTCGGACGTCAGTGCCGCTTCCAGAGCTGGCGGTCGTAGCAGCCGCTACCAAAACGCAACGCTGAGCAGCGGCCGTGAGCAGACCCGAGTACGTGGTTGCACCGCCACCGGTTCCGTTACCCCACCCCAAGATGTTGTAACGGCCGTCACCGCCGCTCGGCACATAAAACCGAGCGCCGATTCCGGTCTGGATGCTGACGCTGCAAGACTGGGCAAATGCGCCTTGCGACATCAAGCCGCCGAGCAAGAGTGCGCACCCGATGAGTACTTTGATATTCACGATTACCCCCCAAAGTTTGAGCTTCGATTATTGGCACGGTAAGCCTGCATGAATTGGCGTCGACCAACCCACCATCGAGCATCCTAGGTAACCGTATTTAGGAACAATATGACTTCACTTTCCTGATTTCGACCAAAATGGCAGCTGCCGTAATCTACTTCGCATCTCGCGCCTGCCAATCGGAACTGGTGATGCGAGCCCGTTCTCGCTCTTCGGGACTGAAATACTGATCGAGTAATTGGTCGATCTGACGCTCACGTTCGACCTCGTCCAAACCTGCCTGCATGATGTATCGGCGCGCCTGCCAAAATCCGTTGAAGCGGCTTTGCCACGCTGCCTCTTCACGGTCGGCCGCCGCCAGATCGTGCGCGCTTTCCGCGCTCAGAAGCGCCTTACGAGTGGCATAAATATCGGCGCTCGATGCGCCTTGCTCACGCAGGCGTTGCACCTTTTCCGCTGCAGCCTCTTCCGGCTCCAACAGCCCTAGAGCGAGCAGGCGATCGTTCAACTTCTCTTGCAAGGCTTTTTGCTGAACGTGTTTCTCTTCATCCGTTAAGTTCGCGTTCGTCTGAATCGCGATGGCGGCGAGCATATGGCGCCCATTTGTATCTTCCACCTCGAATAATTTGTCGGCAGTTTCTGCGCCGAGGTAGCTACGTCGCAGCTGCACCAGTTTTTCGTAGCGGTCGGCGGGCGATTGGGTTACCGGTTGCCCTTCAAACTCCATCTCTGCCAGGCGGAATCGATAGTAGTTTTCCAGGATTTGAGCCGCTTCTTCTCCCGCCCGACCGGCTAAGCCAGTGCGGATCAACTTCTGTAGCTCTGACATCGCTGCCGAGCTCAGATTGGGTCCCAAGTCGTCGAATCCCCGCTCGAGTGCTTCCTTCATCGTTTGGTCCGGCACCACACGGCCATGTTCATCGAGCTTTATGTCCTGCAGAATTTTGTAGATCGCCACTGCGTTGGAAGGCACCTCACCACTCGTTGGACCGGGCTTGCCCACGTCTTCACCAAGGGGTGCTGACTCGATTCCGGTGAAGTTCTGCCATTGCCATCGATGGGCAATGGTGTTGGTGTTTTTATCTTGAACTTCCGCAGGAGGTGTCGCGTCCCCCGGCAACACCCAATAAGCCCATCCACCGATCACGGCCGCCGCAAGACTGGAAATCAATATCGATTTTTTTGGCATCGGGTTAGTACGCCTGAAAATCATCTAGCGAGCCGTACTACCACATCTGGTTGTCTATCAATAGTCCCACTCCAGACCGCTCGCGCAGCGGGATGCCGTTTTTCACCAACGGCCACGCATTACGCGCCTGTGTAGGACTGCACTTGCATCGAACTCCGACGCAGGCATCAATCATGCGCGCCGCCGTCGCGCCTGCATCCTCCGCAAGCTCACGGTGCTATGCTCGCAGACGCGAGGGTAAGTGACCGGAAGGAGGACCTTGCCATGTGCTACGAGCAGAGCTTCTTCCAAAGATGGGCGAGAAAGAGAGCGGAGCGCCGCGCGAACGCCGAGGCAGCAGTCGAGCGTGACAGTCGCAAGCCGCCGAGGCAGTCGGCCCCTGCGCCGGCGACACCGAGCGAGCGGAAAAAGACCAGGGAAGTCGAACGCGACGTCGAAGTCGTATAGATGAGATTGGCGGCCCTGGGCGATTCAGGGCCGCTCTCAACTGATGGCGGATCCGCGAATGCATGTGCTTGCATTGCGCGCGGCTGAGAGGTGGCGCGACGCCATCTTGCTCGCGCTCGTGTTCATGCTGATCTTCTCGTTTATCTGGGGTTGGCAGGGAAGTTTCCCCGGCGCGACAGCGGTCTTCGGCGCCGCGCTCATCGGCTTGCTCTTCGCTGGCAACGCCAACTTCTCCGGATCGTTGCGCGAGTCAGGTATTCGTCTCGATACGGCCTCGCATGCGGCGACACTACTGGCGCCCCTCGTCGCGTCGATCATCGCGCTGACTATGCTCGCGGGCTATCTGCTCGACTCGCTCGATTTTCCGACGCTCAAGAACGCATGGATATCGCTGTTCGAGGCCTTCGCCTTCGGGTTGGCACAGCAGTACGTGCTGCTTGCATTCTTCTATCGGGGCCTCGAACGACTGATGGCTAACAATGCGCTGGCAGTCGTTGCAACCGCCCTGGTTTTCGCGATCTTTCACCTGCCGAACCCGTTTCTGACCAGCGTGACCCTGGTGGCCGGTTTGCTCTCCGTCGCGGTGTATCGGCGCGCTCCTAATTTGTGGATCAACGGCCTCGCGCACGGATTGATCTCGTATCACCTTTATCATGCGCTGCCGCTCTGGATCACGGGTGCGTTGCGCGTGGGGCCTGGATATCTGGGCTGAGTCCTATGCCGCTAGAGAGTGTCGGTTGCCAACCGGCGTTCGTCACCTACGGTGCCGGAGCTTTCGGCAGTCCCTTGCGAGTTGGCAGCGCTTTGCGCCGACTCACGAAGTCGTCGATATCGTAGTCGGGGATGGATTCGAATCCTGCGTGGCTCATTTCGACATGCTCCATCCGGTCCAGTCGGAAATCTCTGAGGGCCCGGCGCGCTTCACACCAGGCAGTGACGGTCCAGCAGTCTGAGAATGCGCTCAGACTGAGCGGACGGACTCGGCGGCGCATCCTTGCGGAGCGCTCGCTTGCGTAATCGAACTCGACGATCCGACGAGCGCGGATAGCTCCGCGTAATAGAGCTGCGTGCGCGGGTGCGCGCCCGGATGCACGGCGAAAAGCAACCAGCGCGGCGTTCGAGAGAGAAGGATGCAATGTCCTTGGCAGAACGGCCTCGATTTTAGTCTGCGCCGCGCGGGCACTTTCCGCGAGCTTTGCGTCCCCCGCGGCAACGACAAAGCTCAGGCCAAGACTCAACGCTTCTATCTGGTCGGCTGAAAAATTCAGCGGCGGCAGTTGCATGTTCTGGTCGGCGACGTAGCCCAGTCCGCCAACGCCATCGATGCCCACGCCCGAGCCCTGCAGATGGGCAATGTCTCTATAAATAGTGCGCTCGCTCACCTCGAGCAATTGCGCCAACTCCGCGGCCGTGCGCAACCTTCGCCCGCGAAACAAAGAGACGATCCGAAACAAACGCTCGGCACGACGCATGAGGCGTCACTCCATGTTTTCCCCTGACACAACGATGTCAGTGGGTCCTTGCTAGAGTCAACTCTGAACCCTCCAGGAGACGAGATATGACTGAGCATTCACCCACTGCAATTGTTACAGGCGGTTCGCGCGGCATCGGTCGAGCCATTGTGGATCGATTGGCGCGCGATGGATTCAGCGTTCTTTTCACCTACCGTCAGGACGGCGCCGCGGCGGCTGCCGTCGAGCAGGCCCATCGGGCGTGTGGCCGTCGAGTAACGGCGTGCAAGGCGGACCAGTCCAGCACCCATGGAATCGATTTGCTGTTCGAAACGGCCTCCGAGCTATTCCCGCGGAAAACCGGTCGGTTTCTGGACGCGATGGTGTGCTCCGCAGGCACCGTCGAACATGCTCCGTTCGATGCGGTCGACCCTCAGCTTTTCGATAGAGTGATGTCCGTCAACGCGCGCGGGACGTTCTTCACCATGCAGCGAGGGGCGCGTGCGATGAGAGACGGCGGCCGCATTGTTTGCGTATCGAGCATCGGCACGGCTTGGCCATCGCCGGGTGAAGCGATATACGCAGCCAGCAAAGCCGCTGTCGAACAGTTCGCACGGGTCAGCTCGAGAGAGCTGGGCGCCCGTGGCATCACGGTCAACGTCGTGTCCCCTGGCCCGATCGACACTGACACTCTACGCAAGAACGTCGACCCGGCCCAGCTGGAAGGGCTTGCACAGATGACCGCCCTGCACCGACTGGGAACGCCGGAAGACGTGGCGGCAATCGTGGGATTCCTCGTGACGCCGGCAGCCGGATGGATCACCGGACGCAATATTCACGCCGACGGCGGGCTCGTCTGATGGCACGAGCGCGTTGCTGGGAACGGTCGATCGAAACTCGCTGGCCAACCCCATAAAGACGTTTGCACAGGCAATTTCCCCCTCCGCTCTCATAAATAGAGTTTCGATGGTGTTCCCCGAAGCCCGCCGAGGGTAGTGTCCCCCCATGGACAGCCTGCAGGAATGGTTCAAGCGCGAGATCGTGGTGCATGAGGGGGCACTCGTGCGCTTTATCAGCCGCGTATGGCCGAACCGTGGCGAAGTCGAGGACATTCGCCAAGAGGCGTATGTGAAGGTCTATGAGGCGGCGGCCATCGCCCGTCCCGGCGCCCCGAAATCGTTTCTTTTCACGGTGGCGCGCAATCTGATGGCGGATCGGATCCGTCGCAGTCGAATCGTTTCGATCGAGCTGAAGGGGGATCTGGAGGCCTTGAACGTCTTGGTGGACGAGCTCTCCGCCGAAGAGCGGGCGGGAGCGCGCGAAGACTTCTCCCGACTCGCACGGGCTTTTGAAATGCTGCCCGCGGTCTGCCGCGAAGTGGTGTGGCTGCGGAAAGTGGAGTCGCTGTCGCAAAAGGACGTGTCGAGGCGCCTGGGCGTGCCGGCGCGGACGGTGGAAAAGCGCGTTGCGCGTGGCGTGCGCTTGCTCGCGCAGATGGTATTCGGCGATTCGAAGCCTCAACGATCGGATGCAGCGAGGGATCAGGAGTCTGGACATGGATAGGGCGCGGCACATTGAAGAGCGCGCGGCGGAATGGCTCGCACGACGCGACAGTGGGACCTGGAGCGAAATCGATCAGGCCGAGCTGTCCGCCTGGCTCGCGGCTTCAACGGCGCACATGGTCGAATTTCTACGTCTGGAAGCAGCCTGGGAAGAAGCGAACCGTCTCAAAGCGATGGGCACCGGCGTGCAGCCTGGCAAGATCCCTGACTTGCAGCAGTGGCGCGCGTCCCCCTTCTTCAAACACGCACCGCGCGCCGCTGCTTCGGCGCACCTGACGACCACGGACGTGGCCAGCACCTCCCCTGCTCCGCTCAGGTTACAAACGCGGCGGTTGCTGCCTTATTCCTTCGCGGCCTCGCTGCTCCTGGCGCTGTTCGTGCTCGCCTGGCATCAGGGCTGGTTCGATCAGGGCCGCTATTCCACGCCAGTGGGTGGCATCGCGACGCTACCCATGGTGGACGGCTCGAAGATCACTCTGAGCTCCAACAGTCAGGTGCGCATTGCCATGACGCCCGAGCAACGCCGTGTGCAGCTCGATACCGGCGAGGCCTTCTTCGAAGTGGCCAGGGATCGCTCGCGTCCCTTCGTGGTCGATGCCGGGGATCGGCGCATCGTTGCGGTCGGCACCAAGTTCTCCGTGCGCAAGGACCAGGACGACGTCCGGGTCATCGTGACGGAGGGCACCGTGCGTATCGAGCGAGAGGCCACCAAGGACATTCTGATGACGGCAGGGACGCTCGCCCGAGCTCGAACGGAAGCGATCATCGTGCAGCAGAAGCCCGCCCCCGAGCTCGAGGAAGCGCTGAGCTGGCGGTTCGGTTACGTGGTCTTTCACGAGACGCCGCTGGTCGAGGCGGTCGCCGAGTTCAATCGCTATAACCGGCGTCGAATCATCATCGAAGATCCGGCGCTCGCAAGCATCCCCGTGAGCGGCAACTTTCGAGCCACCAATTTCGATGCTTTCGTCCGGCTGCTGCGAGACGGCTTTGCGATCCACGCGCGGGAACATGGCGATGAGGTGGTTCTGTCGATCGAGCCGCATGCAGAGTCCCGGTAGCGAGAAAAAACTTGGCGGCGTCGAGGGGAGTTTACGTCGCGTAACCGTCTCGATACTTGCGGATAGATAACGTCAAACGCAAGGGGACTTTCGATGCTGATCAAAAACGTGCGACGCGCGATTGCGCTCGCCCTGGCAATGGCATCGCTGGCTGGCCAAGCCGCCGAAACCGTGGCTGTCGATATTCCCTCGGGAGATCTCGCGACAGCGCTCGAGGCGTACGCAAAGCAAACGGGAATCGAATTGTTGTTTCGCGCCGACCAGCTGAAGGGGTTGCGCACTCGGGGCGTTCACGGCGCACTGTCGCCGCAGGACGCGATCGCGAGAATGCTGGAGGGAACGAATCTTCGATTGCAGCAGGATCAGGCGACTGGCGCGATGGTCATCGCACCCGGTCCCGCACTCGACACCAGCAGGCCGTCTTCCGAATCCTCGGGCACTCGAGACTCGACGCCCGCAACCGAGGTGGCGGAGCTCGAGGAGATTTTAGTGACCGGTTCTCACATTCGCGGCGTGAAGTACAGTGCCTCTCCGATCCTGACGTACAGCCGCGAGGACATCCAGCGGGCCGGTTATGCGACGCTCGAGCAGTTCATCGCGAGCCTGCCGCAGAACTCGGGCGCGGGAGCCAGTGAGCACAACGTCGGCACCGATTCCGCAGTCGGCAACAACGGGTATGGCAGCGCGGTGAATCTGCGCTCGCTCGGCCCCGGCGCGTCTCTCGTACTTCTCAATGGACGTCGCCTGGCGCCGGGCGGTAACAGTGGACGTTTCATCGATATCTCGATGATTCCGCTCGCAGCCATCGAGCGGGTCGAAGTCCTCACCGATGGAGCATCGGCAATTTACGGTTCCGACGCAGTCGGCGGCGTCGTCAACTTCATCCTGCGCGACGACTACGAAGGTGCGCAGACGTCCGCTCGCTACGGCGCCGTCACCGACGGCGATCTTCGGGAGCTGCAGGCTTCTCAATCGTTAGGTGCGAACTGGGATGGAGGCGGTACGCTGCTTGCCTACGAGTATCTGCAGCGGGATGCGCTGGACGCACGTGACCGAAGCTTCGCATCTTCGACGGAGCTGCCGCGCACGCTGCTGCCAGAGCAGGAGCGCCACAGCGTCTACGCCAACATCCATCATGACGTGAGCGAGCGCTGGTCGATGTTCGCCGATGTGCTGTATTCGAATCGAGACACGGATAATCAGCTGGCGTATCTGGGCTTGCGCAATGAAGAAACTTCGTCGAGCGATCAATTGTTCGGCTCGCTGGGCGCGCGCGTGGATCTTGGCAGCGACTGGAAGGCGCAGATGAGCGCGAGCTACTCGGAGTACGATCTGAACGCGAACCTGCTGCGCACTCCTGTCGCGACCGGGATCGGCGAACTGATCCAAACCAAGGTCAACACCGATGTGTGGTCCTTCGACGCACTGGCGGACGGTTCCGTGCTCGCCCTGCCGGGAGGCGAATTGCGACTCGCGCTCGGCGCCGCTTATCGCAAGGAGAACGTGCTGCCGATCGGCGGTGATGCCATTCCGGGACGGACCGTCAAGGCCGCGTTCAGCGAACTGTTCGTTCCGCTGGTCGGCGCCGCCAATCGCGTGACAGGTATCCAGGCGCTGGAGCTGAGCATCGCCGCACGGTACGAGGAATACAGCGATTTCGGCGAGGATGTGACGCCCAAGTTCGGTTTGCGCTGGCAACCCGTCGATGCGCTGAGTGTGCGAGCGACTTATGGCGAGTCGTTCAAAGCACCGACGGTCACCGACATGGCGCCCGGAACCGAGTCGGTGCTCGCATTCATCGCCAGCGATTTCGGAGTCGCTATGGATGGCGATCCGCTGATACTGCTGCGTGCTCAATCCGCGCGGCCGGATCTGCATGAGGAGAAATCCCGCAGTTGGACGGTCGGCTTGGACTTGCAGCCCAGCGAGTCGGCTTATTCCGTCAGTCTCACGTACTTCCACATCGAGTTCGAGGGCCGCATCGACAGTCCCGTGAGTGGGGGCTTTGCTGAATTCTTCGGCTCGCCGGACGTGTTCGGAAGCTACATGGTCGCCAATCCCAGCGCGGCTTTCGTCAACGAACGACTCGCGCAGGCGACGGTGTTCAACGATCTCACCGGCGGTGTGTTCACGCCCGAAAGCGTGGACCTATGGGCCGACGCGTCGGTGACGAACATCGCGGAGGAAAGCCAGGCCGGCCTGGATGTGACCGTGTCCTTTCCATTCGAGACCCGGCTCGGGCGCTTCGACTGGTCGGTGAACAGCACCTATCTGACGCAGTTCGAGAAGCGTGTCGCGCCGGCCGCACCCGCGCGCGATGTATTGAACACGCTCAATCAGCCGATCGACCTGCGCCTGCGCAGCGGTCTCACCTGGGGCGGTAAGAAGTTCAGCGCAGGATTGTTTCTCAACTATCAGGACAGTTATCGGAACACCGACGAGGCCTCCAGCAAAATCGATTCATGGACCACACTGGACGGTCAGCTGCGATATGACTTCAACGGCGCACGCCAGGAAATGCTCCGAGGCGCGAAAGTGGTGCTGAGCGTGCAGAACCTGTTCGACGAGGATCCGCCGTTCGTGCTCAGTCAGGGCTCACCGATCGCGCATCCCGGCTATGACTCGGTCAACGCCACCCCACTCGGCCGCTTCGTCGCGCTGGAAATCGCGAAGGCATGGTAACGCGTCGCGTGAGTCCGAACGGCGGCATGGCCGCGTGGATCGTGCAATTTTCGCTCTGCCTTGGAATGTGGGCCACGGTCGCGCCAGCGCACGCCGAATCTCACAGTGACGGCTTGCAGATCGAGGATTACTTCCAGTTGCAACGGATCACCGAGCTGGCGATGTCGCCCGATGCCCGGTGGTTGGCTTACGTGGTCGAGACGCATGCCGGCGCCGAGAATGTTCCGGTACGACGGGTCCATTTACGTTCGCTTGCGCGTGACAACGCAGATGTCGTGCTGGATGTGCTGGCGGACGCTTCGAATCTCGCCTGGATTGCGCGTCAACAACGGCTCGCGTTTCTTTCGGCTCGCTCCGGTTCGACACAAGTCTGGTCTTACGATCCCAACACCAGGGAATTGCGAGCCGTGACGAGTAGCGCGGACTCGATCGTGAGCTTCCGCTTCAGCCCCGATGGAAACAAAGTCGCATACACGACCAGGCGAGAAGCAGCGGCCGGGGCCTCGCTTTTCGAACAATTCCGTACGTCCGATCGGGGCATCCTCATCGACCCTGATACGACCAGCTCGCATGACTTTCTGAATCCGCGCTGGCAGAGCATTGCCAAGCCCCTGCCGCTGTCGCTGTGGATCGACTCCGGCGTGGCCGCATCTCAGGTGCCAGTACCCGGAGAACCCTCCGGCGAGGACGATGCATTCTCCTGGTCGAGCGATGGACGATCGCTGTCGGTAACCTATGTCGCCAGCGACATGGCGCCGGCGCAGATGCGAAGCGAACGCACGAGTGTCGGCATATTCGCGGTCGACGAGTGGCGTTTCGATGCGATTGCCAAAGCAGTCGCCCCCACCGATCGCGAGGTCGGCCGCAGCTTCGCCGGCGGTGAATGGATTCCAGGCACGCGCAGGATCCTTCTGCGGCGAGTCACCGAAACCGACCCCTGGGTCAGCGGCTCATTTCCCGAATGGGCAATGGTCGATGCGGCAGTGGACTGGGAAAGCAAACGTCCGCGCTGGCACCCCATCGAAATCTATCCGCGGGGCCTGCGGTTCACGCCCGTGAGCGCCACGCGCATCCTCCTGGCCAACACGGTGCGCGGTGTGCATTCGTTGTTCGATCTCACGCCGGCGGGAGTCTTTCCAACGCAACTGATGACAGGAGTGGACGGCAGCAGCTCGCTCGTTCAATTCGACCGAAGTTTTCGTCATCTGGCCTTCGTGAACGAAAGCTTGACGCGCCCTCCCGAGATCTATGTAGCGCGCGCCGGCGCGCCCCGCAGACTGACCAATCTGAATGACGGAATAGCGCAACGTGTGCGGCATCGTGCGCGTGAGGTGAGTTGGAACAGCACTGACGGAGTGACCGTGAGCGGTTGGTTGCTGGAGGCGGCCGACATGACCGATCGCCCCGCGCCGCTGATCACACATGTGCACGGCGGGCCGGCATTCCCATTCCCGAATGCGTTCGCTCCGTACTTCGCGTACTGGCCCTATCCGCTGGAGGTATATCCGACACAGGGCATCGCGGTGTTCATGCCCAACTATCGAGGCACACATACTTATGGCCGCACGATAGCGTCGGGCTCCGATCGACAGGCGATGGGCGACATCATCACGGGTATCCGTTCGTTGATCGCAAGCGGCGTCGCCGATGAACAGAGGCTCGGTATCTCCGGCCACAGTCACGGCGCCATGCTCGGGCCATTGACGATGGCGCGCGCCGGATTCTTCCGTAGCAGCTCGTTCGCCGAGGGTGTCGCCAACGGCATTGTGATGTACGAAATGATGAGCGGCGAAGCCAATCGAGAGATTCACGACGCGACCGTCGGTGGCAGCCTGTATGACTCGCCACAGCTTTATCTGGAGCAATCGCCCGATCTCCAGTTCTCGAATCTCAAAACGGCCAGCCTCTTTGAAGGTGGCTCCGACGCCGCGGCGTTGCTGATGCTCGGATTCCCGAAGGCCGCCCGGCGCGCCGGCATGCCCACGGAATTCATCGTCTATCCGCAGACTGGACACAACCTGACGATTCCGAAACTGCAGAAGGAATCCGCCGCGCACAATCTGGCCTGGTTCGAATTCTGGCTTCTGGACCGGGAACACTCGGAGAGCGATAGCCCTCGACACATGCGATGGCGAGAGATGAAGGCGCGAGCTGCTCTCTTCAAAGCACCAGGATGCCGCGCTGGACCGCAATCGTCACTGCGTGGGTGCGGTCCTGTGCATTGAGCTTGGCGAGAATGGACTTCATGTGCGTCTTCACGGTTTCCTCCGTGATGCCAAGTTGAGCGGCGGTGCTCTTATTGGTGCCGCCGCTCGCCACCCGGCGTAGTACTTCGATCTCTCGTTCGCTCAGCGCATCCTCCGTCGCGTGCTCGGCGATCTCCGCAGCGATCTCCGCGCTGATTCGCCGACGGCCCGAATGCACGGCGCGGATCGCCTCGATCAACTCTTTGCGCAGCATGTTCTTGAGCAGATATCCCGCGGCTCCGGCCCGCAGGGCTGCAATGGCTTGCGTGTCGTGCTGATAAGTCGTCAGCACCACGATCCGAGCCTGGGGGAATTCCGCGAGGATGGATTTGATTGCCTCGAGGCCGTTGGTCTTCGGCATCTGCAGATCCATCAGCGTTACGTCGGGAAGATGCTCCCGAAACGCCGCGATAGCCTCGTCTCCGTTCGTGGCCGTCGCCACGAGGGCCATGTCTTGCTCGCATTCGATGGCCGAGGCGATGCCTTCACGCATCAGCGGATGATCGTCGACGACAAGGACGCGAATAGAGGTCGAGTTTTCCAAGATGCTGCCCTACGCTAAGAATTGTCCAACTGCCCGCCGATCAAGCGCTGCAGCCACGATGCTCGTCGCGAGGATTTTGGATAGGCAAACCTGCCCGGAATGCGCAGCGCCACCTCCGTGCCTGCGCTGCTTCGACTCCAGATCTCCAGGCGCCCGCGAATCTTGCCCGCACGCTCACGCATACCGGTCAAACCCCAACGTCCCTGCCGACCGCCTGCTTCGAGAACTTCAGCCGGTATCCCACGACCATCGTCGCGGACGTGGACGCGCATCTCGCGGGGTTCATAGTGCACTTCGACTTCGACGCTGTGCGCCTGACCGTGGCGGAAAGCGTTCAGGATCGCCTCGCGGCCAATCCAGTACGCCTCATCGCGAACCATCGGGTGCAACTCGCGAGCAGTTCCCTGCACGACGACCTGCAAGGTGACGTCCGAACTCTCTTCCGCAAGCTCCCGCCCCGCCTCCTTGAGTGCCTCGACCAGATCGCCGGCGCCTGCCTTCGAGGAGCGCAGATCTCTCACGCGATTGCGCCCGTCCGTAAGCACCTGATCGGCGCGTTCGAGCGCGCTCTCCATCATCTGCCGGGTGGGCTCCTGCGGCGGGATGCGATTGGCGACCGATTGAAATCGCAGCATCAGTCCCTGGAATCCCTGCAACAACGTATCGTGCAACTCACGAGCAATCCGCTCCCGCTCTTCGATCCGTTCCTCCATGCGCTCGCCCATCCGCTTTGCGAGTGCTCGTATCCGCAGCTGATACAAACCCATCAATGCCACGAGCACAGCCGCGGCAACCAGCGCTCGGAATCCTGTCGTCTGGTGGAACGCGGGCAGCACAGTGAAGTCGAGGGACGCGCCGCCCTCGTTCCATACGCCGTCGTTGTTGGCGGCGATCACCCGGAACCGATAATCGCCCGGCGCCAGGTTGGTGTAGAACGCTTCGCGTCGAGAGCCGGCGTTTCGCCAATGCGAGTCGGCGCCTTCGAGTCTGTGCAGAAACCGAACCCGCTCCGGCACGGTCAGGCTCAGGGCCGTGTAGTCGATGCGCACACTCGATGTGCGCTCGGGCAACTGCAGCGGCGCTGTCGTCGCGTAAGCCCGGCCATTCGCGACCAACGAACGAATCGCAACCGGCGGTGGAATCTGGTTCTCCACGACGCGTTGCGGATCGATATGGACCACGCCGTGATTCGTGGCGAACCACAGCTTGCCATCGGCGGCCGCCACGGCGGTGGGCACGGGCGAAGCCTGTTGTGCGACACCAGGCAGCCCATCGCGAAAGTCGAACAATCGATAACGCAAACGATGACTCGGATCGGCGAATGCCCGCTCCATCTGCTCCACTGGGACGCGGACGATGCCGAGAATGCCGTTGATCCAAAGCTCACCCGCTGCTGTTTCGACCATTCCCGAAACGCCGCTGAATACATCGACGCGCGCCGAGCTCAGCGTACTAACGCGACCGTCCCGCACTCGAGCGATGCCGAGCTCGCCGCCGATCCACAAGCCTCGCACCCCTTCTTCAAACGCCATGACGTGACCTACGTTGAGTCCGTCCCGCGTGGAGTAAGTGCGAGTACGATCGCCGCTGATCACTGCGACGAGACTGTCGGGATAACCGAGCCAGATCTGACCTTGCGCGTCGCTGGCAACAGCGTTTGCGGGCAGCTGCGGCAGATCAGTTCGATTGCCCCAACGTTGCCACTTCCCATCGGCGTACCGATAAACGCCGTTACGGTCGACGGAGACCCATAGCGCGCCCGAAGGCTCGCCTGCAATTGCTTGCACTTCACTTCCGAGGACGTCCCGTGGCAACTCCGTGCGAACCAGGCGCTCGCCTTCCATCCGCAGCAATGCTCCGGACGTCCCGAACCACAACTCGCCGTCCCTGTTTCGATGGGCGCTGCTGATCTCCGGTACCGAAGGCGCCAGCACTTGAACGTTCTCCTTTGCAATCCGGATCAGTCCGCCGGGATTCGCAACGACCACTTCGCCGCGATCGTCGGTCGCGAGCACGAAGCCCGCCGATGAGGTCGCTGGAATGCGTTTCTCCGCGATCACGTTGTTACGGCGGAACCGATTCAATCCCAGATTCGTGCCCACCCACAAATTGCCTTCGATGTCTTCCAGCAAGGGCACCGCGATGTTCGAGGTCAGCCCGTCTTTCAGCGTAAACACGTCCGAAACATCCTGGCGGGTCAGAGATGGCCCGTCCGTGAGCCGCTCCGGAAACGCGACCCGGTAAATGCCCCCACGATCGGCGTCCGTGGCCCACAGATTGCCATCGCGATCGAACAGCATCCGCTTGGAACGAATCGGCTCGGCAGGCAAGCGACTGCTGGACGGGGCTTCGCGGCTGTTGAATCCCATGCGGAATGCTCGTGTGCCACGTACCTCATCCGAGAGCCACAGAGTTCCGTCCGGCGCTTGAGCGAGCACCGCCGGTCCGACCACACGCTCGCCCGTGGGCTCGAAACGGCGTGCTCCTCGGCGCAGGAAAACCAATGTTTCGTGAGTGGCAACCCACAGGGTCCCGTCGCGATCCACGAGCACCCAGTCGGCGTGGTCCCCCGGATAGCCCCACTCACTTCCGACGGTCCGCCAGCGATCGCCCTCGAGCCGCGACAGTCCACCCGCGGTGGCGGCCCATAGTCCTCCATCGAGATCGTGGGCAAAGCGAAACACCACGCCTGGCGGCATACCCTCGCGCTCGCCGAAATTGGTGAGTCGCCCGTCCTTGAGCATGCTGGCCCCGCCGAAGTAATAACCGATCCACAGCTCGCCCGAAGGCAAGGCGGTGAGCGCGGTCATGTTGTTCGAGCTGAATTGCCCGGAGCTGGGTTTGAAGCGCTCGAAGCGAAGACCGTCGAAGCGATACAACCCGGCGCCCGTCCCAAGCCACAGGTAACCATCCGCCCCTTGCGCCAGCGCCCACACATCGGGCGGCGCGCCGTCCTTGATGGTCCATGTAGTGTGTTGCAATTGTGAGATGCCGCGGTCCCGATCCATTGCCGCGGTCGGCGCGCTGAGCCATGCCGCCGACAGGCCCATCAGCAACGCAACGACCCAGGGCTCGAAAGAAAATAGTTGTCGCATCGTCGTAATGGGGCACACCTCACCGAGTGGCGCCGCCTTCACGAGGAAGGACATATCACCACACTTTCAACTGGGAAGATGCCACGATCCCTCGGTTGAGGGATCAATCGCTCGCTGGCTTGCGGCTACTGCTGAAGACATCGGCAGAATACCATCCATGCGGGTGCAGAAGCTATTCACGACATTTCCAACAGGAGCGCCGGGCGCCGCGTTGCTGCTGCTTCGCTGTGCGCTGGCCATCGCGCTCATTCTCGTGGTCGATGCACCGCTGGCGATTCGCCTCGGCGCCGGCATTCTCATCGGTCTCGGCCTGCTCACTCCATTGATTTCGCCCATCGCCGGCTTGCTTGCGCTGGCCTGTGTCTGGCTGGATCGTAACGCGGATCCAGGGCTTTGCGCGCTGCTTGCAGTCCACGCTTGCGCGCTCTGCCTGCTGGGGCCGGGCGCGTACTCGCTGGATTCCAGATTGTTCGGACGTCGTCTGGTGGTCTGGCCGCCCGAATCGAAGTGACGTGCCGACATCACTCGATCGAGGGATCGTTTCGGCGCATCGGAGGCTACCGGACGGCAACGCGCTGCTCCAGGATCGATCTGCAGTCGATCCGTGAGAAGCCATGACTCTACACTCCGTGCAGCAAGCCGCCCCCGATTCGCGCCCGCCAGTTTACAGCGCCAAAGGACTGAGCGGTCGTGACTTGCGGCTCGCCCATGAATACATCATCGAGAATCTCGGCGAGCGCATGACGCCGGACGATCTGGCTCGAGCCATCGGGCTCAGCCGTTTCCACTTTTCCAGAATGTTTGTTAGAACCACGGGCGAAAGCCCCATGCGTTACGTGCAGCGCTGCCGCGTGGAGCATGCGAAGCGCCTGATCAGGCAAGGCGAGCTGCTCATGACCGAGATCGCCGTGAGCGTCGGCTTCTACGATCAGAGTCATTTCACGCGCTGGTTTCGCAAACTCGTCGGCATGACGCCACGAGAGTTCGCCCACAGCAACATGGAATGCGGATAGGACGCCCGGCGTCCAGAAACATAGCTCAGAACGTCAGTTGTATCGAAGCCATGAAGAAGCTGCCGTCGCGTCCGCCGGCCTGACGAGCCACCCCGCGTGGCTCGAACGTCACGTAGGTCGCAGCGAGCGAGAGATCGTCGCTCGCGTTCCACTCGATCGCGGTACTCACTTGCCGGCCGATGTCCGTCGTGGACGTCATCGACGTGTCATCGACGGCTGATAACGGCGGCGAGTAGAAAGCGTCGGCCTCGGCGTACTTCCACAGCGCGTTCCAGCTCACGCTGAAATTCAAACGCTGCGTCAGCGACAGCGACACGCTGGGTTGGATGTCGAGCAGATTGGCCGGCGTAACGAGATTCGCTTCGGAGAAGTACGGCAGCTTCGGAAAAAGAGGATTGAAGGTGCCAAGGGTTGCATCCAGCGGATCGCGATCGCCGCTGATCGCATCGCTCTTGAGCCCCACGCGCGGCGCGAACGGGACGCTGGAGAACGTGTATCCCGCATCCAAGGACAACGTCCAAGCACGGATGCGAGCCGCACCGAACGAACCCCATTGCCAGACACCTTCTAGATTCCAATCCCAACCATCGCTCTCGCCGAATACGCGCAGGCCGACACTGTGACGCAACTCGCGCCCCTGCCCTTGAGCGAAACTCGCATCCTCCCGGCGAAGTCCCAAGTAGTAGGCGTCCATTGCGGCGCCTCCGAGCACGGCCGGAAGAAACGTCGCGTAAGCGCCCCAGAAACTCTGTTCCGATGAGCTGCGATCGTCGATCAGTCCATCCTCCGGAAACACTGGCCGTACCATGAAGACGTCGACCCGAGTGTCTTCGGAACGGGCCCAGGTGGCTCTGATCCCATCGAAAGCTCGCCGTATGTTGGGCGATTCACGCACCGAGACGAGTCGCGAGGATCCCAACGTCAGTTCCTGACGCCCGGCTCGCACCACGACCTCGCTGTTCGCCAACGGCAACGATGTTTCCACGAATGCTTGGAGAACATCGAATGGATCGTCCTGGGTCGGCGGCGGCGAACCCGCCCAGCCGGACGTGTATCCGCCGACGACCTCGACCAGAGCCCGAAATCCATCGCCCTGGCGAAGATCGCCAGACAGCGCCGCACGATGCAAGAAAACATCGTTCTGGGCCGGCTCGGAAAGACCGAACACGGGATTCTGCGAAGATTCGAAACGTTCGCGCAACTGCCCGCTCACATCGAGAGACCACGACTGTGCTCGCGTCAACGGTGCGACGAGCACGGCCCCGATCGCGGCCGCGACGATCAGTCTCATCGCTCCGGGCCCGGAGTGCCTGGTGGTGACGCTGCGTGCCGCACGCCAAGCGTGAGGAAATGCTCAACGACCGGCGCTCGACCGTCGATCTGATAACGCGCGAGCGCACGCTGCACATCGGCGTCCGCATTGGTGACACGCTTATGTTGGCGCAGATGCTCCGCCCACGATTCGACCATGAACCACTCGACGATGTGCGTGGGATCATTCGCATCCTCGGTCACGCCCCAGACATAGGCGCCATCGCGCCTTCGCTCCTCGGACAAGGGCGCGAGTGCGCTCAGGAACGCACCATGATCGGCCTGACGCACGTGGTGATGGATAAGAACGAGCACGGGCCCGCGATCCGCTGCCACGGCTGCCGCGACCAACGGTTCAGGCCAGTGATTGGAAGGCATGAGATCGCTGGCGACGGACGGCAGCCGATAGCGAAGCATCGCGATCGCGATGACGATCAGGCCACAGCCGCTCACCAGCAACGTCGACGCAACGCCGATCTGTTGCGCGACCAGTCCCCAGACCACGCTGCCGCCGGCCATCGAGCCATTGAACACGGTGAGATAAATCGCCAGGCCGCGTCCGCGAACCCAGTTCGGCAAGACCGCTTGTGCCGTGGCGTTGAGCGTCGTCAACGTGGCAATCCAGGCAACGCCCAGCACGAACAACAATATGAGCGCGATCCACCGAGGCGGCGCCAGCGCCAGCGAGCCCATGACGAGTGCGGTCGCGACTGCAGCCGTGAGCATCAAACCATCGGCGTCCAGATGCACACGAAGCCGCGGCAGGAGAATGGCCCCTGCAATCGCACCGACGCCGACGGCGCCGAGCAGCAGGCCATAGAAACCTGCGCCTCCCTCGAGCAGATCCCTCGCGACGAGTGGCAACAGCGCCCAGATCGCGCTTGCGAACAGGAAATAGGCTGTTGCACGCAACACGACGCGATGGAGCTCGCGACTCGCACGTGCGTAACGCAGCCCTGCCCGCAGCGCGCCCGCAAAGTGCTCTCGCAGTTCGCTCGCGGCATCGGGCGGCCGACGCCACCACACTAACGCGGCGATGACCAGCACATAGCTGAGCACATCGACGCCGTACGTGAGCGCGGCGCCAAACGTCGCAAGCAACAATCCTCCTAAAGCGGGCCCGATGGACCGGGCAATGTTGATGCCCAGCGAGTTGAGCGCAACGGCATTGCGCACGTCGGCTCTCGGGACCAGTTCCGGGACGATCGATTGCCAGGTGGGTCCCATGAGCGCTGCTCCAACACCGCCCAGCAGCGTCAGCGCAATCAGCGAGCCGACGCCGATCGCTCCAGTATGAGAAAGCACCATCAATGTCGCGCTGACCGCGGCGAGCAGCAGCTGGATACAGATCAGGAAGCGACGTCGATCGAGAATATCCGACAGCACTCCCGCGGGAATCGCGAGCAAGAAAATCGGCAACGTGCCGGCCACTTGAATCAATGCGACCGCCATGGGAGATGCCGACAGGTCGGTCACCAGCCAGGCGCTGGCAACGTCTCGCATGAACGTGCCCGTATTGCCCAGGACCGTCGCCGCCCAAAGCACGGCGAATGCGGACTGGCGTAGCGGCGCAAAACTATCGGTGGTGGGATCGGCCGTCGCCATGTTTACCTGCGGTTGTCATATCTGTGTGCGATCGGAATGGCGATGACGAAGGTCGCGCCAGGCGACGAGAACGAATGCACCCACCAAGCCGAGGTGCTCGAAGAAGGCGTTCGCCGTGGCGATGCGCTCGGGTGGCGCGAGCTCCCAGAATCGGTTTGCCAGGAAGGTCGCGATCAGCGTGAACCCCGCGAGCGCCAGAGCGCCGAACCAGCGATACCAACCGCTCAGGATTGCCAACGGCGCCGCGAGCTCCAAGGCGATCGTCGCGATCGCGAACGGCGCGGCCGGCGTCAGACCGAAGTGATTCATCTCCGCAATCGCGCCGTCGAAATTGAACAGCTTGGTGAGCCCGCCCTGTAAATATGCGGAGCACAGCGCAAGCAGCGCGATCCAGTGCACTGCCGGAGTCGAAAGGCGCGCGGCCACTTTGGATACGACGGCCATGTCAGAACGCCCAGCACGAACAACCGAACGCGCCCCAGAAGGCATCGGGATTGGATGCCGGCACGGAGTTATTCCATCGGTGAGCATGATGATGAACTGAGCACGCATGACCGCCGCCGAGCGAAACCGCGGCCATGCTCTGCGCATGCGACCCGCCTCGTGCGTGGTATCCGCCGTAATGTTTCACTGGTGACCAATCCGGCGTCGGCGGCGGCAAAGGAGGCGCGAGATCGCCAAAGTCGCCGGCGGCGTGCACGATCTTGCCACCGAGCACTGTCAGAACCGACGTGATGTCCTGGATCTCGTCTTCGGGGATGCTGAAGTAGTCATCCGACAACACCGCCAGGTCCGCAAGCTGCCCAACTTTGATCTGCCCCTTCTTGCCCGGTTCCGTCGAGAACCAGGTGTTTGCTTCCGTCCACAATCGCAACGCCTGCTCGCGGCCCAACCGATTCTGAGACGGATAGAGCGTCAGTCCACCGAGGGTCTTGCCGGTGACCAGCCACGAGAGCGACACCCAAGGGTTGTACGAAGCCACGCGCGTCGCGTCGGTCCCTGCACCCACCGACAACCCCGACTTCAACATACGTTGAATCGGCGGTGTGCGCTCCGCGGCGCGTGCGCCGTAACGCTCGACGAAATACTCACCTTGGAACGCCATGCGATGCTGGATCGCGACACCGCCGCCGAGCGCGGCGATACGATCGATATTGCGATCCGAAATGGTCTCGCAGTGATCGAAAAACCAATGCAAGCCCGTCAACGGAATATCTCTGTTCACCTTCTCGAAGACATCGAGCGCACGCGAGATCGTTTCGTCGTAGGTCGCATGCAGCCGCCACGGCCAGCGATTCGCCGCGAGCAACCGCACGACCGGCTCGAGATCGCTCTCCATGCTCGCCGGCAGCTCCGGACGCGCGACTCTGAAGTCCTCGAAATCGGCGGCGCTGTACACCAGCATTTCACCCGCGCCGTTGTGTCGATAGAGATCGTCGCCCTGCCCCGGCTTGACTTGACCGGACCAGCTCTTGAAATCGGCCAGCTCCTCTTTCGGTTTCTGCGTGAACAGGTTGTAGGCGATGCGCACCGTGAGCTCGCCGGCCGCGTGCAGCTCTTCGACGATACGATAGTCTTCGGGATAATTCTGAAAACCGCCGCCGGCATCGATGACGCCCGTGACGCCGAGCCGGTTGACCTCCCGCATGAAGTGTCGCGTCGAATTCTTCTGATATTCGGGCGGCAATTTCGGGCCTTTGGCGAGCGTCGAATAGAGAATGCTGGCATTCGGTTGCGCCAGCAGCAGGCCGGTCGGATTACCGTTGCGGTCGCGTGCGATCTCGCCGCCCGGCGGATTGGGCGTGCGCTTGTCATAGCCGACGACCCGCAACGCTGCAGCGTTCAGCAACGCGCGATCGTAGAGATGAAGAATGAAGACAGGCGTATCGGGCGCTATCGCGTTGATCTCATCGAGCGTCGGCAGGCGTTTCTCGACGAACTGATGCTCGGTGAAGCCGCCCACGACGCGCACCCATTGCGGCGCCGGAGTCCGGTCGACCTGTTCCTTGAGCATTCGCAAGGCGGTTGCAAGCGAGCGCACCCCATCCCAGCGCAGCTCCATGTTGTAGTTGAGCCCGCCGCGAATGATATGCATGTGGCTGTCGATCAAGCCCGGAATCGCCCGCCGTCCTTTGAGATCGACGATCTTCGTGGCGGGGCCGGCGTGCGCTCTGACCTCCTGCTCAGTGCCGACAGCGAGAAACTTGCCGTCGGCCATGGCCACGGCCGGCGGATTCGGGTTGCCCCTGTCGAGCGTCGCGAACCGGCCATTGGTCAGGATCAGATCAGCGGTCATCGAAGAATCTCCGGGAGAGCGGCGTTGAGCGCGAGCTCCTTTGGGCAACACTGCCGATAGCGCCGCCGCGGCGCTGGCTGCGGTGACTTGACGACGCGTCCAGCTCATGACAGATCCGCGTGACGCACGACGTTTTCAGTTCGAGCATCGGGCGCTTTGCGCGGCAACTCACCGAAGATGTGCTGCACGCATTGAGCCCGCGTCCACGAAACCGTGACCGGCTCGCCCGACATCAATCGCTTGGCGATCGGCACGATCTGTTCGCCCACCAGAATGCCGAGCAAACCGATGAGCGCCACGACTGGCGGCGCTGGCGAGCGCACGTTGAGGAGTGCGTAGATGACACCGACGAGCAAGCCCGCGCCGGCGGAGACGATATAAATCTTCATGATGATTGCCTTCGGTGTGATGCCGGGCGGTGAACCGCCCGGCATGCGTTGCTCATCACGCTCGTAACCTGCATTGCGCAGGCCGGAGCATCAGTGACCTTCGGAAGCGCCGAACATCGACTTGGCGTAAATGATGCCGAGGCCGTACGCACCGCCGAACCGCTTCGCGATGCCTGTGGTCATGTCGTAAGTCGACGTGCGAGCCCAGTCACGCTGCAACTCGAGCAGATACTGCAGCGACGTCATCGGCCGAACACCCGCCTGCACCATGCGATCCATGGCGCGGTTATGCGCCTCGAGCGACACGTCTCCGCACGCATCGGCGATCACATAGACCTCACATCCCTGCTCCAGCGCGGAGAGCGCCGGGCCGACGATGCACACGCTGGTCCAAAGACCGGCGAGCACGATGCGCTTCTTGCCGATCTCGTTCAGACGCTTGATGACGGCGGCGTCTTCCCACGTGTTCATCGAAGTGCGGTCGAGCAGCGCCTGGCCGGGGAACGCATCGGTGATCTCGCTGAACATGGGACCGGAGAAGCTTTTCTCCGCGACAGTCGTGAGCACGGTCGAGACTTCGAAGCCAGCCGCGGCGTGCGCAACGAGCGCCGCATTGGTGCGCAGGTTGACGGCGTCGATGGAGTGCGTGGCGAAAGACATCTGCGACTGGAAATCGATCATGACCAGCACATGATCCTTCGGCGTGAGCAGCAAAGGACCCGGCGTGGGAGTGAATTGCGCGGACATTGATGTTCCTTGGATTGGAGTTGGACGCCACCGCGCTGCTACGACACTGCGCGGTGGACTGGCATGTTCAGTTGGATTTGATAAACGCGAGCAGGTCGCGATTGATGACTTCGGGGTTAGTCGTGCACATCCCATGCGGCAGCCCCGGATACACTTTCAGCGTGCCGTTCTTGACGAGTTTCGCCGCCCGCATGGCCGAGTTTTCGATCGGCACGATCTGATCGTCGTCGCCGTGCATGATCAGCACCGGAACGGCGATCGATTGCAGATCCTCGGTGAAGTCGGTTTCCGAGAAAGCTTTGATGCAGTCGTAGTGCGCTTTCGCGCCGCCCATCATTCCCTGGCGCCACCAGTTATCGATGACACCCTGGGACACCTTGGCGTTCGGACGGTTGAAGCCATAGAACGGGCCGGACGCGACGTCCCGATACAACTGCGCGCGATTCGCGGCGAGACCGGCGCGGAAGCCGTCGAACACCTCGATGGGCAGGCCACCCGGGTTTGTCGCTGATTTCACCATGACCGGCGGTACGGCGCCGATCAGCACCGCCTTGGCCACTCGTCCCTTGCCGTGTCTGGCAACGTAGCGCGCAACTTCGCCGCCACCGGTCGAATGTCCCACGTGGATCGCATCGCGCAGATCCAGGTGCGCGGCGAGCTCGGCCACGTCGGCGGCGTACGTGTCCATGTCATTGCCGGAGTGTGTCTGAGAAGAACGACCATGGCCGCGGCGGTCATGCGCGATCACCCGATAGCCTTGCGACAGGAAATAGATCATCTGCGCATCCCAATCGTCGGCGGACAAAGGCCACCCGTGATGGAACACGATGGGCTGCCCGCTGCCCCAGTCCTTGTAGTAAATCTCTACGCCGTCTCTGGTGGTGATCTTGTCCATGTGACGCTCTCGTTGCAGTGTTGTGGGATCGTGAAGCCGATCGACTGCAACGAAGTATGCGTAGCGACGCACGCTGACAATTGGATGTGCGTGCTGCCGAGGCCATGCGGACGGCGATGGCGGAGATGCGTTGGCGATCTAGTCGTCGAGCTGGTGGGCGACCAGCGCGTCGGCGTTAGCGAGCCGGCAAAGTTCTCTTGGGCGACAGTAAGCGACTATGCGCCGAGACGTGAAATCTCTCGCTCCGTACACGCCGAAATCGCGCGTATGATGCTTTTGGCGCTGTCCTTCGAATACCCGCCCCCGCCAAGCACCACCGCCGGGATGGACCGTCGCTCGATGGCTTCGACAGTACGTCGCTCGCGCTCGGCAACCTCGTCGATGCTCAAGCACAAGCCGCCGAGCTTGTCGCTCAACAGCACGTCCGTTCCGGCAACGACGAAGGCCAGACGGAAATCGTCTTTGAGCCGATCGAGAGCCTCTGCGTACCGTTTCAGATAAGTCGGGCCATCCGTGCCCGGCTTCAGGGGAACCGGTATGTTCACCCGATCGCGCGTGTAACCCGACGTCGGGTAGATGCTGGCGTTGTAAACGTCCAGAATCGTGACGTTCTCGTTCTCCATGAACGTATACGCGTTGCCGTTACCGTGATGCGCGTCCGTATCGATGATCAGAATCTTGTCGTCAGGCGCGAGCAACCCATTCTTGACCAGCTGCCGGTGACAAATTCCAATATCGTTGTAGATGCAAAAGCCTTCCATGCTTTGTTGTGCGGCGTGATGGTATCCCCCCGCCAGATTCCAATAGAGCCCACCTTCCTTCAGCGCGCTCGTGGCTCCGAGAATCGTCCCGGCCACACCCCAGCGCATGGGGGTGAGAATCTTCCGGTCCAGAAAAGAGAATCCCACGAACGGAATGCTGGGAACTTCCAGTGCTCTGTAGATGAACACCTTGTTCCGCACCTTGAGGCGCATGATCTCGGAAAGGAAATCGTCGATGATTTCCATGCTTGCGGCCGCGGAGGGCGCGACGAACTCCACCTGTCGGTTCGACCGCAATCCATCGTGGACCGTCCTGAACTTGGTCCCATCGAAAGGATGGAGATAGTTCAACAATCCCAAATCTATGTTGAAACGGTCGCTGTAGACGACTTTCATGCTACCTGCGGGCTAAGTAGCCAGCTCTTCGGCATATTTCAAGATTTCACGGGGTGTCCAGATGCCGAGGCCGATAACCCGGCCGAGCATGCCGCCATACGGACGCCCGGATGGATAGAAACTGGGTTTCTTTTCACACGCCACCTTGAGACATTCGGCGACCACATGGGAGCAATTGTATCTCGCCAATTGATAGCGGGGCATGCTTTGCTGAAGAGTAACGATGAACTCCGCGAGTCGCACGGCATCGTAGTTGGTGATGGTGATCGTGATCGGCTGACGATTACCCTCGTTGCGAATGTCTTCCTGTAGAGCATTGACAAATGCGCCAGGGTGACTTCGTTTGATCTTCAGGTCTTTTTTTCCGGCGGCGTTCTGAGGCCAGAAACTCACGTAGTTCGTTCCGAACGACAGTGAGGCATGCCCCACGTAACCTGGAACAGCGGGCCAAACATGAACTTTTAGCACAACGGGCTCCCTTGCTCAAATCCTTGTTACGGCACGTCTTATTGCCGTGCTAGGTACGAATTCGACCGCGCCATCGCCCGGTCGGGCCGGATTCTGGGCGGACTCATCGGTTGTGACGCACTATACGGATCGCCGTCTTGTAATAATCTCGACCGCTTCGCACTCTTTCGATGCTGCCCGGCTTGCCGAACGGCGCACGAGGTGATAGCAGCCTCAGGCGCGCGAGGCTTGGTGATCGCGCTCCAAGGACGGCTCGCGCGCCCGGAGCAATGTGAGCAGCGGCCCCGTCATCAGCGTGGTGAGCACCGCCATGATCACGAGCATCGTGAAAATACGCGGCGAGAGAATGCCGAGGTCGTAGCCGATATTCAGCGCGATCAATTCCATCAGTCCGCGCGTGTTCATCAACACACCGAGTTGCAGCGACTCCCGCCAATTCATCCCCGCGACACGCGCGGCGACGGCGCTGCCGCCCAATTTTCCCAACGTCGCAATCCCGACGATGGCCAGGCACACGAGCCAGTCTTCGACACCGCCGAGCAGATGGATTTCCGTGCGCAACCCCGTGAATGCGAAGAACAGCGGCAGGAGCAGCACCGAGCTGAATTTTTCTAGCAATGTGGTGACGCGACGGCGGAACTCGCCGCCGTCGGGCATCACGGTGCCGGCCAGGAATGCGCCGAACAGTGCATGAATGCCAATGATCTCCGTGAACAAGGCAGCCGCGATGAGGACGCAGACGACGATCCCAAGCGTGCCGCTCGAAGGTTCTTCGCGATGCAACTGCTCGACGCCGATCCACACGGGCAAAGCGCGACGCACCCCGAGTAACATGATCGCAATAAATGCCAGGGCCAGAATCAATGTCACGCCCGACGCAAGCACACTGGTGGCGTTGGCGACAGCGACCACGAACGCCAGAATGCTCCACGCGGTCACGTCGTCCACTGCCGCGCAGGTGATTGCGATGCTGCCGAGCGCCGTACGCGAGATGTTCCGTTCTCGAAGGATGCGTGCGAGCACTGGAAACGCCGTGATACTCATCGAGATGCCGATGAATAACGCGAAGCTGACGAAGCTGGCCCGCGGCCCCGCCATCTCCGTGAACAGAAAATATGCCAGCAGTATGCCGAGCAAGAATGGAAACACGATGCTCGCGTGGCTGACCGCGACCGCCGTCGCCGCCTTGTCGCGCACCTGCCCCACGTTCAATTCCATGCCGACCGTGAACATGAACAGGCAGATGCCGACCTGACTCAACAATCGCAAGGTATCGAGCGATTCTGTCGGAAAAACGAAGTTGAATGCCGCTGGCGCAAGCAAACCGAACAAGGAGGGACCGAGCAGAATGCCGGCAGACATCTCGCCGACGACCGCCGGCAAGCCCATGCTGACGAACAGCTTTCCGATCAGGCGACCTGCCGCGACCACGACCAGCAACTGGATGAACAGGTGGCTGAGCGGATGATCGAGATTCCCTTCAAGGTTCTGCAGCATCGCCGCGAGGGCGGACGTCCCTGCCGGGACAGCGGGCTGGTGCAATGAAGAATCGATGGGCGCGGGCAACGACTTGCCGAACTGCAGGACGGCCGCTATCGCGCCGATGGCGACGACCAGCGTTACAAGGTACAGGCCTGCCTGTCGTAATGGTTTCATCATTGGATCCGCGCACCAGGCGACATGGGCCACCACTTTTCCCGATGGAGCTGCCGGCCAAGCGAGCTGACAGCGACCAGTGTCAGTAGCGGCAGCAGCCACATCTTGTGAGATCTGGCGACCACACTGATGAGTTGCTGAGTGGCAGGCTCCCCCCAGGCGCCGAAGCGCCTGACGGGCGACCGAAAGCAATGCGCCAACGTGACACCCACGTCGGTATCGGCCGGATCGGTGCCATGCCACCAGAACGGCGGGATATAGACAGCGTCCCCCGGTTCGAGCACCCCCTCGTATTTGACGATGCTCGCTTCCTTGGGGAAAAAATGTCCTCTGCACGACAGATGATGCCAGTTCGCCTCTATGAGGGGAACGAACGCCTGCCAGTTCTCAGCGGTGAGCCGGAACAGCGAGAAGCGCTTCGAGCCCACCAGCTGCGTGGTGATGGTTTCATCGAGGGGATGGTAGTGCCACTCGGTGGAGGCATTCTTGTAGACGAATAGCCGCTTACCGGGATACCAGAGCGGTGCGCGCTCGTGAGTTTTACCGAAGAAAGAATATCCGCCGAGATCGGGTTGCCATCGTTCTGGCACCGGCATGGCGGGAATCGAGTACGTTGCATCGTCCGGTGCATTGCGCATCGTCTCGATGCCGTCCACGAGTTTCTGCAGTCTGGCCGTCGCATTGTCGAGCACTGGCGCCGGATTGAATGTGCTCCACATGTCGACGATCTCGTCCGCGCATAGATTCTCGAGATAGCCGGCACGCTGCCAACGCTCCAGCGCCCACCAGCCGGCAGCCGCGCCCTTCACCACCACCGGAATGTGTTTGCAGACGAACTCGCTCCAGAACGCTTCCTCGCCAAGCGAGTTTGCTTGCACAGTGGTCAACGGCGCTCGCTTGCCAGGCACGAGATCGATCACTTTGATGATGCTCTCGGTCATTCTCGCATCCGTTGGCCGGCCGAATCGTCTACATCCAGGTCGGAGCCCAACTGGGCAAAGTCACCGGGCCGCGGTGACCAACGCTCTGAGGCTCCTGGTAGTCGCCATCGTAGATGTGTTCCTTCAGGAAGGTGGCGTGGAGCGCCGCGGCGGCAGGCGGCATCGGCGCCTTCGGCGGCTCGGCGCCGTCGAACCACCCCATTCCCGAGAGGATCAAGTTCCAGTTGAGCGCCGCATAGAACTTGTTCACCTGCCCCTCGATCAGCGCGTAACGTTTTTGCCGCGCTTCCATCAGAATGTCATTGAGGCTGTCGGGGATGGGGCAGTCATATTTGATGTGACGCCAGTACGGCGTGTCGTCACGGCTGGTGAGCACATAGTGCGCCAGTATGAAGTCCTTGGTGGTATCGAACAGCTCTGCCTGCCGGCGATTGAAGGTGCTGCGGGCAACGCTGCTGCCATCCGCGGCGAGCGCGGCAGCCAGGTCGAATATCATCAGCTGCGTCAACGACAGCCCGGTCGACTCGAGCGGCTCGAGAAATCCGTACGAGATGCCGATCGCCACGCAGTTGCCAACCCAGGCGCGCTCATGCCTGCCCGCGCGTATTCTGATGTGGTTGAACTCGACATCCTTGACCCGCTGCTCGCCGAGATACGTTCGGAATTCGGCTTCGGCATCGGTTTGGCTCAGATAAGCGCTGGAGTAGACGTAGCCGGTTCCGATACGACTCCACAGCGGGATCTCCCACACCCAGCCCGAGGAAACTCCGACGCAATTGGTGACCGTGCGCAACTCACGATCCTTGTCGACGTACTGCACACGCGCGGCAATTGCGCGATCGTTGAGCAACTGGTGGTTCACCGAAATGAATGGCTCCTGCAATGCCTTGTCCAGCAGCAGCGAGCCGAAGCCCGAGCAATCGACGTAAAGGTCCGCTTCGAGCGGGCCGGAGCCAACAGTGTGCAGCCGCGCGATCTGCCCCGACTCGTCACGTTCCACGCGCTCGATGCGATCCACGACGTGACGCACCCCTTTGTGACGCGAACGGATTTTCAGATATTCGCCGAACAGGCCGGCGTCGAGCTGATAGGCATGCCCTGCTTTGCGCACGAACTCGTTGCCCCGCTCGGCAAATTGAAAAGGCGCGTGCAACCGCTCGGCATGTGGCTTGAACATCCCGTCGCCGCTGGGCAGCCCGAACGGATGATAGAAGACGCCGCCCTGACGATTGAAGTTGCAGAACCGGATGCCCACCTTGAAGGCGCCGTTGCTCGCGCGCAGCAGCGATTTTTCATCGAGCCCGAGCGCCCGAGCGAAGTGGAACATCACCGCGTTGGTGGACTCGCCGACACCGATGATTGGGATGTCCGAAGCTTCGATCAACGTGATCTGCACCTCCGTGCCTAACTGCTGCTGCAGATAGGCTGCCGTCATCCAGCCCGAGGAGCCTCCGCCCACTATGAGTACGCGAGCAATCCTTCTCATGCGTGTCCTCCGCCTGCCGCGAGTGTGCCCTGGGTTACTGCGCGACGAATGGCCGTCCGTGGAGATTCTTCGTGACGATCCGATTGCGGGGGTTCAAGTTCTGTCCTCGCACCAGCACGACCCCGAATTTGTCGAGCGAAATGGTGCTGCCGTACTCCTCGACCGCATCGCAGTCCGGATAGACGTCCACTGAGGAAGGAACATAGCGGGCCGTGAAACCCAGGCGTGTCTGATTGGTCGTGGAGTTCGGGAACGACGAATGCATGCAGGTCGACCAGAACATCACGAACTGCCCGGCCTTCATCACCATGGAGACGGCTTTGGACTCGTCGGGCTTGAAATCCGGATCCTTTTGCAGATTGCGATAGTCGTAGCCGAAGAAGCCCCGCTTGATGCCGTCCTTCTCCAGCTTGTTGACCTGTTCCGGGCTGTACTTCATGCCCTTGGACTCGTCGTAGAACATTTCCTCGTGAGTGCCGGGCATGAACCGCATGCAGCCGTTGGCCTCGGTGGCCGGGGTGATCGCGGTCCACACCGTCAGGGCGCCGCCAAAAGTCTTGTTCTGCGGCCAGACGATCTGCGGCTTGCCGGAAGCATGCGCGAAGGTGTCGGCCTGGTGCCAGTCCGTGCCCTCGTCGCCCGGATATTTTGGGAACATCTCGCTGCGCCAGCAGACGACGTCCGGGCCGAGCACGTCGCTGACGCGGTCGACGATCTCCGCTCGCATGATGTGCTCGCTCAGATCGTCGATGTCCAGATGCCGGTCGTAACCGGCGATCAGGCTCTTGTGGTCGAGCTCGTAAGCCGCGTGCGAACGATCGAAGATGTCGGCGCGGATCCGCTTGTACTTCTGGGCGATCTCATCGGCATCGTACAAGTCGAAGGGGCCCGCGAAGCCGTTGCGACGAAACGCGTCCATCTGTTCCGGAGTCATCCCAAACTTCTTGTTCATACATTCCTCTGTGTCGTTCGAATCCATTCTGTCCGGCGCCGGCAACGCCAGGCTCACGCGGGCTCTGGCATGCGCGCCGCCGCCTGCGCGTAGGCTGCTGTCCAGCCCGCAAGCGTCGGCTGGCGCATCAGCTCGGATGTGGGCACCGACACGTTGAGCGCCTCTTCGATCTGGATTTGCAGATCCACGATGGTCAAGGACGAGGCCCCGACTTCGAAAAAGTCCTGATCGGCATCGATGTCCTTCAGCATCGGCCTTTGATTGAACAGCTCGACGATCAGCTTGCGAATACTCGTCTGCGTCATAGCCAACTCCTGTTACATTCTTCCGTCGTTTGCACTCATCGCCGCCAGCTCATCCGGCCGGGGCGGCGGCCGACCCGATCCGCGCACGATCGAGCTTGCCGTTGCGATTGATCGGCAGCTCGACGTCGAGATGGATCCGGTCGGGAATCATGTATCTCGGCAGGTCCGTGGCGAGCGCCTGCCTGATCTCAGCCACGCTGATCGACTGCGGCGCCGTGAGCTGCAGATAAGCCACGAGTTGCTGATCGCCGCTGTCGAACTTTTGCAGCACTACGACGGCGTCGGCGATCTGGGGAAGCTTCAGGATGTTGGCTTGGATCTCCTCCAACGAAACCCGAAACCCGCGGACCTTCACCTGATTGTCCACGCGTCCCTCGAATTCGAGCTCACCGGCCTCGTTGACCCGCACCAGGTCGCCGGTCCGGTAAATCAGTCCGCTGGCAATCCCCGCATCGGCGAAGAAGGCGCCGCCATCATGACCGTCGTCGTTCAGATAGCCGAGCGCAACTCCCGCGCCTGAGACGAACAACTCGCCGCTTTCGCCATTCGCCACTGGCCGCCGTGCGCTGTCGAGCACGTGCAGACAGGTGCCGGTGATCGCCTTACCGATAGGCACGCAACCAGTGGGCCGGTTCGCCACAGTCATTCGGTGACAACAGGTGAACGTGGTGTTCTCCGTCGGGCCGTAACCGTTGATCAGCGTGATGCCGGGCACTTCGTCGAGCACCTTGTTGACCAGCTTCGGCTGCAGCACATCGCCACCGGCCAGCACGACTTTCACGGTTCGTAGCGCCACCGTGTAGCGGGTTGCGATGAGATGAAACAGCGCTGCCGTGAGCCACAGAATCGTGACTTCGTGCTCGCGGATCTGGCGCACCAGCAGATTGGGATCGAGCGTCGCGCCCGGATACAGCACGAGCCCCGCGCCGTTGAGCAGCGCGCCCCATATCTCGAAGGTCGAAGCGTCGAATGAGATCGGCGCGAACTGCAGAATCCGGTCGGACTCCGCGATGGCGATGTAGTTCGTTCCCTGCACGAGCCGGATGACAGCGCGATGGGGAACGACCACTCCTTTCGGCGCACCCGTCGATCCGGACGTGAACATCACGTAACAGGGATCCTCGCCGCTCACCGGGACCATCGGCGCGAATTCTCGCTCCTCCTCGAACAGCGTACGCTGCTCCAACGTGATACAGAGACGATCGCCGCGCACACGCGAGTCATCGAGCCGATCCGCCAGGATCACCCGGACACCGGCTTCCTCGAGGCAGTGCTGAGCTCGCGCAACCGGGTCATTCTCATCGAGAGGCAGGTAAGCTGCGCCGCATTTCAGAATCGCAAGCAGCGCGACGATCTGTTCCGGACACCGCGCTATTTTCACGGCGACGATATCGCCGCGCTTTACGGCTGCATGCGACTGCAAGTGCGCCGCGAGATGGTTGGCCCGCTTGTTGAGCTGAGCATATGTCAGCGATCGATTCTCGTATTTCAGGGCGGTGCGCTGCGCGCTGCGACTCGTCTGCTCATCGAATGCAAGATGGATGACCGGGCTCGTGCCGGGGCTATGCACGATGACCACCCTCCGAGGCGGACAGGAAACTGCGCACCTGAGCGAGCGTGGACGAGCCGTGTCGCAGCAGCTCGTAATGATCGCCATTCGGCTCCACCCGCAGCTTCGAGCCAGCAATGCAACGTTGGATCTTCCGTGAGCTGGTGACATTGGTCTGCATATCGGACTCGCCGGAGATCAACAATGTCCGACGGCGCACGGCGCTCGCGAGCGTCAGGAAGTCCGTCGCGCGATACGAGAGATAGTTGAGCGCGTAACGATGGAAATAATGTGGTTTCGAGAACGGCACATGGATCCCGCTCGGCGGCGCGCGACCGTTAGAGGAGCGCTTGCCGCTCGACATTTCTTCGAGAATGGACCGCATCCGATCGAGGATCAGCTGCGCGGTCTTGAGATCCCGCGAGGCCAACGTGAGGATGGTATCGATGTCGCTGCCGAACTGGGTGACGCACGATGGCTCTTTGAGGAGCGTGTATTCGCCGTTCACCAGCACCAGATCGTCGAACCGCTGCGGGCTCGCCTCCAGCGCCGCGAGCGCGATACCAGCACCGGAGCAATATCCGACGAGCGTGGCTCGCTCGACGTTGCAGGCATCCAGCACTGCAAACAGATCCGCAACGTGATTTCCGATCGTCAACTCGCCGGCGGCGATGGTCCGTTCCGGCGGCTCGAGGATGAGCCGAGCCTCCCACGTGAGGATGTTGTAGTCGGCAGCGAAGAAGTCGAAGAACGCGCGCGCGACGTCGACGTTGAGACCGAATGGAATGATGAGCGCGATCCAGGGCTTACCTGGCGCCTGATCGCAGTAGCCATATCGCAGCGTGCAGCCGTCATGGCTCAGCGCTGTTCGCTCCCGCATAGTGCTTCCCTGCTAGGCAACGACCGGAACAACATCCTGAATGTCAGACCAGGCCGAAGTTTCTACACATTTTTTCCGTCACGTGCAACCGTCGGCGGACCGGTCCGCGCAGGAATTGCCGGCCGCCGGGATAGACATGACAACAGTGGCTGCAGGCGGGCGAATCGTGTGCGTCAGACCTAGATGCGCACCGGGCTGGAATCGGTTAGCCTTCACCCAAGGCGAGGCACACCCGCGGTGGTCGCGACCATCGTGGCGGACGAGCCAGCCGGCAACCCGATTGCCGTCTGGCGAAGTAGTTAGGGATAAGGTGACAACGCTACACGGACAGGGAGGCGAGGCTATCTTCGCCGTCATTTGCACGCTCGGGCCACCGGGGTCACCCCGGCCATCGGCACGATCGAAACATGCTGCGCCCGCAAGGTCTGCCGATGGCGCTTAAGGTCGTCGAAACCCAGCAGAGCGAGCCGCTCGGGGCCCGAGTGACTGGCGCGGCCATGGACCAGCCGTTGCCGAAGCGGCGTCCGAATTATCCTGTCTGGGGGGCCGGCGCCCTGTTGCTCTTGGCCGGTCTCGCCGTCATCTATCAGCTATTACCGCACGGCCTGCGGGTTGCTCGAAGCGATCTCCGGATTGCAACGGTCCAACAAGGAATGTTTCACAACGACGTCGTGGTGCGCGCCCGGGCGGAGCCGTTGCATACGATCATGCTCGACGTGCTCGAATCCGGCCGCGTCGAAGAAATCCTGGTCAACGACGGCGCGCAGGTCGCAAAAGGCGCGCTGCTGTTCCGCCTCTCGAATCCACAGCGGCGTCTGGACCTGGTGGCGCGTGAAGCGGATCGTGCCCAACAGATTTCCAATCTGTCCGAGCTGCGCGTGCTGGTCGAAACCAGCCAGACCGAGCATCAGCGCCGTCTGCTCGAGCTCGATTTCGCGCTTGCTCAGGCCGAGCGGCAATACACACGGAGCACCTCGTTGGTGGAAACCGGTGTGATCTCCGTGGCCGACTTCGAAGACATTCGCGATCGCGTCGAGCAGCAGCGGCGAGCGCTTGCTGATGAAAAAAGACGCGCCGCGATCGAGCTGCGCATCAAGCAGGACGGCGTGAGGCAAATGGAGCAAGCCATCCAGCAACTGGATGCCGGCCTGAAGGTCGTCAACGAGTCGATCGACGCGCTGGCGGTGCGCGCGCCGATCGCGGGCCGGCTCACTGACTTTCGGTTGCAGTTGGGCGAAATCGTCAAAGCGGAGCAACGCGTCGGCCGCATCGACGATCCCAGCCAGTTCAAGCTGACGGCGCAGATCGACGAATTTTTCCTGGGCAGCGTGCTGCCCGGCAAAGAAGGCTTGGTGAACGTCAACGCTCGCCAGTATCCGGTGGCGGTCAGCCGCGTGTTCCCCCAGATCAAGGATGGCCGGTTCTCGGCTGAATTGCTGTTCACCGGCGACGCGCCAGCGGAAATGAGTCCCGGCCAGAGCGCGGAACTGCGCATTACCCTGGGCAGCGCCAGACCGGCGCTGATCCTGCCCAACGACGCGTTCCTGGCCGACACCGGCGGCGCCTGGGCATTCGTGCTGACTGAGGATGGAGGCTCGGCCGAACGTCGAAAGATTCGTATCGGCCGTCGCAACACCAGCCAGGTCGAAGTGATTTCCGACCTGGCGGCCGGCGAGCGGGTGATCGTCTCGACATATGCTGCGTTCGGCGATGCCGACCGCTTGCAGATAGCCCAATAAAGATCCATGGAGGAACCTTGATCAAGCTGCTCAATACCACCAAGAAATTCACCGGTGGAGAAGTCGTCACGACGGCGCTGAACAACATCAACCTGCAGATCGAAGCCGGCGAGTACGTGGCCGTGACCGGACCGTCGGGTTGCGGCAAGTCGACCTTGCTGTCGATTCTCGGCATGCTCGACGTGCCCGACGGCGGCGAGTATTGGTTCGAAGGCAAGAACGTCGCTGGCTGGAGCGAAGCGAAGCTGAGCGAACTGCGGCGGGGGCGAATCGGCTTCATCTTCCAGAGTTTCAATCTTATCGAAGAGCTGAGCGTCGATGAGAACGTCGAGCTGGCCCTGGAATACTCCGATGTGCCGGCGAAAGAGCGCCGCGAGCGCGCCGCGCACATGCTCGACAAACTTGGGATCGCCCATCGCGCCAAGCATCGTCCTTCGCAGCTCTCAGGCGGACAACAGCAACGCGTGGCCATCGCTCGCGCGCTGGTTTACAAGCCGGCCGTGCTGCTGGCCGACGAACCGACCGGCAATCTCGATACCGCCCATGGCGAAGAGGTCATGCGCATTCTTCAGCAGATCAACGAGGAAGGCACGACCATCGTGATGGTCACGCATTCACCGACACACGCGGCGCGCGCTTCGCGCACGGTCGGTCTGCTCGATGGAGCGATCGCAGAGGTGGCCACAGCCACGGCGGCTATCTGACACCGGAGCTGCCATGAAACTTCAAGACTTCCGCGTCGGTCTGCGCATTCTCGCCAAGGACCCGGTGTACTCGCTGGTCTCGATCCTGGGACTGGGCGTCGGGTTGGGCGTCTGCCTGCTGTTACTGAGTTATGCGCGCTACTGCTGGCAGTACAACTCGCATGTGCCGGACGTCGACAACGTCTATATCGTCAAGCAGCGGGATAATCTCGAGCTCGGCGCGCCTTGGTACGATCAAGCTCCGCTGTTGTTGCTCACGGCTGCCAAGACCGCTCCAGGCGTGAGCAACGCAAGCGGTTATGTCGGCTGGTTTCCACTCACGGTCGAGGTGGACGGCCAGCTGCGCAAGCTCGGCAGCCTGACGGCGTTGCCCGGCTTTGCCGAACTCATGGGACTGCAGGCGATCGCAGGCGACCTGAACGAAGCGCTGTCGCGGCCGGATACCATCGCGATCACGGAGAGCACCGCGATACGTCTGTTCGGCACTTCCGACGTGCTGGGCAAGACGATGCTGTTGCGCTTGAGCGCGGTGGACGAGAACCGCAGCACCGCGCGGATCGCCGCGATCCTGGCCAATCCGCCGCACAATACAACCATTCCGTTCGAGACTCTGAGCGGTCCGCACCTCGCGCTAGTGCCGCAGGAGATGCGCGATGAGTTGCTCGGGCAGTCTCAATGGCCCGGCTATTTGCTGGTCCGCTTGCAACCCGGCGCCTCGTTGGCTGCCGTCGAGGCCGTCTTACAACAAGCCTTCGACCAGTCACCACACGCGCAATCGATTGCTCCGGAGCAAAAGGAACGACTCGGCAATCGGTCCATCAGCGATATCAAGTTGTCTCCGCTGCGTGACGCTTACTTCGATAACGAAGTAGCGACCAATTTCCTGTCTCTGCCGGTCGATCGCGGCGACTCCACCGTCGTCGCCGGCCTCGTCGCAATCGCCGTGCTCATCCTTGCGCTCGCCGCGGTCAACTATATCAACCTCACGACCATTCGAGTGGTTCGCCGCCAACGCGAGGTCGCGATGCGTAAAGTGCTCGGAGCAAGCAATAAGCGCCTGGCGCTGCAGTTCAGCGCCGAATCGTTGCTCGTTTCCATGTTGGCGACCGCGACGGGATTCGTGCTGGCCTGGATTTGCCTGCCGGTCTTCGCGGAACTGATGAACCGCAATCTGGGCAGCATGCTGTCGGTCGCAAATCTTGGCACCGCCCTGGGGCTCGGCTTGATCCTCGGTCTGACGACCGCGCTCTACCCTGCATGGATCGCCTTCGGCGTGCGGCCCTCGCTGATGCTGATGGGACGGCCCGATACCGAAACTCTGCGTAGCAAACGCCTGCGCCAGGTATTGTCGGTGTTGCAAGTGTCCGCCGCGATCGGGCTCGCCAGTTTCACGCTGGCGATCTCCTGGCAAGCCCGCTTCGCCACCAATGCGTCGCCCGGCTTCGATCCGTCATCGTTGGCGGTCTTCGACCTGCCCAAGGGAGTCTCGGCGCGAGATGAAAAAGCGCGTGGCCTCATGGCAGCGCTCTCGCAGCGACCCGAAGTCGCTGGCATCGCGGTGTCGAACGATCCGGTGGGGCGGTCTCAGGAGTTGTGGAGCACCGAGATCCAGCGCGAAGGTCGGGAAGCCGTCACCATCGACGTAAAATCGGTCAGCGCCAGCTTCTTCGAAGAATACGGCATCAGACCGACGGCGGGCCGATTGTTCGACCCGGCTATCGACAAGGAAGCGGACGCGGCTCCCATCGTGCTGAACGCGCTCGCCGCGCGCCAACTCGGCTTCTCTTCTCCGGAAGAGGCGCTCGATCAGCCGCTGCTGTTCAAGACTGTGGTCGAAGAAGAGCCCGTGGTCATCACCAAACGTATCGTAGGCATCGCGCCCGAAGTTCGCTTTTATTCGCTGCGCGAGAAACCGGGCGCCGTAGCGTATGAATTGTCGGGAAGCGGCGCCGGATGGGACGGAACATTGACGATCCGTGCGCGCGGCTCGATTGCCGATGCGGAGCGCGCGGCCCGGGAAGTCTGGCCCCAATACTTCCCCAACTCGGTTCTGGAAATAAAGCCGGCCAGAGAGATCTACGCCGCGAACTACGCGGACGATGCCCGTCTCGCCAAGCTGCTGGGGCTCTCGACAGCCATCACGATGGTGATCGCGGCCTTCGGCGTTTATGTGCTCGCGGCCGATGCCGTGCAACGTCGCACCAAGGAAATCGCGTTACGCAAGCTGTTCGGCACCCGCCGCCGCCAGATCGCCAAGCTGGTTGCCAAAGAGATCGGCGCCGTCATCCTCTGGTCGGTGGTCATCGGCCTGCCGCTGGCCGCGCTCGCGATCACACGCTATCTGGCGGCTTATACGGAATGGTCGCCGCTGGCCCTTTGGGCCTTGGCGCTCGCACCGTTGGCCGCGTTGGCGATCGCCGCACTCGCCGGCGCGCGACAGGCGTGGATTGCGATGACGCTGAAGCCGGCGGTTGCGCTACTCCGGAACTAGCGACGCATGACGGTCGATCGAAGCTGGCCACACAGCTTCGATCTCGGCCGCCACGCCGCCCACGTGCGGCGCTTTCAAAATAGACATGTGATTGGCGCCGCTGAGGGTGACCGTAATGACCTCAGCGGCGTAGTCCGACCACGTTTTGGCGGCGCCAGGCTCTTCGATGCGGTATGACACGTCGTCTGCGGATTGTCGCTCGGCGTTGATCCGTAGAATGACTCCGTCAAAGCGCGTTGCCGGCAGGTAACCCGTGTTGAGATGAGACTCGAACACGCGAATGATATTGCTCAGTGTCTCGAACGTGGTTCTGACGGGTAGCACTTTGCTCGCGGTCAACTGACGCAGCAGGCGTTGGAGCTGCGCTCGTTCGTCCAGGAACATAAGTTCCTCGAATTGCAGCTGCAGACTGCGCCCGATATCCATTTCCACCACGGCGACAAATCGGCGCAGGGCTTCGAGCCGGCCGGCTCGCCGGAACAGACCCGGGACCTCGGTGTCCACCAATATCACAGGCGCCACACTGTCGCCGGCCACGGACAACTGCCTGGCCATTTCGAATGCGATCCACCCGCCGAAGGAATGACCGAGCAGATAGCACGGACCACGCAGTTTCATCTCGCGCAGCTCGCGCAAGTACGCTTTAGCCGCTGCTTCCACCGAGGTATGCGGAATCGACCCGCTATCGTGCCCGCGCGCCCGCAGGCCAATGACATTGCACGTGGAGCCAAGTGCATCTGTCAGTGGTAGAAACGATGTTACGTTCGCACCGGCCCCGGGCACGCAAAACACGGTGATCGCCCCGCTACGTCCTGTCTGAATGGACACCGCGGCCTTGTAAGATCCGGGCGCCGGCGGCGGATCGGACTCGATGTGACTCAGACACCGCGAAAGAGCGGCTCCGAGTGTTTCGAGGTGTGCGTCTTCCAGCATGATGCTGAAGTGATCGCCACCGATGACTTCGGTCGTGAGGTTTGCTCCGAGCAACGTTTTCCAGCCATGCGACGGATCCGCTTCGGGGTCCGGTTGCGCTGTAAAAAGATGTACGGGAGCCGGCAGGGCTGACGGACGGTAGCTTTGCAGGGCCTGGGCCAGATTCAAGCTCGATGACAAAGCCCGTTCGATATCTGCAGACCCAAGCGTGTGCGCAAGCCAGCCGCGGGAACGGCACTCGGCAATGGCCTCGACGAGCGCTCGCGGCTCGACCGCCTCCTGGACGGCAAAGCTATCGATCAACCCGACGAACTCCACCCGTTCATCCCGCCCAAGCAGCTGATATGCCATTTCGTAGGCGAGATCGCCGCCCAGAGACCAGCCGGCCAGGCGATAGGGACCCTCGGGCTGAACGCGACGGATCAAGCCTACATAGCGGGCCGCCAACTCCTGAATGGTCACCGCGCCGTGGACGAAGTCATGATCCACTCGTATTCCATAGATCGGCAGATCCGCATCCAGAAAACGGGAAAGACGCTCGTAGGGCAGCGCTTCGCCGCTCACGTCGTGAATCATGAATAGCGGGCGTCGTCGTTCACTACCGGCGCGAATCGAGATCATTTGATCTATGTAGCGGTCGGCGGTTATTCGGCGCAATTTGCCCGCCATGGCTTGCAACTCCGGTGCATCGAAAACGGAGCGCACTTCGATGTCGAGATTCTGCTGTCGCAGGCGAGACAGCAGCTGCACGATCAGCAGCGAGTGACCGCCCAGCTCGAAGAATCTGTGTCGCCGTCCCACCTGCTGCACACCGAGCAGCTCGCTCCAGATCCGCGCCAGAGTCTGTTCGAGCTCTCCTGCCGGAGGCTCGTAGTGTTGCTGCCCGAACGCTTCGCCCTCCACGGCTGGGAGCGCCTTGCGATCCACCTTGCCGTTCGGCGTCAGCGGTAGAGCATCCAGGACAACGTACGCGGCAGGCACCATGTACTCGGGCAACGCCACCGCCACAGCAGCGCGCAGCTGCTCAGGACTGGGTGCGGCCGAGCCCTTTGTAGCCAGCACATACGCGACCAGACGCTTCTCTCCAGGCACATCCGCCCGCGCCAACACGACCGCCTCACGTACCCGCGGCTGCGCACGCAACACTGACTCGATCTCGCCCAGCTCGATGCGGAACCCGCGAACCTTCACCTGATCGTCGTTGCGTCCCAGGAACTCGATGCTGCCGTCGGCAAGATAGCGCCCCATATCGCCGGTTTTGTACATACGAGCGCCAGCTCTCCGGCTGAATCGGTTCTCGACGAAACGACGCGCGGTCAAGTCGCTGCGATTCAAGTAGCCGCGCGCCACACCCGCTCCGCCGATGTGGATTTCGCCGCTCACACCGATCGGCGTGGGTTCGCCGCGCTCGTCCAATATATAAATATGTACGTTCGCAATCGGTCGTCCGATGGGGAGGCTTCCCTCACAGGCGACTTTCGGTAGCCGATGCAGGGTCGCACTTACAGTGGCCTCCGTCGGTCCGTAGGTATTCAAGCACTCGATGGCGGCGCCACCTGCGCCGATCCAACGATTGAAGGTGCTGCCCGGCGCAGTGTCGCCGCCTATGACCACCGTTCTCAGCTGGCTCGTGGCCAGCAGATTTCCATCCAGGGCGTCGACCCACACCCGCCAGTAGGCAGTGGGCAGATTGAGCACGGTGATCCGCCAACGCACCAGATCCCGGCAGAACTCATCGACGGACTCGGCGCCGTTTCTCACATACAGGGTTGCGCCGGATTGCAGCGAAGGAAATATCTCTTCCACTGCGGCGTCGAAACTCAAAGATGCAAACTGCAGCACGCGATCTTGCCGAGTCAGTGACAGTTCTCGCGAGATCGCCGTGTTGTGGTTGACTACTTGCGCATGCTCGACCATCACGCCCTTGGGCTGTCCGGTGGAGCCAGAGGTGTAGATCACATAGGCCAGATGCCGGGGCTGCGCGAGCGGCACGGGATTCATGCTTGGATAGGCCCCGAGCTCCTGTTCGGCAGCATCCAGACACAGCACCACGCTCGCCTCAGGCAACACTCCTATTAATGAGCGCTGCGTGAGCAAGACCTTCGGGGCCGCGTCCGACAGCATGTACGCCAGGCGCTCCTTGGGATAGCTCGGATCCAGTGGCACATAGGCGCCGCCGGCCTTCAGGATCGCGAGCACGCCCACCACCATCTCCAGACTGCGCTCGACGCAAATCCCCACCAAACAATCCGGGCCGACCCCTTGGGCTCGCAGATAATGCGCCAGCCGGTTCGCTCGTTCGTTCAGCTCGCGATACCGCAGCGAGGCGCCCTCGAACACCACCGCTACGTGCTCCGGCGTGCGCTCCACCTGCTCTTCGAACAACTGATGCACGCACTGATCCTGCGGATACGGCGCATCGGTGGCATTCAAGTCATACAGCAGATGCTGCCGTTCCGAGGCCGGCAACACCGCCAGACTCAGAACCGACTTTTCGGGCTGCTCTTGCAGCGCCCTGACGATCCCGGCCAGCGCCGTTTCGATATAGCCGATCACACGATTCGGATCGATGCTCCGATCGACTTGCACTTCAATCGAGAAATCCTGTTCCGAGTCATCGATCGAGGCACTGAACGGATAGTTGCTCCTATCCTGAGAATGAATGAGCGTGATCCCGGCCTCCTCCGCGCCAGACATGACATCGAGGGCATCGACTAGCGACCGGCCTGCGGCGCTCTGCGAGTGTCGATAATTGAACAGCGCGCTGAACAACGAGGCATTCGCAGCCAGCCCGCTGCATTGCTGTGCCAGCGACAGAGGCACCTGCTCGTAAGGGAGCAGATCGCGCAAGGCATGCCCGACCTGCTCCACCATCTGCGCGACACTCATTCCCTCCAGACGCAATCGCAAGGGCAATGTGTTGATGAACATGCCCAGCATTTGCTGCACGCCGCTGGCGCCCTGCAAGCGCCCCGACAGAACGGTGCCGAACACCACATCGCTTCTGCCGCTGCAGGCGGCGACCACCAGCGCCCACGCTGTATGAAACAGGATCGCCGGGCTGCATTTGCGTTGCCGTGCTACTTGTCTGATGCGCCTCGCCAGAGCGCGATCGAGTGACTTTTGGGCCTCGGCGATATCCGTGCCGTCCCCATGCACATCCAACAAGTTGAACGGCGCGGTCGGCTCCGTCACATCTCCAAGCATCTTCCTGAAGAAGGTCTGCGCATCGCTGTGCCGCGCCTGATGAAGCGCATGCGCCACGAATTCCCGGTAGAGAGCCGGCGTTGCCAGCCGGTCAGCCTGCCTGGCCAGACAAGCCCGGACCTCCGCCTCCAGAATGCTGGCCGAAGTCACGTCTTCGATCAGATGATGAATCTGAAACAGCACATAGATCTTTTCAGAATGCGGATCCCTGGCTGCACGGATTCGCAACATCGGCGCCCGCGAAATATCCATGACCTGGGGTTCATCGAACCGGGCCTGCATCTGGCTCATCGCATCCCGCGCGGGATCCAGCTCGAGCGTCTCGATCGGCAGATCGGCATGCCGGTACACCACCTGCACCGGCGTGGAGACATTCTCCGACAGCACCGCCGTTCTCAACACATCGTGACGATCGATCACTTGTTGTACGGCGTCCTTGAGGGCATCGAACCGGACGCGGTTCTCTACACAGAACAACGTGGGCACGACATAAGGGTCGTTTTGTCGATGCAGCAGATGGAAAAAAAGCAGCCCTTCTTGCAGCGGCGCCAGCGGATAGATGTCTTGGACGTTCTTGGCACCGCCAGGTACGGTGGCCACAATCCGCTCGATCTCCTGCTCGCTCAAACTGACCAGCGGCAGCATGTTCGGCTCGATGCGATCGCACGCCGGCGGAATCAGATTAAGGGGCGCACTGAACGAACCATGACCCGCGGAGTCTGCCTCGTCCAACGCAGCCGCCAAGTCACGCAAACTAGCGGCGCCGTATATTGTCTTCACGTCCGCCTTCAGACCGGCCTGCCGCAGCAACGCTACCAGTTGCATGACCAGCAGCGAGTGTCCGCCCAGTGCAAAGAAATTGGCCGAGGTACTGATCTCTTCCAGCTTCAGTTGCAACAACTGCGCGCAGAGCTCGATCAGTTTGCTTTCCGTTTGCGTCCGCGGGGCTACATATTCGATCGCAAGCGAGCTCGCATCCGGCGCCGGCAAAGCCTTCTTGTCGATCTTGCCGCTCGATGTCAGCGGCACTTCATCCAGCACCACGAACAATGCCGGCACCATGTACTCCGGCAACTTCGCCGCCAGGGCAGCACGCAGCGGCTCGACGTCGAGTGCAGCCGACTCCTTTGCTCGCGTCACATACGCAACCAGACGCTTGTCGCCAGGCGCATCCTCACGCGCCAACACCACCGCTTCGCGCACCTGCGGCTGAGCGCGCAGAGCCGCCTCGATCTCACCCAACTCGATGCGAAAACCACGGATCTTCACTTGATCGTCGTTACGGCCGAGATATTCGAGGTTCCCGTCCGGCAGGTAGCGCGCCAGATCTCCTGTCTTGTACAGTCGCTCTCCGGGATTGAACGGGCTGTCGATGAAGCGCTCCGCAGTGAGCGTCGCGCGACGCCAGTAGCCACGCGCCACGCCAGCACCGCCCACGTACAGCTCACCGGCCAAGCCCACCGGCACAGGCTGGCGCTGCGCATCCAGCACATACACTTGTAGATCCGCAATGCGCCGGCCGATCGGACTTGCTCGGGAGAGCCGTGCCTCGGCAGGCTCGATCTCTTTGTACGTGACGTGCACCGTCGTCTCGGTGATGCCATACATGTTCACCAGTCGCGTGCCCGCATTGAGCGCTCGCTCGAACCACGGCTTCAGCAGCGACACGTCCAGCGCCTCTCCGCCAAAGATCACCGTACGCAGCGAATGCGGCCGTGAACCTTGTGCCGCCAGTAGCTGCCGAAATGCGCCCGGAGTCTGATTGAGCACCGTTACGCCCTGTTCGCACAGCATCTTCCAGAATCCTTCCGGATCGCGCGTGAGTGCTTGCGGCACGATCGACAGCTGCCCGCCATGGAGCAGCGCGCCCCAGATCTCCCACACGGAGAAATCGAAGGCCACTGAATGAAACAGTGGCCACACGTCGCTCGCAGTGAACTTGAACTGCTCGCGCGTGGCGTCAAACAGCCGAGTGACTTGCGCGTGCTCGACCATCACGCCCTTGGGTTGTCCGGTGGAGCCGGAGGTGTAGATCACATACGCCAGATGCCGTGGCTGCGCGAGCGGCACGGGATTCGTGCCTGGATAGGCGTCGAGCTCCTGCTCGGCCGCATCCAGACACAGCACCACGCTCGCCTCGGATAACACTTGTAATAATGAGCGCTGCGTGAGCAACACCGTCGGCGCCGCATCCGACAGCATGTACGCCAGGCGCTCCTTGGGATAGCTCGGATCCAGCGGCACATAGGCGCCGCCAGCCTTCAGGATCGCGAGCACGCCCACCACCATCTCCAGACTTCGCTCGACGCAAATCCCTACCAAACAATCCGGACCCACCCCTTGGGCCCGCAGATAATGCGCCAGCCGGTTCGCTCGCTCGTTCAGCTCGCGATACCGTAGCGAGGCGCCTTCGAACACCACCGCCACCTGCTCCGGCGTACGCTCGACTTGCGCCTCGAACAACTGATGCACGCACTGATCCTGGGGATACGGCGCATCGGTCACATTCATCTCATAGAGCAGACGATGCCGCTCGGCCTCGCTCAGCAGCGGCAGCTCGCCGATGCGGGCCTGCACGTCGTTCGTCATCCCGGTCAGCAGCTGTTTGAAATGATCGA
>NZ_DASWTF010000039.1:0-76831 GCF_036402275.1 Steroidobacter sp. | reverse complement strand
ATAGAAACGGCTCGAACCCGCGTCGCCCTGACGGCCGGAACGGCCGCGCAGCTGGTTGTCGATACGACGTGATTCGTGACGTTCCGTGCCGACGATGTGCAAGCCGCCGGCGGCGAGCACGGCTTCGTGACGCGCCTTCCACTCCTCGCGCACGCGAGCCTTAGTGGCTTCGTCGACCTCACCCATTCCCTGCAATTCGACTTCGAGATTGCCGCCGAGCACGATGTCGGTGCCGCGGCCGGCCATGTTGGTGGCGATGGTCACAGCGCCGGGCCGACCTGCCTGCGCGACGATCATGGCCTCGCGCTCGTGCTGTTTGGCGTTCAGCACCTGGTGCGGAATCTTTTCTTTTTCGAGCAGCTTGGACAGCAGCTCGGAAGTTTCGATGGACGTCGTGCCGACCAGCGCGGGCTGGCCGCGCGTCACGCAGTCGCGGATGTCTTCGATGATGGCTTCGAACTTGTCCTTCTGCGTGAGATACACGAAGTCGGGATGGTCCTTGCGCACCATCGGCCGGTTGGTGGGAATGACCACCACTTCCAGGCCGTAGATCGACTGGAATTCGAATGCTTCGGTATCGGCCGTGCCGGTCATGCCGGCCAGCTTCGAATACATGCGGAAGTAGTTCTGGAAGGTGATGGACGCGACGGTCTGGTTCTCTTCGCGAACCCGCACGCGCTCCTTGGCCTCGATGGCCTGATGCAAACCATCGGACCAGCGGCGGCCCGGCATGGTGCGGCCGGTGAACTCGTCGACGATGACCACTTCGCCGTTGCGGACGATGTATTCGACATCGCGGTGATACAACGCATGCGCGCGCAGCGCCGCGTTCAAGTGATGCATGATGCGGATGTTGGCCGCGTCGTACAGGCTCTCGCCCGGCTGTAACAAACCGGCTTCGGCGATCAGCTGCTCGGCATGCTCGTGGCCGGCGTCGGACAGATGGACCTGGCGCGTTTTTTCGTCCGCCCAGTAGTCGCCCTCGCCTTCCTCGCTTTCCTGCCGCTTCAGCCTCGGCGCCAGCTCGTTGATCCTCAGATACAGCTCGGTGCTTTCTTCGGCCGGGCCGGAGATGATCAGCGGTGTGCGGGCTTCGTCGATCAGGATGGAGTCCACTTCATCGACGATGGCGTACGTGAGCGCACGCTGCACGCGGTCCTCCAGGCGGAACGCGAGATTGTCACGCAGATAGTCGAAGCCGAACTCGTTGTTGGTGCCGTAAGTGATGTCGCAGGCGTAGGCGGCGCGCTTTTCTTCCGAGCTCTGGCCGCTCTTGATCACACCGACAGTCAGGCCGAGGAAGCGGTAAACCCTGCCCATCCACTCCGCGTCACGCGAAGCCAGGTATTCGTTGACCGTGACCACGTGCACGCCCTTGGCGGGCAGCGCGTTCAGATAAGCCGCAAGAGTCGCGACCAGCGTCTTGCCTTCGCCGGTGCGCATTTCGGCGATCTTCCCTTGATGCAGCGCCGAGCCACCGATGAGCTGCACGTCGAAGTGCCGCATGCCCAGCACGCGGCGCGCGGCTTCGCGAGTGGCCGCAAAAGCTTGGGGTGCAATGTCATCGAGCGTCTTGCCCTGCTCGAGCAGCTGACGGAACTCGCCCGTCTTGGCCTGCAATTGCTCGTCGGACAAGGCCCGGAAGGACTCTTCCAGGGCGTTGGTCTTGTCGACGATCCGTGAATAGCCGTTCAAAAGCCGCTGATTGCGACTGCCGAACAGCTGGGTCAGCCAATTCGCCACGCTGAAACTCCGGGGTGGGGCGTTTGGAAAAGCCCGTTATTGTACACGCGCGCCCGGCGACTCTAATTAAGGTCTCGCCATTGAACGCCAGGCCGCGGGAGGCTTGGGGGCGTCCCGCCCCAAAACAAGCCAGGTAGGCGTTTTTTAGCGGCGGACGAACGTCATCGGATCCACGGCACGGCCCTGCTTGAGCACTTCGAAGTGCAGGTGCGGGCCGGTGGAGCGGCCGGTGGACCCCATCAGGGCGATGGGCTGGCCTTTCTGGACGGTGTCGCCGACCTGCACCAGCGCCTTCTGATTGTGCGCATAGCGGGTGACGTAGCCGTTGCCGTGATTGATCTCGACCGTCCGGCCGTAGCCGAAGCGGTCCTTGGAATAGGTGACCACACCCGAAGCGACCGCCACGACCTGCGAACCGGCCGGGCCGGCGAAATCGATGCCACGGTGATAGGCGTTGCGGCCGGTGAACGGATCGGCGCGATAGCCGAAGTGTGAGGAAATCCAGCCCTGCAGCACGGGCCGGCCGTCCGGCACCACCTGGCGGCTCAGGTTGCGTGTGGAAATCATGCTTTCCAGCACGCTCAGCTGGCGCTCGCGGTCGCGGATCTGGTTGTTCAGGTTGTCGAGCATGGCGGTGAGCTCGGGCGCGGCGACAGTGGCGCTTTCCACCAGGCCCTCGGGACCGCCGACGGCGGGCTCGCTATCGAAATTGAACTCGCCCTTGTCCAGGTTGGCCATTTCGGTGAGCCGGCGGCCCAGGGCGTCGAGCCGGATCACATGAGCATTCATCTGGCCGACGCGGCTGGTGAGCGCATCGAGCCGTTCCTGCACGTCGCGCCGGGCGTTGGCGATTTCGAGCCGCTGTTGCTCGAGCTTGCCGCCCCACTCGGTCACCTGCGCGGCCGGGTTGCTCATCAAGCCGCTGCGACCCAGCTGGATGCCGGCGAACAGCACGCCGCTCAGCACCAACACCACGGCCGCAATCGTCACCGTCATCGCCAACGGACGGCCAAGCTCGAACTGATGAGCCTTGCCGAAGCGCTTGGAGAACACGATGACGTTCATTGGATCACTACCTTCTCTCTTTCGCGCCCTAAACAGCCGACTTCCGCCAGCGGCACGACAATACGTTCACCCCCGCCTTGAACCTGCACGCTTCCAGCGACAAGGTTCGCGACGACTAAAGCCATTGGCCTGGCTCGAGCAGAACTGCGGTGGACGTAGAACCGAATATTCGTGTTGTACATCCTGGCAACCCCGCTATCGTGGCGCGGCCCGCATCACTCGCGTGCCCTGCTGCCGTAGACCGGTGGCTTTGCGTCCCCGCCTTTCGACGGGTTTGCCCTTAACAGTGGCTGGAATATGCATAACGCAACGTACAAAGATCAAGCGCCTGTCGCCCAGAATGTGGCTTTCAGGGTATGACTGATCGTTTCAAGCCGCTGGGCGAAACAGTTGGCCCGTTATTCGCGCAGCTGGAACAACGCGTCGCCGCGCATATCGAGCTCACCGACCGGATCCGGGCCGCGCTCACCGGGCCCGAAAAAGATCATGTCGTGTCAGCGAGTTGCCGCGGCGACACCCTCGTCGTGCTGGCGGATTCGGCAGCCTGGTGCCCACAGATTCGATATGCCCAGGCCCGGTTGTTGGAAGTGTTAAATAGTTCCGTTTCGGCCGATAGCGAGAAACAGGTCACAAAAGTAAAAGTTCGCGTTGGCAGGAAGCCGCGCGACTTATCTCAGCTCTGAGGAGGTTTTACGCGCTGAACGGCCGATCAGGCCGATACCATCGCAGCGGCGGGGACGTACGAAATCGGCGAGTCCTTGACGTCGTCGAACGTCACCGGCTCCCAAGCATTAGGCGAGTTGATCAACTTGCGCACCAATTGATTGTTGAGCGCGTGGCCGGATTTGTGGCCGCTGAATTCGCCGATCAGGCTCTTGCCGAGCAGGTACAGATCGCCGATGGCGTCGAGGATCTTGTGCTTCACGAACTCGTCTTCGTAGCGCAGGCCGTCCTCGTTGAGCACGCGGTACTCATCGAGCACGATGGCGTTGTCCATGGTGCCGCCCAGCGCCAGGTTCTTGGAGCGCATGTATTCCAGATCGCGCATGAAGCCGAACGTGCGCGCGCGGCTGATCTCCTTCAAATAGGACGTCGTGGAAAAATCCATCGACGCGGTCTGCGAGCGCTTTTTGAAGACCGGGTGGTTGAACTCGATCTCCATGTTGACCTTGAAACCGTTGTAGGGGTCGAAGCGAGCCCACTTGTCTCCGTCGCGCACTTCCAGCGGCGACAGGATGCGCACGAAACGTTTCGGCGCGGGCTGCTCCTCGATGCCGGCCGACTGCAGCAGGAACACGAACGGGCCGGCGCTGCCGTCCATGATGGGGACTTCTTCGGCGGACAGGTCCACATAGGCATTGTCGAGCCCGAGCCCGGCAAATGCCGACAGCAGATGCTCCACGGTGGATACCCGTACATCGCCGTTGAACAGGGACGTGCCGAGCATGGTGTCGCCGACGTTTTCGGCGTACGCGCGCACGTCCACCGGCTCGTTGAGGTCGGTGCGACGGAACACAACGCCGGTGTCTACCGGCGCCGGTCGCAGCACCATCAGCACTTTTTTCCCGGAGTGGAGGCCGACGCCGGTCGCGCGGATGGTGTTCTTGAGGGTACGTTGTCGCAACATGAGGGGTTCCAGGCGGCGCAGACCCTAACACTGCCAGCAAGTCAACGGCAAGCCTCTGACTTGCCGTTACTTTTGCTTACATCGAAAAAGGGCCCAACCGCTCTACTAGATGAATCGACTTGCCAGTCTACGGCGAAGTTCCAGGCGCACCATGCATGTTCCCTATGTAGCCCATAGAGACCCCAATACCGAAAAGTGGCCGGAAACGCCGCTTATCAGCAGCCGCGCTTCATCGCTTCGTTCCCCATCAATCGGCCTGCCGGCGCAAAAACGCCGGAATATCCAGCATCGACGTGTCCTCCGCCGTCAGACCATCGCCCACCGCGCGGCGAGCCTGGCCCGCATGCGGATCGCGCTGGTTGCGGATGTAGGTCGGCACGTGCAGGTCGTCCAGCGTCGGCACGCTGCCGCGGCGGCCACCAGGAATCGCCGTCATACGGCGCGTATCCTGTTGCGGCTGCTGCACGTGTGCGCTCGGACGGCCGATGCCGGTAGCGACCACGGTCACGCGGATTTCTTCGCGCATTTCCGGATCGATCACGCAGCCCACCACCACGTTCGCGTCCTCGGAAGCGTACTGCTTCACGGTGTCGCCGACGATGCTGAACTCGCTGGTGCGCAAGTCCATGCCGGCCGTGACGTTGATCAGCAGGCCATGAGCGCCCTGCAAATTCACATCTTCCAGCAGCGGGCTGGAAACAGCGGCTTCAGCAGCTTCGCGCGCACGGTTTTCACCGCGAGACACGCCCGTGCCCATCATCGCCATGCCGGTTTCAGCCATCACGGTGCGCACGTCGGCGAAGTCGACGTTGATCATGCCGGGACGGGTGATCAGCTCGGCGATGCCCTGCACCGCGCCCTGCAGCACCTGGTTGGCCGCCTTGAACGCATCTAGCAGCGTCACGTCGCCGCCCAGCACGGTCAGCAGCTTCTGGTTCGGAATGGTGATCAGCGAGTCGACGTGCTTGCTCAGCTCGGCGATGCCGCGCTCAGCGGAGCCATGCCGCTTGCTGCCTTCCATCTCGAACGGCCGGGTCACCACGGCGACCGTCAGGATGCCCAGTTCCTTCGCGACCTGCGCCACGACCGGAGCCGCGCCCGTGCCGGTGCCACCGCCCATGCCGGCGGTGATGAACAGCATGTCCGAGCCTTCGATCATTTCGATGATGCGATCGCGATCTTCCATCGCGGCCTGACGGCCGACTTCCGGATCCGCGCCCGCACCGAGGCCCTTGGTGATGTTGCAGCCGATCTGCAGACCGACTTTCACCTTGGAATGTTTCAACGCCTGCGCGTCGGTGTTGATGCAAATGAAATCCACGCCTTCGATACCGGCCTGGATCATGTGAGCGACCGCGTTTCCGCCGCCGCCGCCGACGCCAATCACTTTGATGACTGCGCCCTGGTTTTCTGTATCAGCTAGTACAAACATCGTTAGTCCCCTCAATGTCAGCGAGACAAAGCAAATTTCAACTTGAGCCGCGGCCGGTTCAGAGGCCCGCCGCGCTCACCACCTTCCCCAACGATCCCCGTTTTTGTGTCCGTTCCATGGCATCTCGTCTCGGTCATCAAAAATTTCCTTGAAACCAAGCTTTCATGCGATCCCAGGCGCCACTGACGTTGCCGCTCAACGGCAACTCCCGACGCCCGCGCAGATAATTCTCCCGGCCGTACAGCAGCAGGCCGACGCCGGTGGAATGGATCGGATTGCTCACCACATCCACGAGACCCGTGATGTGTTGCGGAATCCCCAGGCGCACCGGCATGTGAAACACTTCTTCGGCGAGCTCGACCGCGCCTTCCATCTTCGCGCTGCCGCCGGTGAGCACGACGCCCGCGGCGATCACTTCCTCGAAGCCGGAACGGCGCAGCTCTTCGCGCACCAAAGCAAACAATTCTTCGTACCGAGGCTCGACCACTTCGGCGAGCGTCTGTCTCGCCAGCCGGCGCGGCGGACGATCGCCCACGCTCGGCACTTCGATGGTCTCGTCCGAGTTCGCGAGCTGCGACAACGCGCAGGCGAACTTCATCTTGATCTCCTCGGCGTGATGCGTCGGGGTGCGCAGGCTGACCGCGATGTCGTTGGTCACCTGATCGCCCGCGATCGGAATCACCGCGGTGTGACGGATCGCGCCACCCGAGAACACCGCGAGATCGGTCGTGCCGCCGCCGATATCCACCAGGCACACGCCCAGCTCCTTCTCATCGTCGGCAAGCACCGAGTACGCCGAGGCGAGCTGCTCGAGCACGATGTCTTCGACCGACAAGCCACAACGCTGCACGCACTTCACGATGTTCTGCGCGGCGCTATCCGCACCAGTGACGATGTGCACCTTCGCTTCCAGTCGCACGCCCGACATGCCGATGGGCTCGCGAATGCCTTCCTGGCTGTCGATCAAAAACTCCTGCGGCAGGATGTGCAGGATCTTCTGGTCGGCCGGAATGGCGACGGCGCGCGCCGCGTCGATCACGCGATCGACGTCCTCGGACGTCACTTCTTTGTTCCGAATCGCAACGATGCCGTGCGAATTCAAGCTGCGCACGTGGCTGCCGGCGATGCCGGCATACACCGAATGAATCTCGCAGCCGGCCATCAACTCCGCTTCCTCCACTGCGCGCTGAATCGACTGCACCGTCGATTCGATGTTCACGACCACGCCGCGCTTCAGGCCGCGCGAAGGATGCGAGCCCAAGCCCACCACTTCGATGCGACCTTCGTGATTCACCTCGCCGACGATGGCGACCACCTTGGAGGTGCCGATGTCGAGGCCGACGATCAAGTTACGGTCATTCTTCCTAGCCATCGGCTCGAGCTTCCTCGGCGTCGCGGGCGACGCGGGTAGGGACGTTCCAGCCGACTGCGAAGCCATTGCTGTAACGTAGATCTACATAACTAACTTCAGCTGCGCGCGCCGCCACCACGGGGCTCGCCACAGCGATAAATCTTTCCAAACGGGCGGGCACGTCCTGCCGGCCGAGCCGCACGATGACGTCGTTGCCCAAGGTCAACTGCCAGGCGCCGCGCGCATCCAGCTCGACTTTGGTCAGCCGCATTCCCACACCCAGCAGACGTGGATACGAGTCGAGATACAGCTTCGCGACCTGCGCTTCCGTGCCCGGCGGGCCCACGAGTTGCGGCAACTCCTGCGGAATGTGTCGCGCATCGTTCAAGAACAGTTCGCCCCGTGTGTTCATCAACCCAGACTCGCCCCAGCGCGCCGCCGCCACGTGCTCGGTGATGAACACGCGCACGCCATTCGGCCATTTGCGTTCGACGCGCGCGCGATCCACCCAAGGGATCGTTTCCAATGCCGCGCGTAATGCGTCCAGATCGACGGAAAGGAAGCCCGAGCCACGAAACGGCGCCACCACTTCTTCTATTTGCAACGGCGCGACGCGCTGAAATTGCCCGCCCACTTCCACTTTGCCAATCGGCCGATCGAACGAGACCACCAGGCCCCACGTCATCACGCCGAGCCCGACCATCAATGCGACCACGCCAAGCACGGGACGCAAGCCGCCGTCGGTCAACCACGTGACCAACGGCTGCAGGCGTGCGAAGAGGTCGAGCTGACCCTCGCCCGCCGGCTTGCGACGATTGCGCTTGCGTGTGCCCATCATGAGCGGGGTGCTCCTTGAGTGTCGCGCGGCAGACTCGTTTCCAGCACGCGCCACACCAACTCGTCGAACTCGATACCGAGCGCCTTCGCCGCCTTCGGCACCAGCGAATGGCTGGTCATGCCCGGCGCCGTGTTCACTTCCAGCAAATAGAACTTGCCGCTGGCGCGATCGCGCATCACGTCGACGCGCCCCCAGCCATAGCAACCGGCGGTGCGGAATGCTTCCAACGCGAGCGCACGAATTTCATCTTCCGCAGCGCCTTGCAGGCCGGGGCAGATGTACTGCGTGTCCTCGGCTTTGTACTTGGCGTGATAGTCGTAATACTCGCCTGCCGGCACGATGCGAATGCTCGGCAACGCCGTGTCGCCGAGCACGCCGACGGTCAGCTCGTCACCCACGACCAACTGTTCCATCAGCATCTCGCCCTGATACTGCGCAGCCAGAGCGACAGCCTTCGGCAGATCGGCTTCCTTGAACACGCGAGTGACACCGACGCTGGACCCTTCGCACGATGGCTTCACGATCACCGGCAGACCGAGATCGCGCGCGGCCTTCTCCACATCGCTATTCCGAGCCAGACGCGCGTAGCGCGGCGTCGGCAACCCGAGTGACAGCCACACTTGTTTGGTGCGGATCTTGTCCATCGTCAGGGCCGAGCCGAGCACGTCAGAGCCCGTGTACGGAATGCCGAACGCGTCGAGCAAACCTTGCAGGATGCCGTCTTCGCCGCCGCCGGCGTGACCGTGCAGGATGTTGAACACGCGCTGGCAGCGCTTGTTCACCAACTCGTCGACCAGCGCCTTGATGCCGTCGACCTTGTACGCATCGACGCCCTGACGCTTCAGCGCGTCCAGACAATTGCTGCCGCTGTCCAGCGACACTTCGCGCTCGGACGAGGTGCCGCCCATCAACACGGCGACGCGACCGAAGTCACGCGCGTTGCTGACACGCCTCGGTCCGATCTTGTTTGTTTCAGCCATGACTCACCTCGCCCACGATGCGCACCTCTGTGTTGAGTCGCACACCGTGCTTTTGTTCCACCGTCTGTTGCACGTGACGGATCAACTGCTCGATGTCTGCAGCCGTCGCTGTGCCGTCGTTGACGATGAAGTTCGCGTGCATCTCGGACACTCGCGCGCCGCCGATGCGAAAACCTTTCAACCCGGACGCTTCGATCAAGCGAGCGGCGTGATTGCCCGGCGGATTGGTGAACACCGAGCCGCACGACCACTCTTGAATCGGCTGCGTCGCCTTGCGTTTCGCGAGCAGCTGACGAATGTCGTCGTTGCTCACGCCGGGACGCAGCTCGAAGCGCAGCAGCGCGCCCAGAAACCATTCGTCGTTCGGGCCAGACACGTGCCGATACCCGATCGTGTAGTCGGATGCGGGACGCTCACGGCGCACACCGTTGCGATCGATCACGGCAACCGAGACAACGTGATTCCAGGTTTCCCCGCCGAATGCGCCCGCGTTCATCGCCAATGCACCACCGAGCGTGCCGGGAATGCCAGCAAAGAACTCCGCAGGACCGAGGCCCCACTTGATGCATTGCTTGGCGAGCTTCGCGCACGCGACGCCGCTGCCGCACCACACCTCGTTGTCACTGCGACGTTCGAGCTCATCGAAGATGCCGTGCGTCTCGATCACCGCGCCGCGAATGCCGCCGTCGCGCACCAGCAGATTGCTTCCCAGACCCACCCACATCACGTGCGTGCCTGGCTCCAGGCTCTGCAGGAAGCCGGACACGTCGGTCACGTCGAGCGGCGAGAAAAACAAATCCGCCGGGCCGCCCACGTGCCACGACGTGTGCTTCGACATCGGTTCGTTGCGCTTCACGCGCGCTTCGAAATCGGGCGGCAGGGACAACGCGTTCACGGCTGCCTCCGCTCGGCGGATAACGTCGTCAACGCGCCCGCCAATTCGGGAGCCAGGCTGCCGATGCTGCCCGCGCCCATGGTCACGATCACATCGCCGTCACGCGCGATTTGAATCAGCGCGCGAGGCAGCTCGTCGATCTTCTCGACGAACACCGGCTCGACGCGGCCATGCGAACGAACGGCTCGGCAAATAGCCTTGCCGTCGGCGCCTGCGATTGGCGCTTCGCCAGCTGCATAGACTTCAGTGACGATCAATGCGTCTGCGTTGGCTGACAGCACACGTGCGAAGTCATCGAGCAGATCTCGCGTACGCGAGTAGCGATGCGGCTGGAACGCCAGCAGGATGCGTCGATTCGGCCAGCCCTGACGGATGGCTTCGAGCGTCGCCGCCAGCTCGGTCGGGTGGTGACCGTAGTCGTCGATGATCGTGACCTTGCCTGCCGATGTCTGAACGTCGCCGTACTGCTGCAGCCGCCGGTCGACGCCATGGAAGGATCCGAGCGCACGTTGGATAGCCGTGTCGCTCACGTCGAGCTCTTTGGCGACGGCAATGGCCGCCAGCGAATTGAGCACATTGTGCGTACCGGGCAGATTCAACTTCACCTGCAAAGGTCGAGCGTCGGCACGGTGCACTTCGAAGCACGTTTGCACGCCCTGGCGCACGATCTTCGTCGCTCGGACGTCAGCGTCTGCGCTTTCGATGCCGTAAGTCACGAACGGACGATTGATCCGCGGGAGCAGGCTCTTCGCGATCGGATCGTCCGCGCAAACCACGGCCAGGCCGTAGAACGGCAGGTTGTGCAGGAAATCGACGAAGCTCTGCTTCAAGCGCTCGAAGTCGCCCTCGTGCGTGCCGAGGTGATCGTTATCCACATTGGTGACAATGGAGATCATCGGTTGCAGATGCATGAACGACGCATCGCTTTCGTCGGCCTCGGCCACCAGATATTTGCCGGTGCCCAGGCGCGCGTTGCTGTCGGCGCTCTTCAGCCGTCCGCCAATCACGAACGTCGGATCGAGCCCGCCTTCGGCCAGAATCGACGCGACCATGCTGGTCGTCGTGGTCTTGCCGTGCGTGCCGGCGACAGCGACTGCGTAACGGAACCGCATCAGCTCGCCCAACATCACCGCACGCTGCACGATAGGCACACGGCGCGATTTAGCTTCGACGACCTCGGGATTGTCGGCTTGCACGGCGGTCGAAACGACCAGCACGTCAGCCTTGCCGACGTTCTCGGCCGCATGACCGATCTTGATCTGCGCGCCCAGCTTCGCCAGCCGCTGCGTGACCGCGTTCGGCTTCAGATCGCTCCCCTGCACGTGATAACCGAGATTCAGCAGCACTTCGGCGATGCCGCCCATGCCGCTGCCGCCAATGCCCACGAAATGAATGCAATGAATGCGACGCATGCGATCTTTCATCATGCGACACCTCCCGCGGCAGCCACGCATGCGTCGGCGAGACGCACGTCGGCATCGGTGATCGCAACCGAGCGGGCGCGCATCGCCATCGCTTTCAGTTGCTCCCGTCCGCCGCTCAACAATTTGTTCAACTCTTGCGCGAGACGTTCCGGCGACAGATCGCGCTCGGCGATCGAGATGCCCGCCTGCGCATCCACCAGGAACTTCGCGTTCAGTGTTTGATGGTCGTCCACGGCCGCTGCGAACGGCACGAAGATCGCCGGCAAGCCCGCGGCCGCCAACTCCGACACCGTCATCGCGCCGGAACGACACACCACTACGTCGGCCCAGCTATACGCTTCGGCCATGTCAGTGATGAAGGCGCGAATGTCGGCCTGCACGCCGTGCTTCTCATACGTTTCCCGCACCAGTTGCAGGTGACGTTCGCCAGCCTGATGAATCACGACTGGCCGCGACGCTGCATCGATGGTCGCGAGCGCAGCCGGCACGGTGGCATTGAGCTTCATCGCGCCCTGGCTGCCGCCGATGATCAGCAAACGAATCGGCCCCTGGCGATCGGCGAAGCGCTGCTCGGGCGAAGCAATCGATGCAATCTCACGTCGCACCGGATTGCCCACCTGCTCGGCATGCGTGCCCGACGGGAAACTCTTCGGGAATGCTTCGAGCACGCGACGCGACAGCTTCGCAAGCATGCGATTGGTCATGCCGGCGACCGCGTTCTGTTCGTGAATGATCAGTGGCCGACCCGTGAGCCACGCGGCGACGCCACCCGGGCCCGCCACGAAACCACCGCAGCCGAGCACGACGACGGGCTTACGACGACGCATCACTTGCAAGCTCTGCCAGATCGACTGCGCCACTTTGAACGGTGCGAGCAACAGCGTCGCCACGCCTTTGCCACGCAGCCCGCTCATCGAGATCCACTCGATCTCGATTTGCGCCGGCGGCACGAGTTTGGCTTCGAGACCTTTTTTCGTACCGAGCCACACGGGCTCGAAGCCCCGTTCGCGCAGCACGCGAGCGGCCGCGAGCGCCGGGAACACATGCCCGCCCGTTCCGCCCGCCATGATCAGCACAGTCTGTTTCATTGGGCGCTTCATTCGTCACTCTCCTCTCGCTCGCGGCGAGCAGGACGACGCGGCGAACTCCCCGCCGGGGACCGCGACACGGCGAGCCGACCCGAGGTGCTCGCTTCGTGATGAATGCGCATCAGGAAACCCAGCCAGCCGAGCGTCACCATGACGCTCGAACCGCCATAAGACATGAGCGGCAGGGTCAGACCCTTGGTCGGCAGAATGCCCATGTTCACGCCGACGTTGATGAAGGTCTGCAGCGCCAACCAGATGCCGAACGCAGCCGCGCAGTACGCCTGAAATGCCAGGCCAGCCTCGGCGGCGAGGCGCGAGATGTAGAAGCTGCGCCACACCAGCAGGACGAACAGCGCCAGCGTGAAGATCACGCCGACCAGGCCGAGCTCTTCCGCAAGCACCGCGAACACGAAGTCGGTGTGCGCCTCGGGCAGGTAGAAAAGTTTCTGCACGCTCGAACCCAGACCCACGCCGAACAACTCGCCGCGACCGATGGCGATCAACGACTGCGTGAGCTGAAAGCCCGAGTTGAACGGATCGGCCCACGGATCCATGAACGCAGTCAGACGCTTCAATCGATACGCCGACGTGACGGCGATCAAAGCCATGCCCGCGGCCGCAATCGCCACGAGCGCGAAGAAGTGGCGCAGCTTCACGCCGGCCAGGAACAGCACGCCGAGACCGGTCGCCATGAGCACGGTCGCCGCGCCGAAGTCGGGCTCCATTAATAAGAGAGCCGCGGCGCCCATCAGCACGCCGAGCGGCTTGAGGAAGCCCCTCAGCTCTTCCTTCAGCTCGCCCTGACGCCGCACCACGTAACTCGCCAGATATATAAGTAGCAGCACGCGCGCCAGCTCGGACGCCTGGAAGTTCATCACGCCGGCCCGCAGCCAACGGCGGCTGCCGTTCACCTCGTGACCGATGCCGGGAATCAAGACGAGCAGCAGGAAGATGAATGCGACCAGCAACAGCGGCATGGCCAGCTTCTCCCACACCGTCGTCGGGATGGTCATCATGATGATGGCGCCGAGCACGCCGAAGCCGACGCCGGTGAGCTGACGGAACAGGAAATACAGCGGGTCCTGCAACTGCTTGTCGGCGATGCTGATGGACGCGGACGTCATCATCACCAGCCCGAGCAGCAGGATTCCGCCGACCGTCATGAACAACACGCCGTCGAACGCAAAGCGCCGGGGCCGGTTGTTGGATCTTGCAAAGGTCAGAGTGGCTGCGCTCATGCCTGCAGTCCTCTCACCGCCGCGGCGAACACATCGCCGCGATGACCGTAGTCACGGAACATGTCCAGACTCGCACATGCGGGCGACAGCAGAACTGTCTCGCCCGGACGCGCCGCATTCGCCGCGAGCTGCACCGCCTCGTTCATATCCTTCGCGAACTGGGTCGTGGCGATGCCCTGCAGAGCTGCGTCGAGTTGCTTAGCGTCCTGCCCAATCAGCACGACATGCCGCACCTTGCCCCGGAACGCCTGAGCCAGCGGTTTGAAATCCTGACCCTTGCCCTGCCCGCCAGCGATCAGCACCAGCGAGCCCGGCATGCCAGCCACAGCCGCGAGCGTCGCGCCGACGTTCGTGCCCTTCGAGTCATCGACGAAGCGAATGCCTTTCACGTCGGCGACCCACTGCGACCGATGCGGCAGTCCAGGGAAGTCTCGCAGCGCTCGCAAACATGCTGCCCGAGGCAAATTGAGGGCATCGCACATCGCGATCGACGCCAGCGCGTTCGCCGCGTTGTGCAGGCCGCGAATCTTCAGCTCGGACATCGCGACCAATCGATCGCGACCGTGCATGAGAATCACATCGTCGCCTTGGTGATGGACGAAGTACTCCGCCGCCGGATCGGCGTTCAGACTGAACCCGAACACGCGCGACGATTGATAGCGCATGGTGCGAACGGCGATATCGTCCATGTTCACGATGGCAGCGTCGGCGTGCTGGAAGATTCGCTCTTTGGCCGCCGCGTACTCTTCGACCGTGGCGTACCGATCCATGTGATCCGGCGTCACGTTGAGCACGGTAGCCGCGGCGGCGCGCAGCGAGTGCGTCGTTTCCAACTGGAAGCTCGACAGCTCCAGCACATACAACTCGGGCACGGGATCGTCGAGCAGATCGAGCGCCGGCCGGCCCAGGTTGCCGCCCGCGATGGCGCGGCGGCCGGCGGCATTCGCCATCAGGCCGACCAACGTGGTCACGGTGCTCTTGCCGTTGGTGCCGGTGATCGCAGCGATCGGCGCTTTGGCTTCGCGCACGAACAGCTCGATGTCGCCGACGATCGGAATGCCGCGGCGGGCGGCACTCGCCAAGAAGGGCTCTTTCAACGACACACCCGGCGACGCCACGATCTGCGACGCGCCGTCGAGCAGCGCTTCGTCGAAGCCGCCGAAACGCACTTCTGCGTTTGGCGCGAGCTTTTCGAGCGCCGCGGTTTCCGGCGGGGCCGCACGGCTGTCGGTAACAGCAAAGCTCACGCCACGCGACTGCAAATAACGCGCGCACGACATCCCCGTCCGGCCCAGGCCGACGACGATCGATCGAGTGGTGGGGGCGTGCGGCGTCATCGCGTCAGCGCACCTTCAAGGTCGCAAGCCCAACCAGCACCAGGATCACCGAGATGATCCAGAAGCGCACGATGACTTTGGGCTCGGCCCAGCCCTTCAGTTCGAAGTGATGATGAATCGGCGCCATGCGGAAGATGCGCTTGCCGGTGAGCTTGAACGAAGCCACCTGCACCATCACCGACACCGTTTCCATCACGAACACGCCGCCCATGACGAACAGGACGATCTCCTGTCGCACGATGACGGCGACGATGCCTAGTGCCGCACCGAGCGCGAGGGCGCCAATGTCGCCCATGAACACTTGCGCGGGATAGGTGTTGAACCAGAGAAAGCCGAGACCTGCGCCGACCAGCGTCGCGCAGAACACCAGTATTTCACCGGTGCCCTCGATGAAAGGAAGGCCGAGATAATCCGAGAACACCGCATGGCCTGTCGCATATGCAAAGACCCCCAGAGCGCCGCCCACCAGAACCGCCGGCATGATGGCCAGCCCGTCGAGACCGTCGGTGAGGTTCACCGCGTTGCTCGTGCCGACCACGACGAAGTACGCGAGCGCGATGAAGCCCACCGAGCCGAGCGGCACCATCACGGTCTTGAACAACGGGACGTACAGCGCGGTCTCGGCCGGCGTCTTGGCTGTCATATATAAAGCGACCGCGCAGCCCAGGCCCGCGACCGACTGCCAGAAATATTTGTAGCGCGCGATCAACCCGCGGCTGTTGCCAACCACCAGCTTCAGATAGTCGTCCCAGAAACCGATCAGGCCGAACGCGAGCGTCACCAGCAGCGTGACCCAGACAAACCGATTGGTTAGATCGGCCCACAGCAGCGTGCTGAACGTGATCGCGACCAGGATCAGCAGGCCGCCCATGGTCGGCGTGCCGGCCTTGGGCAGATGCGTCTTCGGGCCGTCGTCGCGCACGCGCTGGCCGATCTGGTTCAGCGACAGCTTTTGGATCATCCACGGGCCGATCATGAAAGAGATCACCAGCGCCGTGAGCGCCGCCAGAATCGCGCGCAGCGTCAGGTACTGGAAAACGCGAAATGCGCCTTCCATCAGGGCCAGCTGTTTAGTGAGGTAGAGCAACATTCAGTAGTTGTTCTCTTAGTGATGGCCGTTGTTGTTGCTCGGCGCGCCGGACAGGGCGGCCGACACTCGTTCCAGTCGATTGGCTCGGGAGCCTTTAATAAGTACCGCCACGCCGCTCGTCAGCGATGTCTGGGCTTCGCGAATCAACGCGTCGATATCGGCGAACCACCGGCCCCCAGGACCGAACGCCTCCACCGAGAAGCGCGAGCCTTCGCCGATGGCGAGCAACCGCTCGATGCCGGCCTGGCGCGCGTAGCGACCGACCTCGGCATGCAACTCGTTGCTCGCATCGCCCAGTTCTTTCATTTCTCCCAGCACCAGCCAGCGCGACCCTGCGAAAGCGCGCATCGCGTCGATCCCGGCCTTGAGCGAGCTCGGATTGGCGTTATAAGAATCGTCGACGATGAAGGCGCCGTTGATCGCCGGCTTCAGTTCGAGCCTGCCAGCCACCGTTTTCATCGCACCCAGACCCGAGGCGATCTGCTCGATCTCGGTGCCGGCCGCGCACGCCGCCGCCGCTGCGCCCAATGCATTGCGCAGGTTGTGAAGACCGGCGAGCGGAATCGTGGCCGGGATCGTGCCGTCCGGCGTCACCAGATCGAAATCGATTCGGAAGCCGTTCGCACCGCTGACCTCGCGCACCTTGCGCGCCATGAAATCGGCCGGCTGCTCGAAGCCGAACGTGAGAATCCGGTCGGCGCTGCTCATATCGCGCCACTGCGAGACGTACTTGTCGTCCGCGTTGATGACGGCGACACCTTCGACCGGCAGCGACTGAAACATTTCGCCTTTACCAATCGCGACACCATCGAGGCTGCCGAAGCCTTCGAGGTGCGCCGCCCCTGCGTTGGTCACGATGCCGACCGTCGGCTCGGCCAACGACGCGAGGTGAGCGATCTCACCAATGTGGTTCGCGCCCATCTCGATGACCGCGTAACGATGCTCCTTGGTCAGCTCGAGCAGCATCAGCGGCACGCCGATGTGGTTGTTCAAGTTGCCGCGGGTGATCAACGTCGGGCCGAGCTGCGACAGGATCGAACCGATTAGTTCCTTGGTCGTGGTCTTGCCGTTGCTGCCAGTCACGCCAACGACTGGAATTTTGAACTGACGACGCCACTCGCGAGCGAACGCGGACAACGCAGCCAACGGATCAGCGACGACGACCTGCGGGATGTCGACCGGCATCTGCTTCGAGACGAGCGCGGCGGCCGCGCCGTTCTGAGCTGCGGTCGCAACGAAATCGTGACCGTCGAACGACGGGCCGGTGAGCGCCACGAATAAGGCGCCCGGTTTCATCGTCCGAGTGTCGGTCGAGACGCTGGTGAACGCGCGGTTCGTGCCGACCAGTTCGACTGGGTTTTGCGATCCCGCGCCTGTCAAGGCGAGGTCGTGAAGCCGCACAGCGTGCATGAGCACACTCAGCTCCCAGGACATCAAAGCCGTCATGACTGCCTCCCCAGCGCTCGCAGCGCTTGGTCGCGGTCGCTGAACGAACGGCGTTCAGTACCGACGATTTGATAATCCTCGTGGCCTTTGCCAGCGATCAGCACGACGTCGGTAGCCTCGCTTTCCGCGATGGCGCGAGCGATGGCGGCCGCACGATCGCGTTCGACGATCGCGGCTTCGGGACGAGTCAGCCCTTTGAGAATGTCGGCGACGATGGCGTCGCCATTCTCGGTGCGTGGGTTGTCGTCGGTGACGATGACGCGATCGGCGAGGCGCTCGGCGATGGCTCCCATCAACGGGCGCTTGCCGGCGTCACGGTCACCGCCGCAACCGAACACACAAACCAATTTGCCGCTGCGATGTTTACGCACGGCAAGCAATGCCTTTTCCAACGCGTCCGGCGTGTGGGCATAGTCGACGATGGCGAGCGGTCGATTCGGCGCGGTGATGGTTTCCATACGACCCGGCGGCGGACCGCATTTTTCCAACGCACCGATGGCCTGCTCCATTGACACCCCGCTAGTCAGCAAGGTCGCGAGCACCGCCAGCAGATTCTCGACGTTGAAGTCGCCGACGAAGCGTGAACGCAGCGTCGCCGCGCCCCAGCTGCCATCGAACTCGATATCCAGACCGTTCGGCGCGGCAGTCACGCGGCGAGCAAACAATTGCTTCACCTCGCCCTTCTCGCTATGCCAACGCGGATCCAGACGGATCTCGCCCATCCGGCTGAGCACGACCAGGCAGGTGTGCGTCACTCGCGTGGCCAGTTCGCGGCCGAAGGCATCATCTACATTGATGATGGAGTTACGCAGGCTCGGCCAACGGAACAGATGAGCCTTGGCCTCACCATAAGCTTCGTGCGTACCGTGGTAGTCGAGATGATCGCGGGTCAGATTCGTGAACACCGCCGTGTCGAATCGCACGCCGTAAACGCGACCTTGATCGAGGGCATGCGAGGAAACTTCCATCCCAAGGCAACGCACACCTTCGTCGCGGAGTTCGGCGAGCTGCCGATGCACGGTGATGCAATCTGGCGTGGTCAGCGAGCCGCCATGCAAAGCCCCGACCTGGCCATAGCCGAGCGTGCCGGCGTAGGCGGAAGTCACATTCAGCTGTTGCAAGGCTGCGGCGATGACATGCGCCGTAGTCGTTTTGCCGTTGGTGCCGGTGACGCCGATGACACGAACGCTGGCCGAGGGCGCATCGAAGAACCAATCGGCGATCGTGCCGAGCCAACCCGTCAGGTCCGGGATGCCGATCAGCGGGATGCCTTCAGGCAGGCTCGGAGCAACCACTCCCTCCACCGGCTCCCAAAGAATGGCGCGAGCACCGGCATTCACGGCGTGCGTCGCGAACGCGATGCCATGCGTGCGCGTCCCCGGCAGAGCTACAAATGCAGCGCCGGGACGCACGGCGCGGCTGTCCAAAGTGAGATCGGTGATCTCGAGATCAGGCGGCACAAAATCGACAGACGACACGCCGCTGTCCGCGAGCAGTGCTCGCAGATTTTTTTGACGTACCTTGTCGACCCGGCTGTTCATGGCGATCTCTGCAGTGGCTGTCCTCATGGGTTGGCCTGCACCAGCGTGGTGGCAGGCAGTCTGTCCAATCCATCGGGCGGTACACCCATTAACCGCAACGCGCCCGCCATCACGTTGGCGAACACGGGAGCGGCCACTTCGCCGCCGTAATATTTCGTGCCGCTCGGCTCATCGATGACCACAATCGCGGCCAGGCGCGGATGACTCGCCGGCACGACGCCGCCGAACGAAGCTTTGCGCCGTTCTGTTGAATAAGTGCCGTTGTCGGCAGTCCAGGCCGTGCCGGTCTTACCGGCGACCCGATAGCCGATGAGCGCCGCGCGATTGCCGCTGCCTTCGGACGAGACGACGCTTTCCATCATCTCGAGCAGCTCTTTGGCCACGCGCGGATCGATGACTTGTTCGCCCGGCACCGGCTCTTCGACTTTGCGCAATGTCACAGGCCGCTTCACGCCGTACGCGCCGAGCGTCGCGTAAGCACGCGCGAGCTGCAGCGGCGTCACCGACAGGCCATATCCATAAGAGACGGTGGCCTGGCCGATCTTGCGCCAGTGCGAGTAGTCGTTCAGCAAACCCGCCGATTCCCCCGGAAAGCCGCTGCCGGTGACTTCACCGAAGCCGAAGGCGGACAACGTGTCCTGCATGCTCTTGGGCGACAGGTTCATCGCCATCTTGGTCATGCCGACGTTGCTCGACTTCGCCAGCACCGTGGTCAGCGAGATCGGGCCGAGGTTGTGCTTGTCCGGAATTCTCTTGATACCCACCTGCACGAAGCCCGGCGAAGTGTCGATGACGGTGTTGCCGTGATAGCGCCCGGACGCAATGCCGGCGGCGGCGATGAACGGCTTGATGCTCGAACCCGGTTCGAAAATGTCGGTGGCGGCGCGGTTGCGATAACGCGAGGCCGCGACCTGATCGCGATCGTTCGGGTTGTAGGCCGGCTGGTTCACCATGGCCAGCACCTCGCCGGTCTCGATGTCGAGCACGATCACCGTGCCGGCCTTGGCGCCATGTTCCTGAACCGCCGCTTTCAGTTCGCGATAGGCAAGGTACTGGATGCGCAGGTCGATGCTGGTAATCAGATCGCCGCCGGGATGCGGAGCGCGGATGCTTTCGACGTCTTCCACGGTGCGGCCGAGCCGATCCTGAATGACGCGCTTGGCGCCCGGCTCCGCGCCGAGCCAACGGTCATACGCCAGCTCCAGACCTTCCTGACCGATGTCGTCGTACTTCTTGGTGAAACCAAGCAGATGCCCGGTGACTTCGCCCGCCGGATAGAAGCGCTGGTACTCACGCTGCAAGTACACGCCCGGAATCTTCAATTCCTTGACCTGCGCGGCATCGCTCGGGCGCATGTGGCGCACGAGATAGACGAACTCGCGATCCAGGTTGCTGGTGATAAGTTGCGTCACCCACTTCTTATCGCGGTTCAACGCTTCGGCGAGGCGCGGAATCTGATCCGCCGCCTTCATGACTTCGGACGGGTTCGCCCACACGGTGTCCACCGGCATGCTCGCGGCCAACGGCTCGCCGTTGCGATCGTAGATGTCGCCGCGATTGGCGGTCAGCTTGGCGATGCGGGTGTAGCGCGCATCGCCCTGGCCTTCGAGGAAGCCATCGTCGAGCACCTGCAAATCCACCGCACGCGCGACCAGGCCGCCGGCGATCAGCACCAGCGTGCCGAGCACGAACCGCAGCCGCCCGCGGTACTGCTCCGGTGAAAATTGTTTGCCCTCGTCGCGACGGATCATGTTCTCTCTCAGGGCTTCACAATCCGAACTTCGTCCGGCCGCGGCACGACCATCTGCAAATTGACGCGCGCGGTCTGTTCAACTCGCCCATGCATCGCCCAGGCGCTCTGCTCCAGCTTCAGCTGACCCCACTCGATATCGAGCCGGTCGCGCTCGGCGTGCAGGCCCTGCAACTCGATGAACAGGCTGCGCGCCTCGTGTTTGCTCCACACGACCGAGATCGCCGCCGCGAGCAGCACCGCCCACAACATGGACATGACGACTTTGCCGCTCATGCCGCCAACCTCTCGGCCACTCGCATGACCGAACTGCGCGAGCGTGGATTCGCCGCGACTTCCGCTTCGCTCGGATGAATCGCCTTGCCGATCCGGCGCAGTTTCGGACGGGCGTGCGCGGGCACGTCGGGCAAGCCGGCGTACACGGGATCTTCCTGCGAATGCTCCTGCATGAAACGTTTGACGATGTTGTCTTCCAACGAGTGGAAACTGATGACGCACAGGCGCCCACGCGGCGCCAGCGCCGTCAGGCTGCCCGCCAATGCGGCGCGAATTTCCTCGAACTCGTGATTCACCTGAATACGAATGGCCTGAAACGTACGCGTGGCCGGGTGTTTGCCCGGCTCCCACTTGGGATTCGCCTGCGAAACGATTTCCGCGAGTTGCAACGTACTAACGATCGGCGCCTCGCGACGCGCATTCACAATGGCGCGCGCGATGCGCTTCGCAAACTTTTCCTCACCGAATTCACGGATGACCCGGGCCAGCTCGTGCTCGGGAGCCTTCGCCACGAACTCCGCCGCCGTGCTGCCGGAAGAAACATCCATGCGCATGTCGAGCGGGCCGTCCTGCGTGAAGCTGAAACCGCGCGCAGCTTCGTCCAGCTGCGGCGACGACACGCCCAGGTCGAGCAGCACGCCGTCGATGGCGCCTGCCAGCCCCATCTGCGTCACCAACGCGCCCAATCGCGAAAACGCACTGCTCACCAAAGTCATCCGCCCATCGTTGGCGAAGCGTTCGCGCCCGGCCGCGATCGCCGCCGGGTCCCGATCGAATGCAATCACCGCTCCCTGCGGCCCGACCCGCTCCAGGATCGCGGCGCTGTGGCCGCCGCGACCGAACGTGGCGTCGAGATACCGGCCGCCCTCGCGAATATCGAGCGCGACCAGCACTTCCTGCAGAAGCACCGGTGTATGCGACAACATGACCGGGGCCTTACAACGACAGCGATTCGAGCTCGGGGGGCAGCTCCTCGGCGGTTTCGTCGACCTTCAGCCACTGCTCGCGGCTGTCGTTCCACAACGCCTCGTCCCACAGCTCGAACCGGTTGCCCTGACCGATCAGCATCGCGGAGCGCGACAGCGTCGCGTACTCACGCAAGCTCGGCGGAATCAGGATGCGGCCGCTGGAGTCCAGCTCCAGGTCGGTGGCGTGACCGATCATCAGGCGCTGCAGCCTGCGCGCGACCGGATTCAAGGTCGGCAGGCGACGCAACTTCAGCTCGATCTCTTCCCACTCCGGCAGCGGATAAATGAGCAGACAACGGTCGGCGCGATCGACAGTCGCGATCAGCCGCCCGTTGGAGCGCTCCACGATGCGCTCGCGATAGCGCGTCGGCATGGCAAGCCGACCTTTGCTATCGAGAGTGACCTTGTTGGCGCCCCTGAACATGCCCCACTAACCCACGTGTTCCCACTTTTTCCCACCGATTTGCACTATAGGTACCCAACTCGTCGCGGTCAAAAAAATTTCGGGCATTTCCTGTTTAGCGACAGGCACTTAGAGCGTGAAGCTGGCGCCGTCAGCGAAAAACCCAAAAGGCGGCCTGACAGAAATCAGAGGGTTAGGAAACCTTCTTTGCGTGGCGTTGCACGAATCCGAGGGTTTGCCCGCAACTGTGTTTTCAACCAGTACAGGGAAAACCTTAACGCTCGGAAATGCGCAATCGAGGGGCAATGCGCGCCCGAAACAGGGCGCAAATCGGGCCGATCGTGGCGGCCGACGACGTGAGGAATTTGTCGACAGTGATGGGTCAATCAGCCCGCAGAGCGAACTCTAGCCTGAACGTCGTTTAGAAAAAATTAATGCCCTTGGAGAGAGCCAAGGGCGTGGTGGGAAAAGGAGTCGGCCGATAAGCCGGGTTCTGTCGAGGACAACCATTCATCTGCGATACGCGTCACCGCGTACCTCCAGCGACCTACCCGGGAGTCTGTGTGGGCCACACATGCGATCCAGTCCGAAGACCGGACCGCGCGCTCCCCTATTTGGTCTTGCTCCGGGCGGGGTTTACCGTGCCACCGAGTGTTACCACCGGCGCGGTGCGCTCTTACCGCACCATTTCACCCTTACCGGCGCTCGGCCGAAGCCGCGCGCTTAGGCGGTTTGCTTTCTGTTGCACTTTCCGTGGACTCACGTCCCCCAGGCGTTACCTGGCGCCTTGCCCTAGGAGCCCGGACTTTCCTCCACCCTTGCAAGCAAGAGCAGCGGTTGTCTGGCCGACTCCGCCATTAATGATACAGAAGCGGAGGGAAAGTTCCGGTAGAAGTTACTCGCGCTTGGCGCCGCTCAACTGCGTGGCGCGCGCGTACAAGTCGCCGCGCTTTTCGCCCGTTAATTTCGCGGCGATTTTCGCTGCCTGCGATGGCGGCAGATCTTCCAGCAACGTGCGCAGAAGTTGATCGGCGTTGAAGCTCTGCGCGCTGCTCGCCTCAGCTGTGTTGCCGCTCACGATGATGACGATCTCGCCGCGAGCCATATCTGCGTTTTTCTCGGCGATTTCACACAGCTGGCCCAGCGTTCCCGTATAGGTCGTCTCGAATCGCTTGGTGAGCTCGCGACTCACGGAAGCCGCGCGTTCAGCGCCGAATTCGGCGGCCAGATCGCGCAGGACTTCGGGGAGTCGATGCGGAGCTTCGTAAAAAATCATCGTACGGGCTTCGCTCACCAACTCTCTGAGGCGCGACACACGAGGCCCGCTTTTCGCGGGCAAAAAGCCCTCGAAAACGAAACGATCCGTCGGCAAGCCCGCGATCGACAGCGCCGCGATGGCTGCGCAGGGCCCCGGCACGACCGCGATTGAAACACCGCGCGCACGGGCATTGGCGACTAGATCGAAGCCTGGATCGCTGATGAGCGGAGTGCCCGCGTCGGACACGAGCGCGATGGATTCTCCAGCCAAGAGGCGCGAAATCAGCGCCTCGCTTTTCTGCATCTCGTTGTGCTCGTGCAACGAAGTAAGCGCTGTATCGATGCCGAACGCTTGCAACAATTGTCGAGTGTGCCGCGTATCTTCGGCTGCGATCAGCTGAACGCGCGACAGCACCTCGCGCGCTCGCGTGCTGAGGTCGCCGAGGTTGCCGATCGGCGTGGCGACGACGTACAGCGTGCCGGGCTCTACCGTAGATTCCATGTTAAATCCAGGGCTCATGCACTGACGCTACTACTGGGCATAGCTTCTATAATGCGCGGCGGCGCTTGCCGAGAGGATGCAGTGGAAATGAATGGCACTAAGACGGCTCGATTGGCGATGACGGGGCTCGCCTCCATGATACTGGCGATTGCCGTCACCGCCTGCATGCCGACACGCGTCGTCGAAGAAACGCCGGGCGTCGTCGCCGATCGCCAGGTCGGCCAGGCCGAGGCGCTGTCTCGGAAGGGCGACTACAAAGGGGCCGCTCGCTCGTATGAAGCTTTGGCCGCCCAGTCGCCCGGCGAATTGCGTGATCGTTTCCTTCTGCGCGCCTCGCGGGAGTATGTCCGCGCCGACGACACTGCTCAGGCGACGGCGCTGCTGAATCAGGTCAGCGCATCGCTGCCTCGTGCCGATTTTGGCTTGCGTTCTCTCGTGTCGGCGGAGCTCGCTTTGCGTGGCGGTCGGGGAGACAAGGCGCTAGCCGAATTGGATCGCATTCCGCAGCCGATTCCTCGTGAACTCTCGCCAGACGTTCTGGAAGTTCGCGCTCGCGCGTTGTTTGCGCTGAATCGCCCAGCGGCGGGTGTCACTGCTGCGCTCGAACGCGAACGTACGCTCAGCAGCCAGGAAGAAATTCGCGCGAATCAGCTGTTGATCTGGCAGGGCTTGCAGAAGAGCGCGGCAGGTAACGCAGATTTCACGGCGCCCGCGGGCTCAAGTCAGACGCTGACGGGCTGGCTCGATCTCGGTCGCGCGGCGCTCGGGACTGCGCGCAATCCGTTCTCGGCGAACGAGGACATCGCGCAGTGGCGTACGCGCTATCCGTCGCATCCGGCGAATTCGATGATTGCCGAAGACGTTCTGCCGCAACTCAACGTTGGCCTCAATTATCCGACGCAGATCGCGCTGATTCTGCCCCTGTCCGGACGCCAGCAGGCCGCCGGCATGGCGGTGCGCGACGGCTTTCTCGCGGCTCTGTTGCAGCAGGAAGCGAGCCGTCGTCCGTTGTTGAATGTTTATGACTCCGCCGAGATGGGCGCGACCACGGCGTATCGTCGAGCCGTTGCGGATGGCGCGCAGTTCGTCGTTGGCCCGCTGACCAAAGATGAAGTGACTGCCATTGCGACTTCGGGCGAGACGTCGGTGCTCACATTGGCGCTCAACCAGACCAACGACAACGTTTCTCCGCCGCCGATGTTGTTCCAGTTCTCGCTCGATCCGGAAGAAGAAGCGCGACAGGTGGCGCAACGTGTGACGGCGGATGGTCGCATGCGCGGGCTGGTGCTGTTGCCCAACAATGACTGGGGCCAGCGTGTGTTTCGTGCGTTCGACACGGAGTTGAAGACGCTCGGTGGCCAGATCGCGGGCATGAAGTTTTACGATCCTTCGGCGCGTGACTATTCGCAGCCGATCACTGAGTTATTGCTGATCAACGAGAGTCGTGCGCGGGCGAATGCGTTGTTTGCTGCGCTTGGCACGCGGATGGAGTTTGAACCACGCCGTCGTGGTGACGCGCAGTTTGTGTTCGTCGGCGCTCAGCCGGTGCAGGGTCGCTCGCTGCGGCCGGCTCTGCGATTTCACATGGCCGAAGAGCTCGCGGTGTATGCTACCTCGGACATCTTCGAGCCGGACGCGCAAGCAAACAACGATCTCGAAGGCGTGATCTTCCCCGACATGCCCTGGGTGATCTCTCCCGACGCCGCTTCCTCCGAACTGCGCACCACCCTGTCGCGTCACTGGCCCGTCCGCGCTCGCGGCCGAGGCCGTTTGTATGCTTTCGGCTTCGACGCCTGCCGCATCGTGCCGCTCCTCAAAGCCGGCCAATTCGGCAGCGCCCACGCCATCCCCGGCATGACCGGCCTGCTCTCCATCGACGAAAACGGCCACGTCAAACGCGAGCTCGACTGGGCCAAAGTCTCCGGCGGCCGCGCCACCCCGCTGGGCACCGCAGCCACGGCAGCGGTGCAGTAGCTGCACCAGACCACGCCGGCAAGATACGCATCAGCCTGCCGTCTTGCGGAGAATCCGCCGCCGCTGCGCGCTGGACGCTAGCCCGCGTTCAGCCCGGCGGCCTCGATCACGCAAACGAACGTGGCAATTATTTATTTAATTCGTAGCACTAAAAGTTAGCGACATTCAGACACTTGAGAATCTCCACAGGTGTTTTATCACATGATAATTCTGAGCAGAAAAAGTCCAGTGAATATGGCACCAGGCCACGCGTAACTACACCATTCCGAATCAGCAGTGCTACGCAATAGCCTGCCGTTTCTTTGCGAAATCGGATCGCCCGGTCGCGTTCCGTGCTGGCACGCTGGCGCAAGTTTTAATGCGGCGGAGTCAGCCATGGACGATTGGGAACGAAAGGCAATTGGCCTGCTCGGCGAGGAGTTGGCGCTCGCGCACCTGACTTCGCACGGACTGACACTCGTTACGCGCAACTATCGCGCAAAGGTAGGTGAGCTCGACCTGGTCATGTTGGACGGCAAGACCTTGGTTTTCGTGGAAGTGCGATGCCGATCCAGCAACCAGTACGGCGGCGCCGCGGCATCCATCACTTGGGAAAAGCAGCGCAGGCTCATCAGAGCCGCCGAGCACCTGCTGATGAAGCGCGCCGAACTCCGCTGCTACCCCGCTCGTTTCGACGTCATCGCCATCACCGCCGGCGAGCCCCAAGCCAAAGTCGACTGGATCAAGAACGCATTCACGCTATAGGCTCGCTCCATGCTCGAGACCACCGCTGAAACCACCTGCCCTCATTGCGGCGAATCCATCACTCTGTTCCTGGACCTTTCGGTCGAATCGCAGGAATACATCGAGGATTGCTCCGTCTGTTGCCAGCCCATGACCGTTTATTACAGCGCCGAGGGCGGCGAGCTCACCGATTTGCGGGTGGAATCGGCGAACTGAGACGTCGCGCCTGTGGGCCGGCTGGCGGCAGCGGGTAAGGTTCTGGCATGTGGCGCAAACTCCGCATTTTGATCCTGCTGCTGATTCTGCTGTTCGTCGCCTTGAACACGTACTTCGACCGTGTGTACTCGACGGACTGGAATATCCCGCTGCGCGTGACCGTCTATCCCATCAACGGCGATGACAGCGACGCAGTCGACGTATTCATCAATCAGCTAAAGCCGGATCGCTTCGAGGCGATGGAAGCATTCTTCGAGGAAGAGGCTGACAGTTGGGGCCTGGCCATGGAACGGCCGGTGCAATTCCAATCAGCGCCGCCGCTGGGCGAGCAGCCGCCCGCGCTCGATCGAAACGCGAATGTGCTCAGCATCATGTGGTGGAGCCTGCGCATGCGTTATTGGGCATGGCAGTCGCCGGACCTGCCGGGCGCGGCGCCGGACATCAAATTGTTCGTGATCTATCACGACCCAGCGATCACGCCGGCGGTGGCGCACTCGATCGGCATGCAGAAAGGTTTATATGCGGTAGTGAACGTGTTCGCCGACAGATCCATGATCGGCTCGAACGACGTCATCACCGCCCACGAGTTGTTACATACGCTGGGCGCGACCGATAAATACAATCCGAGCAACAACCAGCCGCTCAATCCCATCGGCTACGCAGAACCGGACAAACAGCCGCTGCTGCCGCAAGATTATGCGGAGCTCATGGGCGGCCGCATTCCAGTAACGAGCTCAAAATCGACGACGCCGGAGTCGTTGCGCCAAGTCGTGGTAGGCCAGCTGACTGCCGAGGAAATCGGCTGGTACAAGGAATAATCAGGCCAGCGCGCCGAGCACCGTCGGATGTAACTTGCCGTTGCTGGCGAGCACCGACGTCGTCTCCAACGTCAACGGCTTGCCCTCGAGATCCGTGAACTTGCCGCCGGCGGCCTCGACAATGACCGCGCACGCCGCGATATCGAGAATGTTCACATCCGACTCGACGACCACATCGATCTTGCCCGCCGCCAGCAAGTGATAGTGCAAAAAGTCACCGTAGCCACGAATACGATGCGCCCGCGCGACGAGCTTGCCGAACCGATCCCACTTCGGACCACTCGCCAGCGTCTTGAGATTGCCCGCTGAAATCGCGCCCAACTCGATGGCGTCGATCTCGCTCACCTTGAGAGGCTGATCGTTGAGCCACGCGCCCTGGCCGATCTCTGCCCACGCAAGCTCTCCATACACCGGCGCTGACGACACGCCGAGAATGAGCCGACCGCGATGCATGAGCGCGATCTGCGTGGAGAACATCGGATATTCGCGCACGAACGCCTTCGTGCCGTCGATGGGATCGACCAGCCACAGATATTCCGAATCCATCGCGCTCTGCCCCGTTTCTTCGCCATAAAAGCCATGCGAAGGAAACTTCGAGCTGATGACGTTGTGGATGACCTTCTCGGTCTCGACATCCGCCTCGGTCACGGGCGACTTGTCCGCCTTGATGGTGACTTGCAGGTTGCGCTGGTAGTAGCGGCGGATGACATCGGCCCCCGCGCGGGCGGCTTCAAGTGCGGTGGTCAGGAACGGCGAATTCATAAGAGTACGGACACTGGCCGGCAAAGGCCGACAGTGTACTACTCGCCGACCAGGATCAGCTTCCCCGTCTTCGGATCCCGATACACCTGTCCAACGGGCTCCATGCCCGCGCCCGCCGCCTGGCCGCGCAGGCCCTCCGGCAACTCGGTGAGCTCCCGACCCTGTTCGACCTGCTGGCCGCCTTCGGCGCTGCTCGATGTCATGTCGAGTGCCGGTTGCGCCGAGACCAGCGCGACGATCAGGCCACAGATAAACACGAGCATGATGTCCACGAGGTTGACCAGCGAGGCCTGCGGATCCTCGGGAGTCTCGTCGAATCGTGTGCTGGTCCAACGCCGCTTCATGCCTGCTGCTCCCACCGCTGCAGGGCCTCATCGTACCAACGCCGCCGTAGCCGGCCGATGATGAAGCCAACCACACCGGCCGCGAGCCCGAGCACCGTCGCATCGAAGGCGGTCAGCATCGCCTCGGCGAGCAAATTCAGATTGCCGTTACTCAGTGCCGTCAGACCAGGGCCAAGCGAGATCAGCGTGGCCATCAATCCAAGCATGGGCGACGTGCGAGTGAGGATGTCTGCCCGTTCGATGCGCCGATGAGCACGACGCTCGATGGCGGCGACGTCAGCCGGCCGCTCATTTCGACGTAACAACCCTCGCTCTCCCACCAGCACGCCGATATCGACGCACGCGAGCGCGATACAAACAAACAATCCAATGACGACCGGCACCAGCAACATGGGCACCAGCGCGTGTGTCCATTGAACGATAAATGAGCTCATGCGGAACGACCCTTCGGAGCAACGTAACGTCCGCGCAAGTAACCTGCGGACAGCAGAACGGCCACGACCACAACGATCAGCATCAGTCCCCAAGGCGACCGCCCGCCCGAGGGCTGCCCCTCAGCACTCTGTTGAGACTGCTCATTCGCAGCCTGCAACTCAGCCATCGTCGTGGGCGACGAAGCCGCCTTCGCATCGACGCGCGCACGGTCGAGTAATTGCTTGAGCGGCTCGATCTGATCCGCGCGCAGATACGGCTGAACCCACTGAAACACCGGATGATCCGGCTGGGTATGTCCGCTGCCAGGCAAGCCATGTTCGAGTAGCAGATCCACCCACTGCTGACTGAGCTGTTGCAAGGTCGCCGCGTCGGCCTGCCAGAATTGTTTTTCAGCCGCGACCAGCAGGATGGCCATCATGTTGGTCTTCACATGCACGTTCGAGCCCTGCTCCAGGAACTCGTCCAGCCCGAGGCCGTGACTATCGTCCAGATACACCTGCTTGACCTCGTCCCAGGCCCAGCTCTTGATCACATCGGGATTGGTCACCTGCCAGCCCCACAGATATTCCATGAACTCGCTGCCCATGGTGCGCGCGCCCGCATAGCCATGCTGCATCAGGGGTTTGATCCACGCTGGGTTCAGATAGCGCCCGCGCAGCTCGGCGAGCAAGGCGGCCGGGAGTGCCTGCATCTGCGGCTGTGACGGGTTCGAATGATCGGCGACGTGACTTGCCGGCACGCGACCGCTCAATGTTTCCACGGCAAGGCTCAAGCCGCCGAGATAATCGAACGCGTCGTTGTTATCCATCAAGCCGTACAGATTGCTGGAACGTCCGAGGTACGTGTTCCGCACGGCGCGCAGGTTGTTGCGTAACAGCTCTTGCTGAGCCTGGCTCGCACCATCGGCCGAGTACGCGTGACCGATGCGATCGATGTAGATCTTCGCGAGCTCCTTGCGATCGTTCCAGCTGCCCGATCGCTCGACCGCGCGATTGACGCCCGCGCTGTAATCGCCTGGCGAAGTCCCGAACACGCGCAGGCTGGCCTGCTTTCCGGCCTCGGCATGGCCGATGCCTTGTTTGATCAGCGCAGATGTTTCAATCACCCAATGACGGGCGACATGATTGCGAGACAATGGCTCATCGCCCGCGTGCGCCAGCGGTCCTAACGGCTCCAGCGCGGCACGCAGCGATGACGCGAGATCGGGGCGACTGCGCTCGATGGTACGGCGACTGCCATCCAGCGCCAGCAACACGGCCTTGTCCAGCCACACGATCTGCTGACCGAACAAATCACGGAACAGGCCCGACGTAACGAATACGGTGTCGGCGCGCATGCCCACTTCGTTCAAAGGCAGCCGCTCCAACCCTGCCACGATACCGCGACTGTTCCATTCGGGGGCCACGCCCAGCAGCGACAGACCGAATCCCACCATCGCGCCTTCATCGCGCACCGAATCGGACGCCCAAAGAATGACTGCCTCCTTGCCGTCCTCTTCCACTTTCGCGCGCGCCTCGGACGCCAGCTTCGAGCCGAGCGTGTAACCGAGCCGCGATGGAATCAGGCTGTTGTCGAGGCCATGAAAGTTTCTTCCCGTCGGCAGCGCCTCGGCATTGCGAATCGGATCGTTGCCCGGACCGGCCGGAATGAATCGACCCGACAGTCCGTGCAGCAGCGCTCGCATTTCATTCGATGGCGAGCTCTCCAGATTCCGACGCAGAGCCTCATCGCCCTTGCCCGCCTTCATCGACACCAGCATCGTGTTCAACGCTTCGGCGGTCCAAGGCTTCCCGAACACGTGCAGGCCCAGCGGCATGAAATCTTCTTGCAAGTGCGTGAGGTAGTGACCGATCTCGTGCACCAGCAACTCATCGTCCGCCTGTTCGAACGAGATGCCGCGCACCTTCAGCTCCGCATCCATGCTGGCGGTCAAGGCGTCCTTGAGATGCAACTCATCGATCAGGCCGCGCATGGACGCAGCTGCCTGCTTGCGCAACGCCGGATTGTTCGATGACTCGTAGCTCTCCACCAGTTGTCGCAGGCGCAAGAGGTCGTCGTAGAGCGGCGTCGCGGTGAGAGGCGGAATCAAATGATCCACGATCACAGCCAATCCCCGTCGCTTCGCCTGCAGCCCCTCGCCCACCCCATCGACGATGTAGGGATAGATCCCGGGAATGTCGCCGGCGATGAGCGCCGGATAATCGAGCTCATCCTGACCGACGCCTTTGCGCGGCAGGAACTCATATGTCGAATGCCGCCCGAGATGCACGATGGCATCCGCGCGAAACTCATGGCGCAGCCAGAAATAGAAAGCGAGATACTGGTGCGTCGGCGGGATGCTGGTGTTGGCGTGTAGCAACTCCTCGTTCAACTCCCAGCCGCGCGGCGGCTGTGGACCCACGAACACTTTGCCGAAGCGCACGCCTGGCAACACCAACTTGCCTTTGTTCACCATGACATTGCCCGGCAACTCGCCCCAGCCGCGCAACCCCTCGATGCCCGTGGCGGCAATGGCGCGAGTCAGCGAGTCGATGCGCGCTTCGTTACCGCCCTTGGTCAGCTGAATTTCATAAGCCGCCTGGAGCTGCTGAACCAGGTCCAAGGCCCGAGCGCGAGCAGGATGCTGAGCGCCTTCCAGCAAATGCTCGACCTCATGCAACGTGCGCGTGACTTGCCCGCGCGCTTCTTGCGGCAAGCGAGCCGCCTGAGCGGCCGACACGTTTGCTTGCAGCAAGGCTAACGGGCCGCCCGTCATTTCTTTCTGCAAAGCTTCGGGCAGCGTCGCGAACCATTTCGCGTATTGATCGGCGCTGACGTTGGCGACGCGCGCCGCCATCGCTCGCAACACATCGCCCTGCTCGGGAAGATTCACACCATCCTGCTGCAATTTCTCCAGCAACGCGGCGGATGACTCAGGCAACGGCCCGGTGTCATAGCCCTCGCGCTTCATTGCGCGCAGAATTTCCAGCAGCGAGGCCGGCACGTCGAGATTGTCCGCGCCGATGTTGTGACGCCCCGGCGGATGGTTGTAATAAACAATGGCAACGTGCTTGTCGGCGTTCTTGGTCTGCTGCAAACGAATCCATCGGTCGATGCGCGCAGTCAGCTGGCCCACCTGCGAGGGGATAGCCGCCACTTGCGTGACGGCGATGCCAGTGAGCGCATCCACTTGCGCGGCGGCCGCGGCAGCGACCACGATAGGCTGGCTGATACCTTGCAGCTCCGGCATGGCCACGCGGTAATAAACACTGTCCCAAGCAAGGCCGTGCTCGGACATTCGCCAACCGTCGGCGGTGACATCGTGCAAGCGCAACGCCTTCAGCACCGGCACATCCAATTGATCGAGATGCCGAGTCGCGACCGCGCGATCGCTGCTGCCACCGACGATGAAGTCCTGCACCGACACGATTGCGCCCAGGCGAGCGCCGACTTTGTCACGCAAGATCGCGAGCGCGTCGCTGCTCGGCTTGCCCCAACCAGCAAGCACAGTTAGGCAGTCCAAGGATCGCTCGCTCAGCGCGCGGCAGATCGCTTCGCTCAAAACGACGTCGGCGTGCTGATCCTCGAGCACCGCGACGACGCGCCGGCCCCCAGCCAACGGAAGCGTTTGGGCTGTGAACCATTCGCCCCGATAGTGAAAGCGCATGGGCAGCGCATCTTCGACGGGCTTGATGGCCGCGGCGGCCGCTCGATCCTGCTCGGACAGGAGCAATGCCAGCAACGAAATCAGATTCGATTCGCCGCGGTTCTGCCAGTAGGCTCGCCCTTGAATCCAAGGCGTCAGCTGTGGATGGCGTCGAACTGCGGCAGCGACGGTTTCCGCGCTAGCATCCTTCTCAGCGGTGAGAGATGACAACTCCGCATACCGCGGATCTTCTTCAGCAAACAAACGTTTGCCGCGCCATCGACTTTGACGCCCAAGCGCAGGATCGCCAGCCACAGCAATAACCTCGCGCGCCTGCGCTTCCGGCAGCAATGCCTGAATGCGCTGGGCCGTTTCCTTGAACACCGTTGCGAGCAGCAGCGCATCCGCGCCGCCGATCAGTTCCTGCAACTGCGCGTCGCTCAACGCATCGATCTGCGCCGTCGTTCGAAAGACCAGCCGATGTTGTGGCAGGCGTCGATTGAAATCGCGAGCCGCCTGCGCGAGATCGCCGGAGTTGCGCTCGGAAACGACCGCAACCAGCGTGGCCGCCGATGCGAGCAATGGAAGCAGCAGGAGCAACAAAAATCCGCACGAACGGCGGAGAACGAAGCGGAATTGCGAGCGGCGCACGTCCAGGACCCCGAAGCTGACCAACATCACGGCGCCGCCATTCAGCGTGCACCGAGTCTGTCGTCGCTGCAGGAATTCCCGCTCGTTCAGCACACCCCGGCTGCACGAAGACGACCACGGCAAGCTGGTCTCCTGGCTCGCGGCTTCGCGCCTTGCCATCACCTTCCCAGGCCGTTCAGCCCAGTGGCAGCCCCGATGTTTCAGGAGCTTCGATGGCGGCACCGCTTACAGTTGCGGGGGCAGCCCGGGCATTGCACCCGGTTCCCATTGCTTGTCGTTCGCGCGCACAGTGCGCGAAAACTCTGAGTTCGTCAATTTGGGTTCGTCAATTAATGACCGGCCGCCGGCTTGATGGGCACGGCGATTCCGGCCACCACCAGCGTCACCTGGTCGCACACCGCCGCGAGCGCCTGATTCAACCGCCCCTGCTCGTCCTGAAAGCGGCGGGACAACGGCGACAACGGGACGATGCCCGCGCCGACTTCGTTGGAAATCAACAGCACATCGCCGCGAACTGCTTGCAGCCATTGCAAAAATTCGCTGCGCTCGGACTCCCAGTTCGGCAGCACGGCAGTCGGCGCATCCTCGCGGAAATCTTTCAGCAATGCGTTCGATAACCACAGCGTCATGCAGTCGACGACCAGGATGGCGGGCTCGCTGTGATCGCGCAGTGCTTGCGCAAGGCCGGCTGGTGCTTCTAAGGTTCGCCATGTTGCCGGCCGCTCGGCACGATGCAGCGAGATGCGATGTTGCATTTCCTGATCGAGGGCTTGCGCCGTGGCAACATATGTCACGGAGATGCCTCGCGCCGCCGACAGCGACCTGGCCAACGCGATGGCGTGAGCGGTCTTCCCGGAGCGCGCGCCACCCAGAATCAGCCGTCGCCCGGCCGAAGTTCGCTCACCTGACTCGTTGTCTTTCATTGCCCGCACTCACAGTTCCAACCGATATGATAACCAACGCCGCCTTGCAACGCCGACTCGACACGCGCACCAAGCCGCAGGGCTCATTAGGCACGCTGGAGACGCTCGCCGTTCGCATCGGCCTCGCGCTCGACACCGACACGCCGGCTTTCCGTGCGCCACAAATGTTTGTATTTGCGGCCGACCACGGCATCGCCACCGATGGTGTGAGCGCCTTCCCACAGTCGGTCACGGCCCAGATGCTGCTGAACTACCTGCGAGGTGGAGCGGCCATCAATGTACTCGCGCGACAGCATGGCATCACCCTGCGCGTCGTCGATGCCGGAGTCGCGACCGACATCGGCGAACATCCTTCCCTTCTGGCTCGCGCCCCCGCCCGCGGCACACGCAACTTCCGGATCGAGCCGGCGATGACAGCCGAGCAGCGCGAGCATGCGATCGCTACGGGTCGGGCGTTGGCGCAAGACGCCCTGCGCCAAGGTTCCAATGCGTTGATGTTTGGTGAGATGGGCATCGGCAACACGGCCTGCGCGTCCATGCTGTTGCATCGGCGGACGGGCTGGTCCTTGGACGAGTGCGTTGGGCGCGGCACTGGGCTCGACGACGTGGGTCTCGCACGTAAGCGCGAACGTTTGGCGGTGGCGTCCGCGCGACGGCCGGAGAAGCTCACTCCGATCGAAACAATCACCGAGTTCGGCGGGTTCGAACTGGCCATGATCACTGGCGCGCTGCTCGCCACGGCCGATGAGAAATGTATCGCCGTGATCGACGGCTTCGCTGTCACTGTCGCAGCGCTGCTCGCCATCGAAATCGATCCGCGAGTGCGTTCCCGCTGCATCTTCAGCCATTGCTCCGCCGAGCACGCGCATCGTCAACTGTTGGCGCACCTCGATGTGAAACCCCTGCTCGACCTCGGAATGCGACTTGGCGAAGGCACCGGCGCGGCGATGGCATGGCCCATCATCGACGCTGCCGCACGCTTGATGACCGAAATGGCCAGTTTCGAATCCGCCGGAGTGGACGATCGCGCCTCATGAACAGCGAAGCGCACAGCGTCCGCCCTTCATGGCTGCTGACCGAGCTGCGCCTGCTGCTCGTGGCGATTCAGTATTTCACGCGCGTGCCCATGCCTTCCTGGGTGGGCCATTCGGCGGAGGATCTGAACGGCACAGCTCGATATTTCACCGCCGTGGGCATCTTCGTTGGAGCCGTCGGCGCGCTGGTGTTGTGGGCGACGAGTTTGATTCTGCCCGGGCCACTGCCGGTCATCCTCAGCACGGCTGCGACTATATTTCTAACAGGTGCATTTCATGAGGACGGCCTGGCGGACACTTTCGATGGATTGGGCGGCGGAGCGACCCGCGAGCGAGCGCTGGAGATCATGAAGGACTCGCGCATCGGCACGTTTGGTGTCGCTGCGCTCGTTCTCACAGTGCTGATCAAAGTTGCAGCGCTGAGCGCCCTGCCTGTGACACTGGCGATCGTTGTATTGATCTCAGGCCATGCGTTCTCGCGTGCTTGCGCGGTGACGCTGCTGTTTGCCGGCAGCTATGTCGGCAATCCGGAGCTGTCACGAGCACGAGCGGTTGCTCAGCCGATGGGACGAGGCGAATTCGTCTTCGCGGCCTTGATAGGTATCGCACCGTTGTACTGGTGCGGCATGCACGCGGTCGCGGGTTTCTTCGGCGCGCTGTTGGTGCTGTACGCCTTGGCTCGTTGGTTCATGCGACGGCTCGGCGGCTTCACCGGCGATACGCTGGGCGCTGCGCAGCAGCTGACCGAAATCAGTTTTTACGTGGCCATGCTGGCGTCGTGGAACTCTTTCTGATCCGGCACACCGCGCCGGCGGTCGCGAACGGCATTTGTTACGGTCGCACGGACGTGGCGCTCGCGGAGACGGCGGACAGCGATATTCAATTGGCCCTCGAGCGACTGCCCAAGTTCGATCTGATCTATTCGAGTCCGGCACAGCGTTGCGCACGCCTGGCGACGGCGCTGGCGCAAAGAGACGCATGCACGCTCACCTTGGCGCCCGACCTCCAGGAGCTCGACTTCGGGCAATGGGAGCAATTGCCGTGGACTCGAATTCCGAGGGAACATAGCGACCCGTGGGCTGCGGATCCCTGGAACCGGTCGCCCCCCGGAGGAGAAACAGAACAAGCTCTATGGACCCGAGTCGCCACCTGGTATCGAGCGGCGCTCCCCGCGCCGGTCTCCCGCTGCGCCATCGTCGCGCACGGCGGGCCGCTGCGCGTTTTGCGTTGTCTGGCGGCCGGCCTGCGCATGGAAGACCGGTGGTCCTGGAATCTGAACTGGGGCGAGCACGCTCGCTTCGACATTCTCCCTGGCTGACAGCATCGGCTGACATGACCCATCCTTGCGCGCCGCGTAATAACTTCCGCGCTGCCCGGGTCTACTTCCCATGAGCGTTGACAGTGCCGGCGAGCGTGGGCGCTTCGAGGCGCTGTGCATGCCGTTTCGGGCCGATGTGTTTCGGTTCGTCTATTGGTTGTGTCGGGATCGGGCTTTGGCGGAGGACGTGGTGCAGGAGACGCTGTTGCGGGCCTGGCGATCGTTGGATTCGCTGGGCGACGAGGCAGCGGCGCGGCCCTGGCTGCTCACCATCGCGAGGCGCGAGCTGGCGCGGGTGTTCGAGCGTAAGAGATTGCCGATGGTGGACATCGATGTGGCCAACGAATCGGAGCCCGAGGCGCTGGCCGTCGACGATCGGCACGAAGTCGCGGAAATGCGGCGCGCGATCCTGAAATTAGATGTCATCCACCGCGAGCCGCTGGTGTTGCAGGTGTTGCTGGGTTATTCCACCGAAGAGATTGCCAAGCACCTGGAAATCAGCGTCGCCGCGGTGCTGACGCGATTGTTTCGTGCGCGACAGGTGCTGCGTCAACAGCTGGTAGGTGCGGAGGGCGCGCGGTCATGAACTGCGAAGAGCTCCGAACCATCGTGGGCGCAGAGCCCAACACCACCAATCCCGATGTGCTCGCACACATCGCGAGCTGCCCGGACTGCGCGCGCTATCGCGAAGAGATGCAGGCGATGGATCGTTTGATCTATCGGGCACTCGCCGTCGACGCTCCTGCCGGGCAGGACGCGGCTCAACTGTTGTCGAGAAAGCGCGCGCCAGCGCCGCGTTTGTGGCGAATGGCCGCAAGCGTGCTCGTCACAGTGCTCGTCGGCGCAATGTCACTGTGGCTGCTGACACCTCGAGAAAGCTTCGCCCAAGAAGCCATCGCTCACATGAAACACGAGCAGTTCTCGATGGTCCGCACGTCGGAAACTGTCGATGCAGCACGCCTCGAGCAGATCATGTCGGCAGCGCGAATGCGTTTGAAGCCGGGCGCAGCGCGAGTTTCATACGCTCAGTACTGTGAATTCCGCGGCCAGCGAATTCCACATCTCGTCGTGCAGACCGGGCAAGGACCGGTCACCGTGCTGGTGGTGCCTCATGCGCCCACCCAGAAGCAGGAGCGAATCGACGAAGAAGGCTTCGAAGGCATGATCGTGCCCGCGCCGCGCGGCGTGATCGTGGTGCTGGGTAAGGAGGTGCCGGTGGACGATGTCGCGTGGACGGTATTGAGCGCGCTGGAATACCGGTGAGATGGGCGCTGGCGAACCAGCGCCCCAAACACATCAGCTCAGCTCGGCTTCTTCATCTTGGCCTTGGCCGCATCGCACTCGGCCTTGGTCATCAGCAAATAACCCTTGCCCTTGCACGAGTTCTGCCCCTGGCACGCATTGGTGGCCGTGCCGCAGGCCGAGTGGCCCTTACACGCATTGACGCCTTCGCATTTGACTTTGGCTTCGTCCGCCGCGTTGGCGGTCATCGCCACGCTGCTGAAAAGCAATGCAGCGGCGGCAGCCATGGCGGCGCGAGTGGCTTTTTGAGTGCTCATGAATCTTTCTCCTCGATGATTATTGGACGTATGCGGTGAAACGGATCGTCAGCGATGCCGCGAACAGCATCTAGCGCACCAGACCGGGCCGGTCGCCATTGCATTACATCCTGGCGAAGTAATAAGCCAGCCACGCCACCGGTCTATAGCCTGACACTGTCTTACCGGAGCTGAACATGCTGAGCGACGCTTTGATGGACCCGAACAGCACGTGGGCGCGCCTGCTGGACAAACTCCAGGCGCCGTTCGCGCTGGCCTCGCGAGTGTACGTGAGCTGGGTGTTCCTGAAATCGGGCTATCTCAAGCTGTCGGACTGGGACAGCACGATCGCCTTGTTCGAATACGAATATCGCGTGCCGCTGCTCTCGCCTCACCTGGCGGCTATCGCCGGCACCGCGGGCGAGCTGGTGTTCCCCACCCTGCTCATCCTCGGCCTGTTTGGCCGGATCAGCGCGCTCGGCCTGCAGGCCGTCAACGTGCTGGCGGTCGTTTCCTATGCGCACGTTCTGTACCAGGAGGGCTTTGCGGCCGCCATCGGCCAGCATTACTTCTGGGGGTTTATCCTGCTGGTGCTGGCCATCTATGGCCCGGGCCCGTGGTCGCTGGACCAATGGCTGCACCGGCGGCGGGCAGGCCGGGCTTGACGATTGCCCGCCCGAACCGCATCCTCGCGCCGCGCGACAAGTTCCCCATCAGGGGATTCAAAGGGAACTCGGGTGTGAAGCCCGGGCTGCCCCCGCAACTGTAAGTGGTTCGCCGCGCGTCAAAAAACCACTGGCGAGGCCGACGGAAACGGGCCCGCCGGGAAGGTGACGCGAGGACTTCAGCCACCAGCCAGGAGACCTGCTTGCCGCCGTCGTCCATCGATCGGCCGGGGTGTGCCGAGAGAGCGGGAATTTTCCCTGTAGAGGCGACCGGTGCATGGGTCGCGACGCGTTTCGAGTTGCAGCCCGTGCGGTTTGTAACTTGCCGCGGAGCCTTTTGTGTCCACCCATCGCTTTGCCCATCGGGCCTCTTCTCGTCTTCTCGCCATTTCCATTTCCTTGCTGTTGCATCCGGCGTTGTCAGCCAGCGCCGCCGGTGTCGATGACGACGTCGAGGACGTCGTCGTCACCGCGAACCGCATCCAGCAACAAACCGCACGCGTTGGCGATTCGGTGACGTTGATTACTGCGGAGGAACAGCGCCGCAGCCAGAAAACGGCCCTCTCCGATCTGATCGCAATGACGCCCGGCGTGACCGTTACCCGTAACGGCGGGCTTGGCGCCACGACGGCGCTTCGTATTCGCGGCGCGGAGACGGATCAAACTCTCGTGCTCATCGACGGCGTGAAAGTCAACGATCCGTCGCAAGCCAGCGGCGGCTTCAACTTCGGCAATCTGATCGCGACCGAGTATGCAAACATCGAGGTGCTGCGGGGCCCGCAATCCACGTTGTGGGGCAGCCAGGCCATCGGCGGCGTAGTTCACATCGTCACGCCCACGCCCGAAGGCCCGCTGTCCGGATCTCTGGCGGTAGAAGGCGGGACTCACGAGAGCGCGTTCGTTCGCGGCTATGCTCAGGCCGGCGGCGATCGCTTCGCGTGGCGAGTGGCCGGCGGCTATTTGACCAGCGATGGAATCTCCGCGTTCAGCCGTGAACGTGGCGGTCGCGAGCAGGACGGTTATCGCAACGTCGGTTTCAACGTGCGCGGCATTCTGCATCTCACTGAGAATATTTCCGCGGAAGTGCGTTCGACCTGGAGCGACGGACGCTCGGAGTACGACGGTTTCCGAGCGCCGCTGTTCGACTTGACCGATACGCCGGAGCACGACAAGACCGAAGAGCTGGCGAGCTACGCGGGCTTGAATATCTCCGCGTTCGACGGACGCTTCGAGAATCGCATCGGCTTCTCTTACACGGACACGGATCGCCAGAATTTCGATCCCAGCTCGACCGTGCCGCTCACGTTCGACGCCAGTGGCAAAAACGAGCGCTGGGAATATCAGGGCACGTTGCGCGTCTCCGATCGGCTCACTGGTATCGTCGGCCTGGAATCGGAACGTTCCGACATGAGCTCCGCGTCGCCCACGGAGTTCGAGCCGAATCCCACGCCAGTCGCGGACGATGTGCAGATCGACAGCGTGTATGGACAGATTACTGCGACGCCGATCGACGCTGTGACGTTGAGCGCGGGCGTTCGCCACGACGATCACGACACGTTCGGCGGCAACACCACCAACCGCGCGTCCGTCGCCTGGTCGGCCACTTCTTCCACCATTCTGCGCGCCAGCTACGGCGAAGGTTTCAAAGCGCCCACGCTGTATCAGCTGTACAGCCTGTACGGCAACGTGAACCTCGAGCCCGAACAGGCCGACAGCTGGGACGCCGGCGTGGAGCAACGCTTCTTCGATTCGAAACTGGCCGTATCGGCGACCTACTTCGACCGCGACACGGACAACATGATCGACTTCGTGTCCTGTTTCCGGGTGACCACGCCGGAATGCCTGGCGAAACCGGACGGTTATTACGAGAACGTGCAAAAGACCAATGCGGAAGGCGTCGAGCTCGCACTGAATGCGCAGCTCACCGAACGATTGGTCCTCTCCGCGAATTACACGAACATGGAGACGGAGAACACTGCGCGCGGCACTGCAAACTTCGGGCGCTCGCTGCGGCGTCGTCCGAACGAAACGGCCAATGCGCAACTGAGCTACGACTGGCCCATCGGCCTCACGACTACAGTGGCCGTACAGCATGCTGGCCGCAGCTTCGAGGATGCCGCCAACAGGATCATTTTGGACGGCTACACACTGTTCGACTTCCGCGCTTCATATGCCGTCAGCGATTCGCTGGAGGTGTTTGGCCGGATCGAGAACGCGTTCGACGACGAGTACGAAACCGTCTTTGAGTACGGCACGCCCGGCCGCACGTACTACGGCGGCGTCCGGCAGCGGTTCTGATGAACAGCGGCGCCGATATCGCAGCCGGCCGATTTGCCCATCACGGCGGTCGGCTGTGCGTCGCGCGCTCGCTGTTTCCAAACGTGCCGCAGCCGTGGATCGATCTGTCCACAGGGATCAATCCATCGGCGTACCCAGCGCCGCGAGCTTCGGCTCGCGAGCGCAATCGTCTGCCTGAGCCGACCGAGCTGGCGAGATTGGAATCCGTGGCCGCCGCGGCTTTCAACGTCGATGATCCTTCACGGGTGGTGGCGACCGCCGGGACGGAGAATGCACTACGACTGCTGCCGTATGTGATGAAGATGGCTGCGGCCGTTGTCGCTGGTCCGACTTATAGCTCGCATGCAGACGCTTGGTCTCGCGCCGGAATCGAAACGCAGGTTTGCGCAGACGCGGACTTGATGGCGCGGGCCGTCGCGAACAGCGCATCGAGCGGGCGCGATGCCGCGCCCGGCAGAATTGGCGGCGGCGATGTCGCGACAGCGATGACCGTCGTCAATCCAAACAACCCCGATGGGCGCGTGCTTGCTCGAGAGCAGTTGCAGTCGTTGCATGACTCGTTGCACCCGAGCGGCGGCGTGCTGATCGTCGACGAAGCTTTTGCCGACCTGGAACCACAGCACAGCGTCGCGGCGCTCGCAGGCAGTGCTAGCGCGCCCAGCACGATCGTGTTGCGGTCGTTCGGAAAGTTTTATGGACTGGCCGGCGTGCGGTTGGGCTTTGTTATCGCCTCTGCCGCCATTGCCACTCAACTGCGTCACGTACTGGGCGATTGGCCGATCTCGGCCGACGCGCTCCGCGCTGGACTTGCGGCTTACGCGGACAACGCGTGGGCTGAAAAAACTCGCCGCCGATTGAGCCGCGCCGCGGAGCGGCTGGACAAGTTGCTCATCGGCGGCGGGATGACCATCGTCGGCGGAACTTCGCTGTACCGATTGGCTCGCGCTCCGAACGCGCGTGCTCGATTCACGCAGTTGATCTCACACGGCATTCTGGCTCGGCCCTTCGATTACGACAGCACGTTGTTACGCTTCGGCCTGCCGCTCGCATCGAACGATTGGCGACGCCTCGCCGACGCGCTGAAGGTGCAACCATGAGCACACCGATCGACGGCCTTTCCGACGCTAACCAGGCCGAAGCCGAGCGCGATCGACTTCACGCCGAAGAGATGAAGCGCCGGCAGGCCGAACGGCGCGCCGAGCGCGCGACCAAGAAAGAGCGCGGCGGCTTGCTCATGATTCTCACCGGGCCCGGCAAGGGAAAATCATCGAGCGCTTTCGGCATGGTGGCGCGCGCGCTGGGCTGGGACATGCGCATCGGCATCGTGCAGTTCATCAAGGGCAAGTGGCAGACCGGCGAAAAGCATTTCTTCCGCCGCTTTCCCGATCTGGTGACGTTCGAAGTCATGGGTGAAGGCTTCACTTGGGACGTGCAGGACCGGCAACGCGACATCGCCGCCGCGCAGAAGGCCTGGCAGCGCAGCTGCGAGCTGATCAACGATCCCGATTACGATTTCATCCTGCTCGACGAGCTGAACATCGCGATTCGCAATGACTACGTCAGCATCGCCGACGTCGTCGCCTTCTTGAAGGACCGGCCGCGCGACAAGCACATCTGTATCACGGGCCGCGACGCCCGCCCCGAGCTGATCGAGATCGCGGACCTCGTCACGGAGATGACGCTGATCAAGCATCCCTACGAGGCCGGTTTCAAGGCACAACGCGGAGTCGAATTTTGAGACTCCGGCTGGCAGCGCTGTTCAGCACGCTCGTTCTCGCTGCCACCCCGACATTGGCCGCGGAGGACGCGAATCATCCGATGCGCATCGTTTCGTTGAACATGTGCGTCGACAGTATCGTCATCGAGCTCGTTTCTCACGATCGAATCGCGGCTCTCTCTCATTACGCTCGCGATCCGCAGCGCTCCACGATCTCGGCCGTGGCTCAGCATCTGCCGATTACGTATGAGACGGCCGAGGAAGTCGTCGCACTACGCCCTGACCTCGTGCTCACCAGCCGGCACTCCGCCATCGCCACCCGCAATGCTTTGAAACGAGTTGGCATACGGTTCGAGCTGTTCGATGTTCCAGATACGGTCGCCGACAGCCTGGCTCAAGTCAGGCAGGTCGCACGTTTGCTTGGCGCGGAACGTGAAGGCGAAGTGATGGTGGCCCGCATCGAAGCAGCGCTGCAGGCTGCGCGGTTGCCCCAGGATCAGAAACCATTGACCGCTGCGATCTATCAGCCGGGCGGCTTGTCGGCGGGCGCGAATACAGTGGTTGGCGAGTTGATGGAGCTCACCGGGCTGCAGAACATCGCCGCGCGTTACGGGGTCACGCAATATCGTCCGCTTCCTTTGGAAGTATTGGTCGCCGCGCCGCCTGATGTTTTGCTGGTGGGCGAGACTTCGCCGGGAGCGCCGATGCGGGAGGAGAAGGTCGTGAAACATCGCGCCTTGCGAGCTTTGGAATCTCAAATGACTCAATCCGTGTTTCCGGCGAGACTGTTGTATTGCGCCGGCCCGACCATGATCGAATCCGTCGCCGCGCTGGTGCGCGCGCGTGAGAAAGCTCAACTAACCTTATTGTCGGCAGGGAGTGCGTTGTGACGGTTCGTCGCTGGGCGCTTCCATCGCTGCTGGCGCTGGTCGTCATTCTTGCGTTGCTGTCTATCGCGGTCGGGCGCGTGACGCTCACTTGGGATGTCTGGTCAGCACAGGACGCGGTGAGCCGCGCGATTCTTGTTGAGCTGCGCCTACCCCGCGCGATTCTTGGCCTGCTGGTTGGCGCATCGCTCGGCATGGCCGGCGCGGCCATGCAGGGTTATTTGCGAAACGCTCTCGCCGAACCTGGCACGCTCGGCGTGTCGGCCATGGCCGCGCTCGGCGCCGTACTGAGCATCTTCTTCAATATCGCAGGACTTCATCCGTGGGTATTGCCGATCTGCGGCGTCATCGGGGCCATGACCAGCATGGCCGCTTTGTTTGTTTTGTCAGGAGCGGCAGCCAGCGTACTCACTCTTGTGCTGTCAGGAATCATCCTCAGTTCGCTCGCCATCGCCGGCATTTCGTTGGCATTGTCGTTATCGCCGAGCCCCTGGGCGGCTACCGAAATCGTGCGATGGATGCTGGGCAGTCTCACCGACCGCAGCTTCGATGAGCTGGCCATCGCCGCGCCACTGATCGTCGTCGGCTGCGCGGCCTTGCTCGGCTGTCGTCGGTCGCTCGATGCCCTCACCCTCGGTGAAAGCGGCGCACGCTCGCTCGGTATCGATCTGAACAGAGCACAATGGCAGCTCGCGCTCGGCATCGGGCTGATCGTTGGAGGCACCACGGCGGTCACTGGCGTCATCGGGTTCGTGGGTTTGATCGTGCCGCATTTAATGCGGCCCCTGGTCGGCTCGCGGCCGGGCGCGCTATTGATTCCCAGTGCGATCGGCGGGGCCGCTCTGGTGCTCGCGGGTGACATCGTCGTGAGATTGTTGCCTGGGGGATCGGAGCTCGAACTGGGCGTGGTGATGTCGCTGATCGGGGCGCCGTTCTTCTTTGTGTTGCTGCATTCAATGCGCCGGAAACTCACATGACGCGGCCCGCCAGCAATCTCAAGATCAGCGGACTGCAGTTCCGGCGTGGCAGCCGGGTGGTGCTGGATGCCATCGATTTGCACCTGCAGTCGGGCGGGGTCACCGCCGTGCTCGGCCCCAATGGCGCCGGCAAATCGACGCTGCTATCGTGCATTGCCGGCCTGCTCCGCCCGGAGCGGGGCTCGGTCGAGCTGGACGGAACGTCGCTGCTTTCCTTGCCTGCCATGCAACGCGCGCGCCGCATCGCTTTCCTGCCACAGACGCCCGAAATCGCGTGGGCTGTCGACGTACAAACATTAGTCGGCCTCGGACGAATTCCTTATCACGGCGTCAGCAGCGACGAGGAAGATCGCGCCGCTGTGACTCGCGCCATGGCCAAAACAGAGGTTTCCCAGTGGGCTGATCGCCCTGTTACGACCTTGTCGGGGGGCGAGCGTGCGCGTGTGCTGTTGGCTCGCGTGCTCGCCGGCGAATCTGATTGGATTCTCGCGGATGAGCCGTTCACCGGGTTGGATCCGTCGCATCAGTTCGAAGCAGCCGAGCTGCTGCGTTCGATCGCCGGCCAGGGCGGTGGCGTGGTCCTGACCATTCATGACCTGACTCTTGCGGCCAGAATCGCCGATCGCGTGGTGATACTCGATGGCGGTCGAATCGTTGCTGACGGCTCCCCCCGAACTGCGCTCACACCGCAGATCCTGCGCGATGTTTACAACATCGACGCGCAGTGGCTCGTCGATGACAGCGGCGAGACGCCGCCGATGATTGCGATTCACGGGCGGGCGGCGCGAGGATAGCCAGCATGTCCGATCCTTGGCTACTGCTGGCGGCGTTGATCGTTGAAGCCTGCATCGGGTATCCCCAATCGATCTATCGCGCCATTCGGCATCCCGTTGTCTGGATCGGCATCGGGATCGAGGTGTTGGAGCGACACTTGAACCGGCCCGAGCTGGGCGACGAAACACGTCGCTGGTTCGGCATCGTTACGGTCGTGGTGATTGCCGGCAGCGCGGCCGCGGTCGGCTATGCCGTGCAGGCTCTGGCAGGAAACATCTCTTTTGGTATGGCGTTGATCGTGCTGATCGCCACGAGCGGTTTAGCGCAGCACAGCTTGTACACGCATGTTCGCGCCGTGCTGAATCCGTTAGCCGAGGGTGACTTGGTCACTGCTCGGCGGGCGGTCTCGGAGATCGTCGGCCGAGATACAGCTTCACTCAGTGAATCCGGCGTGGCTGGCGCGGCGCTCGAAAGCCTCGCCGAGAGTTTCAACGATGGCATCGTCGCACCGGCATTCTGGCTGTTCGTCGGCGGCTTGCCTGGATTGTTTGCATACAAAGCCTTGAACACGGCCGACAGCTTGATCGGCCATCGCGAGCCGCGATGGAGAATGTTCGGTTGGGCCGCGGCGCGCTTCGACGACGTCGTCAATCTCATTCCCGCTCGACTCGCCGGAGCGCTGCTCGCGATTGCGGGCGGCGGCGGGTTGGTGGTCATGTGGCGCGACGCCCCGAAACACGCTTCGCCTAATGCGGGCTGGCCGGAAGCCGCCATGGCAGGCGCTTTGCGAATCCGACTCGGCGGCCCGACCGCTTACGACGGCGTCATGCATGAGCGGCCGATCTTCGGCGCGGGCGCCTCGCCTACCGTCGAAGATCTCAAGCGCGGCTTGCGCATCTATGTTTTCGCCTGCGGTTTGCTGTGGCTGACGGCTGCGCTGGCCGGCTTCGTAGTCTCGGAGTGGCACGCGATCTGATGGCCGCGATCATGATCCAAGGTTGCGGCTCGGACGTCGGCAAGTCATTGCTGGTGGCCGGACTCTGCCGACTGTTTGCTAATCGTGGCTTGGTCGTTCGTCCCTTCAAACCGCAGAACATGTCGAACAACGCGGCCGTCACGCCCGACGGCGGCGAGATCGGTCGTTCGACGGCGCTACAGGCGCTCGCCTGCCGCACGCCGCCCACGGTCGATATGAATCCGGTGTTGCTGAAACCGCAAAGTGACATCGGCGCGCAACTGATCGTTCGCGGCCGCCGGCAAGGCGTCATGCAGGCGAGCGCGCACGGACGAGACAAACGCGAGCTGTTGCAGATTGCGGTGGAGAGCTTCCGTCAATTGCAGAGCGAAGCGCAGCTAGTGGTCGTCGAGGGCGCCGGTAGCCCGGCCGAAACCAATCTGCGCACGCACGACATCGCCAACATGGGCTTCGCCCACGCGGCCGACGTGCCCGTCGTGCTGGTCGGCGACATCGACCGCGGGCATGTGATTGCCTCGCTCGTCGGCGCGCACGCCGTTCTCGACGACATGGATCGTGCGCGGATCCGCGGCTTCATCATCAACAAGTTTCGAGGCGATGCTCGTTTGTTCGATGACGGCCTGCAGACGATCGAAAGCCGCACTGGGTGGCAACGTCTCGGCGTCGTGCCCTGGCTGCACGAGGCCGGCGCGCTGCCGGCCGAAGACGCCATGCAACTCGATCAGTCTCTGGCTGCATCTTCTGGAACATCGCCGGGACGACGCGTTCGCATCGCCATCCCGAGACTGCCTCACATCGCTAACTTCGACGATTTCGATCCCTTGCGCACGGAGCCGGATGTCGAGCTGATGTTTGTTCCGCCAGGCAAGCCGCTGCCGCTGGACGCCTCGCTGATCATCCTCCCCGGCAGCAAAGCGACCATCGCCGACCTCGAGTTCTTCCGCTCCCAAGGCTGGGACATCGACCTGCTCGCCCACGTCCGCCGCGGCGGCCGCGTGCTCGGGATCTGCGCGGGCTATCAGATGCTTGGCCATGAAGTTTCCGATCCCGAGCGCATCGAAGGCCACCAAGCCAGCGCTCGTGGCCTGGGCCTGCTCGACATCACCACCACTATGACGGGCAACAAACAACTTCGCGCCATCACCGGCGTCGACACCGCCACCGGTTCGCCGATCGCCGGTTACGAAATGCACCTCGGCGTCTCCACCGGCCCCGCGACCTCACGCCCTTTCATTCGATTCGCTAACGGAGCCACCGACGGCGCCCTCTCCCCTGATGGCCTCATCGGCGGCTGTCACATCCACGGTTTGTTCCACACCCCCACTTTCCGGGCCGCCTTCCTCTCCCTCCTCGGCGCCACCTCCAACAACGAGGACTACTCGTACCGCGTCGAACGCTCTCTGGACGCCGTCGCTGCGAGTTTGGAACAGGCGCTGGATGTCGACAGGATTGCGAGCATCGCGAAGCTCACGTTATAGCGGATCAGTTCCGCGCGATAACTTGCCATCGAACTTGGCGTTTCTGCAGAAACGTCCGGTGAGTGCCCCGAGGTGACCTACACCCGGGCGCATCAGCGATAATCGAGTTCCGCTTTAAACCCTGCCGATTCTCGCCGCGTCCAACCACGCATGAGCACGCTTCGACGAGTAGCCAACGGATTCGGCCGGCATGTCCCCTGCCTCGGGTCGTTCCTGATCGCTTTGATCGCGACCCCGACGTTCGCAGTGGACATCGACGGTCGGGTCGATCCCGACGAATGGCGAGGCGCTCAGCACATCACCGACTTCCGAAAGACGCAGCCTTTGAACGGCGAGCCGGCGACGCTGGCCACGGAAGCGTGGATTCTGGCCACGCCAGACGGGCTCGCAGTGGCGTTTCGCAACTCGCAGCCTCCTTCGGTGCCCCGCACTCAGCAACGCGTGCAACGAGATTTCGAGGAGCAGGTCGACCGCATCAACGTGATGATCGACTTCGATGGCGATCGTCGCACCGGCTACAACTTCACCGTCAGCTCCACCGACGGGATTTACGACGCCATCGTCACCAACGAATCCGAGTTCAACGAGGACTGGGACGGTAACTGGCGCCACGCCGTCAGCAACGAAGAGGACAGCTGGAGCGCCGAGGTGCTCATCCCATGGCATATCGCGCCGATGCGCGAGAACAGCGGCGATGTCCGCACGCTCGGGATCTACCTCGATCGCATCGTCGGCGTCACTGGCGAGCGGGCGGCATGGCCTCTGGCCAGCTTCGAGCGGCCGCGCTTCCTCTCCGATTTCGCACCCATCGAAGTCAGGAGCTTCAATCAATCGCTGCTGGCCATCACGCCTTACGTGTCGAGCCTCTACGACATCGTCGGCTCGGACAACGAGCTCGATGGCGGCGTCGATTTATTCTGGAAACCCAATGGACAGTTTCAGCTGACGGCGACGGCGAACCCCGATTTCGGCCAGGTGGAAAGTGACGACCTGGTCGTCAACTTCGACGCGACCGAAACCTTCATCAGCGACAAGCGGCCGTTCTTCACCGAGAACCAGGGCATTTTCGAATTCACCACGCCTTCCGATTTCAGCCAGCTGCTGTACACGCGCCGCATTGGCGGCCTGACCGACGATGGCGCAGGCGCCGCGGACATCACGGGCGCGGTGAAATTGAACGGCAGCCTTGGCGCAACCAAGTACGGCGTGTTCGCGGCCGAAGAAGCCGATGCCGTGGGTCGATCGTTCAGCGCATTACGTTTGGTGCGTGACTTCGATAGTCAGAATCTCGGCGTGCTGGCAACGCACGTGGAGCGGCCATTCCTGGACCGAACCGCCACCGTCGTCGGCATCGATCACAACTGGCGACCGACAGCGCGTTGGAACGTGCGCACGCGCCTCATCGGCAGCGACATCGATCAGAACGGCGAGAGCACCACTGGTGACGGCGGCACGATCTGGGCGGACTATGAGATGGATCACGGCTGGCGCCAGCAATGGATCGGCATGCACTTCGCCAACGATCTGCAGATCAATGACGCCGGCTATCTTGAGCGCGCGAGCCTCAACTACGCGCACTGGCAGTTCAACCGTCGCTTCACCGAGTTGCCGCGAGACTCCCGCTACATGTCGAAGGATTGGCGCTGGCGCGTCAGCTCCGCCTACAACGATCACGGGCAACTGCTGAATCATCGATTTCGGATCAGCCGCGACAGCAAGCTCCGTAACGGCAGCACCGAATACGGAGAAGTGAACATCAACAGTGCAGGCGTCGACGATTTGCTCACCCGCGGTAACGGCCCGGTGAAGCTGCCGCCCAACTTCGACGCCTACTTCGAATTCGTTCGGCCCAGGGATGGCAACTGGTCCTATCTGTTGGAGCTGGAGACCTTCAGCGGCGGGCTGTCCGGCAACGACAGGGTTGGCTACAGCGTGAACATCGAGCCGACTTATTTCATCAGCGATGCGCTGAATGTCTATGTAGGTGTGTATTTCGAGCGCGATCCGGACTGGCTGGTCTGGCAGCGAGAGAATCTCATCGGCAGTTTCGACGCCGAGGAAGCGGATCTCAACGCCGGCTTCAACTGGATCATCAGCAACCGCCAGGAACTGCGGCTGCGGCTGCAAGCCATCGCCGTCGACGCCAACGTTCGGCGCGGCCATCGGGTGGATCTCACAGGCAACGCCCAGCCCGTCGATGAAACCGTCGAAGACTTCAGTGTGCGCAACCTCGGCGTGCAGCTTCGCTACCGATACGAGTTCGCTCCGCTTTCGTTCCTGTACGTGGTCTACGGTCGCGGCGGATACGAGCAGGCGAACGATCGCAGCGACTCCGCAGGGCTGCTTCGCGACACGTTCAGTCTGCGCGATGACGAACAGTTGCTGGTCAAGCTCAGCTATCGATTCGAGTCGTAGTGCTTCAGGTTAACGACCAGCTACCCTGCCGCTGCGCGGACCGGCTTGCTCTGTGCGAACAGATCGTATCGATCGAGATTCATCACCTTGCTCCACGCCGAGACGAAGTCCTGTACGAACTTCCTGCCGGCATCGTCGCAGGCGTACACCTCGGCCAAGGCGCGCAGTTGTGAGTGCGCGCCGAACACGAGATCTGCCGCTGTCGCATTCCATTTGACAGTGCCTGTCGCGCGATCGTAGCCCTCATACACGCCCTTGTTAGACGCTGAAGGGCGCCAGGCCGTGGCGGTGTCCAGCAAGTTGACGAAGAAATCATTCGTCAGCGTCTCTGGTCGGCTCGTGAAGACGCCGAGCTTCGACTGTCCGTGGTTCGCCGCCAATGAGCGCAGGCCGCCGAGGAGAACGGTCATCTGCGGCGCTGTCAGCTTCAACAGGTTCGCGCGATCGAGCAGCCGCGTCTCCGGCGACAATGGATCGTCCGCTCGGAAATAGTTGCGAAACGCATCGGACAAGGGCTCCAGCACGTCGAACGTGTTGACGTCGGTCTGCTCCTGGGTGGCGTCCGTACGGCCTGGTTGGAACGGCACGTTGATCTCATGACCTGCTTTGCGCGCAGCCTCTTCGACGGCAGCGCAGCCCGCGAGAACGATGAGATCGGCGAGCGACACTTTCTTCCCGCCATCTGACTTGCTGAAGTCCTGCTGCACTCGTTCGAGCGCTTGCAGCACCTTGGCGAGTCGGGGCGGCTCGTTCGCTTCCCAATCTTTCTGTGGCGCGAGACGTATGCGCGCGCCGTTGGCTCCACCTCTCTTGTCGGTCCCGCGAAAACTGGCGGCGGCATTCCATGCGGTGGAGACCAGATCTGAAATCGACACACCCGACGCGAGCACGGCGCGCTTCAACGCTTTGATGTCCTCGTCGCCGATCAAGGGATGATCGACGGCAGGAACAGGATCCTGCCACTGCTGTGGCTCGGGCACCCACGGACCCAAGTAGCGCGAGCGCGGCCCCATGTCGCGGTGAAGAAGTTTGAACCACGCTTTTGCAAACGCTTCGTTGAGTTGCTCGGGGTGATCGCGGAAGCGCTTCGCGATCGGCGCGTAAATGGGATCGACTCGCAGCGAGAGATCGGTAGTGAGCATCGTGGGCGCGAGGCGCTTGTTCTTATCGAACGCATCCGGAACGGTGCCCTGCGCTTCCGGATTCTTCGGCTTCCATTGATGGGCCCCCGCGGGGCTCGTCGTCAGCTCCCACTCATACTTGAACAAGTTCTCGAGGAACCCGTTGTCCCACGTCGTCGGATTGTTCGTCCATACGCCTTCGAGACCGCTCGTGATCGCATGCGGGCCCGCGCCTGTGCCGAACTTGTTCTTCCAACCGAGCCCTTGCTCATAAATCGGAGCACCTTCGGGTTCCGGACCGATGTTGTCAGGAGCCGGCGCGGCGCCGTGCGTTTTTCCGACCGTATGACCACCGACGATGAGCGCGACCGTCTCTTCGTCGTTCATAGCCATGCGCGCGAAGGTCTCACGAATGTCGCGCGCTGCGGCGGCAGGATCGGGCTTACCGCCAGGCCCCTCAGGATTCACATAGATGAGGCCCATCTGCACGTTGGCGAGGGGCCGTGCGAGCTCGCGATCTCCGCTGTAGCGCTCGTCGCCCAGCCAGGTGTCCTCCGGACCCCAGAAGATGTCCTCGGGCTCCCATACATCCGGCCGCCCGAAGCCGAAGCCGAACGTCTTGAAGCCCATCGACTCGTAAGCGACGTTGCCGGCGAAGATCAACAGATCGGCCCACGAGATCTTCTGTCCGTATTTCTTCTTGATCGGCCACAACAAACGACGCGCTTTGTCCAAATTAGCGTTATCGGGCCAACTATTGAGAGGCGCGAAGCGCTGCTGACCTTCACCACCGCCGCCGCGACCATCGGCGATGCGATAAGTCCCGGCCGCGTGCCAGGTCATGCGAATCAAGAGCGGGCCATAGTGACCGTAGTCCGCGGGCCACCACGGCTGCGATGTCGTCATCACCTCGATCAAGTCCTTCTTCAACGCCTCCACGTCCAGCTGCGCGAAGTGCTCCGCGTAGTTGTAGTCCGCCTCCATCGGATTCGACAGATGCGAGTGCGTGTGAAGCACGCTTAAATCAAGCTGATTCGGCCACCAGTCTTTGTTGGTGCGCGGGCGACTGACCGTTTTCGGGGTTGGCGCCGGAATGGCCGGATTTTCGCTTTCGCTGACACTCGTCGTATGTTGCTTGTCAGGCACGGCCGCCGCTCCTGTGCTGGTGGAGCGAATGATGTTAGTCCTGCGAACGACTGGTCATCAGTCGAACATTCCCGACGAATTCGCATGTCGCGCCGCTTGGGCGCGGGGCTCACCGTATGCGGCCAAAAGCCTACAAGGACTTAGAGCTGGCGCAGGACGTTCGTTGATCTTGGGGATGGGTCGGCGGCGTTGCTCAACGCGCCACTAGCTCGTCGTAGCTGGGTAGATTGATACCTTCAGCCAATGCATCTTCATACTCGGCGCGCAGCGAGTCGAGCACGCCGTGGTATTGCTGCAGCATATCCTGAAGCTGCACGCGGTCTTCGACCTCCTCCTCAGTCAGGTCGTCCAGTCGGTCGTCGGTGGCGCGCAACTCCGCAGTGAGCTCGCGGATTTTCGCGGCGAGAAGCGGGATTACCACGGCCAAGTCAAGTTCACTGATCGATCGCATGAAGATTGACCTTGTCACTCGGAAAAGTAATTGCGTGACTACCGCTTGCGCGTGGGTGCAGGCGATGCCGCCTTCTTCGCGATGTCGAGATTCGAGAACACTGCATCGAGCAGCACTTCGAGCTGCGCCAATTCGGCAGGATCGTCGGCGAAGAAAGCTTGGTCGATCGCGAGGGCAGAAAACCCGTGCATCATGGACCAGGCAGCAATAGTGGGCGCGAGAGACAAATCCCCCACAAGCTCGGAGGTGGCCTTACCACGAACCGCCTGGTCGAGAACTCTGAAGGCACGAAGCCCCGCTTGGTAGAGCCCCTCGTCTGTGAGATGGAACGCCGAGGTGCGCCACATGAGACGAAACATGCCCGGCCGCTTCTGCGCAAATCGCAAGTAAACACGAGCAACGGCGATAACGGTCGCTTGTCGGTCGCTCACGGCCTCCAATTCGTCCGCGAACTCACGGAATCCTACGGTGGCCACTGCCGTCAACAGACCCCGCACGTCGCCGAAGTGGTGAGCTGGAGCTGCCGCAGATACGCCGGCCCGACGCGCGGCAGCGCGCAGAGAGAACCCGTCAGGGCCGGCTTCCTCAACGATTTCCACGGCCGCACGTATCAGTTCCTCTCGGAGCGCGCCGTGGTGGTAAGGCTTCGATTCCTTGGTCACGGCGCCGACACGTTTTCTGGAACGGCCAATCTTGACAGCGTTAAGATCCTTGGGCATGCTCAATCTTAACACTGTTAAGACCGTAACCGGAAGGACCTCCAGTCAACCGCGGCTGGCGCCTCAATGGGAGATGAGCATGAACAAGACCGTTCTGATCACGGGCACTTCGAGCGGCCTCGGCAGGGCCACCGCCAAGCTGTTCCACGGGAAGGGCTGGAATGTCATCGCAACGATGCGCTCCCCTGAGCGAGAGTCGGAGCTCACAAAACTGGAGCGCTCGCTGGTCGTGCGTCTCGACGTCCAGGACCACGACTCCATCGAGCCGGCGGTCGCCGCCGGCATCGCAAGGTTCGGGCGCATCGACGCTTTGGTGAACAACGCCGGCTATGGCGCTTATGGGCCGCTCGAGGCCACGCCATCTGAAAAGATCCGCCGTCAGTTCGATGTGAACGTGCTTGGTCTACTGGCGACTACGCAGGCGCTCTTGCCACACTTCCGCGCGAACCGGACCGGCACGATTGTGAATGTCGCATCGGTGGGCGGCCGCGTGGCTTTCCCGCTGGGCACGCTGTATCACGGAACGAAATTTGCGATCGAAGGCCTGTCGGAGGCTTTGCAGTACGAGCTCGCGCCCATCGGGGTGCGCGTGAAGATCGTCGAACCCGGCTTCATGAATACCGACTTCGGCGGACGATCGCTCGACTTCAGCAACGACAGCGCACTCACCGAGTACCAGCCGCTGATCAAGTCCGTCCTCGATGTACTTGGGCCGATGTCGGCACACGGCTCCGTGCCGGAGGCGGTCGCAGAGGTGGTGTATGCCGCGGCGACCGATAAGAGCGACCGGCTTCGGTTTGAAGCAGGCGCCGACGCTCTGCACTTGCTCGCGACGAGACGCGCTTCGGACGATGCCAGCTTCTTCGCAGGAGTCAAAGCGCAGTTCGGGCTCGCATGAAACAAACAATCGGCCGAGGCGCCGGCCGTGTCTAGCCGGCGCCCGTCCCGCTCTCGACGACGAAGGCGTGAAGCTCGGCCATCTTCCCCTCACGGAAGCGCCAGACATCGCAGTACGAATGTTGAGCCGCGTTCCCGGCTTCGTCCTTCAAGGTGATATCGCCGAGGGCAGCTAGGAAGTCGCCCTCGGCGATCATGCGATGAACTCTAAACCTGGGCGGCTCCTGATACGCGGTCTTCATCCACTCGCGGACCGCTGCCTTCCCTCTTAACGTCCGGCCACCCTCGAACGTCCAGACCGTATCTTCCGTACACAGCGCAAGAAAGCCTTCGAAGTCGCCTTGGGAGATCGCGGCGTTGGCTTTTTCCAAGATCTGTTTGTTGATGTTCGGCACTTGCAGTTCTCCTTTGCGATTCGGTGAGGGCCTGGCTGTGAACGCGCCGGCAGAGTGGATGGGTTCCGTCGGCGGACAGTCCAACGAAAGACCCGCGAACGGAACATTCTTCCGACTCGCGCCTACCTAGGTTCGGGCCAATCCCGCGATGACTTGTAACCGTTCCTCGACAAGCTTGGCGCGATCCATCTGCTCATCACCGGATGCAATCAACCCATGGGCCGAGCGTTTCTGCAGAAACGGCCCGGCATCACCGACAGGTGCACGAAGGCAACGTCCTGGTCCTGCGCTCGACCACGGGGCGGTTCGTTTCGTGACACCGACCGGAGAATTTTCGACAGCACGAGTCCCCGAAGGAGAATCAATATTCTCAATTCAAGAATTAAGAATGAGAATCCACTGACCGCCTTCAAGCTGTTGATTTTAGCTGCCCATTCAAATTATCACCCGTCTACAAATTTGTGACTTGCCGTAAAATTTCGCGGCGAGGGTCGGTGCCAGCCGCGAGAGGCTCCAGTCTGACACGCACGCCGGATCGCAGAAGGCGCTACAACGGGCCAACGGTTCTGACACAGTCACGGCCTCACCCAGTTGAGCTAGCGACGCGACCGACGCAACAGCGATTCGATCGCCCATCCGTGGTCGTAAGTTTCGCCGTCCCAGCGAGTCGCGGCCGTGTGGCGGTCGATGTGTAACCCTTGTTCTTCATGTGTGGCGACCAACTGGTGCCAGTCGCTGAGTGGCTGCGTGTGGTTTGGTAGCGTGCTGTCGAAGGATTCACCGGTGGGTGTCACGAAACGAATCGCGCCGTCGTCGAGGACCAGGACCACGACGTTGCCCTCGTGGACCTGTCGGTGGTGAAAGCGGCAGAGACTTACGAGGTTAGATAGTTTCGTTTCTCCGCCGTGAGCCCAGTGCTGGATGTGGTGACCATCGAGATAGCGCGTGTTCGGGCAACCGGGGAAGCGACAACAGCCGCGATCGCGCGACCTCATCGCGCGGTGGAGCGCCGGCGGGATACTGCGCGTCTTCCGGCCCACATTGAGCGGCTCGCCGTCTTCGTTCTCTACGATGGGAACGACGCTGCAATCACAAGATAACCGCCGCGCCGTTTCTGCGGAGACGCTCGGACCATGTTCGAAATTACAACGGCCGGCCGCACTGTCTCGCAGGGTCTCGGCGTCTACGTGCACGACGATCTGATGTCGATCGCCACCTTTGAGCGCGGCCGGTCCTTGGGCGAGAAATGTTTCCGCCATCATCGTCAGGGCTTCAACTTTTCGGGCCGATGAATGAATGCGCCATTTAACAGATGGCGTTTCCGCAGAAACGTCCTCCGCCGCTGGGATCTCTTCGCACGCCGCCTCGATGGCTTTAATAAACATCTGCCCCGCCTCGGCGGGCAGCCGTGCCTTGATCACGAGCATACCGTCTTGATCGTGGAACCAAGTGAGTTTCCGATCAAGCTGCTGCTGCGCCTCGCGCCCCAACTCTTCCGCTTCCTTGCAGCGGCGGAAGTCACGGACGATGCGCTCTACATGCACCGCCGTGCCGTGCAGCGCGTACATGAGTAGCGTGTCTTCGGTGTTGGGGCACGCCACGCGCGTCAACGCGCGGACCTTCGCATAGCTCAACTCCCCGCGCTCCATCGCCGCGGCGATTTTCGGCAGATTCGTCAACGCATGCGCCGTGCGCACCTTCTCGCGCGCCGCGCCCATATCGATGCCGCACTTCCAATTGAGCCAGTGAGCACACGATGCGCTGGCGCCATCGCTCCAGCCTTTGCGGCGGTCCCACTCGGCGATCAGCATCAGCAAACGATAGTTGGCCGCGTTGAGATGGCCGGCGAGCTCAACAATCTGATGGCCGACGTTCTGCAGCGATTGCCAGTCGGCGGCTCGGGCTTTGTCTTGTTCGGTTCGGTGAACACTTTCCACATTCATGGCACAGTCTCCGCAGAACGCTTCGTCACCTCGTCCCTCGCACCCTCTGCCGTTCGTCTTCCACTCGGCGGCAGAGGGCGCTCAGGCGTCAAACACTCAGGCCATATACACGAGCGTCGGCTCCCTCACCTGATACAGCCCACGACTCGCGGGCTCGGATCCGCCTTCGCTTGGCTCTTCACCGCCGCGCTGCCGAAGCGCCTCGATCAACGGCCTCAGGCTCACGAGATCCAACATCACCGCCGCCTCGTCCACCCAGCCCTCGAGAGCCTTCGCCACCTCCGCGTGCAAGACCCCGTCATCGTCATCCGAGTACAGCAATACGTCCGATAAGCAATGAAGGGTCGCGCGCACCTGCATCAGCAGGCTTCGCACGTTCTCCACGGCTTCTTCTAAGGTGCGCGGCAGATCTGGCGATGGCGGTGTTAGTGGATCGCCACTGCCGAGGGGTTCCGTGCTCGACGCCACGGCAGTGGTTGTGGAATGTTTGCGTCGTGAACGGCGCGGCTTGGAAGTATCATCGCTAGTAGCCATGTCATCTTCCTCGGAAAGGTGATTTGGTTAGGCGTTCGGCGGTGTTCCACCACCGTCGAGCGCCGCCTTTGATGCACTGAACTCGCTCGCTGTTGATCGACTTTGGAGGCCGCCCGAAAATTGCGGGATAGGTTTCGGGCGGAGATCGCTGCGCCCTAAATCAGGCACAGAACCGATCGTATATCGCTTGGTCTCAATCGGTCGACGCAACACTTTGGGCAAGACTCTGTGCTGGCGTAGAAAAGTCCAAGGTCTTCCTCGGGCGCTGATTGAGACGCATTGCAATCGCATCGAGCTGCTGCTGCGAATATCCGGAGACATCTTGTCCCTTCGGAAAGTATTGTCGCAGCAAGCCATTGGTGTTCTCATTTGATCCGCGCTGCCAAGGGCTGTGTGGATCGCAAAAGTACACTTGCATCTGTGTTGCCAGCGTGAACTGCTTGTGGCCGGTGAGCTCAAATCCTCGGTCCCAGGTGAGAGAGCGACGCAGCTGCGAGGGAAGCTTGCGGATATGCTTGCTCAAGGCGGCTACGACCACCTCAGTGCTCTTGCTGGGCACTTTTACTAGCATCACAAACCGCGACTTACGCTCGACTAGCGTCGCAATCTGCGATGAGGGCGTACCACACAGCAAGTCTCCTTCCCAGTGCCCCGGAACTGCTCTGTCTTCGACTTGGGCTGGCCGCTGACGAATGCACACCGCGTCGACAATATGGCCGTGGGGTGCGCGACGGCTGACTGCCGCGCGGCTACGGCGTATTGATTGTTGCCGGCGCAGATGCGCTGTCAGCTCTTTTCTCAGCGCTCCGCGCGCTTGCACGAACAGACTGCGATAGATCGTCTCGTGAGACACGCGCATCGTCTCATCATCAGGATAGGCTAGTTTCAACCACGCACTGATCTGCTCCGGGGACCAGTCAATCAACAACTTCTGCGTGACGACCTGGCGAAGCGCTTCGTTACGAGCTAACAAGCGCTTCTTCGGCCGGCGTGCGTGTCGCCAAGCACGTTCATCGGCATTCACGGCGCGATATCTCCTGATTCCACCGTGGCGAGCAATCTCCCGACTGATGCTGGAAGGAGCTCGCTGGAGATGGCGCGCGATCCCACGCATAGAACATCCCGCCCTTAACCCACGGGAGATCTCCTCGCGTTCCGCCGCGCTCAGTGCTTGCTTCGAGCGTCGTCGCCGCGGAGGTCTGATTCCCCCGCACGCCTCGATCGTCGAGCACACCCTGGCCACTCGTACTTTCAGCTCGCGTGAAATCTCGCACAGGCCCAGTCCGGCTTCCCAATGATCCCATATCCGTGCTCTGGTCTCTTCGCTCTCGCTCCGACGATGATACAACCTCATGCAACACCTCCCATTTCCATCAGAATGAAGTGTTGCACCGATCAATTGAATGTGCCTCGGCGCGCCTTTACTGTATATAACAACAGACCGCATTCGAGGAAAATGTTTCTCCGCTCTCCGCGCGCTTCACGCGGGCGACACGAGTGTCACTACGCGTGAGAGCGACTACGCGTGAGAGCGACTACGCGCGAGAGCGCGAGTAACGGACGCGCACCTGCGGACGTGTAGCTGTCGATCAATCAGCGAGCCGCCAGCGCAAACACCTGAGACGACTCGGTGCGCGGAAATCGCGTTGGCAGACGCCGGGCAGCTGCGAACCAATCAATGACCCATTCCCCACGCGATTCCGTGCTGCATTCGCAATACAGTGTTCAAACTGTGACGAAGGCATATATCTTGTCTGCTCGCTTGGTGCATATAGCAACATCAGAAAACTGAGCGTGAGATCATGTCCAGCGACAGGCAGCAGCTTGAGATAAACAAAACAGCGAACGAAGTGGACGACGTGGCCTGCGCTAGTTGCCGCAGACTGACCAAGCATATTGTGCTGGCGTCCGCCGACTTGAGCGGCCAACAGTATCACCAGGGCATACTCGCGGTCGAATACTCAGAGAACTACCAAGTCATTCAATGCAAGGGCTGCGAAACAATCTCCTTTCGCATAAGAGGTTGGAACTCGGAAGATTACGATATCGATGACGGCGGTCTCAGCTACAACATCACAACGAGCCTCTATCCAAGCCGAAGCGAGGGCCGCACACCACTGAAAGATTCGCACTTACTGCCGGTGGACGTTCAGAGAATCTACGGCGAAACCATTAAGGCAATGAACAACGAACAACCCGTGCTTGCGGGCATCGGTATCAGAGCAATCGTTGAGAGCATTTGCAGGGATAGACAAGCGACAAAAGGAAACCTGCTTGAGAAAATTGACGCGCTCGTACCTCTTGGAGTCCTCACTAAGGATGGAGCCGACATCTTGCACAAAGTACGCAGCCTTGGTAACGAAGCTGCGCATGAGGTGAAGCCACACACTATGGAGCAACTAGGGTTGGCGATAGATGTTTGCGAACATTTGTTCCTGGGCGTGTACCTTCTTCCTCATCACGCGAAAGCCACGTTCCGGTGACGGGACTCTCTGTCTCCGGTCCGGCGGCTAGTCTTAATGTAAGCTTTGGATGCGCGGGTCGAGTTGAAGAACCCCACTGCTACAGCCCCTTCGGTAGAGTCGCGATTGGAATTTCTGGTTCAATGCGAGCCGAGCACAGAACGTACTCGGTTTGGGAACCCCCAGTCGCATCGACCCTACGCGCCCGGCGTAACTCGAAAATCGCGCTCCCGATATTCAAACCACGCGACGTCGGCGGGCAGCGCGGTGCCGGCCATGTCCTGACATGCGACGCCGACGAATGCGCCGGTGAAGTTGGCGGTGCCCGGTGCGGCGGCTTCGTCGGAGAGGATGCTGGCGTCGAATTGTTCGGGGAGGTAGCGCCACGTTGAGTCGTCGGCTTGGCGGTAGCGGAAGCGGAGGCGTTCGAAGTCGACGTCGACGCCGAGTTCGATAGGACCGGGGCCGATGGGGATCGGCGAGGTGAAGGCGTCGGCTTGGGGGCTATCGGGGAGTGCGGACATCACGCGAAGGTGGCGGCCGTGCTGGTCGTCGTGGGTGATGTGAAGGTAGTGGAACTTCACGGCGTTGTAGTAACAAACCAGGCCGGCGAGCTGCTGGAAATGTGCGGGTTCGACCTCGATGCGGGTGCTGGCGGAGTAACAGAGGGCCTGCTGGCGACGAGCGACCAGGGATTGTGTGAACACGCTGCCGAGCGTCTCGCGGCCGAACAGGCGTAGATAGCCGGGACGTGCAGTGAGACTGAAGATCTCCTCCGGCCCCGGAGTTCGCAGCCACTGGAAATCGATATCGAGTCTTGGCGAATCGAAGGTGTAGCGACGCTCTGTGTATCCAGGCGATGAAGCTGGATGTTCGATGGTCGCGACAGGCATCGCGTCGCGGTTCAACGTGTACAGCCAGCCGTCATCTTCCCAACGCATGGGCTGAATGGCTGTCTCACGGCCGAGCACACAACGTCCGCGATTCGGCAGCGGTCGGCCACAGAGATAAGCGACCCAAGGCGTACCGTCGGGGTCATGCACGAGGCTCGCATGACCGGCGCGCTGAAGCGGCGCATCGGGGCGATTGCGAGAGCTCAGAATGTATGTGTCGGGATGCAACTCATATGGACCGGTGAGCGAGCGGGAACGCGCCATGGTGACGGCGTGGTTCCAGCCGGTGCCGCCCTCGGCCGTGAGCAGGTAGTACCACCCGTTGCGCTTGTAGAGATGCGGCGCTTCGGTCAGACCGAGGGAGGTGCCACCGAATATCAATTGGCGTTCGCCGACCAGAGACTTGCGCGAGTGATCGTATTCCTGCAGCACGATGCCGGCGAAGCGATTGCGACCGGGGCGATGATCCCAAAGCATGTTGATCAGATATTTCCGGCCGTCGTCATCATGAAACAAAGAAGGATCGAAGCCACTGCTGTTGAGATACACCCGCTCGGACCAGGGGCCGTCGATAGACGGCGCAGTGACCAAGTAGTTGTGGAAGTCACGCAGCGATGCGCCGGAGGCGCCACCGACAGTGGTGCGTCCATAGCGCTTCACATCGGTATAGATCAAATAGAACAATCCGTCCGACCAGCTGAGGCACGGCGCCCAGACGCCGCAGCTGTCGGGATCGCCGCGCATGTCGAGCTGACTGGCGCGAGTCAGAGGCCGCGTGCGAAGTGTCCAGTTGGCGAGGTCGCGTGAGTGATAGATCTGCACGCCCGGAAACCACTCGAAGGTCGAAGTGGCGATGTAATAGTCCTCGCCGACGCGAACGATGGACGGATCCGGATTGAACCCGGGCAACACGGGATTGCGAATCACAGCGGCTTCTCCAGCGGCAAAGGCTCTGCAGTCTCTTGAGACACAGGAGGACGAATGACGGTCCACAGCACGGCGGCAGCGACCAGGTCCAGTAACGAGAGTGCGATAAAGAACGGATCGTAGCCGATGGTCGCGACCAATCCACCGATGGCGAGCGAGAACAACAACACGCCCAGGTTCGCAAACGTGCCCGCGAGACCCGACACGGTGCCAACCTCATTCTGCGGGAACAGGTCCGTGGCCATCGTGATGCAAGTGACCGACAGCATCTGATGCGCGAAGCCGCCCACACATAGCAAAGCAATCGCGGCGTAAGGACTCTGCACCTGGGGCACGAAGATCATGCAGATCATCATCACAGCGCCGATCGTGAATGCGCAGCGACGCGCGTTGATGAGGCCGATGCCGCGACGATTCAGCCAAGCGGCCGTGGCCGGACCGGCCATGCAGCCGAGATCAGCCGCGACGAACGGCAACCAGGCGAACATCGCGATTTGTTTCAAATCGAAACCACGAGTGGTCGTCAGATACAGCGGCAACCAAAACGTGAGCGTGCCCCACGTCGGATCGGCGAGAAAGCGCGGCAGAGCAAGGCCCCAAACATTGCGTTCGCGCAGCAGCTTGGACAGTGGCCGCCGCTCTCGATCGGTGAGATGCGCTTCGCGCCCAGAGATGATCTGTTCGCGTTCTTCATCAGTAATACGAGGGTGCTCGGCCGGCGAGCGGTAAACGGTCAGCCACAACACCACCCACACCGCGGCCATCGCCCCGACGATGAAGAACGCGGCCCGCCAGTTCCAAAACAGGATCGCCGCGGCGACGAGCGGTGGCGCGACCATCGAGCCCACAGACGCGCCGATGTTGTAAATTCCGCCGGCGAAGCCACGCTCACGCGCCGGGAACCATTGCGACACCACTTTGAGTCCGCCGGGGTGCGCCGTTCCTTCCGCAAATCCGAGCGCGGCGCGTAGCGCGAGCAATGAGTGCCAACCGGCGGCAAGTCCATGCCCCATGGTGATGACGGCCCAAGCGGTGGCGAACGCGGCAAGTCCGACGCGCAGCCCGATCAGGTCGAGCACATAGCCCGCCACCGGCTGCAGCATGATGCCGAGCTGAAATGCAGCGGTGATCAAGCCGTACTCGCGCTCGCCGATATTCAGGTCCGCGAGCACTGTCGGCGCGGCCACGCCCAGCGTGCTGCGCGTCAGATAGTTGAGGCTGGTGCCGATCATCACGACGGCGATGATCCACCAGCGCAACCCGCGGATCTTTGGCTTCATCCTGGCTCCCCCGAAGGATACTTGTTAGCGGTAACAGCTTACCAAACTGCGCGCGCCGAAAGGCGACTCGTGATTCGACAATCCGGCCCGATCCGGGCAAGGTAAGGGTTTCGACCTCCGACGAGCGCAACTGCCATGGGCCACCGTCTTTCGAAGATCTACACACGCACCGGCGACGACGGCACGACCGGCTTGGGAGACGGCACGCGGGTGGAGAAGACGCATGCCCGCATCGAGGCGTATGGGACGGTGGACGAAGCGAACAGCGCAATCGGGATGATCCTGGCGGTGCCCAATTTGCCGGCGGACGTGGCACAAGCGTTGACGCAGATTCAGCACGAGCTGTTCGATCTCGGCGGGGAGTTGGCGGTGCCGGGATACCGCGTCATCACGGCGAGTCATATCGACCAGCTGGAAGACACGCTGGATCGGTTCAACGATCCGCTCCCGCCGTTGAAAGAGTTCATTCTTCCGGGCGGCGGCCCGGCGGCGGCTGCGTGCCACCTGGCGCGGGCCATCACCAGACGCGCCGAGCGCAATTCATGGGCGCTGTCGAAGCAGGAAGAGATCGCGCCGGAAGTGACGCGTTATCTGAATCGCCTGTCCGATTTATTGTTCGTGATCGCGCGCGTGTTGGCGCGACATGAGAACGGGCAGGAAGTGCTCTGGAAAAAAACCACGCCCATCGTCGGCAAGAAAACCTAGTTCAGCGCCAGCACGCTCACCACATCTTCTTTGGGCCCGAGCCGGAGCGTGATCTCCTGCTCCAGCTCGCGAGACAAGACCAGCGTCGCCTCGAAGCGATTGACCATCACCGGCCGCACCGTCGAGCCGCCGACGCGGTGGGTCAGCATAAAGCTGTGATAAGCCCCGGCATGTGTGGCGGCGAACTGCACCAGGATGTTGACGCCGTCGGCCGAGTCATTGATGCGCTCGTCACAAATCACCAGGAAGGCTTGATCGGCAGGCACGGCAGCGAAAGCACCGGCGCTACGCAGCTCGCTTAGGAAATTCAAGATCTGGCTCGACACGCGCCCCCAAGTTTGCGGGCCGTTGGATTGCCCGGCGCACCAGCGAGTACCGCGCTCGATGGCATTGATGACGAATAGCGCGAATCGCCGCTGAGCCAGATACGACCAGTCGGAGGACGCACTGGCGCCGCACGCCAACGTTCGCAATGCCGGCCAGGCACGCTCTGGATTGCGAACCGACTGCAGCACATTGACGCCCAACGAAGCCAGCAACCAGCGATCAGTGCTGCTGACGTCCTTGGCCAGCTTGGCACTGGAACGCAGCATGGGCTCCGGCTCCCGCTCGGAGACTGCGGCCGCGACGGCCTCGCCGGAGCGGGATAACAGCCCTGCAACCGCGCCGCCGTTACCAAAGATCTCAGCCCGACCACGCAGCCGATCCTGCGCTGAGATTCGGGGAAAGAACATCAGCGCATTGTCACTGCGAAAGTCGAGCGCTTTGAGCGCACGAACTGCGTCCGGCGCACTTTCCCATGAAGACGGCGGATCCAGGATGAGCATGGCCCGCTTGTCACGACAGAAGCGGGCCGCAACCAGCAACGTGCTGATCCCGACATCGACCACGCGGGCCAGCGGCGGGATATAGACAAACGCCAGGTCGTCCACGCCTTCCAATGCAAACAAACCCGTGCCTCGGGCCGCCGAGCCGATCACGTCGTAATCGGAAATGGGCTTGCCGTCGTCGCCATCCGGATTGGAGCTGACGTACCCCACGGGCAAGTTCGTGCCCGGCATGAGAGTGCGATCCGGGCGCAGCAGCGGCACATTGCCGCGAACTCGCATCAGGTCCGAATCCATCAATACATTGGAAATGAAGCGCGGCGACTCCGGATCCACCGACAGCCCACGAAACGTTTCCTGCGCCTCGACACGCTCGGAACCGGGCGAGCGCACGCGCTGAATGACCAGATTGAAGGCTTGATCGTCGCCGCCGGGCACATTGTCGTAGTCGACCGAAGCTCGCAGGAACTCACGAGTGCCGGGCGCCTTGGCCTCAAGCCGCAGCGTCTCGCGACCGCACTTTAGAGACAGCGTGACAGGCGACGCCCCATTGGCGACACGAACGATGACGGCCTGGCGACCGCCCTGCTCGAAGAAATGCTCGACGGCATAAGACAGCGGGCTCGGCTGCCACAGGCCGCCGAAGTGCTGCTGAAAATCCGCGAAGCTGCGGACGATGATGGGTTGATTGAGGGGACCGCGAAGAGTCCGCCCGACGAACGCGGTCAGCTGCGCGCTGGCGCGCGCAATCGGTTGCTCCGCACTCGAAATAGCCGCGATCTGAATGTTCGCGAGCGTTTGCTCCCGCACCGTACCTCCCCAGGTGTGTGCGAAGCGTAAGTTATCACAGCTATTGACAGGTTAAACAGAATTCGCGCCGAAAGTATCGCAGGACTGCACCGAGCCGCTCTCGAAACCGCGTTTGAACCATCGCACTCGCTGCTCCGAGCTGCCATGTGTAAACGACTCCGGCGCTATGTAGCCGCGTGACTGCTTCTGCAACCGGTCGTCGCCGATGGCGGCGGCGGCGTTCAAACCTTCTTCGATGTCACCTTGCTCGAGCAGCTGACGCGAGCGATCTGCGTTGTGCGCCCAGATGCCGGCGAAACAATCGGCCTGCAGCTCCTGGCGCACCGACAACGCATTCGCTTCGGCCTCGCCGACGCTCTGCCGCGCCGCCATGTTCCTTTCGGAGATACCCATCAGCGTCTGCACGTGATGACCGATCTCGTGCGCGACCACATAGGCCTGCGCGAAATCGCCCGGTGCGCCGAAGCGGCTCTGCAAGTCTTGATAGAACGAGAGGTCGATGTAGACCTTGCGATCGCCCGGGCAATAGAACGGCCCGACCGCCGCCTGCGCGAACCCGCACGCCGATTCGACCGCGCCATTGAACAACACCAGCTTGGGTTGCTCGTAGGTGGCCCCGGCCTGGCTGAAGATCTGACCCCAGGTCTGCTCGGTATCCGCCAGCACGACGCTGACGAACTCACGAAGCTGCGCCTCTTCCGGGGTCTCGTTATACGGAACCTCTTCAGAAGTCGGTGCGGAAGGTTGAATCCCCTGCAGCACCACGGAGGGATCCTGACCGAAATACATGGCGACCAGCGCGAGCAGGATGGTGCCGATGCCAATGCCGCCGGCCCGTCCGAAACGGACGCCACGCCGGTCCTCGATATTCGAGCTGCCTTGCCGACCTTGCCAACGCATGACGCCACTCCGCCGAGAATTGTCGGTAGAGGTTATACGGACTGGAACGCGAAGTGTTCCGGCCGACGCCGTTTTCGCCAAATCTTACGCAGCGGCGACCAGGTTCTTGCGGCCGTCGGTGGCGATAAGACTCGAATAGAGCTCAGCCATGCGCGTCGCCATCGCCCCGGCAGACCAAGTCGCCGCATAGCCGCGCGCTTCGGCTGACATCTCACGCCGACGCGCAGGATCGTCCAGCAGCTCAACGACCAGATTCGCAAAGCCTTCTTCGTCATCCGGCGCGACACGCGCACCGCGTTCCGGCTTCACAATGTCCGCTGTTCCCATGTACGCGGTTGAAACAACCGGCGTGCCGCAGGCCATGGCCTCCAGCAACACGAGGCCCTGTGTCTCCGTCTTGGACGAGAACACGAACAGATCGCCTGCGGTATAACAGTCGGGCAGCTCACGTTCGCGCGAGAGATAACCGACGAAGCGAACATTGGGGCTGAGCTTCAAGGACTCGACATACGATTTGCAGTGTTCGAGCGCCGGCCCCTCGCCCGCCACCACCAGCATGGTCTCGGGCTTGCGCTTCACCACGCGAACAAACATGCGCAACAGGAAGTCGATGTTCTTTTCGTGAGCGATGCGCCCGACGTGAACCAATGTCGGACGATCGAGCGGGATGCCGAGCCGCTCACGGAACGGACGGCCGTTACCGCTCGCGAAGCGCTCCATCTCCATGCCCGTCGGAATGATGTGCATGGGACAGCGAACGCCATAGTCCTCGAGCGCCTTCTGCATGGCCTGCGAGGGCACGACGAGCGCATCGAGCGCGGAACATTGCGAAACGGTGAACCGTCGCGCGACGAAACGCATCACCGACCTCGGCACCAGCGGCACGTAGTGATGCAGGTACTCTTCGAAGTAGGTGTGATAGGTCTCGATCGCCGGCACGCCCAATTCCCTGGCGACGCTGACGCCGTAGTAATGAGCCAGGAACGGCGTCTGGATGTGGACGAGATCGAAGCCGCCGCGCTTGAGCTCGGGACGCAATGCCTTCAGCGCACCTTGTTTCATGATGCGATCTTCGGGATCGCGCGGCAGATAACGTGACGGCACGCGAATAATGGGTTCCTGCCCCACGTCCGAATACTGCACCGGATATTCGGGCGCGATCAGGACCGTTTCATGTCCGGCCGCATGCAGGCCGCGACGGAACGTCTGGATCGAGGTGGAAACGCCGTTGATCCGCGGAAAATAAACATCCGAGATCATCAAGATGCGCATGCCGGCACTCGTGACTGACGATGGCGCGGCAGCCTATGTCGTTTTGATGACGGTTATATGAATCCGCCCGGCCCGGAAAAAGAAAACGGCGACCAGATCGCAGGATCTGGCCGCCGTCGTAGTCAAACCGACTTCTTTACGCCGCCTGGCGGAGAGCCGCGATGCGCTCTTCCAACGGCGGGTGAGTCATGAACAGCCGCGCCAGACCGCCCGGCGCCTTGTCGGTGCTGATGCCAAAGGCCTGCATCGAATCCGGCAGCGGAGCGGCATGCGCGTGACGCAGGCGTTCCAGCGCGCCGATCATGCTGTCGCGACCAGCCAAGTGCGCGCCACCCGCGTCGGCGCGGAACTCGCGATAACGCGAGAACCACATCACGATCATGCTCGCGAGAATGCCCAGCACCAGCTGCGCGATGATCACGGTGATCAAGAACGCCGGCCCGTGACCACGCTCGGTCTTGAACACCACGCGATCGACGGTGTAGCCGATGATGCGCGAGAAGAACACGACGAACGTATTCACCACGCCCTGGATGAGGGTCAGCGTCACCATGTCGCCGTTTGCGACGTGACTGACTTCGTGAGCGAGCACCGCCTCCGCCTCGCGCTGTGACATGCCACGCAGCAGGCCGCTGCTGACCGCGACGAGCGCGTTGTTTCGATTCGCGCCCGTGGCGAACGCGTTCATTTCAGGCGCGTCGAAGATGCCGACTTCAGGCATGCCGATGCCGGCCGCCTGCGCCTGCTTGCGCACGGTTTCGACCAGCCAGACCTCGGTCTGGGTGCGAGGCTGCTCGATGACCTGCACGCCCATCGAGCGCTTGGCGATGAACTTGGACATAGCCAGCGAGATCAGGGAGCCGGTGAAACCCATCACCGCCGACAGGATCAGCAGATTGTTCAGATCCAGGCCCGTGCCTTGCTCGTTGAGAATGCGATCCACGCCGAGCAAGCGCAGCGTGACGCTCAGAACCAGCAGGATGGCCACGTTGGTGGCGATAAACAGCACTATTCGTTTCATAGGTGACTCGAGGTCGGTGGAACGACGGACAAGGGCAATCGAACGCAGCTAACCTGCGGACGATATGCGGCCGGGCGCCCACCGCTTCAAGCGGGCGCCCGGTCGCAACAAACGCGTGGATTTACGAGCCGCTGGCGGCGCCAGCTGGCTTGGTGGCAGTCTTTTTGCCTTTGGGCGGCGTCTTCTTGGGCAACGGCTGGCCGTTGCGCACCGCTTCGAATTCTTCGGCGAGAAACAAACCTTCTTCGGTGTAGTTCCAGGTCGCGCCCTCGGGCACGCGGTTCTCGACGCGACGGACCGTGGCGAGGTAGCCGTCGATCGTCACATTCTTGCGCGAGATGGGCATGGCGATGCCACGGGGCTGAGCGACGATCTGATTGAGCAGTTCGAGATCGACGGCCGCGCCGTGCTCTTGCAGCTTCTGAGACAACTCGTCGTTGATCCCGGCGGTGAGCAACGCTTCGGCGCCCTTCGGATGCTCACGGTCGTCGTCTTCGAGCACCGGGAACGCCTGCACATACATCGCGTCCTTCTGCCAGCCGAACAGGAACGGCTGGTTGACCACCGTGACCTTGGTGCCGACCGGAATCTGGTCGTAGAGCTCGGCGATGTCTTCAGGATAGAAACGAATGCAGCCATGGCTGGAGCGCATGCCCACGCCATACGGTTTGTTGGTGCCGTGAATCAGATAGCTCGGCCAGCCAAGCACCATCTTGTACGCGCCCAGCGGATTGTCCGGACCCGGCGGCACACGCGCCGGCAGCGGATCGCCGTTTTCCTTGTGCTCCTTGCGCACCGACAACGGCGGCGTCCAGGTGGGATTCTTTTGTTTGCTGATGACCTTGGTGGAGCCTTCGGGCGTCTGCCAACCCACCTTGCCGATGCCGATGGGATGCGTGATGACGGTGCGCAGGCCGTCGTCGACTTCGCCCTTCTTCAGCTTCGCCGGCTTCGGGTAATAGAAAACGCGCAACTGTGCAAGATTTACCACCAGCCCTTCGCGCGGCCCCTTGGGCAACACGAACTGCGTGGGCACGACTATTTCGCGACCGACGCCAGGCAGCCATGGATCCACACCGGGATTGGCGCGAAGAATTTCCTCGTAGCCGACATTGAAGCGACGTGCGATGTCGGAGAGCGTGTCCTCGCCCTGCACTTGCGTGATCTGAATCTGGCCCACCACTTCGTCCTGCGCGGGATCGAAGCGGAATTTATGCATCGCCAGCGGAGCCTGAATCGGCGGCGGCGCGGGCGGAGGCGGCGGTGGGGGCTCCGGGCGGGTGATTTGACAACCAGCGGCCACCAGGGCCGCGGCCAGCAACATTACGCGGCCAAGCACGGGACGGATCGACAGGTTCATGGGGGTACTTATTACCTTATTGGCCCACGCTTTTCCATTTCGAAACGTTATCGACGCCATTTCCGGGCGTTCCGCCCAGGGTTTGTCTGATAGGGGTTCACTCAGGGTTCAGAGGATCACCGGACGATCGGACAGCTCGTTGCGGTCGCCCCCTGGGAAATGGCGCGAAATCAGCGCTCCGGCGGCCTGAATGCCGCTGATCACCGCGTCCACGGCCGCGCCCTGGCTGAACAGCTGCTCCATCCGGTGACACACGTCGCTCCATTCCTGTGCGCTCACTCGGTCATTGAAGCCGCGATCCGCAACGATCTCGACGTCGCGATCCGCCCACAGCACATAGATCAGCACGCCGTTGTTTAGTTCGGTGTCCCACACGCCGAGTTGCGCAAACGCCTGGAGTGCGCGCTGTCGCGGTGTGATGTCGCTGAACAGCTCTCCTGGTTCGAGGCTCGCTTCCAGCGCAATACGGATCTCGCCGCCGTGAGTTTTCTCTGTGTCGGTAATTGCCCTCTCGATGGCCGACAGCGCGGCTTCGTCGAAGGCGCGACGCAGGCTGCGCCGGGGCATGAACACGTGTCGGGTGAGTCGGCTGAAATTCATTTGTTCACCAACGACCCGACGCGCCGCCGCCGCTGAAGCCGCCACCGCCGAAGCCGCCGCCACCACCACCACCGCTCCAACCGCCGCCGCCACCGAAGCCGCCGCCCCAGCCACCCCCGCCCCAACCGCCGCCGCGACGATTAGTCCAGCCGCGTCCGCCACCGCCGAATCCACCGAACAGCGCGAAAAAGAACGCGAGCACAGCAGCACCGATCGCCACGGCAACCACGCTGGTGACGATCCACATCAGAAAGCCTGCGATGCCTGCAGTAGCGCCCGCGCCGGCGACTCTGCCAAACATGCTTCGCAATATTCCGCTGCCGACGAAAACAAACATCAGCAGCAGTGGCAGCGCGTTACCCAGACCGCCGAGCCCTTCGGGCGCGCGCGTCGAGCGGCGCTGCGGTTCAGGCAGTGGTTCACCTTCGATGACCGCGATGATGCGAGTGATGGCAGCATTGATGCCGCCCGCGAAATCGCCTTCGCGAAAGTGCGGGGCGATGACTTGCGAGATGATGCGGCTGGCGATCACGTCGGGCAGCGCGCCCTCCAAGCCCGTGCCCACTTCGATGCGCACCGCGCGATCGTTCTTCGCGACCAGCAAAATGACGCCGTCCTCCGGAGCGGCGCGACCGACCTTCCACGCATCCGCGACGCGTATGGAATATTCCTCGATGGTCTCGGGTTGAGTCGTTGGCACGATGAGCACGGCGATCTCACTGCCCTTGCTCTGCTCGAAGGCGGCTAGCCGGCTATTCAGCGCGGCGATCTCTTCGGATCGTAACGTGCCGGTAAGATCCAGCACGTACGCATCAGGCGGTGCTGGAATCGGCAACTCCTGCGCAAGCGCAGCGAAGGCCAGCAGCAGAACAAACAGCAGCGACCACGGTCGCCACGCACGAGCTTCACCCATGATCAGCCAGGCTTCTCGACCTGGGGCGGCTGCGTCTGTTGCTGCTGCGGCCCGGACTCGGTGCGACCGAAGTCCACCGCCGGCGGACGCGCGATCTCACGCTCGTTTTCCACCGAGAAATTCTGCTTCGATTCGTGGCCGAACACTTTCGCGGTGAGATTGGTCGGGAACGAGCGCACGGTGACGTTATAAGTCTGCACCGCCTCTATGTAGCGTTTGCGCGCCACCGCAATACGATTTTCGGTGCCCTCCAGCTGCGCGCGCAGATCGTCGAACCCGGAGATGGATTTCAATTCCGGATAACGCTCCACCACCACCATCAGTCGCGACAGCGCCTGGCTCAACTCGCCCTGCGCCGCCTGCCATTGCTGGAAGGCTTGCGGGTTGTTGATGAGCTCCGGCGTGGCCTGAATGGACGTCGCGCGGGCGCGCGCCTCGACCACACTGTCGAGAATGTCTTTTTCGGCCTGGACCGCGCCTTTGACCGTGTTCACCAGGTTAGGCACGAGATCGGCGCGGCGCTGATACTGGTTCAGCACCTCCGACCAGGCCGCAGTCACCTGCTCGTCCTGTTGTTGCAACCGGTTGTAACCACAGCCGGTCAACAGCATGCCGAGCAGGACCAGCACACCAATGCGCAGAACATGCATGACGGAGCCCTTCTCTAATAGTCGTCTAATAATGGTCGGCCGGCGGCGACAGGCGCGCCGGACCCGTCAGCGAAACCGCCCGGGGTGGGTGGGAGTTCCGCCGACAGCGACTGTTAAATTGGGGAAAGACGCGGCTCGTTTCAAGCGATTGCCGGTGAATGCCTCCAATTCACCGGCCTGCGCCCCGAGGTAGTGCGCTGAAGCCTCACCAGATGCGGACGCGTTCTGCAGGCGATTTGTACATTTTGTCGCCCGGTTTCACGTCGAAAGCCGCGTGGAACTCGGGCAAGTTCGACACGACCGCGTTGGTCCGGTACTCGCTGGGGCTGTGCGGATCGGTCAGCAGGCGGCGCCGCAACTCGTCCTCGCGATATTTGCGCGCCCAGCCCTGGGCCCAGCCGATGAAGAAGCGTTGCTCGCCAGTAAAGCCATCGATGACCGGCGACGGCTTGCCCTGCAGCGACAGTTGCCAGGCGCGATACGCCATCGCCAGGCCGGCGACATCGGCGATGTTCTCGCCCATGGTGAGCTCGGCGTTCACGTTCATCCCAGGGATGGGGCTCAGCATGCTGTATTGCGCGCCGAGTCGCTTGGCGCGCCGTGTGAACTCCTCGTTGTCCTCTGGCGCCCACCAATCGTTGAGGTTGCCCGTGCCGTCGTAGCGACGACCCTGATCGTCGAAGCCATGACTGATCTCGTGGCCAATGACCGCGCCGATGGCGCCGTAGTTGATAGCGTCGTCCGCCGCCACGTTGAAGAACGGCGGCTGCAAAATCGCGGCGGGGAACACGATCTCGTTGCTCGGCGGACTGTAGTAAGCGTTCACCGTCTGCGGCGTCATGAACCATTCCGTGCGATCGATGGGCCCGCCCAGTTTCGCGAGGTTCCGTTCGAACACGACGGTCGACGCGCGCATCTCGTTGCCTACGAGGTCGTCGCGGCGAATCTCCAGCCTGGACCAGTCGCGCCACTGGGACGGATAACCGATCTTGGTGGTGAATCGCGCGAGCTTGGCGTGCGCCTTTTGCTTGGTGGCCGACGTCATCCATTCGAGCGAATCGATGCCTTGGGCGTACGCCTTCATCAGGTTGCCGACCAGTTCGTCCATGCGCCGCTTCGCATCCGGGCTGAAGTGGCGCTCCACATAGATCTTGCCGACCAGATCGCCGACCGCGCCATCGACGGTATCGACCGCGCGCTTCCAACGCGGCTTCTGCTCTTCGATGCCGGAGACGGTGCGCTGATTGAAATCGAAATGCAGCTGCGCGAACTTCGCCGGCAGGTCGGGCGCATAGACATTGAGCAACTTATATCGGAAATAGCCGCGCCAGTCCGCGACCGAGGTCGTGGCGATGACCTTGCCGAGCGCCTCGAAGTAACTCGGTTGCACCACGACCAGCGCCTTGGCCTTCTCGACCGGAATCTGCGCGCCCGCGAAGAATGCTGCCCAGTCGAAGCCTGGCATGAGCTTGGGCAACTCGGCGGCTTCGTAACGGTTGTAGGTTTTCTGGGCGTCGCGATTCTGCACGCGCGTCCAATGTGAGTTCGCGAGCTGCGCTTCGATCGAGAAAATTTTCTCGGCGACTTTATCCGCCTTCGGCGTGTCCGCCGCGGCGAGCAGGTCTCTCACGTAGACCTGATATTTCTCGCGGATGCCCTTCAGGCGCAGGTCCTCGGACAGGTAATAGTCGCGGTCCGGCATGCCGAGGCCGCTCTGCGCGATGATGCCGGTGTACTGGCTGGAGTTCTTCCGGTCGATGGAAACGTAGTAGACGAATGGATGCCGGACTGAAATGCGCTGGCTGTAACCGATGTAACGCGCCACGTCCTGCTTGGTCTTGAGCCCATCGATGCGCTTGAGCTCGGCCGCAAGCGGCGTCAGCCCGCGCGCCTCGACGGTGGTTTCATCCAGAAAGCTTGCATACAAGTCGCCGACCTTCTGCGCGTCCGAGCCTGCCGGCGCGTTGGCGGCCGCGGCTTCTTCGAGAATGGCTTTGAGATCGTTCTCGGCGCCGTCTTCCAGCAGCGAGAACGCGCCGTAGTTGGAACGATCGGCAGGAATGGTGGTGTTGGCCAGCCACTGGCCATTCACGAATCGATAGAAATCGTCCTGGGGCCGAACGGCTTTATCGAGATTCGATGCATACACACCTGAGCGCATCGTCGACGTCGGCGCCGCCGCGGGCGGAGCGCTTTGCGGAGTCGAACAACCGGCGAGCACGAAGGCGCAGCTGAATACAGCGAGCAAAGGTTTGGCGTTCATGCGGCGATCATAAACCGCCGGATGATTTTGGAGCGCCGACTTAACCTTGTGAAATCGACGGACCGTGCCGTGCCTGAGTCAGTGCGCCCGTCCGACTCGCAGATATAACGGCCAGGTCACCGCCCTCGCCTCGACCGGCGAACCCCAACACGGCGCGATCTCGGCCCGCAGAGCGGGCAGCGGATCTTGTCCGGTCGCGCGCTTGAATCGTTGGACCGCGGACCAGGTGCCGATGTAGCCGATGAGACTATCCAGGTCCCACTGCAAATGCAGCTCGAAGTCAGGCGCGCTGACTTCCTGCATCGGGAACGGCAGGTCGCGATACGCGGTCTCGACCCAACGCCGCTCGGGCGGCCAGTAACCGCCGACCACGTCGCTGTAGAAGTGCCTCACGATCGCATCGATGGTCGGCTCCACGAACGCCAGCCCGTACGTCCATAACGCGAGCGCGCCGTCCTGCTTCAACACACGTTTCACTTCGGGATAGAAACGCGCGTGATCGAACCAATGCGCCGCCTGCGCGGCGACGACGAGATCTACCGTGCCGTCGCGCAATGCTGGTTGCTCGGCGAGATTGGCGACGTAGGCGACCTTCGAATGCTGTTCGGCATTCTGGAGCTGCGACACGCTGCCATCGCTCGCGACCACTAGCGAGAAATGTTCGGCCAGCCCGACCGCGGCTTGGCCGCTGCCCGTCGCGCAATCGAGCGCGACCTCGCGGCTGTTCGTGAGTGTCGCCAGATATTCGAACAGCTCGGGCGGATAGTCCGGGCGATATTTGGCGTAGGCGTTGGCGTGGCCGGAGAAATGGTCTTTGAAGCTCATGGCAGCTCCGCAAGGAATTGCTCTAGCGCCGCGCGACTCTGCGGCTCGTCGAGCTGCGGCACGTGACCGCGGTTCTGGATCGTTACACGGCGTAGGTTGGGATGCTCACGTTGCATACGATCGAAGACTTCCACTGACAGCAAATCGGACAGCGCGCCTCGAATCGCCAGCGTCGGCGTGTCACGAAGCGCGTTGAACGCCAGCCACATCCCTTGCGCCGCGCCCGGCGGCGGCACCACTGCTCGCATAGCGTCGCCAATGCGTGGATCCGCGTCGAGCTGCGGCGAGCCGGTGCTGTCCTCACTGTAGGAGAATCGCACGAACTCGCGCCACTGATTTTCCGTGAAGTCAGGCAGCGCTGCGCCGAAGACCACTTTCATTTGGTCGATGGCTTCATCCCAACTCCGCGGCGGCGGAAACCGGCCCGCATAGCCCCGAATCCGCGCCGCGCCGACTGGATCGACTTCGGGACCGATGTCGTTGAGCACCACGCCCGCAAACGTTTGCGCACGCACGGCGGCCATCAACATCGCCACAAGCCCGCCTAGCGAAGTGCCGATCGCAATTACGCGATCCACTCCGATCTCACGCAGGAGCGACCACATGTCGTCGACGTAAGTCATCGGGTGATAATTCATCCACATCGAGTCGTACTGCGAGCGCCCTCTTCCCCTGAAGTCCGGCGTGATCACCCTCCTCCCCGGCGTAATACGCAGCGCCAGCGCCTCGAAGTCCCGGCAATTGCGCGTGAGCCCGTGCATACAAAGCACCGGCACCTTCTTCATGTCGCCAGGATAGTCGCGGAAGTAGAGCTTCAACCCGTCACGCGAACGGTAGGTGTGCTCGGAATAGATCGGCATGCACGCAAGCATACCGCGCCGCGGACAAGAGGTTTTGCACGGCCCGAAACGGGGAACGGAATTTCGGCGCTGCCGCCCGCACCTTTCCGCGGAAACGTCACTCCAGCTTTCGAACGTTTCGGCGGAAACGCACCACGCACCCTGTCGAACGTTTCCGCGGAAACGTACAACCTACCTTTCAGCGCCGTCGGGAGGGGGATGTGTTCTCCCGGCAATTGGGATCAACATGGACGTTGACCCAATAGCGCTACATGGACG
>NZ_DASWTF010000038.1:0-1771 GCF_036402275.1 Steroidobacter sp. | reverse complement strand
CGCACGAGGCCGGCCTCGACGTCGCGCGCGTGCATTCCGGCGATCCATCGCTCTACGGCGCGATCGCCGAACAGATGCGCCGGCTCGACGCGCTCGGCATTCCCTACGACGTGACTCCGGGCGTGCCCGCGTTCGCGGCGGCGGCAGCGGCGCTGCGCACTGAACTGACCCTGCCGGAGATCAGCCAGACCGTGATCCTCACGCGCACGGCCGTGCGCGCGACGCCGATGCCGGAAGGCGAAGACCGTGCAACAGTGGCGCGCAGCGGCGCCACCCTGGCGATCCACCTCTCGATCAACAATCTCGCAAGTATCGTGCGCGACCTGGTGCCGCACTACGGCGCGGATTGCCCGGTCGTTATCGCCTATCGCGTGAGCTGGCCCGACGAGATGTTCCTGCGCGGCACGCTCGGCGACATCCGCGAGCAGGCGAAGGCCGCCGGCATCACGCGGACGGCACTGATCCTCGTCGGCCGTGCACTCGGCGCTTCGGAATTTTCAGACAGCCGACTTTACGCCGAAGAACATCACCACGTGCTGCGCCCGCGCAAGGACGCGCAGGTCGGCTAGGACGAATCGACATTCAGCGCATCCAGATCATGGCGCTGGCCAAGTAGAGGGCTGAGAGGAAGTAGACAGCGCGCCGGTCGTAGCGGGTGGCGATGCGCCTGAAGTGCTTCAGCTTGTTGAAGAAGCGTTCGATGCGATTGCGCAGTTTGTAGGCGGTAGCGTTGTGTGGGATGGCGACGGTGCGGCTGCGCGTCGAGGGGATCACCGCTTCAGCCCCGCGCTCGGCGATGAGGTTGCGCACGGCGTTGGTGTCGTAGGCTCGATCGGCAATCACGCCATCGGCGTCCACGCCGTCCAGCAGGTCCGGTACAGTCGTGACATCGTGGGCCTGACCAGCCGTCAGGATGAAGCGCACGGGCCGACCCTGTGCGTCGGCCAGGGTGTGGATCTTGGTCGTCAATCCTCCTCGGGAACGCCCCATAGCCTGGTTTTGGGCCCCCCTTTTCCGCTCGCCGCTTGCTGGTGAACGCGAACCAAGGTGCTATCCAGCATCAGATATCGGTTGTCGGGATCGCCAACCAGGGAGGCAAAGACCCTCTCCCAGACGCCGGCCTTGGCCCAACGGGTGAAGCGCTTGTGCACGCTCTTCCACTTGCCGTAGCGCTCGGGCAGGTCCTGCCAGTGCGCGCCGGAGCGCAAGACCCACAAAACGCCGTTCACGAAGAGCCGGTTGTCAGTGCCGGTTCGTCCTGGATCGCCGGGTTTACCGGGCAGTAGTTCGCAAATCCGCCGCCACTGCGCCTCTGACAGCTCGTATCGGCCAACCATCCATGGGACTCCAGATTCGTGAATCTGGAGTCCCATGAATCACATATTCGACCAGCCGTGAATCCTGAATGTCGATTGAACCTAGAGCAGCGTGAGCTGGTCGCCGGGAGCCGGCGGCGGCCGGAAACGCGTGAGGTCGAGGGACCAGTCGTTCTTGTTGAACCCGAGGCGCTCGCAGGCGAGGCGGTGGCGCTTGGCGATGAGCTCGGCATAGGTGCCGGTGCCGCGCATCCGCGTCCCGAAATTCGGATCATTCAGCTTGCCGTCGCGCACCTGGCGCACCAGGCTCAGCACGTGTTTCGCCTTGCCGGGCGCATGCGTCTCCAGCCACTGTGCGAACAGGTCTTTGATCTCGAACGGCAAGCGCATGACCGTGTAGCCGGCGGACTGGGCGCCTGCCGCGCGGCCGGCCTCGAGCAGCCGCTCGATCTCCC
>NZ_DASWTF010000037.1:0-192210 GCF_036402275.1 Steroidobacter sp. | reverse complement strand
GCCTGAGTCGGCCTCAGTGGCCTGCGTCGCCGGCAGCGACCTACCTCCTCCCGGCACCGTGCTCCCCCTCAGTCGCGCTATCGCGCGACGTCGTCGGGTCCCGTCCCTGGGCGCACTGTGCCGAAAAGGTCCCTCTTTCTCGACAATGCCGGAAGGAGGGAGGTCACCTCGAACGACGCCTCAACATTAGTGGACACTCCGGCTCCGGAGGCTCGCCGCAGGCGAAATAAATAAAAATATTAGTTCCCCCTCCCGGGCACGGAAGGGGCCAGGGGGTGGGTCTTCCGGCCGGTAGAACCCAGGAACTTCGTAGCCCCGCCGGCGTTGCGCGAGCATGCGGCCGATCTATCACGCCAAGCTGGTCAACGGGGTCTGGGGCGACCCCGGTGTGTGCATCGACCTGAAATTCCAACGTCGCGCCTTGCTGTTCGACATTGGCGACGTGCAGTCGCTCTCCACGCGTGTGCTGCTTCGAGTGAGCGACGTCTTCGTCAGCCACACGCACATGGACCACTTCGCAGGCTTCGATCATCTGCTGCGCGTTTGTCTGGGCCGCGATACTGGCGTGCGCATGTATGGCCCGGAGAATTTCATTTCCCAGGTCGAGCACAAGCTCGCGGCATATACCTGGAATCTGGTGCACAACTACAGCGTCGACTTCATCATCGAAGCGCATGAGTTGCGCGCCGACGGCACAATCGCCCGCGCCCGCTTTCGCAGCCGCGAAAAATTCCGTCGCGAACCGCTTGCTGACGGAACCGCTGAAGACGGCGTGTTACTCCAGGACGAACAATTTCTGGTGCGCACCGTAGCCCTGGACCATCACGACATCCATTCGCTCGCGTTCCGCTTCGAGGAAAGCACCCACGTCAACGTGTGGAAGAACCGTCTCGAAAGTCGTGGACTCCCCACCGGCCCATGGCTCACCGATCTCAAGAAGCAAGCACGATCCGACGCTCCCGACGACACGCCCATTCATGTCAGATGGCGCACGCGTGACGGCTCTCGCGAGGAAACATTCTCATTGGGCGAGTTGAAGCGCGACGTGCTGGAGTTCGTGCCCGGCCAGAAGGTCTGCTATGTCACCGACGTGGGCTGGACCGACAGCAATCGACAGCGCCTGATCGAGTTCGCGGCCGACGCCGACATGCTGTTCATCGAAGCCGTGTTTCTCGACGCCGACCAGGAACTGGCGGCTGGAAAGTCGCATCTCACGACCATCCAAGCCGGCACCGTCGCGCGCCTGGCCGGGGTCAGAGAAGCGCATCCGTTTCATTTCTCATCGCGCTATCACGACGACGAGGCCACGCAGCGTGCGGAGTTCCTGCGCGCATGGCAGGGCCTCACAGCCAATAGCCGAACAGCTTGACGCTGAACTCCTTGAACCGCTGCCACAGCGATCGCTTCTTCCAGCGCTCCAGGGTGACCGGCTGTGAGGCCCGTTGATCGCGGTCGAACACTTGCTCCATGCGCTGGCCGAAATCACGATCGATGACGATGGCGTTGACTTCATCGTTATGGACGAAGCTCCGCATATCCAGGTTGGCGGAGCCGACGATGGAGACCGTGCCATCCACCACCACGCTCTTCGCGTGCAACAACGCATCTTTCAGCTCGTAAATCTTCACGCCTGACTTCAGCAGCGGCGTGAACGTCGACTGTGTCGCCTTGAGCACGAGCTTCGAGTCCGTGAACGCCGGAACGATCAGCCTCACATCGACACCCCGTTTCGCCGCGTCCCGCATCGCATCCAGTAACTCTGAATTGGGCGCGAAATAAGCGTGGGTGATCCATAGCCGGTCGCTGGCATTGCTGAACGCCGCGAGGTACGTGCCGTAGAGCGAGCGATCATCGGACTCGCTGTCATTACCGACGATCGTCACGAGCGTGTCGCCAGCGGCGCGTGGCGACGGAAAGTATTTGTCGCCCTCGCCCGCCTGGACCGAGTCGCCCGCGTCCTTCCACGATTCCAGGAACAATGTCTGCAACTGTTTGACCGCGGGCCCCTGAACCCGCAGGTGCGTGTCCCGCCAGCCATCCTCGATGCCTCGCTTCGGCCCAGGCCGGCTGGTCGAAGCGCTGGAATACGTGCTGTCGATGTTGATGCCGCCCGTGAACCCGACCTGGCCGTCGATCACGATGATCTTGCGATGATCGCGGTTGTGAATATCCCAGATGCGCGGGTTCTTCACGGGATTCATCGGCCGGAACTCACGCACTTCGATGCCCTGCTGGCGCAATTGCTCAAAGAACTCCTTGGGTGTGTCCATGCTGCCGACGCTGTCGTAGAGCACACGCACTTCCACGCCTTCCTTCCGCTTTTGCGCCAGCAGGTCTGCGAACTTCCGCCCGACGTCGTCGGCGCCGAAGATGAACGTTTCGAGATGAATGTGGTGGCGCGCGGCCTTCAAGTCCGATTCGATGGCGGCGTAGGTCTGCGGACCGTCGATCAGAACGCCGACCCGATTGCCCGTCGTCAACGGCGCCGCTGAATGGCGACGCACGGCGCTGACGAGCTCGCGGACGCCAGCGTCGTTCTGGTATTCCTCCAGCGCTTTTTTCAGCAGCGGGTCGCTCTCGTCCTCGGACAGCGATCGCTGTCGAGTGACGATGGGTGGCGTCCCTTCGGGAGTTTCGACTTGCGGGTTCTGAGCGCACGCCGCGCTCAGCGCCAACGGAATCAGCAGCAATAGCGACCGGAAATCCGGTGCCCTCGACGCCGCGGCGCCCGCTCTCACGCACGTAGCTGACAACACGCTATGGAAACGATTCTTTGTCAGGAAAGTTCCTTGTCGCGTCGGCTTGTACGCATTGTTTGCTATCGGCTCGCCCGCCTAGTTTCCACTTCGGCAACAGGACGTGGCGCGACGCCGACGTCAGGGGAGACGAAATGGGGAATAGATTCCAGCGCGCGGCCGCGATCGTTGCACTCGTCGCGGCATTGTTTGCATCTGCGGTCGCTCCCGCGGCCACCCTGCCCGCCGGCTTTTCCGAGACTCGAATCGCAAGCGGCCTGGCGAGCCCAACCTCCCTCACGGTCGCGCCCGACGGGCGCATCTTCGTCACTGAACAGGCCGGACGCTTGCGGGTCATCCGCGATGGCGCACTGCTCACCCAACCTTTCGTCACATTGAGCACCAACACACTGGGTGAGCGTGGCTTGCTCGGGGTGGCGCTCGATCCCAACTTCGCGACCAACCGCTATGTTTACCTGTATTACACGAGCCCGACGGCGCCACCGCGCGTCAATCGAGTCGTGCGCTTTACCGCGAGCGCCAGCAATCCTGACGTAGCGGAAGCTGGGAGCGAGTTTCAGCTGATCGAGCTGTCGGCGTTGACCACGGCATTCATCCACAACGGCGGCGCCTTGGCCTTCGGCGTGGACGGAAAGCTGTATATCGCCACCGGCGACAATGCCGATTCCGCCAACGCGCCCAGCCTCAACAGCACGCATGGCAAACTGCTGCGAATCAATGCCGACGGTTCGATCCCGGAAGACAATCCCTTCCTCGGGCAGACCACCGGCGTGAATCAAGCGATCTGGGCCCGCGGCTTACGCAACCCTTACACGTTCGCCATCGATCCGACCAACGGCCGCATCCATGTGAACGATGTCGGGCAAGACGCCTGGGAAGAAGTGAATCACGCCGTGGCCGGCGCGAACTTCGGTTGGCCCGCAACTGAAGGCTACTCGCCAGGCGGCGTCGCCGGTGTGCGCTATCCCGCGTACGTATATGCGAACGCAGGCACCAACTGCGCCATCGTCGGTGCGGCGTTCTACCGGCCCACCGTCTCCAACTTTCCCGCCGAGTACGCGGGGCGCTATTTCTTCGGCGACTACTGCAGCGGGTTCATTCGCACGCTCAGCGGCCCGGCTTATAACACTGCGACGGGGTTCGCTACCGGCATTGCCTCATTGGTCGACATTGAAGTGGGCCGCGACGGTTCGCTCTACTACCTGGCGCGCGGCAATGGCGGTGAGCTTTATCGCGTGCGGTACACAGCCAACTCGGCGCCTTCCATCACCGAACAGCCAGTCAGCGTGACAGTGACCGCTGGACAGCCTGCGACGTTCGCCGTCTCCGCTTCTGGCGTGCAGCCGCTGCAATATCAATGGCGGCGCAATGGCGTGGCGATTGCCGGCGCGACTCAATCTTCATACACGATTCAGTCGACGGCGGCGGCAGACGACGGAGCCCAGATCTCCGTACTCGTCACGAATAACTTCGGATCGGCGACCAGCAACGCCGCGACACTGACGGTGCTCGCTGGCGGCGTTCCGAGCGCGACGATCGCTTCGCCCACGGCCGGCACGTTGTATCGCGGCGGCCAGACATTCACATTCTCAGGTTCGGCCACCGATCCCGAGGATGGCGCCCTGCCCGCCTCGGCATTCACGTGGCGCGTGGACTTCCACCATGACGATCACACTCATCCGCACATGCCCCCGACGACCGGCGTCACCAGCGGCACATTCACCATCGCCGATCGCGGTGAAACATCGGCCAATGTTTTCTATCGCGTCATCCTGACGGTGCAGGACTCCGATGGCTCGACCGACACGACGTTTGTGGACATCCTTCCGCGGACCTCCGTGATCACGCTGAACAGCAATATTCCCAATGCACAGCTGACGCTCGAAGGAGTGCCCGTGACGGCGCCGCATACCTTCACCGGGGTGGAAGGGATCATTCGCACGATCGGCGCCGTCAGCCCGCAGACCTCCGGAGGCCAGACGTATCAGTTCTCCTCATGGTCCGACGGCGGCGCGCAGACACATGAGATCGTCACGCCGGTCGACGACACGACATACACCGCGACGCTGTCACTTGGCGGCGGATCGTCCACGATCTTCGAAGACAACTTCGAAGCAGCAGGCGGCTGGATTCGCACGCCCGGTGCGAACACCGCGACGAGCGGCCTGTGGCAGCGGGGCGATCCGCAGCCCACGACCCAGAACGGCGTGACTTTGCAGCCGGACAGCTGCTATGGCGGCTCGGTGAACTGCATGGTGACGGCACTCGCCGCGGGCGTGAATGCAGGAGTGAATGACATCGATAACGGTCTCACTTCGATGCAGTCGCCGGCCATCGCCTTGCCGTCGGGACAAACGGCGACCCTGACCTTCAAGTACTACCTCGGCCACATCGATACGGCGACGAGCGCGGATTATTTTCGCGTACGCGCGGTGGGTTCCGATGGAGTACCGGTCACGTTGTTCCAGCGGGCAGCGTCATCGAGCAACGTGGGAGCGGTGTGGCGTTCGCAGTCGGTGAGTCTGTCGCGTTTCGCCGGGCAGACCATCACGCTGCGCTTCGAGGCAGCGGACAGCACCAGTAACGGCGGAACGGTGATCGAGGCGGGCTTCGACGACGTGCTGGTGCAGGTGAACTGAGACCCCCGGCCCGGAAGCTCGGGTTAAATCCCGAGCTTCTCGGCCTGCACGCTGATCATCTCCACTTCCGGCACCGAGCCCAGCCAGCTCATGGCGTGTTTGGCCAGCTCACGCGGCACGTGACCGACCAGGTGCACGAAGCGCGCGCCGTTGTCTGGAAAGACATCGAAGATGCCGTACTCGCCGTCTTCGGTGCGGATCGCGAACCACGCGGCGGTGTTCGGCTCCTCCATCACCATCCGCTTGGCGTCGAGCAGGAACTCCTCGACCTCCTGCTCATGGCCCGGCTTGACCTTGAACCGCATCAACAAGCCCTTGGTGTCCGGAAACGCGTGCGTGACTGGCATCTTGTCCGCCAGCACTTCCACTCGCTGCAGGCGCGGCGGAGAGTCGAACAAATCGTCGCCGTGCTTGCGCAAAGCCAGAGCGACGGGTCCGGCGAGATGCTCTTCGCGTGACTTGTCGTCGAGGAACGTGTCAAAAATTCCATACTCGCCGCGCCCGAAGCGCACGGCGAACCAGGCGGTGGTGCCGAGCTCTTCCTCAACGAGCGGCACCGCCGAACGCAGGAATTGCTCCACTTCGCGTTCCTTGCCGTGGATCGCGTCCATTCGGATGAGTAGTCCCGTGCTGGTCATGACGCACCTCCGCGGCTCGATCCCTTGGATGAGCGTCATTACGCTCCCGCGGTCAATGCGGTGCTATCAGGGCATACACTGCTATCGTTGATCCTTGTATCAGAAGGAAAACTCGACGCCTGCCCAATACGTCCGCGGCGCCAGGATATCCGCCACGTCCTCCTGCGGAGTGGCGCCGGAATACACCGCGAGCGTCTTGTCGGAATCGAACAGATTCTCGACCGACGCGTAGATTCGCGCACGAGAGAAACGATATCCCGCCTGCGCGTTGGCGACGAAGTAACGGTCGACTTTGCCGCGCGGCTGGTTGTCCAGATCCGAGTAATAAGACCCGGAGTAACGACCGCTGAAGCTTGCCTCCAAGCCCGAGTTCCCGCGCCAGGTGACGCCGCCCGTGGCGGTGAAGGAAGGAGCAAACGGCTGATCGTTCCCCTGGAAACCCGAATCCGGATACCTCGTGATCCGGGAACGCAGCAGACCTACGCTGCCATAAGCGGCGAAGCCGGAGCCGATGGACCAATCGGCGCCCAACTCCGCGCCGTAACTTTCGGCGCGATCCGCATTTCTCACTACGAAGGAATAATCGGTGGAGACCGTCGGCGTGAGGTCGTAGCTCAGCTGCATGTCCTTGTATTCGGAATAGAACACGTTGGCCGTCAGGCCCAGCCGACCATCCAATGCTTCCCTGCGCGCGAACAGCTCGACGGTCGTGACGTATTCGGGGTCGTATTGATAGTTGGTGAAGACGCCGCTGTTCTCATCGAACGAGAAGCCCGCGCCACCGCCGTTGTAACCACGCAGAGCGACCACACCCAGCGTCGTGTTCTCCTGAACGTGCCACGCCAGGCCCAGCTTCGGCAGGAATGCGCGATATGTTTCATCGAGGCTGATGACCACGGCGACCCGATCGCCGCCCTCTCGCTCGTGCTTTTCCTGTTCGAAGCGCACGCCGGCGATGAGGTCCAGCGCATCGGTCAGCGGCAGCGTGCCCTCGCCGAAGATGGCTGCGGTCGTGATGCGATCGTCGAACGCCTGCGGCGTCGGAAAGTCGATCGACTCGTCCTGCTGGGATCGATACAGGTACACACCGCCGACGCCGCCGAGCCGCCCTTCGCCCTGAAAACGCACACGCGGCTCGAACAAATATTCGTGACCGTCGATGTCGACGATGCCGCTTCCTGCTGGCGATTTGCGTTTCACGCCGAGGTCGGTGGCGGACAGCACGCCTTCGAGAGTGAGTTGCTCGTTGAGCGTGTAGCTGGTGTCGGCGATCAGGCTGGTGGTCTTGGGCTCGAACACAGGCTGCAACGGGAACTCCGAGTTCCGGTCCGCGAACGGCCGGTAGACGTTCTCGGTCTGCGGGCTGGTGTAATCCGAATGATTCAGTGTGAGCAACGTCCGGAGCCCTTCGATCGACTTGGGCTCGAAGAGCAGTTTGCCGCGCAGATTCAGCCCTCTGATCTCGCCCGGATCGTCCACGCCCGGATAGGGCTGAAAGCCTTCGACGAAGGTCTGTTTCGCGTAGTAATCGCCGGCCAGACGGAACGCCACCGAGTCGCCAGCGAGCGGCCCGCTCACCATCGCCGAATAACGTCGCTGCTCGAAATTGCCGCCGCCCACCCGCACGACTGCTTCGGGCTCGAACGTCGGATCCTTGGTCTTGGTGATGATGGTGCCGGCGATGGCGTTGCGCCCCTGCAAAGTGCTCTGCGCGCCGCGCAGGATTTCGACATGCGCGACGTCCCAAAGCGCCGGGTCCGCGAACGTCACTTCGTTATAACTCGCCGGTCGGCCATCGATCTGAACGTTCAGACGGGGACGACTGCCTGCATAGAACGCATCCGCGCCCTTGGCCGCTCCCGTCCCATCGACACCGCGCACGGTCGGCGCCTGATTGCCCGTGCCGACGACCGAAATGTTCGGTGTGTACTCGAGCAGATCCTTCGACGTCATCAGGCCCGCGCGGCGTTCGAGATCCCGCGCGCTCAGCACGCTGACGCTGGTCGGTGTGTCGAGCAGGGAGCGCGAGATTTTCCCGGCCGTGACGATCACGGTGCTCAACGTCTCCTCGTCCGCGCCGGACGAATCGTCTTGTTGAGCAGCGACAGTCCCAGTCGCCATCAAGGGCGCAACTGCCAGGAGGAATCGATAACTGCGCATCGCCAGGGCCTGCCATCCGTAGAGTCGGGCCGCAAAGACTAATGATAGCAATTATCATTTGCAACGATTACTGGCATCAGGGGTCGACCAGCCGTCCGTACAGTTCCCAAGCATTGCGCTCCACCCAGTTGTGCTCAGACGTTCGAACTGCCGATCCAGAATTTTTCGCTGGAACTGAATCACCCACTCATTGAACGCGGTTCATGCGTCAATCACGTTGCCCGCCGAAGTGACCGAAGTCCTCGGCCGGTGGGCCGCACGGCGCGTGCCGATCGTTCGAACAAGCGAGCGCCCATATGGCGTTCGAGATTTTGAAGATGCTTGGTGATCGCAGATCGCCGCCACGCTGGACGTCGATGCGCCGTCATGAGCGTGCGACAGGTATGTGCAAGGATTGCCTGCCACGATCACCCTGGAGCGGTATTATGCTTGCTTTCCGCGAACGAGCTCGAGGCTCGACCATGGGACCGCACTCCTCCACCGCACGTGAGTACACGTTCGGTCCATTTCACCTGCATGCCACGGAGCGTCGTTTGTTACGCGACGGTGCGCCCGTCGAAATCGGCAGCCGCGCGCTCGACATTTTGATCGCTCTGGTCGAGGGCGCTGGCGAAGTCATTGGCAAGAAGGGCCTGCTCGCACGCGTGTGGCCCGATGTGATCGTCGAGGAAAGCAGCTTGCGCGTGCACGTCGCCGCGCTCAGGAAAGCGCTCGGCGACGGAGTCGATGGCGCGCGCTACATCACCAACATTCCGGGCCGGGGTTATTCGTTCGTCGCTTCCGTTTTCACGCAAGGCGCGATCTCTACCTCCGAGCAGTTGCCCAGCTTCGCGCAACCCGTGCCCGAGCGCGAGCAAGCGCGCGTCGCCTCTTCGCTGCCCGATTGACGCGCATGGTCGGGCGCGACTCGGCCATTTCAGCATTGTCACAACAATTGCGGGCAGCCCGATTTGTGACAATCGTGGGACCCGGCGGCCTGGGCAAAACTACGGTCGCGGTCTCTGTCGCTCACCTGCTCGCCGCGGAATTCGACGCAGCGATGTTCATCGACCTGGCCGCAGTCAGCGACGCGGCCGGTGTGTCAAACGCGATCGCCGCAACGCTCGGCCTGACCGTTCGCAAGGAAGATCCGGTCCCGGAAATTCTCGCCTTCCTGCGCGAAACCAACCTGCTGCTGGTGCTGGACAATTGCGAGCATGTAATCCAGGCGATCGGCGGCCTCGCCGAACGAATTTTTGTCGAGGCGCCGCGCGTCCACCTTCTTGCGACCAGCCGCGAGCTGCTCAACGTCGAAGGCGAGCACGTCTATGCACTGGAGCCCCTCGGCACTCCAGACACGAAAGTCGAGCTGACGGCCGCGCGCGCTCTGGAATATCCCGCGATCCAACTGTTCCTGGAGCGCGCCGGAGCGACGGCCGGGCCGATCACGTTGAGCGATGAAGAAGCGCCCATCGTGGCGGAGATCTGCCGGCGCCTCGATGGCATTGCATTGGCGGTCGAGCTCGCCGCCGGCCGGGTCAGCGTGTTCGGCATTCGCGGCACCGCCGATTTGCTCGAACAGCAACTCGCCCTGGCCTGGCGCGGCCGTCGTACGGCGTTGCCAAGACATCAAACACTGAGCGCGACCCTCGACTGGAGTTACAGCCTGCTCTCCGAGGAGGAGAAACTCGTCTTGCGCCGGCTGGCCATTTTCATGGGCGAGTTCAGCCTCGCGGGCGCGCTAGCTATTGTCGGCGACGGCGACGAAGACTCGTCTGCGACCATCGAAATCATCGCGAGTCTGGTGGCGAAGTCACTGGTATCGATGCGCATCACCGAAGGCCAGCCCCGCTATCGATTGCTCGAGATGGTGCGAGCCTACGCGCTGCTGAGACTCACCGAGAGCGGCGAATCGCAACTCATCGCCGCACGACAAGCCAGTTACTTCACGCGCCGATGCCGTGAGGCTCAAAACCCGACCGCGCCGGGCGTATTGGACAGTCGCGATCTCGGCAACATTCGCTCCGCGCTCGAATGGAGTTTCTCCGAGCAAGGCGACGCCGCCATCGCGCGAGACCTGAGTGTCGCCGCCACGCCAGTGCTACTGCGCTGGTCGTTGTTGGCGGAGTGTCGGGTGTGGAGCTCGCGAGCCCTGGAGAAACTGCCGGAATCGGATCGCGACAGCATTCACGAATCGCAACTGCTCAAGACACTGTCCATCTCCACCATGTTCTCGCTCGGCAACGATGAGCGCGTGCGGCTGCAGATCGTTCGCGGCCTGGAGCTGGCCCGCAACCTCGGCGATCAGCGAGGTCAGTTCGAGTTCTTCACCGGCATGCATGCATTCACGGCGCGTACCGGAAACTTCCCGGCGGCGCGCGACGCCGCCGCTTCGGCCGCCGAAGTCGCCAACGACGCAGAGATCGCCAGCGCGCAGTGGATGCTCGGCATGGCGCTTCATCTGGCGGGCGATCAGATGCAGGCATTGGCGAGTTGCGAAGCCGCGATGTCACATCTGACCGCGTCACCCGCGAACAGGAAACGTTATTTCGGCTACGACCAGCGCACGCCCGGCCTCGCGGTTCGCGCGCGTTTGCTGTGGCTCACCGGCCAGACGGAGAAGGCGCTGCAGGTCGCGAAACAAGCCATCGATGAAGGCGCCGAGCTCAAGCATCCCGTGTCCTATTGCCTGACCCTGCTCTATGCCACGTCGGTCTACTTGTGGACCGAGCGCTGGGTCGAGGCCGAGCAGGCCATCGAGCGGCTGGTCGATACTTCGCGTCACTATTCGCTGGAGCCCTACTTCGCGGGCGGGAAGATGCTCAAGGGAGAGCTACTCCACGGCCTCGGTGACCACGAAGGCGCTGTGCCGCTCTTAAAAGACGCCGCGCAGCGACTCAATCGCGAGCGTCAGGTCGCTCAAGCGCCGTATTGCTCGGCCATTCTGGCGGACGCGTTGCGAGCCACCGGACAGTGGGCGCCGGCGCTCGACGCGCTGGACCAGGCCATTGCCCAGCGCGAAGCCGTCGGCAGATCCTACGACCTGCCGGAAATGCTCAGGATCAAGGCCCAGATTCTGCTCGATTCCGGCCAACGCGAGTCGGCGAGCGACTGCGTGCGGCGCGGCCTGGAACTGGCTCGGGTCGAAGGCACCCCAAGCTGGGAAATCAAGCTCTTGCAGGTCAAGACGGCGCTGGAATCCGGCTGAATTCCGGCGCCATTACAGCGATTCACACCGATTCACGGCTCAAAACTCGTCCCCACCGGCCCGCTGCTTCATTGTGTCTCCCAACGGATCTCCCATCACGGGCGATCGACAGCAAGGAGATACAAATGGCCACTTCACCCAGCCGCACGGCAATCGTCACGGGGAGCTCGCGTGGCATCGGCGCGGCCATCGCGGAACGCCTCGCCACCGACGGCTTCAACGTCATCATCAACTACTCGGGCAAGGCGGACGACGCTGACGCCCTGACCGCAAAGATCGTCGCGGCCGGCGGCCGCGCCATCGCCGTGCAGGGCGACGTGGCCGATCCGGCTGCGATCAAAAATTTGTTCGACCGCGCCGAAGCCGAGTTCGGCGGTATCGACGTGCTGGTCAACAACGCCGGCATCATGCCACTGGCCAAGTTCGCCGAGGCGGACGACGCCACGTTCGAGCGAACCGTCGCCGTCAACCTCAAAGGCGTGTTCAACGGCCTGCGTGAAGCGGCTCGTCGGCTGCGCAGCGGCGGACGCATCATCAACTTCTCCTCCAGCGTCGTCGGCCTCTACCAGCCGAGCTACGGCATCTACGCCGCCACCAAGGGCGCCGTCGAAGCGATGACTCACGTGCTCGCCAACGAGCTGCGCGGAAGAAACATCACCGTCAATGCAATCGCGCCCGGCCCGACCGCGACGGATCTCTTCCTGCGCGGCAAGCCGGAACAAGTGATCACGCATCTCACCAAGCTCGCTCCGCTGGAGCGCCTCGGTCAGCCCGCCGACATCGCCGCCGCAGTTGCCTTCCTCGCCGGCCCTGATGGCTCGTGGATCAACGGCCAGGTGCTGCGCGCCAACGGCGGAATCATCTGATCGCCCCAACTCACCTTCAACCGGAGTCAACGTCATGAACAAAGTCATTCTGGTTACTGGCGCATCGAGCGGCTTCGGGCGGCTCACCGCTAACGCACTGGCGCTCGCGGGCCACACGGTCTTCGCTTCTATGCGAGACACGAACGGTCGCAACGCGCCGCAGGTTGCCGACGTGCGCAAGTTCGCGAGCGACAACAAGGTCGATTTGCGACCGCTCGAGCTGGATGTGAGCTCACAACCGTCGGTCGACGCAGGCGTCTGGCAACTGCTGCATGAAGCCGGCCGGATCGATGTAGTGGTTCACAACGCCGGCCACATGGTGTTCGGTCCTGCCGAAGCGTTCACGCCCGAACAATTCGCCGAGCTCTACGACATCAACGTGCTGAGCACACAACGCGTGAATCGCGCCGTGCTGCCTCACATGCGCAAGCGGCGCGAAGGCTTGCTGGTCTGGGTCTCGAGCAGCAGCTCGGCTGGCGGCACTCCTCCCTATCTCTCGCCATACTTTGCAGCCAAGGCTGGAATGGATGCCCTCGCCGTTCAGTACGCACGTGAGCTGACTCGGTGGGGCATCGAAACTTCGATCATCGTGCCCGGCGCTTTCACCCGCGGCACCAACCATTTCGCTCATTCGGGCAAGCCGGCTGATCGGGCGCGCGCCGCCGAGTATGAACAAGGTCCCTATGCCAGCCTCGCCGAACAGATCCAGGAAGCGTTCGGGAAGATCGTGCCCGACGATGCGGACCCGGACGCGGTCGCCAAGGCCATCGTCGACGTGGTCGCTGCTCCCTTCGGCAAACGGCCCTTCCGTGTGCACATCGATCCGAGCCAGGACGGTGCGTCGGTGGCCTTCGCCGTGATCGATCGCGTGCGCGACGAGATGTTGCATCGGGTCGGCTTCTCGGACCTGCTGCGACCTCGCTCGAATGGCCACGCAGGAGTGCTGCATGAGTAATAAGGTCATTCTGGTCACCGGAGCCTCACGGGGCTTCGGTGAGTTGATCGTCGAGCAGTCACTCGCGCGAGGCTATTCGGCGGTGGCTACCGCGCGAAATCCCAGCGCGATCGTAGAGCGATATCGAGATCATCCTAAAGTGCTGCCGGTCGCTCTGGATGTGACCGACGAGGCACAGGCGCACGCCGCGGCGATGGCCGCGGTGGACCACTTCGGCCGCATCGACGTGCTCGTCAACAATGCGGGTTACGGTCTGGTCGGCGCGGTCGAAGAAGCGTCGGCGAGAGAGATCGAGGCGGTGTATCGGACCAACGTGTTCGGTCTGCTTACAGTGACGCGCGCCGTCTTGCCTTACATGCGGCGGCGTCGCTCGGGTCACATCATCAATTTCTCCTCGGTCGGTGGGTACGTTTCGCATGCCGGCTGGGGCATCTACTGTTCCAGCAAGTTCGCGGTGGAGGCGATCTCGGAAGCGTTGGCTCAAGAGCTGAAACCGTTGGGCATTCATGTCACCGCGGTGGCGCCCGGTCGTTTTCGCACGGATTTCCTGGATGCGAAATCTCTTTGTATGAGTCCCCGAAGCATCGAGGACTATCGATCCACCGTCGGCGCCATACGCGAGCTCGTCGCCCGCGCGAATCACACGCAATCGGGAGACCCGGCCAAGCTCGCCCAAGTGGTGCTCGGATTGCTCGACATGCCCAATCCCCCGACGCGACTTCCGCTCGGCAGCGATGCTGTCGCGGCGATCGAAGCCAAGGCGGCCGGGACCCTCCAGCTATTGAACTATTGGCGCTCTCTGTCCGATTCGACCGATTTCCCAACCGCCTAGCTCTCCCCGAGCTGCCTGCCATGCGCTGCGCTTCTCCCGACGCAGTGTGTGGCAGGCAATTTTTTTGCGCCTGTTAAGACGCGTTTACTGCCGCTGATGCGAATCACACGACGCTTCACGGCGCTTCACGCCTCTGAACTCGGCTAGCACGCCGCCGCGGCGGATAGTTCCTCCCAAGGACGGATCGACATCCCAACCGATCTTTAGCTGAGGAACTGATCATGAACAAACAAATGCGCAGCAAGACTTCTGGCCACCCCGTTGCATGGGCCGCATCCATCGCGTTGACGCTCGGCAGTTCGGCGGTGAGCTACGCGGCCGAATCGCCCGACGATGCGACCGGCATGACGGCTTACATGCGGCTCGACAACGACGTGTTCGCCGGCACCGATCGTGGCTATTCCAACGGCACCGAGTTCGGGTTCGTGTCGCCGACGATGCAGAGCTTTCAAGATCAGCGCCTGTCCGGCGCGACGCGCTGGCTCAATGGCAAACTTGAGTGGCTGCAGCCGGACGGCTACCAGTACAACAACATCGTGATGACGCTCGGCCAGGGCATATTCACGCCGAGCGACTGGCGACTGGAGACGCCCGATCCGAACGATCGTCCTTATGCGGGCGTGCTGCTGTTGGGAGTCACGTACAACGGCCGCGACGAAAACAGCATGCGCAGTACGACGCTCAACGTCGGCATGGTCGGGCCGTCCGCCCTCGCCCAAGAAACTCAGGAGCTCGTCCACGACTTGCTCGGTGGCGAACGCTTCGCCGGTTGGGATCATCAATTGCGTGACGAGCCGGTGTTCCGGTTGATGCAGCAGCGCCTGCATAAGCGCACGATGATCAAGCCAACCTGGATGTCGGATGTGATCTTCCATTACGGCGGCGCCCTCGGCAATCTCACGACCTTCGTGAATGCCGGCGCGGAAGTCCGGATCGGCGGATGGATTCCAGATAACTTCGGGAGTGCGCCCGCGCTGCCCGTGGCAGAGAACACCGCGCCGACGATCGGACCGCTTTACAGCGACACCGTACGTCTGCATGGCTTCGTTGCGCTCGACGTTCGCTACGTCGTGCATGACATCACGTTGGATGGCAACACGTTCAAAGACAGCGCCAGTGTCGATCGCGAAGACCTGGTCGCCGACCTCGGCGTCGGAGTGGCCGCGCACTGGGGCAACTGGAAGATCGCCTTCGCTCGCTACTTCCGTACTCGCGAGTTCCGCGGTCAGGACGGTGAAGCGGAGCTTGGCAGCATCACCATCCGGCGGGCGATCTGAATGTTTTGTGCGGAAGGATCAGGCGCCCTGTCGATACGGGCGCCTGATCGTCGGCTGACTTAGTGTCTCTGCCAGGGCCGGCCCTGATCCGGCCTGCTGTAATCGCAGACTCCGTCCGGGAAGATCTGCTTCAACTTCTGCACTTGTTCCAACGTGGGCGTCCACGGTGCGTACACGCCCTCCTTCACCGCCCTCTCCACGGGCTTCAGCGCACACTTATATATGCCGCCTTCGATGGGCGCGCCGGCCACGATGCGCGAGCTCGAGTAGATCGGGAAGCGCTGCGTGCAAGGACCCGCCGGCTTGTCGTCCAGGATGCCGTTCCACGCATCGTCACCTGCATAGATGAGCTTGCCTGTGACATCGAAGCAGCTATCGACGGCGCGCGCCGGACGATTGCGACGAATGCCCTTGTGCGGGTTCCTCTGAATGTTCCGCATCCATTCGTCCATGACCGCGATGGCGTCCATCGACTGGCTCGCCTTCGGCACCCCGGGCAGGGTGTCGGTGAACCAGATGACCAGCATATCGCTGTTACCTGTTCGCTGGAGCACACGCTTACGCACGGCGAAGCTCTGATGCACGTTGTGCATGTCGAGCTCGCGTTCCATGTATTGGCGATGATCGATGGTGGGCCGATCGAGCTCCCCATGGAACACCATGCCCGAAGTGTAGGCGTTACGAATCGGCCGCAGATCGGCCTTGGTGCGAGGCGCCGGCTTGTTCGGATCGGAGCTGAGATTCATATTGCGCCGACTCCAGGGATCGAAGTATCCCGGCACCGTCAGCGCCTTGTTGATCTCCTCCGGCGACGTGCCGAAGAACGGGAAGCCCTCCTGCACCATCTCGCTCGGTTGTTTCCAGCCGCCCACGTGCCAGTTCAAGTTCAGGAATTCCTCGAACGTGATCTTGCTCTCCTGCAAGGAGCGCAAACCATATTGCACGCCGACGTTGTCCCAGGTCGGACGCGCCGCGCCCGTTTCGTCGACTCCGTAGATGTTTCGCAAGTCGTCCCAGTGAGTCCAGCGAATCGAGGCGATGGCGGACTGCGGCTCGTAGTTCTGTTGATTCGGCGCCTGGCCATACAACGGGTTCATCGACAAGGGCGAGAGGCCACGCCATGCCGGCACACATTCGGTGGTGCCGAGCGCCGTGCTGTAGCCCAGCGCCATCTTTAATTGGGCGAGAGGATCGTTCACATCATCGAAGCCTTCCTCTGCATTGAAGCCGACCAGCCAGCTGCGATTCTTGGTGACGCGCCATTTGGGATTGGTGCGATCGGTCGCGTCCATGTAGTGCTCGAGCAGCTCGCAATCGCCGACATGAATGGTCTGCGTCACCATGTCGGGATAGGACTGCACCGGCAGCAGCGCATCGAGCAAGCCCGGCTGATTCTGACCGATGACGTACTGCTGAATCGCGCCGCCCGAGCCGCCGAGGCCGACCGTGTAAGTCGGCACACCATAGCGCTCGATGAACCGCTCCTTGGTCATCATCATGGTCTCGCCGGCCACTTGCAGGTTGTAATGCGTGCCGGTGTTGTTGCCGCTGGAATGGGCGATGGCGTAGCCGAGCCGCAGGATGTCCGGGTTCAGCGAGCCGCTGTGTACGGTGCCTTGCGAATGCCCGATGGCGACGCCGCCCTGGAACCAGTAAAGCAGGCGACCGTTCCAGCGGCTCAGGTCGAGCTTGCCGGGCGGCTCGTTCGCCGGGGCGAGCATCGCGAAGCTGTACAGGAAACGGTTGATCGAGCCGACCTCACGGCGCACGACGAAGTCGACGGTGCGGCGGTCGGGCAATGTCACTTGTGCAAGATCGGCCGGACGGCTGCCGTCGGCCGGCATCGTCGCCCAGGTATTCGCTGTGGTCCGATATAGATAAGTGACGAAGGTTTCGATCGAACAGTCGCGACTGTATCCAATGACGTTGCCGGCGGCGTCGAAAACTCGCGTGCCGGGCGGTGTGGCGCTCTCAACGATGGGCTGTCGCCCCACTGCGCTCTGCGTCGTTGTACACACGAACGGATGTTGTTGGGGACCGGAGAACATCGGGCCGGTGATGGGATAGTTGGTCAGCTTGATCGCGTCCCGATCCCAGCGGCCTTTGATCAGCGCTTCGAGCCGATTCTCGCCTGGCGTGAGTCCTGTAATCACTGCCTGAAGGCGATCGCCCTTGCTGCTCGTGGGCTCGAGGTTGGCCTGCACGCGGCGGCCATTCAAATAAAGCTCGACCTTGTGCTGCATGCCGGGCGGCACGCGAACTTCGATCCGGGCATCGCCGCCTGAAACATACTGCGCCGGGCTCGATATCACCCGCAGATCGACCGACTTGTCTCCTCGCCCCTGGTCCTGGGCCTGAACGATTGCCGAACTGAAAACCGCAAGCATCGCGAAAATAGATGCCTTTCGACGTCGATCCGTCGTCATGGAAGCTCCCCCGTCTGATGTGACCCTCGGCTCTTGAGTCCGAAGGTTTGTAGATTTCGCGCGCCATGATCAGGTCACGACGGCGCGTGCAGTTAGGAATACTCCCCGACCATGAAGATTGCAATCGCGCATTGACCATTCGTTGACGTTTCCAGCGCGAGGCGCGCTTGCCGCCACATTTGACCCGAATTGCGCGCAACGAACGTTCTATGATTGTCGTGAGTATCAGCGGCAGCCAAGGTCGGAACAGGCATGGATCAAAAGAACGCGAAACTCGGATTTCAGTTGCTCGTCATCGGCGCATTCGCCGCGATCTCCGGTTGCAGCGACAAGAACGTCTCGGGAATGGGATTGGCGCAGCCCATGCCTGCCGAGACGGCTGCAGTGGCCGTGGCCGCCGCTCCGCCTGCCAGAGCCGCCCGGAGCGCCACGCTCGCGTATGAGCACAACATCACCGTCGAAATGGACAAGGAGTTGTTGCCGACTCGCCTGCGCGAGATCGAATCAGCCTGCAACGCCGACCAGGCTTCCGGCTGCACCGTTCTCGATGTCTCGCTGCAATCCCATCAGGACTTGCCGAGCGGAAACATCCGCATGCGCCTCGCACCCGCGAGCGTCGAGTCGATCGTTACCCTGGCGAGCAAAGACGCCAAAGTCACCAGCCGCAACACCCGCGCCGAGGATCTGGCCGAACCGGTCGCCGACACCGAAAGGCAACTCGCGTTGATGACCTTGCACCGTGACCGGCTCACGGAATTCATGAAGAGCAAGGACATCAAGATCGAGCAGCTCATCGCCGTGTCCAAGGAACTGGCGAGCGTGCAGTCGCAGATCGATTCGTTGAGCACGCAGCGCGCGAATCTGCGGCGTCGTATCGATACCGAGCTGCTGACCATCAGTCTGTCTCTACCTCAGCGCGAATACGTCGCCGACGCCTCTCCCGTGATGGACGCGATTCGCTACTTCGGCAATGACTTCCGGCAAGCTGTCGGCACGGTGATCCGCTTCCTCGCCGTGCTGCTGCCGTGGCTCGTGATCATCCTGCCCGGCTTGTTCTTGCTTCGTTTGTTCTGGCGTTGGATCGGCCGCAGGCTGGCGCGGCGGGAGCAGACCGCTTAGCTCTCCCGCTGCCGCTCTCGAAATGCGGCGACCTTGGCGCGGTTGCCGCAGCCGGCGGCGCTACAGAACATGCGCCGATGCGCCTTGGTGCGATCCAGGAACCATAGCGTGCAGCCATCGCCGGCGCATGACTTGAGCAAGCTGGGGTCTTCCTGCGTCAGCAGGTCGGCGATTTGCGAGGCCAGCACCGCGAGTAGGTCGTCGACCGAATCGATGTCGAAGCGCTCGGCTCGTTCGAGTCCCTCCTTCGTTCGCGTCACTTCGTGCCGCACGTTGAGACTCGCCAGCAGCTTGTTCAGACTCGTAATCTCGGCGCTGTAGTCGCGCCCGGGCGCCGTACGCCAGCGGTTCAGCCAGGCGCGCGCCCATTCGCGCAGCTTTCTTACTTCAACTGCCGCTGCGTCCATTCCCTTCGCGCCGAGCTTCCGGGACAGCCGGGCGCTTTGCTCGGCATCGAGCACACCCGCAGCCAGCAACCATTCGAGCAACGACTTGCCGTCGCCGATGATCTCGACGTGCTCGCCATGGGGCTCGAAGGCGGTATTCAGGAAGTCCGCGGCCGGATGACTGCCGATGAACTGGGCTTGCATGGGCACCTCTCAATGGGCGGACATCGTAACCATTAAACACACAGTTGACAAGTTACGTCCACCAGCGTAACTTGTTAACCGTGCGCACACAGGTTACTACCTCATCACTACTCAAGAGATTTCCCCAATGAGCCTCCTCCGACTCCACTCACTGCAATATCTGGCGGCCGCCGCGCTGGCGCTCGCTTCCGTCGCTCCAGCGAGCGCCGACCGTTCGGATCCAGCGGTTACGCAAACTGACAAGGCCACGGTCCGCTATCACACCCAACAGATCGACGGCGTCGAGCTGTTCTATCGAGAAGCGGGCCCTAGCAACGCGCCGACGGTGGTGCTCCTCCATGGTTTCCCTACCTCGTCGAACATGTACCGCAACCTCATTCCGGCGCTCGCCACGAAGTATCGAGTCATTGCGCCGGACTACCCCGGCTTCGGTCATAGCGCCGTTCCGCCGCGAAACCAGTTCGAATACAGCTTCGCGCACTACGCGGATTTGATGGACAAACTGCTCACCGAGCTGCGGGCGGACCGATATGCGCTCTATGTGATGGACTACGGTGCGCCGGTCGGATTCCGGCTCGCACTCAAACATCCGGAGCGTGTCACAGCGCTGGTCGTTCAGAACGGCAATGCCTACGCCGAAGGGTTGAAAGAGTTCTGGACCCCGATCAAAGCGTACTGGGCCAGCGGCTCGAAGGCGGATCGTGAAGCATTGCGTGCGGCCACGACACACGCCGCGATTCGGGAGCAATATCTGGATGGCGTAAAGGATCCGACGCGCGTCGATCCCACCACGTGGCTCCTCGATCAGTCACTGCTCGATCGGCCCGGCAATGTGGAGATCCAGCTCGATCTGTTTTACGACTACCGGACCAACGTGGCCCTGTATCCGCAGATCCAGCAGTTCTTTCGTGAGCGTCAGCCGCCGACTCTGATCGTCTGGGGTCGTAACGACAAGATCTTCCCTGCCGAAGGCGCGCGAGCCTATCTGCGTGACTTGCCGCAGGCGGAATTGCATCTGCTCGACTCCGGACATTTCGCGCTGGAGGATCAGGGCGATCGCATCACCGGGCTCATGCTGGATTTCCTGAGCCGCCGGTTACCGAAGTGATGATGGAATAAATTGCCGATGGCATGAATTGCCCGGGCGCTCACGGAAGAGCGCCCGCAGCCGTGACTCCTTTCCGCCACTGGAACTGTCAGGGTTCCGTGCGATTGTAGAGGGACACCGCATCATAGGAGTGACAAATGGCAGATTTTACCGATCGGGTCGCCGTCATCACGGGCGCCGCCACGGGCATCGGCGAAGGCATTGCGCGTCGTTTGTTTGCTGGTGGCGCGAGCATCGTCGTTTCGGGACACAACCGCGAAGGACTCGAAGCGCTACTTCAGGATATCGACCCAAAGCGACAGCGAAGTCGCGCCGTCGAAGCTGATGTTCGCGATCCAGAGGCGATGCGCGCAGTGGTCGAGACTGCGGTGAAAACTTTTGGCGGCTTGCACCTGGCAGTCAACAACGCCGGCATCACCGGACCTCACGACACGCTCATCGAAGATCTGTCCCTCGACGATTGGCGTGCCGTGATCGATACGGACGTGACCGGAATGTTTCTAAGCCTGAAAGCGGAGATCCCCGCAATGAGAAAGAGCGGCGGTGGCGCCATTGTGAATCTGTCGTCGGGGAACGGCATCGTCGGTGTCGCCGGCATCGCCGCCTACACCGCCGCCAAGCACGCCGTCGTCGGCCTTACGAGAAGCGTTGCGCTGGAGAACGCCGACAAAGGCATTCGCGTCAACTGCATCGGTCCAGGTTATGTCGCCACGCCCAGGATCCAGGAGATGCCAGAAGTCGTACGGAACGAATGGGCGCAGCTACACCCGACTCAGAGGCTAGTGACGCGCGAGGAAGTTGCCGAACTGGCCGCGTTCCTGCTGTCGAACCGGGCGCCCTCGTGCACCGGTGGTTTTTATCCCATAGACGGCGGCAGCACCGCGCGTTGACCGGCTTCAGCCAGTGGCTTCGGTGCCGGCCTCGATCAGCTCTACGGGCGCCTTGCTCGTGGTCAGCACCGAAGCGCGATAGGCGCTCGGCGACAAGCCAGTCCGCTTTCGGAACAGCCGCGCGAAATACGATGGATCGTTGAATCCGGCCATGGCGGCGACATCGCTGACCGACACCTGGGCGATGCCCAGCAGCCGCTTCGACTGGACGAGCCGGCAATCGCTCAGATAGTCACGGAACGTAATACCGTGAGCGGCCCGGAACGCCCTGCTGAACTCAAAGGGCGACATTCCGCACTCCCGCGCCATCTCCTGCTCGCAGATAGGTTGGGCATAGTTCTTCTCGATGTAACACAGCACGCCGTCCAGCTTGCCACGCGTATTGCGCTTGGCGCGATAACGCGCCTCATCGGGGATTGCCTCAGCGCCGGTCGCGTTGGACCGCCCCGCCTGCGTCCGCCGCGCCTCGAGCACCGGCGACAGCCGCTGCACACACCTTAAAACGTCCCGGGCAGTCAGCGGCTTGAGCAGCACATCGAATATCCGGGTGCGCAGCGCCCAGAGCACCACGTCGGCCGACTGTTGGGAAAGCAACATAATAATGGGCACCGATGGGAAGCGCGCCTTGGTGTCCGTGACGAACTTCAGACAGCTCATATCCGGATGCTCGAAGTCGAAACAAATCACATCCGCCGGGGTGGCCAGCGACAACGCCGCCCACAAATGCGGCTGATCGGTCGCCCGCACCTCGCAAACGCGCGAAAACTCCGCGGACGATGCCGCGACACGCGCACCGCAACACATATCCACCCATAGCAGCATGGCCTGCCGTGCTCCCGCTCAAACCCTGCAAATTCAGCTGAATCCGAGACTACGCGGCGACAAATGTTCCTTTAGTGATCCGCATCACTTTGTTCTCATCGCCTGCGGTAGGTCACATTAATTCCGCATCCGCCTTAGTTTCGGCACTGTGGTGACCACGTAGATCGATGTGAATCAGGACACACCTTACCGTCACAGCCGCAAAAACGTCCTGCCCTTCCGCAAGAACATCCGCGCAGGGCGCATCGCAATTGCCCGAGAGTCTCTCCACCGCGACTGGCGGTGGATCGAAGGGTTAGCACCCGGCCCATCTCGGGTGGCGAGAAATTGAGGAGTCAACAAATGAGCAATCTGAAGCAGGCTGTGGTGGAGTTCATTCGCGAAGAAGAAGGCTTGACGGTGGTCGAGTATGCGATCGCCGGCGGCCTGGTGGGTCTGGGCGTGATCACTGCGTTCGACAACCTGGGCTTCCAGGTCGATCGAATCATCGACGCGATCGTGACGCTCCTGACGGGCATCCAGCCGTAATGGCGCTCGCTGGAGAGCACCGCCCGCGGGTGCTCTTCGGCCCATCCACCCCGCCACAGGAACTTCGAATGCTCGCGACCCAAGGCCAACTGTACGCCGCCCTGATCCTCTTCGTGGTCGCGGTGGCGATCATCGACTGGCGCACTCATCGCATTCCCAACCTGCTGTGTATGACCGCGACGATCGTCGGGCTGAGCTCGCAGATGTGGCTGCATGGCCAAGACGGATTGCTGGCCGCCCTGGGCGGCGCCGCAGTCGGCTTCGCCATGTTTCTACCTTTTTATGTGCTGCGCGCTTTCGGCGCTGGCGATGTCAAGGCGATGGCCACGGTAGGAATCTTTCTCGGCGTCGAGGCCACTCTGCTAAGCGTCGGCCTGACGCTGATCGCTGGCGCGGTGTTTGGCGCCTTTGTGCTCTTGCTCCGGCCAATGCAGGCGAATGCGACGTTTCAGCGGCTGATGGGCGTGCTCTCGGCGCCGGTCGCGACCATGCGGAGCTCCCGACAGAACCAGGCGCCGGACGCCCGTCAACGCTTTCCGTATGGCGTTGCCATCGCCACCGGCACGGCGATCGCGCTGCTCATCATTACTCATTGAGACACCGACCCGGGACGGCAGAAACTCATGTCCACACCTTCCATCCAAGCCCCGCAGTCTCATCCATACAGCGGCGACGCGAAGCAGATCGCGCCGCGGCCACAAACGCTCGCGGCAACGGGACTGCCACCGGCTTTTCTCGGCGATCTGCTGGAAAAACATTTGTTTGAAGGCGGCGTGCTGTCGATGCGTGAGCTCGTCGCCCGCACCGCGCTGTCGGGCCGTCTGTTGGAGGAGCTGCTCGGTTTCCTCCGCAAGGAAGGTCGGATCGAAGTTCGCGCTCAGCAAGGAGACAACCCGGGGCTGGCGTACGCCCTCACCGAACGAGGTCGCGGCAGCGCCATGGCCTCCTTGATGGCGAGCGGATACGTCGGTCCGACGCCCGTGCCGCTGGAGCATTATGTCGAGACCGTTCGCCAGCAATCCGTCCGCGGACGCCGCGTGACCCGCGAGCGTATGAGCGCAGCGTTCAGCGATACGGTGCTCGATCCGGCGATGCTCGATCGACTGGGTCCAGCGATGAATTCGGGCAAGGCCATCTTCGTGTATGGAGCGCCCGGCACCGGCAAGACCTTCATCAGCCAGCGCCTGGCGCGGTTGTTCGCCGACACCTGCCTGATCCCGCATGCAATCGCCATCGGCGACACGGTCGTGCGCATCTTCGATCCAAGCGTGCACCGCCAGTTTCAGGAGAACTCGCCCGTCGTGATGCTCACTCGAGGGCACGACCCGCGCTACGTGTTGTGCCAGCGGCCGCTGGTAATCACCGGCGGGGAACTCACGATGGACATGCTCGAAGTGCAATTCGATCCAGCGTCACGCCAGTACCGCGCGCCGCTGCAGATGAAAGCAAACGGCGGCATGCTGATCCTCGACGACCTCGGCCGACAGCGCGTCCCGCCCAACGTCGTGCTCAATCGCTGGATTCTGCCGATGGAAGAAGGCGTCGATTACCTGAGCATGAATACGGGGCAGCACTTCAAGACGCCCTTCGATGTGATCCTGGTGTTCTCCACCAATCTGCAGCCCAGCGATCTGGTGGATGACGCGTTCCTGCGCCGCATTGGCTACAAGATCGGTTTTCAGCCGCTGGACCGCAAGCAGTATCACCTAGTCTGGGAACGTATCTGCGAATCCCATGGCGTCCAATACGATCCGGCGATCTGCCAATACATGATCGACGCGCTGTACGCGCCCACCGGCACTCCCCTGCTGCCCTGTCACCCCCGCGATCTGATCGGCATGGCCCTCGATCGCGTCGTCTATCTGGACGCGGGCGACGGCCTGAGCACCGAAGCACTGCATTGGGCTTGGGACAACTATTTCGTAACCACGCCAGCTCATGCGTAACGAACTGGCGTCACCGCGGAGATCGCAAAGATGAAGCGTCGAGGCGTATTGATGGTAATGCTGTCGCTGGTGTTCGGCGCCGGGGCAGCCTGGTCGGCGAAGAACTGGGTCGAGCAACGCACGCGCGCCAGCCAGGTGACAGACGCGGGCTCCACGGTGGTGGTCGCCGCGATGGAAGTTCCTTACGGAACTGCGATGGAGGGGCGCCACGTCAAAGTGATCACGGTGCCCACCGGCACTTCACTCGGCAATCACTTCAGCACGGTCCAGGAGGTCGAGGGGCTGATTGCCACGCAGAAGGTGCTCAATGGTGAAGTCCTATTGAAGGAACGTTTCACCAAGAGCGGCGCGGGCAGCACGCTGGCCGCCCTCATCAAACCTGATATGCGTGCGGTCACGGTGCGCGTCGACGATGTCATCGGCGTGGCGGGATTCCTGCTGCCGGGCAATCGGGTCGATGTGGTGGCGGCGCGGAAGATTCAGGATCGCGCCACGACGGAAACCATCCTCCTGAACATCCACGTGCTCGCGGTCGATCAGACCTCGACACAGGACAAGAACGAGCCGGTGGTGGTGCGGGCGGTCACGCTCGAAATGACGCCGCAAGAAGCTGAAGTTCTGGTGCGCGCGCGTGAGGAAGGTCGCATCCAGCTCACGTTGCGCAATCCAGCCGATGAGTTTCGTCCTCAGCTCGTCGCTACTCCCGAGCCGCCGCCCCCGCCGGTTGCGAAGCCCGTGCGTCGAGCGACGCCGCGGCCGGCCGCGCCCAACGTAACGATCATCCGCGGCACGCTGGTCGACAGCACCGAGAAGAGCTCCTGAAGTTTTAACTCCTGAAACCGGCAAACCATCCATTCCATTTTTCAACGGAATCCCGTAACGGAATCTCTATGCGTTCAACCAGTCCGACATCGAGCCCGATAGCAAGTATGTGTGCAGTGCTGCTTGGCCTGACAAGCGTCGCCGTCGCGCCGCTGGCGCAGGCGCAGGAAGCGGGCGATCAGGTCATTCGCGCCACTCGCAGCACCACCTTCTCCGTGCCGATCTTCAAGAGCCGGATCGTCGATCTGCCGGAACCCGTCAAACGCGTTTCCATCGGCAACCCGGACATCGCCGACGTGCTGCTGCTCGGAGACGATGGACTCTACGTGCTGGGCAAGGACCTGGGCGCGACCAACGTGATGCTGTGGGACCGTGAGGATCGACTGGTCAGCGCGCTCAACATCACCGTCACGCACGATCTGGACAACTTGAAGAAGCAGATCACGACGGTGCTGCCGACAGAAAACATCGAGCTATGGAGCGCCCAACGAAACATCGTGCTGGCCGGCCAGGTCTCCAGCGTCGCTAAGATGGATGCAGCGCTTCAGGTCGCCAAGGGATACCTGGAACAGGCCGCGACCGCCAAGGAAAAGATCATGTTCCGGCAGGAGAGCGGCGGTGGCGAAGCGGCCGACCGCAAATCCGGCGAAGTCATCAACCTCATGACTGTCGGCGGCGCGCATCAGGTGATGCTCCAGGTGAGGATCGCCGAGGTGAATCGCGAGGCCATTAGGAATCTCAATGCACAGCTGAACACCATCGCCCTCAAGGGCAAGTGGACGGGCGGCGGCGTCAACGGTGGCGCGACGTTCCCTGATGTGGTGTTGAGGGATGGTACACGGCCTCCGATCTTCAACGACCCTCGCAACAATCCGCTCGGCCCGGTGTACGACGAGTTCGCGCCGAACGAACCTACCATCACCAGCACCGGTCTGTTCGCCAGCTTCCTGAGCAGCGACTTCCTCGCCAACGTGGTACTCGATGCGTATCAAACACGCGGCCTCGCGAAGATTCTCGCCGAGCCGACGCTCACCACCCTGTCGGGCCAGGATGCGCAATTCCTGTCCGGTGGCAGCTTTCCGATTCCAGTGTCGCAGGAGAACGGCCAAATCGGCATCGAGTTCAAGGACTTCGGCGTGAAGCTGTCGTTCCAGCCGCTGATCCTCGACCCCAAGCGCATCAATCTGAAGCTCAACGTCAGCGTCAGCGAGCTGGCCAACGCCAACTCGGTCTCGCTGCAACCCATCGGCACATCAGCGGTGTTTACGATTCCGTCACTTACCGAACGTCGCGCGGCCTCGACCGTGGAGCTCAGCGATGGTCAGACCATCGGCATCGCCGGCCTGATGAACGAAAACATGCGCTCGGCCGTGAACAAGTTTCCCGGCCTCGGCGACGTTCCGATTCTGGGACACTTGTTTCGCAGTCAGAGTTACCAGAAAGGCGAGACCGAGCTGGTGATCCTGGTCACGCCCAAGCTGGCGAAACCGATCAAGCCAGGCGATATCAGGCTGCCTACGGACGCCATATCCGATCCGAGTGCGGCTGCCTTTTTCCTCGGCGGCAAGATCGAAGGCAAGCCGAAAACTGCTTCGCCGGCCGCCGGCTCGGAAAGCAAATGAACGCGACCATGCACGCCCGCGAGGAATCACACATGAACACTACCCATGCCACTGCGCTCGCCATCGTCGCGCTGCTCACTTCAGGCTGCGCGGACACGCCGCTGGCGGACGCCGACTACGGCAACTCGGTGCGCCAATTGGTTCAAGCGCAGACCTTCGATCCTGCCGCCGCGAGCAATCCGCCCGAGCTGGCGCCCGAGATCACCGATGGCGCACGTCTGCAAGAAGCGCTCGATATCTATCGCAAGGACGTGGCCAAAGGCATCACTGAAGTGAAGCAACCGGTGATCTTCGAGATCGGCACCAAGTAACCAAACCACTCCTCCGCCGCGAGGCTCGCCATGCATTCCCTCAAATCACGCAAATCGCAACGAGGCGCCGTCATCGTCTTGATGGCTATCGCGATGAGCGCGCTGATCCTGATGGCAGGATTGGCGCTCGATTCGGGGCATGCCTTCCTCAACAAAACGCGTCTGCAAAATACCGTCGACGCTGCGGCGCTCGCCGCGGCCAAGACTCTGGATGACACGGGAAATACGCAGCTGGCCACCGACGAGGCGCTGCAAGCATTTGGAAACAACGCGTCGGCAACCGGTAATCATGAGCTCGGCAGCGCGTATGGCTCAGGCAACGGCAGCATCCAGGTGACCGTCGAATATTCGGCGACGCTGCCGCCTTTTACTCCTGGCGCCGCGAACGGGCCCTATGTTCGGGTGCGCGCCACCGGCTTCGTGATGCCCGCATGGCTGGTGCGGGTTGGCGGCATCTTTCAGAAAACAGTTGCAGCGGCTGCCGTTGCCGGTCCGCGCACACTCAATAGCGGCAGTACTGTTTGTAACGTCGCGCCGATGATGGTGTGCGGCGATCCAGCCGCCGGCGCCGGTGGCCACTGGGGCTATGAACCGAATGCGCCTGAGGTGCTGAAGAAGTCTACGCCCGGCGGCCAGTCGGGCGTGGGGCCCGGGAATTTTCAATTGATTCAACTCGGCGGCCCTGGCGCGGCCATCGTGCGTGAAAACATGGCCGGCAGCTACAGCGCGTGCCTGGCCGGCGGCACCACGATTCAGACGCAGACGGGCAACGAAGCGGGACCCGTGGCGCAAGGGCTCAACACACGATTCGGCCAGTACACCGGACCGATGAATGGCGCGCAGTCAACTTATCCCCCCGACGTCATCGTCGACGCCCAATCGCCAGCGTTGAGCGCCGTTGAGAGCGTCCCGGGCGATCCGACTCAGGGTTACGACGTCTACCAAGGCAGTGACCACATCACTGCCGAAACTGTCAGTCAGCTGTACGACTATCAGGACTACATGCGCGATCTGCAGAACCCTGGCACGTACGATTACCAGCCCGTGAGCGAGGGCGGTATTGGCGCTTTCGAGCGTCGCGTGCTGGCGGTTCCGGTCGGCGACTGCACCGGCACGACTAACGGCCAGGGCTCGGTGTCGCTGCTCGGGTTCGCTTGTTTCTTCCTGCTGCAGCCTGCGCAGCAACAAGGCAACGATTCATTCGTCTACGGGCAGTTCGTTACGGACTGCTCCGTCACCGGCACTGCTGGCAACAATCCAGTCGCAGGCAACGGCCCGCACATCATCCAGTTGTATAACGACCCAGCGAGCAACGACTCATGAACATGCCGTCAAACATGCGAGCTCGTTTCAGTCAGCTTCGGCAACGGGGCGTTGCGACGGTCGAATTCGCGATCTGTATTCCGGTCCTGTTACTGCTGATGCTGGCGACTGCCGAGATTGGCCGAATGCTGTTCCAGTACAACACGCTCGCGAAGGCAGTCCGAGACGGGGCGCGCTTTGCCGCCACCAATGCGGCGGTCGGAACCACGCGGATCGTCAACATCATCCCGACGGTCTACAGCGGAACACGCAATCTGGTCGTCACTGGTAACACCGCTGGCACGGGCGCTGCGCTGCTGCCGGGACTGACCGTAAATGACGTCACCGTCAACGATGCGGGTAATGGCTTCGTGCGGGTCGCTGCAACTTACAACTACGTCCCCATGGTTGGCGCGACTTTGCCGAAGTTCGGCCTCGGCGACCCGCTCGATCTCACGGTAACGCTGCCGGCGACCGTCGTAATGAGGGCATTGTGATGCGCAGACGTCAACGCGGTGTGACCTGTGTCGAATTCTCCATCGTGGCCACGGTGCTGTTCATGGTGCTGTTCGGCGTGATCGAATTCGGACGAGCGTTGTTCGTTGCCAATGCTCTGTCGGAAAGCACGCGGCGCGGTGCGCGAGTGGCCGCGGTGTGTCCGGTCGGCGATACACGGCCCGCTCTGATTGCAATCTTCGCCAACGCAGATGGTGTGAGCACCTTAGTCCCGGATCTCAACACTTCGCATGTCGTGGTGTCCTATCTCGACCAGTCGGGTGCGCCGCTCGCCAATCCCACTGCCAACTACGGGGCCATTCAATACGTGCAGGTCCGCATCGTGAACTACACGCAGCGGCTGCTGATCCCGTTCGTCCTGCCGGATCTGCTGATGCCGCCCTTTACTGCGACCTTACCGATCGAAAGCCTCGGCTATTCGCCCACGCAACAGGCGTTTCTTCCTTGCTAGGCGGTGTGAAGCTAATGACTCACTCTCTCAATATTCTTTTGGTGTCGCGTCGCAAGGACGTGCTCGATCATCTCGAGCAAGTGCTGGTCGCGGCAGATTTCGCGCCGTCACGGCAACACAACAGTAACGGTCACGTCGATCCGCTGCATGGCGTAGATCCTATGCCCGACTTGGTCGTGCTGCATCTGAGCCATTTGTGGCGCGAAGAGCTCGAGGCAATGGCCGCGCTGCCGCCCGATCGTCGCCCCGCTTTGATCGTCGTGGGTCCAGCGAGCGATGTAAATGTCATGCGATTGGCGATGCAGGCTGGCGCGCGCGATCTGGTACCCGACACGCAGGTGAAGGCCGACCTGCTGCAAGCCGTTCAACGCACCCACGAAGAGCGCCGCCGCCCGACCAAGACCGCGGCGGGCAGGATTTCGGTGTTCATGAACGCCAAAGGCGGTTGTGGCGCGACGATGCTCGCCTGCAACGTGGCTCATGTGCTCGCCGCCAGATCGAAACAACGCACCGCGCTGCTCGATCTCGATCTGCAATTCGGCGCGGCGCCGCTGTATCTGGACCTGTATCCGAAGCGAGGCATCGCGCAGGCGTTGGAGAATCTGGCGGGGCTCGATGAGGTCGCGCTGGACGGCTACTTCGCCAAGCATGCCTCCGGGTTGAACGTCCTGAGTCATGCCGCCAATGAACCGCTGACCGCCAGCAACATCTCCAGCGCGGCCGTCACCCAATTATTGAACGTTGCTCTGCGCAGCCACGAACACGTCGTGGTCGATATGCCGAGATGCGTGGATCCCATGACGACGGCAGTCATGCAGCGCGCACATCAAGTCGTGCTGGTTCTGCAGCAGTCAGTCACCGCCGTACGCGACGCCACGCGCCTGGTGCAATGGCTACGCGCCGAAGTCGGCGTAGCCAAAGATCAATTGTGTGTGGTCATCAACCGCTTCGAGAAGGGCGCGACTGTCGCGGTGGAAGATATCCAGAATGCGCTCGGCTGCAACGACGCCACACTCGTCCCGAACGACTTCAAATCTGTCTCGGAATGCATCAACAGCGGTACTGCCCTGCTCGACTATGCGGGCAACGCCTCGATCACGCGCGCGGTAATGACACTGGAAACTCGCCTTGGCGGAACCTCCGCCCAGACGCGCTCCAGCATGATCGCGCGCACCATTTCCAGCTTGTTACCAGGGAGAACCCGATGAGCGCGGACCTGAATCTGGCCGTTGCCAAACGCTCTGACGTCATGACCGCAGAAGGCGCCGACGCGGCGGACGATCGCATGCGGCAGCTCTCGCCCGCCGAGCGCGAGTGGAAAGAAACCACTTATCAGCGCTTGCTGAAGGTCCTCGATCTGTCCCTGCTGGCTGGCGCCGACGACAAGGACGCGAGACGGCAGATTCGCGAGGTATGTGAAAACCTCATTGCTGAAGAACGCGCGCCGCTCAGCATCGCTTCACGACAGCGAATCATCCGTCGCATCGAAGATGAAGTGCTCGGACTTGGGCCGCTGGAACCGTTGCTCGCTGACAAGACGGTCTCAGATATTCTGGTCAATGGCGCGCGGCAGGTGTACGTGGAACGGCGCGGCAAGCTGGAGCTTACCAACATCGCCTTCAGCAACGACGCGCATCTGATGAACATCATCGACCGCATTGTGTCCGCGGTCGGTCGTCGCGTCGACGAATCCTCTCCCATGGTGGATGCGCGACTAAAGGATGGTTCGCGTGTCAACGCGATCATTCCGCCGCTCGCGCTCGATGGCCCCGTACTGTCGATCCGGCGCTTCGCCGTCGAACTGCTCACAGTCGACGACCTGATTCGGCTCGGCAGTCTCACATCGGCACTGTCTCAGGTGATGAGCGCCATCGTGAAGACCCGGCTCAACGTGGTGGTGTCCGGCGGCACCGGCGCAGGCAAGACCACGCTGTTGAATCTCATGTCGGGCTTCATTCCGGACACCGACCGCATCGTGACCATCGAGGACTCGGCCGAACTGCAACTGCAGCAGCCACACGTCGTGCGGCTCGAAACTCGACCACCCAACATCGAAGGCCGCGGCGCCATCACGCAGCGAGATCTGGTCCGGAACAGCTTGCGTATGCGGCCGGACCGTATCGTGCTGGGCGAAGTCCGTGGCGGTGAAGCGCTAGATATGTTGCAGGCGATGAACACCGGTCACGATGGATCGTTGACCACCATTCACGCCAACACACCTCGTGACGCGCTCGGCCGCATCGAGAACATGGTGTCGATGACCGGCATCAGCTTTCCCACTAAGGCATTGCGTTCGCAGATCGCCTCGGCCATCGACATCGTCATCCAGGTGGAGCGCATGGAAGATGGGCGGCGCCGCGTGGTCAGTTTGCAGGAGATCAATGGCATGGAGGGCGACACCATTACCTCGACGGAGCTGTTTGCGTTCGAGCGCCTCGGCGTGGACGCCAAGGGAAATGTGCTCGGTGAGTTGAAAGCCACTGGCATCGTCCCGGCCTTCCTGCGGGACGTTCATGCTCGAGGCATCGAACTGCCCATTGAGTTGTTCCGAACCGACGGCGGCTCGCCGTTGCTGCGGAGGTAACGTCATGCCCAACGGGATCTGGTTATTCGCATTGCTGGTGTTCTGCACGGTCGTGCTTTTGCTGCAGGGAACGGTGGTCCCGGTCTTCAGCGACTCGCGCAAGATGAGCAAGCGCATCCAGGAGCGTCTGCAGCGCCTGGCCGATGCGTCGGGCGGTCCGGAGTTCACATCGCTGCTGCGAGAAAAATATCTCCGGGATCTGACCGGTTTCGAGCGCACCCTCGAGTCGTTGCCCGGTATGGAACGGCTCGCACGCATTCTCGAACAGGCGGGTCGGCAGACTCCCGCATACCGGCTAGTCCTGATGTCGGTTGCCCTGTCCTTGGGAGCCGCGATGGCGGGCTGGATCATGTCTCGATGGTGGCCGGTCGCATTGGCAGGAGCACTGATCGGGCTGGTGCTGCCCTACTTCCAGGTACTGCGCGAACGGATGAAGCGGTTCGCGCGCTTCGAGGAACAGATGCCCGACGCGATCGACATGATTCAGCGCGCGCTCAAAGCAGGCCATCCCTTTGGCCATTGTCTCAAGCTGGTTGCCGAAGACATGCACGAGCCCATCTCCCGCGAATTCGAACTTACCTTCGCGGATCTGAGCTACGGCAACGATCCGCGGCGCGCTTTGTTTGGTTTGTTACAGCGCGTGCCCAGCGTCTCGGTCACTGCCTTGATCACCGCGGTGATCGTGCAGCGCGAGACCGGCGGCAATCTGGCCGAGAACCTGGCGAAGATCAGCAGCGTCATCCGCGGCCGGTTTCGTTTCCAACGTCGTGTCAAGACGTTATCCGCTGAGGGCCGCTTGTCTGGCTGGATTCTATCGCTGACGCCCATCGTCCTGTTCGGGATCATGTGGATGATGCACCCCGACTATGTGGCGAAACTCACCGATCATCCGCAGGGACCGACGCTCATCAGCGCCGCCATCGTGATGGGCTCGATCGGCATCCTCTGGATCCGCCGCCTGGTCCGCATTGAAATCTAGGAGCTCCCATGGACGCCGTGCTGATTACTTTGCAGGACTTCATCGGCGATAGCGACGCCGGCCTGATCATGATGCTCGCGGCTGGGGCCGCCTTCGCCCTGACCATGGGATTGACCGGATTCGTGTCCGGATTACTCGATCCGGTGCGTCGACGTCTCGGGCAACTCAGCTCCGACGCGAACGAGCGGCCGTCGACCTCGGCTGCCCTCGCTGAGAGTCTCAACAACATAGCCGCCCTAGTCACACCTCGCTCGGAGCGCGAGCGCCAGCGCGTGGAACGCTTGCTGATCCACGCTGGCTATCGCTCGGCGAATGCACGCAGCCTTTACTATGGAGTAAAAGCGCTGCTGGTCCTCGTTTTGCCGTTGCTAGTGCTGCTCGCTTCCCCACTGCTGCCCAAACTCTCGACCAATCAGTTGATGTTGTGTGCTGCTGGCGCTGGCTACCTTGGGTGGATCGCCAGTTCCATGTGGCTTGACCGGCAGGTGGCCAGTCGCCAGCGCGCGCTGCGCGCTGGATTCCCGGATGCGCTGGATCTGCTCGTGGTCTGCGTCGAATCGGGGTTAGGCCTGGCGCCCGCGTTACAACGCGTGGCCGAAGAACTGGCCGTGAGTCATCCGGCGCTGGCTGACGAACTCGGACTCGTCAACGCTGAAATGCGCGCCGGCGTCGAGCGCGGCGAAGCCTTGAAGAATCTATCCGAACGCACCGGACTGGAAGACATTCGAGGCATGACGGCGCTGCTCGTGCAGACGATGAGATTCGGCACCAGTATCGGCGAGGCCTTGCGCGTGTATTCCGAGGAGTTCCGAGACAAACGCACGCAAGCGGCCGAGGAAAAAGCAGCCATGATCGGCACAAAGATGATTTTCCCGCTGGTGCTGTTCTTGTTTCCTTCGTTCTTCCTGGTCACTATCGGCCCGGCTGTCATCGGATTAGTCGAGGTGTTTTCCAAGATTGCGCATTAGCGCGATGCTTCGGAGGTCTTCAACAGCTCCGGTTGCACCACCTCCTCCCCCGCCAGCGGCACCACCCTCCTAAGCGTCAGCGAAGGCTCCCCGCCTTCGCGACGCTCCGCGCACACCGCAAGCAAATGCTCCTTCGTCGGCCGATACTGCCAAAACCCCCACCGACTCGCCTCATCCCCCAGCTCCGGCTGAATCGCGATGTGCACAGCCCGCTCATGCGGATAATGAAAGCTGAACTGCCCTAACGGAATCGATAACCCCATCCCTCGCGCCTTGATATACGACTCCTTGAACGTCCAGTACTCGAAGAACCGGTCCTGCTGGCGCTCCTTGGGAACCGTCGCCAGCTCCGCCACCTCCGGCGCGGCAAAGAATCGATCGGCGATATCCAGCGATACCTCCCGCGTTTGAACGTTCTCGACATCCACGCCCAACTCCCGCTGATGGGTAACGCCAAGCGCGATCAATCCACGCGTGTGTGAAATGTTGAAGCGCAGCCCGCATTCGGCGCTGCTGAAATTCGCGATCTCCGGCCGGCCATAGCTGTTATTCGAAAACCGCCAGGCCCGAGGATCCACCGCAGGGAGATATCGCGAGAGCACGGTGCGAACCATCGCGCGCGTCACCAGATACCGCCGTTGATCATCCGGGAAATAGAACCGGAACTCCTTACCGCGCTCTTCTTCGGTCAAGAGCGCCCGATAGGCAGCGTGCAAGCCTGGATCGGAGATCTCATTGTAATAAGCCAGCCACACGTCGATGTGCCGATCGCTGGCCGTCAACGTATTTCCTGGGGGCTGTGTCATAGCTGATCGATGCAGAGCAGCCCGCGGGCGGCGATGCGCTCCTCTCCTGGGTAGCCGAAGGCGTTGTTGATGTACGTTACACCGTCCAGCTCGATGCGGCGATTGATATGGCTGTGGCCATATACATGCATGCTCGATCCAAGCTCGCGCAGCTGCCGTTCCAATCTCGTGCTGCCGAGCACAGGATCCAACAGCCGATGACGGCTCGATACATAGCTCGGCAGCAGGTCGATACGAGGCAAGAAGTGAGAGAAGGTGACGATGCGAGTCGCGCCTTGCACAGAGATTGAGCTATTGAGCTTGGTGAAGTGCGCAGACACGTCATCTGGTTGGAATCCCGACGGCCACCGGCACGCGTGGAAGTCCATCCACATGTGGTACAGATCTTCGCTCGGTGCGCCGAATGAGTAATCGTACCAGCCGAGCAAAGGCACGATCAGAACGTCGCCATGCGAATATGGCTGCATGCAAATGCCGCTCTGCTCCGCCACGGCGACCACGTCGGCGAATTTATCCAACGACGTGCGCTCCGGCGCCTCGCCCATCACCCAAAGCTCGTGATTGCCCGGCACGAACAAAACTTTGGCGAAGCGCGTGGCAAACGCGCTCAGACAGGAGGCGAGCTCCGGCACCTTGTGAGTAATGTCACCGGCCAGGATCAGAATATCGTCCCGATAATCCGCTCGCGACAGATCCCGCACCCAGCGCGCGTTCACGTCGTAATCGACGTGAACATCGGACAGCGCGAACAGCCGTGCTGGGCGATCTGACATGCTGCCCATTATGTCCCAGCGGCAGCGGCGTCACTCGCAATACTGCGCCAGATTCTCCAACGACGACGCCAGGCCGACCTGGTGATCTTCCGGTCGGATCCCGGAAGGCACGTTTTCACAGCGGACCATGACGTGCGTCCCTCCCGACACCGGCGTGAACGCCCAGGTGATTTTCATCTCGCCCGCGAACGCCGGGTCGTCGGAGTCGAATTGGACTACCTGCGCGATGAGCTTGTCCTGGATGAGCTCGACGAATCGTCCGGCGACGGTATCGGAGTGCTCCGTCGTCTTGCCCTCCGCCGCGTGCCCTGGCTGCTCGTAGGTCAGCACCATTCGATAAGTGCCGCCGACGCGCGGGTCGAATTCCTCGATGCGCCCTTTCATTCCTTTCGGCGGCAGCCACGACATCAACGCCTGCGGGTCCAGGTGGGCGCGATACAGAGCGGCGGGTGAAGCAGCGATGATTCTGGACGCCGCGTCGACTCTGCTGTTGCTGCGTTCGCCGGCGAGGTCGAACTCATGCATGGAACAGGCGGGTGAGCTGTACTCATGCGGCTCGTCGTCATTCCCGTGCGATGTCATGGTCGCCTCCGCCTGTAGGGATCCGCCGTCGCCACATATGTAAGCATAGGCTCGTGGATGTGGTAATGTTCATTTATATGACGAATTAAGGGAAGCCAAGTCGTCGCCGTGATCGATAACAACCCTTCCGAACTGCGGCTCAACCTGGGCCGGAACCTCACGCATGGCCTGCTCGATGCACTCGGCCGCGCCATTGTCACTGGCCGTTATGACGACGGCCCCTTCCCCACCGAAGCAGAGCTCGCCAAACAACACGGCGTGAGCCGTTCGGTGACGCGCGAAGCGGTGAAGATGCTGACGGCGAAAGGCCTGGTGAGCGCCCGCCCGCGCCAGGGAACCATCGTGCAGCCACGCTCGTCGTGGAATCTGTTCGATACCGACGTGCTGCGCTGGCTGCTGAATCGCAAGTTCTCGCTGGATCTGCTCCGACAATTCAACGAGCTGCGCATCGCCATCGAGCCCGAAGCCGCCGCGCTCGCGGCCGTGCTCGCCGACGAGAGCGAGCTTGCCGCCATCAAAGCCGGTCTGGAACGAATGAGGGCGGCGGAGCGCGGCGCCGATCACATCCTCGAAGCCGATATCGCCTTTCACGTGGCGGTATTGAAAGGCTCGAAAAATCCCTTCTATGCCCAGTTTCAGGACGTGGTGGCGACGGCGCTGCGCAGCTCCATCCAGTTCACCAACCGTATCAAGGGACATTCCGCCAGCATTCCGGACCATGCCGCGGTCGAGCAGGCAATCGTGAAGCGGCAGCCGGAGAAGGCGCGCGCTGCGATGAAGAAGCTCGTCAGCGACGTGCTGGAGCTGATCGATACCTCCCAATCGGAACCGAAGGCCGCGACCAAGGCGAAGCGCAAATAGCTTCGCCTCGATCCAGCCCTTGAAGAAAGCGGCGAACGTCCTGTCCGCCGCCGTCGCGCCTTCTTAGAATCTCGCTCGCAAGCTCACGCCGAACGTGCGCTCGTCGTCGCGCACGTCATGCGGGAACGCTTCCGTCCCGAAGTAGCTGTAGTACTTCGCTTGAGTGAGGTTGGTGCCGTCGACGCTCACCGTCAGGTTCTCGGTGAGGTCGTAGCCCAGCGAGAAGTCCAGGCGGCCGTTGTCACGCACGCCGTTGAACTGCGGGCCGCTCCCGACCGGCGACAGCAAACCAGCGAGCAGAGTCTCGGTGTACTCGGAGCGGTGCGTGTAGATCAGACGGCCGGTGATGCCGGACTGTTCGTAGAGCAGGCCGAGGTTGTAGCTGTACTTCGACACGCCCTGCAGTTCCCTGCCCTCCAGCACGTCGCCAGCGGTGGTGACTTCGCTGTCCGCCAGCGTGAAGTTCGCCATCGCGCCGAAGCCGCTCCAGAAGCCAGGCAGGAAATCGAAGAACGTCTGTCCCGCGATCTCGATGCCCTGCAGCTCCGCACTGCCCACGTTACGCGGACGGGTGATGTTGTAAGTGATGCCGTCGATGGTCTCCGGCTCGATCGCGTCGATGATCCGATCCTGGATGTCGCGATAGTAGAGACCCGCCGACACGTAACTGCTACGCGCGAAGTAGTACTCGAGCGTGAGATCGAACGCCTCGGACTTCTGCGGTTTCAGATCGGGATTGCCGCCAAAGCCGTTGGGACGAATGTTGGCGTTGATCGGCACCTCGTAAGTGAGGCCAGGGTTGAGGTCCTCGAACGCCGGTCGCGCCAGAGTGCGAGCCGCCGTGAAGCGCAGCTGCAGATCGGGCGTGATGCGCAGACGCGCGCTGAAGTTCGGCAGGAAGTCCGTATCGCTCACGTCGGTGGTCACCGGCGTCTGCACCTGATTGACCAGGCCCGTGCCTGACAGCTCGCGGTCGGTCTTGGTCAGGCGACCGCCCAGCAAACCGTCGAGCGACATACCGTTCGCGAAATCGAACTGATACTTGCCCTGCAGATAACCGGCGTAGGTCTTCTCGTTCGCGTCGTAGTTACGAGTCGGCGTGAACGCCGGATCGCCGGCCGGGGCGCCATAGATCGCGCGCAGCGTGTCGGTCTGATCCAGCAGGAAATCGCGGTTCGGCGTCAGCCAGCGTTGGCCGCCGTTGATATAAGAGATGCTCGAGCGTGAGTTCACCAGGAAGTTATCGGGCAGGTCCACCGAGCTCACCAACGTGGCGCGATTGCCGCCAGGCGCGCCGGGGCCGCCGGAGAACGCACGATACTCCGAGTCGCGATCGGCGTAGCGGACGCCGAACTGGATCTGGCTCAGCCAACCGCCCAGATCGTAGGCGCCGTTGCCGGCGAACGCGAGCTGCGTGCCGACCGCGTCGTTGAGATCCTGGAACAGGCTGTTGGCGAACAGGAAGCCGTCAGCCACGCCGAGCGGATTGCCGACCATGTTGGTCGTGCCGTGCTTGCCGGCGTCGACCGTGACGTCGACCGCGCTGGCCTGCTTGCCGATATCGACGATGATGATGCGATTCTCGGTGTGCGAGCGCTGATAGGAAACATCGCCGTCCAGGTGCCAGGAACCCGAGTTCCAGCGCAGGCCGGTGGCGAACAGATATTGATCGGTGCCACTGTCCCGCGCCTGCGTGCTGGTCATGACCGGCACGTTGTTGAAGCGCGCTGAATCGGCAATACACAGACTCTGACGATTGGTGCCGCCGCCGAAACCGGCGGGGTTCACGTCGTAGGCGCCACAGCGATCGGTCGCGCTGACGTTGGTGACGTTCTGCGCGGCGAAGATATCCGAGAAGATGAAGTCCGATTCCCAGCGCGACTCGTATTCGGTGTAGATGCCGTCTGCGTACACCTCCAGCTCATCCGTCGGCCGCCACTGGAAGGCTGCGTTGACCTGCGGACGCTGATAGTCGCCGTACTGGTTCAAGCCACCGACGCACGTCGGCAGCACGACGCCAGCCGCGCCCGGCGGTCCGTTGGTGCCCGAGCGCGGGTCGCAATTGAACGAGATCGGGCGATCGAAGTTGATGTCCGAGTAGGAAACGTTCAACAGCGCACCCATTTCGCCGTCGCCCGCCTGCCAGCGATTGCTGATCAGGCCGCCGATGGTGCCGCTGAACTTATCGACGTTGTCGCCATAGATGCCGCGCGTGTTGAGCGCGCCGCTCAGACCCGGCTCGAAGTCGAACGGCTTGTGCAGGCGCAGATTGATCACGCCCGCCACGCCGCCTTCGATCAGGTTGGCGGTGTTGGACTTGAAAACATCCGCACCGGCCAGCGCCTCGGCCGGCAGATCCTGGAACGCGAAGCCGCGGCCCACGCCGGTGAAGATCTCGCGCCCGTCGAGGGTCGTGAGAATGTCCGGAATGCCGCGGATGATGGGATTGGCGATTTCGTTGTTGTCGTTGACTGTCACCTGCACGCCGGGCACGCGCTGCAGAGCGCCAGCGGTGGTGTTGTCAGGAAACTTGCCGATGTCGTCGGCGACGATGGAATCCACCACCAGGTCGGAATCCTTTTTGATCGCGGCGGCCGCCTCGAGGCTCGCACGCAGACCCACTACGACGACTTCTTCGAGTTGCCCGCTCGAGTCGGTCGGTGGCGGCGAGGTCGACTGGGCGTAAACCGCCGACGTCGACCCCAGCGCCAGCGCTGCCGACCAGCGCAGTATGCTGTTTACAGTTTTCATCACTCTGCCCCCGATGACGAAGATGCGCGCTCGTCGGCGACTACTTTGTCGCCGTCACAAGATCGAACGACGCGTTGGTGAAATGTGCGCGCACGCCCACGGCCCCCGAGCTCCAGGTGCCATCCGTGACGTGGATCTTGGGATTACTCATGTCGCCGACATACACACGAATGTCGCTACCCATGGCCACCACCTTCAGGCGGTACCAGGTATTGGCAGCGATCGACAGCGGCGCCGAAGCGAGCTGGGTCCAGGCGCCGTTCATGCGTCCCAGAATCAGCGTGTCGCCGCTCTCATTGATCCCAGCGTAATAACCATTCATCGCGTCCGCGCCGGCGCCGAGACTGGTGGCGCGGAAAATCAGGCCAGCGTCGCCGCCACCGGATGCGATTCGAACATCGGCCTCTGCTGTGAAATTGCTGGCGGGCGTGACCCACGAGCTCTTGCCCGTGCCGCTGGCATTGTTCAGGTTATAGACGCCGCCCGCGAAGCTGACGCCGCCGCCATAGCGCGTCCAGCCGGTGTCGTTGCCGTCCTGGAAGTCATCGACACTGGTGGAGCGCGTGAAAGTCACATTGTCGAATTGCGCATTCGTGAAATGGCTGCGCACGCCGATCTGTCCCCGACCGAACGAGCTATCGGTGGCGGTGATCTTCGGAGTCACCATGTCACCGACGTAAACGGCCAACGCGGGACCGTCGAAGGTCACTTTGACGTGATGCCAGGCGTTCAGCGGCACTGCCATGGCGGCACTGCCGAGCGTGGTCCAGTTGTTGGCCTGCCTGCCGAGAATGACGTTGCCGACGCTGTCCAGGCCGACGTAATAACCGAAAGCCTCATCCGCGCCATAACCGCCGTTCGTGGTACGGAACATCAGTCCCGCGTTGCCGGCGGTCGACAGATACACATCGCCTTCCAGCGTGCCGCTGGTCCACGCTTCGTCGCCGGCCAGGGCCTTGCTGCTGTTATTGCCGTTGCCCGGCGCGTTGTTGATCAGATAGCGGCCGCCGGAGAACGAGAAGTTGTCGCCATAGCGCGCCCACCCGGCGTCATTGCCGTCGTCGAAGTTGTCGGAAAAATTGCTGGAGTTGTTGGTGGGCGCCGCCAGCGTGCCGAACTTGATCTGGATCGCCGCGCCCGCCGTGAGGTTCATCACGGCGATTTCATTGGCGCCGGTCTGATAGATCGCGGGCCACGAATGACTGAAGCCGATGGGCCACGCAGCCGGATCGTTTTTCATCCAGGCCGCGCCATAATCGTTGCTGTAGGAGACTTCGTTCTGGCACGAAGTGACGATCAGACGTCCGTCCGTGGCAGAGAGGACGTAGGGACCGCAGCGCTGATAACGAATGCCGGTGCCCAGTCCACTCGGCCAAGTGGTGCCGTTGCCGGAAATGGAATAAGACACTTCGCAGTTCGGGCCGAGCCCGCAAATCTCGAACACCAGAATGTAGCGGCCGTCGCCCATGCGCGTCATTACCGGCATCCCCGGACGGGCGTTGCCGCCGCCGCTCTCGGAAACCGCCCACGTCTCGCTGCCCCAGCTCGCACCGTTGTCCGTGGAAATCTTTTGCGAAATGACCTGACTGTAGGCCGGCGAGCTGCCCGCGTACTTTTCGTTTGCATACAGCACCGACAGCGAGCCGTTCGGCAGCAGGTTGAACACCGGCTCCCACAAGCCGCGGTTGGTAAGGCCGCCCGGATTTTCGTTGGCGTCGATCAGGCTCAGGTAGCTGAAGCTCGCGCCGTTGTCGGTGCTCCGATGCACGGTGAGGCGATAGGACTGTGCGTTGATGATGGAGCGCATCGTCAGCAGCACCGTGCCGTTGGGAAGTTGAAACAAATGACCGTTGTCGATGTTGCGCCCAGCCTCCGCGACGGTCGTCACGACCGACCACGTGCGAGCGTTATCGGTGCTGCGCGCGATCTCCAGGACAGTAGGCTGTCCGGCCGGAAATAACGTGTAGACCGCGAGCCAATCGCCATTCGCGAGTTTGGTCATGCGGCCCCAGCCGGCATTGCCCGCCTTGACCGTCGAGGTCGTCGTCCAGGTCAGCGGGCCGGCCGGGCTAGCCCAGCTAGCCGCCGTTGCCAGCATTGCGATCGCAACGAACGCAAGCCACATCGAGCATCGAATTGTTCGTTGGCGAGTCAGCGGGCGCGTGCGAGCGTCGGGTTGTCGGTCGCCACTCACTATTCCGTGCAAGTTCATCGGCTGGTCCCCCGTGCATGTTGGCGCCAGGGAGTCGTTCCCATGGCACGCGGTGTTTTACGCCTCTCGAATAAATCACAAGGCTAGAAGTCCTACAAGTATTATTTGTCTTATAAATCGGGTGACGAAGCCGATCCGTGGCCTCGTCACCTCGCTCCAACTTATGTGTTAAGTGCCGGTCTTTTCTCGCGGCTCGCTGGTGAGCTTCTTGATCAGATCGGTCTCGGCCGCACGGTACGGAGTGCCGTCGGCGCGGAAGATGTCGTGGAACCAGATGGTCGGCTCTTCCAGCGTGTAGGGCTTCTTCCAGGAATCCCACGGCATGCGGGTCTGCGACTTACCGTCGACGAAGCCCCAATTGATCATGCCGACGTTGTAGCGCTTGCCCAGCGGCAGCGAGTTGTCGAAGGTCGAGCCGTTGCCGCGCGCCATGTATTCAGTGCAGATCAGCGGACGGCCATAGGCCTGCAACTGCTTCACGCGACGCTCGAATACTTCCGGCCAGCTGTAGTCGTGGAACGTGATCACGTCGGACTGGGTGATCTGGATCTTTTCGATCGCGTTCAACTTGTCCAGCGACGACCAGTCGTCGTGGTGCCACACGCCGCTCGTCAGCGGCTGCGTCGGGTTCTGAGAGCGCGCCCAGTCGAACACCTGCGGCAGCAGCTTCTCGACGTAGCCCTGCTTGCCCTGATGTTTCTTGTAGTTGCCGCCGCCGTCGTTGTCGGGCTCGTTCCACACGTCCCACGCGAGGACGCGCGGATCTTTGGCGAAGGCGCCCACGACGCCCTTCACGTATTCCTGCAGCTTCGGATAACCGGAGGCGTCTTCGAGACGCGCACGGCCCGGCGCCTGCACCCAGCCCGAGTTGTGCACGCCCGGAATCGGCGGACGCTGCGGCCCCAGCTTCGGCTCCGGATCCCAGCAGCTGTCGAACAGCACGAGCATCGGCTTGATGTTGTGCTTGGCCGCGATGCTCAGAAACTGATCGAGGCGCTGCTTGAAGCCTTTCGCATCCTGCTCCCACAGCAGGTTGTGCAGGTACACGCGCATGGTGTTCATGCCGAGCGAGCGGGCCCAGCCCAGCTCCTTGTCGATGGCGGCGGCGTCGAACGTATCGGCCTGAAACATTTCCAGCTGATTGATGGCGCTGGCGGGCAAGTAATTCGAGCCGACCAGCCACGGCTGGCGGTTGTACCACTCGTGCGCCTTTTCTGCGCTCCAGCGCTCGGCGGCCATCGCTGGCGACAGCAGTACCAGCGCAACCTGTAGCAAGATGGCGGCGGCTAGGGATTTGGTTCTGGTCATGAAGATCTCCTGCAACTGACGGTTGCGCACGCCTCAGCGCGCACGCGCTCCGCTAACAAACAACCGGTAAACAATCACGTTCCGATAAGTCGCGCCGGGATCGAGGCGCGCCGAGCCGAGCTGCGGCTGATTCGGCGCGTCCGGCGATACCTGCGGCTCGAGCACCAGGGCGTCGCCCTGCCGATAGGCCCGGCCAGATTTACCGACGACTGTGCCATCCAGAAAATTACCTGAGTAGAACTGCACCGCCGGCTGGTTGGAGAGCAGTTCGAAGCCACGACCGCTGGTGGGCTCCTCCACTTTCGCCATCAAGCGCGGCTCTTTGGCCACGTCGCGCGCGATCACGAAGTTGTGGTCGTAACCCTTGCCGAACACGATCTGCGGATCACGGGCCTCCCGCACGCGCGCGCCAATCGCAGTCGCCTTTCGGAAATCGAACACGGTATTCGCGACCGGCTGCAACTTGCCCGTCGGAATCAGCACGTCGTTCACCGGTGTGTAGCTTTCCGCCGGAATGGTCAGCACATGTCCCATGGCTCCGGCCGGCGCGCCCTCGCCCGCCAGATTCCAATACGCATGATTGGTGATGTTGGCGATCGTCGGCTTATCGGTCGTCGCCGTGTACTCGATGCGCAATTCGTTGGACTCATTCAGCGAATACGTTGCGAACACGGTGAGCGTGCCGGGATAGCCCTGATCGCCGTCGGGGCTCACGTAGCGAAGACGCACGGACGCGGTATCGCCGCGCTCGACTTTCACGACTTCCCAAAGAACTTTGTCGAAGCCACGCTCACCACCGTGCAACGCTTGGCCGTTGTTATTGCGTGGAGTCTGGTAGCTCTTGCCATCCAGTGTGAAACGCCCGTCCGCCAGGCGATTGGCGAAGCGTCCCACGGTCGAACCGAAGTACTCCGGCTTCTTCAGATAACCATCGAGCGAGGAGTAGCCCAACGCCACGTCGGCAAGCTTGCCATCGCGATCCGGCATCACCAGCGACTGCAGCGCCGCGCCGTACGTCATCACTCCTGCCTTCACACCTTTGGCATTGCTCAGTGTGATGACCTCGACTGCCTTGCCGTCCGGCAGCTTGCCGAACGAGGCGCGCGCATAGTCGGCCGCGTGAGCGAGACCGCCAGCCAGCGACATGGCACAAACCAAACTCAACGACACGACCGACCGTGGCGTGACGTTTACTAACCTTCTCGACATCATTTTCCCCCGTGGAACATCCGACGTGTCTTGCTAGCCGCCGTAGCGGAATGGCGCCAACCCGCGCACGCCCGGATCGATTTCGAACAGACAACCGGCGTGCGGCTCGTTCGGCACGCCGTCGGCGGCCGAAGTCACAAACATTCGATCGAGCTCCGGCCCCGCGAACGCGCAGCTCGTGATCTGGGAAGCCGGCAACTGCACGCTGCGCTCCAGCTTGCCTTGCCGATCGAAACGACTCACGCGACTGCCGCCCCAGTGGGCCACCCAGAGCCCACCTTCGCTGTCCACCGTCATGCCGTCGGGATCGCCCCACCCCGGCGCGAACTCGATGAACACCTCGCGAGCCGACAGCGAGCCATCGTCTTGCATGCGAAATCGATAGATCACACGCGCGTGCGAGTCGGTGTGATACAGAAACTTTCCGTCGAGACTGAGGGCGGGGCCGTTGGCGACGGTGTAACCCTCGTCCACCAGCGTTACCTTGTGAGCGACATCGAGTCGATACAAGTTGCCCGTCGGCTGGTCGGCCTTGAATGGCATGGAGCCGGCCCAGATGCGCCCTCGGGCATCGGCCTTGGCGTCATTGAGACGATTGCTGGCCGGATGCGCCGGCGGCCGGCACAACAGACTCGCGCTGATTCCGCCGCCTTGTGCATCGAGGCTCAGCTCGAAGAAGCCACTTGCGAACCCGGCGATGAAGCCGCGCGCGTTGTCACGTTCGATCAACCAGCCGATCGGCTCCGGCATGGTCCAGCTGCTGACCTGCCGGTTGTGCAGCGACAACCGATGCACCTGGCGGCCGAGAATATCGACCCAGAACAGCGCCTGATCGCGCGAGGACCACAACGGGCCTTCGCCCAACTGGTCTCGCTGCGATCTTGCGACGATCTCGACCGCCATATCCTTTGCCCTAGTGGCTGTCGCGCAGATTGTCGACGGTCTGGGCGAGGCGCTGATACTTCACCGCCATCTCCAGCACCGCGCCGGTTTCGAACTGACCCGTGAGCGAGCGATGAATCTCCTGCCACGGCGTTTGTGAGTTCGGATAAGTCGGGCCCGCGGCCTCGACTTGCTTGCGGCGTTCGGCGAGCGTTGCGTCGTCGACCAGCACGCGCACTTCACGAGCACGCAGATCGATGCGCACGCGATCGCCTGTGCGCAGGAGCGCCAGACCGCCGCCCACCGCGGCTTCCGGCGAAGCATTGAGAATCGATGGGGAGCCGGACGTGCCCGATTGACGACCATCGCCGATACACGGCAGCGCGTCGACGCCAGCGCGAATCAGCGCAGCGGGCGGACGCATGTTCACGACCTCAGCGCCGCCCGGATAACCGATCGGGCCGGTACCGCGGATCACCAGGATCGAACGGTCGTCGATGCCGAGCGATGGATCATCGATGCGCGAGTGATAGTCCTCCGGACCATCGAACACCACGACCTTGCCCTCGAACGCCTCCGGATCTTTCGGATCCGACAAGTAGCGCTGCCGAAACTCCGGCGAGATGACGCTCGTCTTCATGATCGCGGAATCGAACAGGTTGCCCTTGAGCACCGTCAGACCCGCATTCGGCTTCAGCGGCCGCGCATAAGGACGAATGACGTCCTCGTCGAGGCTGCGAGCATTGGCGCAGTTCTCGCCGATCGTTTTGCCATTGACCGTCATTGCGTTCTCGGCGATCAGCCCTTCGCGCATCAACTGACCGACCACCGCGGGCACACCGCCGGCGCGATAGAAGTCCTCGCCCAGGTACTCGCCCGCCGGCTGCAGGTTCACCAGCAGCGGGACATCGCGGCCATGGCGTTCCCAATCATCCAGCGTGAGCTCGACGCCGACGTGACGCGCGATGGCATTGAGATGAATAGGCGCGTTGGTCGAGCCGCCGAGCGCGGAGTTCACGCGAATCGCGTTGAGGAAAGCGTCGCGGGTGAGAATGTCCGATGGCTTGCGATCCGCATTGACCAGATCGACGATGGTCAAGCCAGTGCGGTACGCGCATTCCTGGCGATCGCGATACGGAGCGGGAATCGCGGCCGATCCCGGCAACGACATGCCGAGCGCTTCGGTCAGCGAATTCATCGTGGTGGCCGTGCCCATGGTGTTGCAGAAGCCGGTGGACGGCGCTGCCGACGCGACCAGTCGCACGAAGCCGTGATAATCGATCTCGCCGGCAGCGAGCATGCTGCGCGCTTTCCACACGATGGTGCCCGAGCCGACGCGCTTGCCTTCATAGAAGCCGTTGAGCATCGGACCGACCGACAAGGCGATGGCCGGAAGATTCACGGTCGCCGCCGCCATCAGGCAGGCCGGCGTGGTCTTGTCGCAACCAATGGTCAGTACGACGCCGTCCAGGGGATACCCGAACAGCGTCTCGACCAGGCTCAGGTACGCCAGATTGCGATCCAGGCCCGCGGTCGGCCGCTTGCCGGTTTCCTGAATGGGATGCAGCGGAAATTCCAGCGGAATGCCGCCGGCTTCGCGGATGCCGGCCTTGACGCGCTCGGCGAGCACCAGGTGCTGGCGGTTGCAAGGCGCGAGGTCGCTGCCGGTCTGCGCGATGCCGATGATGGGCCGGTCGCTCTGCAACTCCTCCATGGACAGGCCGTAATTGAGGTACTTCTCGATATAGAGCGCGGTCATGTCCGGATTGGCCGGATTGTCGAACCACTCCCGCGAGCGCAATTTCCGCCGAGCTTCACCACGATCAGTCATGCAAGTCCCCTGTACCCGAAGCGTTCGCCCGGGCGGGGGCCCGGGGCTTGCGACCTCGCCTTGCTATTGGCGATGTCACGGTCTATAAAGCCTATATATCATATAAATCAGCTTTGCCGCGACGAAGATAGCCGCAAGCGTTGCCAAATGCCAGCGCCGCTGCCGGCCGGCTCAGCTACGAGGTGAGAGGACTTACAGGTGGGATCCACTGCGAAACGACTGGCGCTCGTGGGCGTAGGCAAGATCGCGCGCGATCAGCATTTGCCGGCGCTGGCCAAAAGCAATTCCTTCGAACTGGTCGCGGCCGTGAACCGCGACGGCCCGCTCCAGGACGTGTCCACCTTCGCGGACATACCCTCGATGCTGGCATCCGGCATTCAGGTGGATGCGGTCTCGCTCTGCACCCCGCCCTCCTGTCGCTATGACCTGGCCCGGGAGGCCATCGACGCCGGCCTGCACGTCATGCTGGAGAAGCCCCCAGCCGCGACGGTTACCGAAGTCCATGATCTGGAAGCTCGCGCGCGTCAGCGCGGGCGGACCCTTTTCACGACGTGGCATTCACGCGAGGCCAGCGGCGTCGAACCGGCGCGTGCGTGGCTCAGTGAGCGTGTCATCGAGAGCGTCAACATCACCTGGAAGGAAGACATCCGGGTATGGCATCCCGGTCAACACTGGATCCTGCAGTCCGGCGGCATGGGCGTGTTCGATCCGGGCATCAACGCGCTGTCCATCCTGACGCGCATCCTGCCCGGCCGCCTGACGTTACAATCGGCGTCGCTCGAATTTCCAAGCAACTGTCAGTCGCCCATCGCCGCCGAGATGGTGTTGTCGCACGCCGGAACGGCGCACGTGACTGCCTCGTTCGACTTCCTTTATACAGGCACGCCGTGCTGGAACATCGAAGTGCGCACCGACAAGGAAACGTTGCTGCTCGCCGAAGGCGGCCACCGCATGTATCTCGACGATACGCCGCACGTCGCTGGCATGGACCAGGAATATGCGCGGCTCTACCAGCGCTTCTCGGAGCTCATCGCGGCCGGCGCCTGTGACGTGGACTGCAAACCGTTGCAACTGGTCGAGGACGCGCTGATGCTCGGCCGTCGCCAGGAACGCGCCGCTTTCCATTTCTAGGCCCCCAGGCCAGCATAGCCCCTCACTTCCGGACCACGGAAAGAGAACAACAGACATGCAGCTTGCCACGCTCGATCTAGTCATCATCGTCATCTACGCGATCGGCCTGTTCACCCTGGCGCAGTGGATCTCGCGCGAGCGCGAAGGGAAGGAAAAGGATTCCTCCGAATACTTCCTGGCCTCCAAGACCCTGCCCTGGTGGGCCATCGGCGCCTCGCTGATCGCCGCCAACATTTCCGCCGAGCAGATCGTCGGCATGTCGGGCTCGGGCTACGCCATCGGCCTCGCGATCGCCTCGTACGAGTGGATGGCGGCGCTGACGCTGATCATCGTCGGCAAATGGTTCCTGCCGATCTTCCTCAAGAACCAGATCTACACCATGCCGCAATTCCTCGAGCAGCGGTATGGCGCACGCATCCGCACACTCATGGCCATCTTCTGGCTGGGCCTGTATGTGTTCGTGAATCTCACGTCCATCATCTGGCTGGGATCGATCGCGATGGCCAAGGTCGCAGGCGTCGATCAGAACATCGCGCTCGTCGGCCTGGGCGTGTTCGCTCTGGTGTATCAGCTGCGCGGCGGTTTGCGAGCGGTGGCGATGACGGACATCGTGCAGGTGTCGCTGCTGGTGCTCGGTGGATTGATGGTGTCGTGGCTGACCCTGAATGAAATCAGTGGCGGTCACGGCGTAGCCGCCGGTTTTTCTACGCTGCTCGAACGCGCGCCAGGACACTTCCACATGATCCTCGACTCCATGCACCCCTATTACAAGGATCTGCCGGGCCTGTCGGTGCTGATCGGCGGCATGTGGATCGCCAATCTCAGCTACTGGGGCTTCAATCAGTACATCATTCAGCGCGCGCTGGCGGCCAAGAGCCTGGAGGAAGCGCAGAAAGGCGTGATTTTTGCGGCTTATCTGAAGCTGCTGATGCCCGTCATCATCGTGCTGCCCGGCATTGCCGCCGTGATCCTCGCACCGGAGCTGGCCAAGCCCGATGAGGCTTATCCGACCATGATGCGGCTGTTGCCGACGGGCATCGCGGGGCTCGTGTTCGCTGCGCTGATCGCCGCGATCATTGCTTCGACCGCTTCCAAGATCAATTCCATCGCCACCATCTTCACGCTGGATATCTATAACAAGATGGGTCAGCCCAAGCCCGAGGCGCAACTCGTGCGCGTCGGTCGCATCACCGCGGTGGTCTCGATTCTGATGGCGATCGTCACGGCGCGTCCGTTGCTCGGCAGTTTCGACCAGGCCTTCCAGTACATTCAGGAGTACACCGGCTTCTTCACACCGGGCATCGTCGTGATCTTCATGCTCGGTCTGTTCTGGAAGCGCGCCACCGAAGCCGGCGCGCTCGCCGCCACGGTCGGCTCGTTCGTGCTGTCCATCGCGCTCAAGGCGATGTGGCCGTCGCTGCCTTTCATGGATCGCATGGCCGTCGTGTTCCTGCTGGCGCTGGGCCTCGCCGTTCTGTTCTCGCTCATGCAGCCGGCCGCCGCAGGCTCCAATCGGGTCAACACCGGCGATGTGACCTACGGCACCTCGGCGAACTTCAACATGTGCTCGGTCGGCGTCATCGCGATCCTGACGGCGCTCTACACCGTCTGGTGGTGACCACCCGATTCAGTCGTGCGCGCTCGTCGTCGAGCGCCACGACTGCAGGCTAGTCCGCTCGCTTCCGAAATGCGTTTCGGTAGGCTCGTGGGGACGTTCCGACCACGCGAGCAAAGTGCTCCCTCAGCGATGTCGATGAGCTGAATCCGGCGCTCGCCGCCACGCGCTCGATGGAAAGATCCGTGGTCTCCAGCGCCTGCTGAGCACGTCTCACCTTTGCATACAAAATCCATTGCAGTGGACTGACGCCGAGCTGTTCGCGGAATCGGCGGCTCAGCGTTCTGATACTGACCTTCGCCTGCCCCGCCATGCCTTCGAGCGTGAGCGGTCGATCCAGACGTTTCTCGATCCATTGCAACAGCGGCTGCAGAGTGCTGGATGATTGCGGCGGCTCGTGCACGATGAATTGCGCTTGTCCTCCGGCGCGCTCCAGCGGCATCACGGCCAGCCGCGCGGCATCCGCCGCCACGGCGGTACCATGATCGCTTCTGATGAGATGCAGACAGAGGTCCAGACCGGCGGCCGCACCCGCGGAAGTCAAAACCCGTCCGTTGTCGACAAATAGGACATTCGGGTCCACGTTTACCGCGGGATAGCGGGCCGCCAGCAGTGGCGCGGCCAACCAGTGCGTCGTCGCGCTCAGTCCATCGAGCAAACCGCGCTCGGCCAGCACGAAAGCGCCGGTGCAAATCGAAGCAATCCTCGCACCCGCGGCTGCGGCCGCATCGAGTGCATCGAGCACTGGCTGCGGTATGGGCGCTGTCACGTCGTTCATCCCGGGCACGATCACCGTGTCCGCGCTGGCCAGGCGACTCAAATTCCATTTGACGTGAATATCGAATGCACCAGCTCGGATCCTGCGCTGGTGTCCGCAGACGAGCACTTCGTACGGCCGCCGTTCTGGCGGCACTCGGGCTCGCCCGAATACTTCGCAAGGTGTCGACAGATCGAAAGGCACGACACCGTGAAACGCCAAGACGGCGACCTTGTGTGACTCCCGCGTGGACATCGCATGCTCCGCAGCTCTTGCTGACTTCGAAGGCTCACCCGCACCCGTGGCCAGAATCCTTCGAAGGCTGTCATTCTAGCCGATGTCCTGCGCGACGGCGTTCGCTCATGATGAAGCCCACATCACACCCAGGACGAATCCCGGCTGCGCTGGCAGCTGGCGCAGGTTGTTCTACTAACGCATGACCACGGCATCCTCAGAGGCAGCACGCTCTCTGCGTCATCTGCAACTCGCTTCGATCTTCGAAGGCGGCACACTCCTGGCGTTACTCGCCGTGGCCGTGCCGCTCAAACATTTGGCCGGCATACCTCAGGTCGTCTCCGTGGCAGGGCCGGTGCACGGTCTGGCGTTCCTTGTTTATCTGTGGGTGACGATGAACGTCGGCGCCAGCTCCAACTGGAGCGGTCGAGAAGTCGCGCGACTGCTTGGAGCCGCCTTCATACCTTTTGGCTTCATATCGACGTTGCGCTTCATACAAAGACGAAAGGCGACGGGCCAAACGGCGCCATGACTTATCTGCTGATCAAGTCGTTGCATGTCTGGGCGATCATTCTCTGGATGGCCGGCGTGCTGGTTCAATCGTTGCTTCTGCGGCCGAGGCACGCCCCATCGGGCCCGGAGCAGCAAACGTTGCAACTACTGCGCCGCTGGGATCGACTGGCCACGGCGCCCGCCATGTTATTGGTCTGGATCACCGGTCTGTTGCTTGCCGCGCAGGGCGGTTGGTTCGGCAATCGCTGGCTATCCTTGAAACTGGTCATCGTGGTCGCGCTGTCCGCCATGCACGGCGTCCTCGCTGGACACATGCGCGCACTTTCGGAGTCACGATCACCGCGCGGCGCGCTGCAGCCGCAAATCCTCTTATTTTCTTTATTCACCATGATCGCGGCCATCGTCTCGCTGGTCATCGTAAAGCCCTTCTAATCGCCCCAGGAACTTCGGGCGGCCTGCTTCGTTCATCGCGAGCGAAGCCTGGAGTCTCCAATGTGAAAACGTCGACCTGGATTGCGTTGTGCGTGACGGCTTTCGGTACATGTACAGCGATGAGCGCCGCGGTCGCGCAGGACAGTCGCTGGAGCGTCGGCGTCACCGGCGGCACGCTTGGCGTCGGGCCGCAAGTGATGTTCCGGCCCAATGAGCATCTCGGGATCCGAGCTAACGCGGGCTTCCTGTCTGTGTCGCGCGACGAAGAAGTCGACGACATCGACTACGACGGCGATCTCGAGCTGAGCTCCTTCGGCGCCATGCTGGACTGGTACCCACTCGGCGGCGGCTTTCGAATTTCCGTGGGTGGACGGGCGAACAATAACGAGATCGGTCTGAAGGGCCAGCCGACGACGAACGTCACCATCGGCGATACGACTTACACGCCTCAACAAGTCGGCGCGCTGTCCGGCACCGTGACCACCGATGATTTCACACCGGCACTGACCCTCGGATACGGCGGTACGCTCGCCAAGGGCTTCACGTTCGGCGCGGAGATCGGCTTGCTTTGGCAAGGCGAACCGAGCATCGAGAACCTGCGCGGCACCGGCCTGCTCGCCAACGCATCACAATTCCAAGCCGACATCGAGCGCGAGGAACGACGCATCGAAGAGGAGCTCGATGACTACGAGCTCTGGCCCATTCTTCAGATCGAAGTGTCCTATCGGTTCTGAACCCACTGTCCGACGTGACGTGCAGCAGTGACAGGCCCCTGCTGCACTCGTATAGTGCGCGGCCGTTTGTCCCTCAGACTCGCCGGTACTTGTGCAGCCTCTCGATCCGACGCGTGTAGACGCGACCTCTCCCCGCTCGACCTGGCGCGATAGCTTTCTGACCTGGCTCAAGGGATTCCGGCCCGCCCCATTCGCGGTGAACGCCTCCGAGCGGTGGCGATCGGTCGTTGGCGCCCTGCTGGGCATCTTGATCACGGCCCTGTTGTGTCGACTCTTCGCCAGCGCCCCTGGCGTCGCATGGCTGATCGCGCCGCTCGGCGCCAGCGCCGTGCTCGCTTTTGTCGTGCCAGCGAGTCCGCTCGCTCAGCCGTGGTCCGTGGTTGGCGGCAACACGCTATCGGCCCTGATCGGTGTGTTGTCCGTCCAGCTGATCGACGATCCGGCCACCGCCGGCGCAGTCGCGGTCGGGGCGGCAATCGCGGCGATGTTCGCGCTTCGCTGTCTGCATCCGCCCGGCGGCGCCGTCGCGCTGCTGGCCACGCTCACTCACGCCAGCTCGTTCGAGTTCGTGCTGTTCCCAGTACTGCTCAACAGCCTGCTGCTGGTCATGGTCGCGATCGTTTACAACACCGCGACGGGCCGACCCTATCCTCATACCCAGGTGATCGAGCGCGACAACACACGCTCACGCAGCCGGTTCAGCTCAGAAGATCTGGATGCAGTCCTGAAACGCTACAACCAGGTGCTCGACGTGAGCCGGGATGAGCTGGAAAACATTCTGCACATGGCCGAAATGAACGCCATGGAGCGACGGCTCGGCGAACTACGTTGCGAAGACATCATGACTCGCAACGTCCACACCGTGGAGTACGGCGCCGATCTCGAGGACGCCTGGCAACTCATGCGCCGCCATCGCATCAAGGCGCTGCCCGTCGTGGACCGTCACCGCCGCATTCTAGGCATCATTTCGCTGGCGGATTTCATGCGGCACGCGGATCAGGAACGCAATGGCGCGATCCGCGAGCGGCTGAATCAACTGATCAAACGCAGCGGCAACTCACATACCACCAAGCCGGAAGCTGTCGGTCAGATCATGTGCTCCAAGGTGCGAGTGGTGAGCGCGGATCGATCGGTCGCGGAGCTGCTGCCGATTTTCACCGAGGACGGCCATCACCACATTCCGGTCATCGGCGAGGACAATCGCCTGGTCGGCATCATCACCGAGTCCGATTTCGTCCGCGCGCTCTACCGCTCGGGCGGCGGCCCCCGCGGGACCGGGCCGGTGGCTTAGCCGCCCGCCCCCGATTAAGATGTCGCCCCATTCCGGTGCGACCGCGCCGCCGACTTGACGGAGTCTCCCTTGTTCGAGAGTTTGCAAGCGCTTCCCGAGGACCCGATCCTGGGTTTGATGGCGGCCTTCCGCGCCGACACGGCATCCCGAAAAATCGACCTCGGCGTCGGTGTTTACAAGGATGAGCACGGCAAAACGCCGGTGCTGGCCGCGGTCCGCGCCGCCGAGCAGGCAGTACTCGCCGATCAGCAGACCAAGACCTACGTGGGTCCTGCGGGCAATGAGCAATTCAACGCCCTGATGACGGAGCTCATCCTCGGCAATAAACACACTGCTCTGACCAGCCGCCGCGTCCGTGCGGTGCAGGCCCCGGGAGGCTGCGGAGCGCTGCGCTTGGGTGCGGAGTTGCTGATCGCGACGGGCTCGCGCCCCACCGTTCATGTGAGCGATCCGACCTGGGCGAATCACGTGCCGCTGTTGAGCAACGCGGGCCTGAAACTGGAGCCCTATCCCTATTTCGATGCGCGCACTGGCACGGTCCGCTTCGATGCCATGCTGGAGCGACTCAATGCGCTGCCCGCGGGCGATGTCGTGCTACTGCACGGCTGCTGTCACAACCCGACCGGCGCCGACTTGTCGCTCGATCAGTGGCGCAAGGTGGCGGACGTCGTGCTGGCACGTCGCCTCATTCCATATGTCGATATCGCCTACCAGGGCCTCGGTGAAGGCATCGAAGCCGATGCCGAAGGCGCGCGTTTGATCGCCGCGACCGTGCCCGAAGCGCTCGTGGCGGTGTCGTGCTCGAAGAACTTCGGCCTGTATCGCGAACGAGTCGGTTTGTTGATGGTGCTCACGGAGACCGAGACTCAGGCCACCGCTTCCGCCAGCCATCTTCGCAAAATCGCTCGCGGGATTTATTCCATGCCGCCCGATCACGGCGCGGCGATCGTCGCCCGCATTTTGAGCGACGCCAAATTGAACGCCGATTGGCGCAACGAGCTGGACGCCATGCGCAATCGCATGCTCAAGCTGCGCCACACGTTCGCGGCGGCACTGTCGAAGACTTGTAACGCCGAAGTCGGCAATGCGATCGACAAACAGCGCGGCATGTTCTCGATGCTGCCGCTGAAGCCCGAGGCCGTCGACACCCTGCGCGAGCAGAATCACATTTATATGACTCGCGACGGTCGCATCAACATTGCTGGCATCAGCCTGGAATCGATCGACTATCTCGCCGAAGCCGTCGGCTCCGTGTTCGGTCGCTGATCCTGCCTATCGCCCTGCGCTCCTCGTGTTCGAGGAGCGCAGCGCCGATCTCACATCAATCCAGATATTGTTCCTGCCCGGCAAAGCCGATGCGCTGAATGCCGCTGCGCTGAGCCATCCCGAGCACGTGGGCGACGTGATCGTATTTCGCGCGCTTGTCGGGACGGACGTGCAATTCGGGTTGTTCGGACTTGGCGGCCTCGGCGCGGAAGTACTGTTCCAGCTGCGCCAGACTCTCGACGGTCGTGCCGTTCCAAACGATCGCGCCGTCGTAATCGATAATCAGATTGATCGCCTCGCGCTTGGTGTCGGGTCCGGGCCTCGTGGGCAGGTCCAGATTGATGTTGTTCGTCATCACCGGCAGCGTGATGATGAACATAATCAGCAGCACCAGCATGACGTCGATCAGCGGCGTGGTATTCATATCGACCATCGGTTCGCCGCTGCCGCTCGCAGAAACACTCATCGCCATGGACGTAACTCCTTCTTTGAGAGCTATCGACTAAAGCCGAGGGTTCGTTGTCTGCCTCGACGGTAGCGCAACAAACGATGGCGTCAAGCTCAGTACAAGCCACTCACGGCGGCGCTGAACTTTCAAACGTACTGCGTGTCTCTAATTGTTCTCACTATCTGCATGCTGCCTTCACCAGCCAGCAGGCCATGGTGAATCGCGCCATTCCGTTCTGAATGTATGACCCGAATGCCTCGTGCACCACTTTCGTGACACGGGCGCGAGTTCCTTCATCCGCTTCTCTCAGCGCAACGCCGACCGGGCCCAGCTTGGTGACATAGGCGAGCAAGTCTTTCTCGGCAATAACGCCCTGCACATCCACCGGGCTCACGGTGATGTCATTCCAGCCGCTGCGATCCAGGATCTGTCGGACACGATCGCCGTCCGCGAACGCGAATTGGCCCGGCGCTGCTGGATCCGGCGTTGGCAGATTAGACAGGATTGGCTCGGCGGCTCGACGCGCCGTGGTCATGAATGGATTCTCGGCGGGACTGCGCCAGGCGACGAAGGCGAGCTTCCCGGAGTTTGTAACAGCGCGACGAATGTTGGCGAACGCTGCCTCGGAGTCATCGAAGAACATGACGCCGAATCGCGAGATCACCGCATCGAAGCTGCTTGGTTCGAAGGCGTAGGTTTGTGCATCCGCCTGGATGAACGTCGCCGTGCTGATTTGCTTGGCAGCGGCGCTCGCAGTCGCGGCTGTGAGCAATGGCCCGGAGATATCGACGCCGACACATCGGCCAGTCGGACCAAGACGCTTGGCCATAGCGAGCGTCGTGGATCCAGCGCCGCAGCCGATATCGAGCACGCGGCCGCCCTCTCCTGGGAACCCTTCATCGACGACCAGCGCCCCAAACGGTTCGAGCAGCTGGTCCAGCACTCCTTGCAGTTCGACCCAACTCCGCCCCGACGCTTCATTCCATAGCGCGACCTGATCCCGATTCGCTCCGCCCGTGCTGCTCATGTCCGGCCTCCATCGGCGTACTGTCGACGCCAAGGTTGGACTTTACAAGCTCAAGTCGACTTGAGGTCAAGTCGTCCTGCGGCTCGCCGCGAAACGAAGGGATCGGGTCGCTCGCGGGAAACGATTGTTCCAGCGCCGAGTCGAGCCACTCGTCCAGCCGCTCTTTGTTGACAGATTTGTGACTAAGGGCGTCCATCTGGATTCCTCCAAAGACATCGAACCCTACGCTTCCGTTGAAATGTCTCCTAGAACCGACGTGCTGCATGAACCCGTTCCCCGCAGGAACTCGCTGGGCGACATGCCTTCGATGCGCCGAAACGTTTTCGAGAAATGGCTTTGATCGCAGAAGCCCAGCACCGCGGCCACACTGGAAATCGAGGGCGCATCGCTCAGGAGCATGGCCTTGCTGCGCTCGATACGCTGGCGCATCAGGTACTCCATCGGGCTGTGCCCGGTGGCGATCCGAAACATGCGCGCGAAATGAAACCGGCTCACGCCCGCTTCGGCCGCTAGCGACTGGAGCGAGAAGCGCTCGCCCAGATTGGCCTCCATGAAAGCAAGCGCGCGTTTGAGCGGGCCGCGAGCGAGGCCATAGGCCTTCGATGCGTGCACGACACGCTGGGATTCGGTCGGTTCGGTGGGGTTGGCGTCGGTACTCATGATCTCTCCACGACAGCACGGTCGCTTGCGACCGGCCCGGGCAGACTAGCCCGGCGCGTCGTGGAGAGCCCGTTAGGAGCTGTAACTTTGTGTGAAACGTTGTAAGTGCTTGTAGACTTGGCCGCGCTCCCCTCAGGGATGACGTTCATGACGCTTTGGACTCGAACCTACACCCCCGCCGAGCTCGACCAGATGCAAGGCGCGTCGGCCGCGGGCATCCTCGGCATGTCGTTCACCGCCATCGGTCCGAACTGGGTGAAGGCTAAGCTGCCCCTGAATGCCAAGACCATCGACGAGCACGGCAACGTGCATGGCGGAGCACTGTCGATTCTTGCCGAGACCGTGGGTAGCACGGCCGCGACCATGGCCATCGACACGACCGTGAGCCACGTCGTCGGTCAGACGCTCAGCGTCTACCACGCGCATCGATCATCGTCCGGCCCGATGGTCGCCCGGTGCCACAATGTTTCGATCAACGAGCGCTCGCACGTGTGGCGCATCGACATTCATGACACGGATCATCACCTGGTCAGCTTCGCCGTGCTGACCATGGCCATCATCCAGGGAGCCGTCCCGCCCCGTTAGGATGATTTCTTCGGCGGGTTACGCTCTTGCTCCAGGCGCTTGTCGAAGTACTTCCTGGCGTCTGCGGCCTGACGCTTGCAGGTCGAGGGATCGATCAATCGATTGCGATCGCCTTTGCCCTGTGCGTCGAAAATCGTCCACAGGTTGGTTCGCTCGGGATGGGCTCCGATCATGATGTCGCATGGGGTAGCGGCGATGGCGTCCATGCTGGCGAGCAGGTCCGCCTTGGCAGTCGGATAACGCGGATCGCCGCTGAACTTGAACGAGTCGTCCGACACGGCCGTCAAGCTGTCGCCGTAGACCATATTCAAGCAACGCCCCGCCTCGCATGACTGCCAGCGCCACGATGTGCCGCCCGGCGTGTGGCCTGGCGTATGGATCACACTCAGACGCAGGCCGCCGACCTCGATCGACGGTCGTGATTCCAAGGGTTCTACATTGCTCGCACCGGGATAGCGCATCTCGATCTCGGCCTGCGGATCGCTGGGATCGAGCTTGCCGGTGCGCAACGCGTTCGCCGCCTTGTCGCTGGCGATCACCTTGGCGCCGCTCAGCTTCTGCAGCTCGGCGATGCCGCCGGCATGATCGTAATGCACGTGTGAATTCAGGATGACTTTCACATCCGTCATCTTGAAGCCGAGTTGCTCCACATGCTGGGCGATCAGCGGCGCGGACTGAGGCAAAGCGCCATCGATGAGCACGTGTCCGCCCGCCGTGGTGATCAACACCGAGCTCAGGCCGCGCGTGCCCACGTAATAGGTGTTGCCATAAATCTGAAATGGCGCTTGATCGCGATTCCATTCGTCACACCGCGAACAATCGATCGACGCCGCTCCCGCGGTTTGACCCAACGACAGCAACGACGCGACCCACAGTACCCGGCGACCCTGCATGACGTTCCTCCAAATGCCGGCAGCATAGCCGTGCGGTTTGCGGAACATCATGATCAATTGTGGCAAGCTTGCAGGAGGCCGACTGTAAGCGAACTGCGACAGGCCGACGAACACACCTCATGTGTGCATACTGTCACGTTTTCCCGTACCGCTGCGAATGAAAGTTCAAGAAGCTCAATACGTTCCGGGACTGGACCTGCTGCGATTCTTCGCCGCCTGCATCGTGATGATTTTCCATCTCGTGTTCTGGTCGTGGGCGTTCCCCGGCGGCCAGGTCGCGATCGCCTCGCACGGCGTGGCGAATTTCCAGAACTGGACTGCGTTCGCGCCGTTCGGCTGGGCCGGCGTGCAGATCTTTTTCGTGATCTCCGGGTTCGTCATCGTCGTCTCGGCGGAGCGAAGCAACCCGTTTAAGTTCTTCGTGAGTCGGTTCACGCGACTGGTGCCGGCGGTGTGGGTGTGCGCGACCATCACGTTGCTCGCCTGGATTCTCATCGACGCCGGCACCCGTCCGCTTTCGCTGTTCGCCATGTACGTGCGCAGCGTCGCGTTCTTCCCGAAAGGCGCATGGATCGACAGCGTCTACTGGACGCTGGGCGTCGAGATCTGCTTTTACCTGTTGGTCTTCGTGCTCTTGATGGCCGAGCGGCGGCGCTGGATTCAACCCATCATGTGCGGCATTGGACTTGCGAGCACGCTGTTCTGGGTCGGCTTCACCCTCGCCGCGACCGATAGAAACAGCGCCGCGTTCGAGCTGTTCAGTCAGGTGCAATGGTCCCGGCTGTCGCAGCTGAGCTTGCTCCAGCACGGCGTGTTCTTTGCCTTCGGCGTATTGCTCTGGTCCCTCCGCTCGAAGCAGCCGTCGCGTGGCCTGACGACATGGCTGGTGCTGTTCGCCGTCGGCGGCTGTTTGCAGATCGCGGGCGAGAATGCATTGAAGCTGGAGAAGACGGGCTTCGAGTTTTCGCCGCTCATTCCGTGCGCGATCTGGCTCGGCGCCATGGCGTTCTTCTGGCTCGCCGTATCGAACAACTCACGGGTCCAGCAGTTGCCGCTGTGGTGCTTGCAGCTGTTGCGCCGGCTCGGATTGATGACCTACCCGCTCTACCTGTTGCACAACGTGACCGGCGGCGCACTGATGGGCGCGTTCGTCGACTGGGGCGCATCGACGCCCAGCGCTCTCTGCATGGCAGTGGCGGTAGTGATGCTACTGAGCTGGTGGATCTCCAAAGTGCCCGAACCGGCCCTCCAGAAATCCACCCGGGCGCTGTTCGATGCCCTGCAAGCCCGCTGGCAAGCGTCCGGCCGCCGTGTTGGAGCGCGCGACACAGGTTGACGATCGATCGTTACGCCTGCCGCGTGCGCCAGCCCTGGTGATAGCCCTCGCGCGCATCTTTGGCGTAAGGCGTGGGCGCAACTTTCACGCGAACTTCCGTTTGCGTGTGACGCTCGACGGTGGATTTGTCCGTCCCGCCGTTCTCCTCACCCCACAGCAGGGTCAGCACCTCGCCAATCTGGACATCCGGGTCAACCACGCCGAGTGACAGCACGCGCCGCTCGTTGAAGCTGCAGCCGCCGAACATCGAATAGCCCACCACCCTGCCGCCTTTCAGCACGGCGTCATACGACGAAGAGCCGTAGTTGAAGTTGGGAATATCCATATACTTATAGTTCGGCAGCGCCGGGTCGAACAAAGAGTGATAGATGCGCGCGACATCTTCCGCATTCCACTCGAACGTCACTTTCTTTCGCTGCGGCTGGTGAGCGAGCTTCTCCAGCGCGTCGCGACCGATGAACTCGTGATCGAATTTCACGAACGGGCCGTAGCCCAGCGCGTGAGGCGTGAGATAGTAGTCTTCGATGTTGCCCGAGACGAAGCTGCCACCGATAGACCCCGTCGCCTCGTAACCGGTCGCCGGCAACCATTCGCGGTACGGACGCATCTTCTCGCCGCTGTACACAGCGGGCAGCGGCGAAGGAATCCAACCCGACTCCAGCGTGTTGGTCGAGTACGCGCGCGCTCCCACTTGCACCAGACCGAACTCCGCGCCGGCCGCCAGGATGATCTCCCGAATCTCGTCATATTGTTCGTAAGGTCCCCAGATCTCCAAGCCCGGCTCGCCCGCCATGCCATGCCGCAGACAGCGCACCGGACGGCCGCCGATGTTGATGCGATCCATGGTGAAGAACTTCACGTCCGGCAACGGCCCGCCGTTGAGCTTGGCGAGAAGCTGCGCCGCCTTCGGGCCTTGGATTTGATAACGGTAATGTCGCCGCGTGACCGGCTTGCCGCGGGGGTGCGACGGCGAGCGATCGTCACGAATGACATCCACCTTGTAGCCACCCGTTTCGGCATGAAACTGGATCCAGTTCACCGTGGGCGCACGGCCGACGAACAGCAGCTCATCGCGATCGAGATAGAACAGGATGCCGTCGCCGATCACGTAGCCGTCGTAGCTGCAGGGGACCATCTGCTTGGCGCGATCGGGCTGGAAATTGGCGAAGCTGTTGATGGTGAGATACGAGCAGAGCTTGAGTGCATCGGGGCCTTTGACGGTAATCTCGGCCATGTGATGCGACTGATCGAACAGCACCGCCGTTTCGCGCCAGCCGCGTTGCTCGTCGCGCCAGTTGGTGAACTCGTTGGGCACCACGGGGTACACGTAAGCGCCGATCTTCGAGTTGCGAAGCATGCGCACCGCGTTGCCCGCCTCTTTCAACACTGCTTCCAGGTTCTTGGCCGTCATCGCTTCGCTCTCCGCACGTGAGTACTAAGTCGCGTTCTTCATCTCGTCGCCGACCGCTCGCAAATGGCGCATCAGCGCGTCCAGGCCGACGGAACGTTTGGCGTCGGCTCGGGTCGTGATGCCGATCGGGCGCTCGCTGCCGCGCATGTCGATGGGCAACACCGACAACATGCCGTGCAGCTCTTCGTAGTGAATCTGGTTGCGCGACAGGATGGAGAGCCGATCGCTCTCGATCAGCAAGGCGCGCAAGGCGACCAGGGCGTTGGATTCGATCGCGTTCTTCGGTAACGGCAGGCCCGCGGCATGCATGACCTGCTCGAACGCCTTGCGCGAAGGCGCACCCTTGTACGGCAGCACCCATTGGGAGTCGATCACGTCGGCCAATCGCAATGACTTGGCCGCGGCAAAGGGATGATCCTTGCGTCCGACCACCGACAGCAGATCCTCGAACAGTTTTTCCTGCACGATGTCGCTGCAGGGAATGGGATAACGCAGCACGCCGACCAGCAGGTCGACATCGCCACAGCGCAGGCTGTCCAGCAACGATTCGTAGGTTCCTTCGAGGATCGTCACCAGCAGATCCGGATATTCTTCTTTCAAGCGCGTGACGGCTCGTGGCACCAGCAACGTGCTCGCCAGCGGCAACGCGCCGACCACGATGCGACCCGTGATGTTGCCGAGCTGCGCGGCGATATCGTCGCGAGCCAGTTGCCACTCGTGGAGCATCAGCTTGGTCCGTCGCACCATCACTTCGCCAGCACGCGTCAGAAGCATGCCGCGCGCCGTGCGCAGAAACAGATCGGCCTCGACGATGCGTTCCATCTCGCGCAATGCCTGGGTCACTGACGGTTGCGATACATCCAGCTCCACGGCTGCCGCTGTCTCGGTCTGATGCTTTTCGATCGCGACCAGCACGCGTAAGTGTCGATGAGTGACCTTGGCGCCGATGCTGGCGGCAGACCGACGCGACAGGCCCATTTCAGCCAGCTCATGTTCGGCGTGCGTGAGTTGCGCGAGCGCGCGCTGAGTTCGCTCGACGAGGATTGAGCCAACGGCCGTCGCGACCATTCCTTTCGCTGTGCGCTCGAAGAGGTCGAGCCCGAGCGACTGCTCGAACTCATGAATCGCACGCGTCACTGCCGGCTGCGTTACATGCAAAATGGACGCGGCCTTGTGCACCGACCCGCCTTGCGATACCGCGACCAGCGCTCGCAGCTGGCGCATGTTCATTTCCAAGCGAGCCGGCAGTGCGCGGGCGGGCGTCACGCGTTCACGCGTCGCATTCGGATGCAGCAGGATCGAGGCCGTTCGCTCTGGCATCAGGTTGCGTCCTTGCGTTCGCTCTCCCACTGTGCGAACGACTCACCTTGTCGCGCCAGTCGCTCGATGAGCGCCGCTGGCGTCCAATAGTCGTCGCCCAGTCGCAAACGATAGTACTCGATGCGCTGGCGCACGTGCGCCAGCCCGAGCGTATCGGCATAAAACATCGGCCCACCCACGTGGCGGGGAAATCCATAGCCTTGCACCCAGACCACGTCGATGTCCGCGGCTCGCAAGGCGATGCCTGCATCGAGGACCTGCGCTCCCACGTTGATCAACTGAAGCATGCAGCGTTCGACGATCTCTGCCGGCTCGATGCGCCGACGTTTGATGCCCCGGTCCGCGGCAAGCTTCTCGATGAGGTTGGTCACGGCCTCATCCGGCAGCGCCTTGCGATTGCCTGGCTCATAGCGATAGAAGCCCGCGTTGGTCTTCTGCCCGAGGCGATTCTGAGCCGTCAGCGCATCGGCGATCACGAAGTAAGGATCGGGACGCGACTCGCGCTTGAACAATTCGATGCGCGTCTTGGTGCCGACATCCGTTCCGCCGAGATCGTTGACCCGCGCCGGGCCCATCGCGAATCCAAACGATTCCATCGCACTGTCGACCTGCTCAGGCGTCGCACCTTCCAGCATCAACAACTCGGCCTCGCGCCAGTAGCCGTCCAGCATCATCTTGTTACCGATGAATCCGAAGGCATCACCCGCCACGACACCGATCTTGCGCAACAACTTCGCAACCGCAAGCGCCTGGTTCAGCGAGGCGGCATCGGTCGCGGACGTGCGCACGATCTCGAGCAGCCGCATGACATGCGCAGGGCTGAAGAAATGCAGGCCGACCACGCGCTGCGGATCGCGACATACGCTCGCCAGCGCGGCAATGGATAACGTGGAGGTGTTCGATGAAATCAATGTGGAAGCCGGCGTCAGCGCCGCGACTTGCGCGAGGATCCGCTGTTTCAGTGCCAGGTCTTCGAACACCGCTTCGATGACCACGTCGGCGTTGGCCGCGGACTTCAGATCGAGAGAGTCAGTGATGCGAGCACGGCGTCGCGCCGCCTCCTCTGCTGTCATCCGCCCTCGCGACACACTCGAATCGTAGTTCGACGCGATCAGTGAGAACCCGCGCTCCAATGCTTCGGCAGTCGAATCGATCAGAGTAACTGCGACCCCTGCATCGGCGCAGGCGGTGGCGATGCCACTGCCCATGGTTCCCGCGCCGATGATCGCCACATGCTTGATGGGTGTCTTTGGCGCGTCGGCGGGCAATCCAGGCACTCGTGACGCTTGCCGTTCGGCAAAGAACAGATGCCTCAGCGCCCTGCTCTCCGTTGTCGTGAGCGAGTAGTCGGCAAGCCGCCGTTCCATGACGAGCCCGGCGTCGAAGTTCGGTTGTGCGGCGGCTGAGACGGCTTCGATGATCAGCTGCTGAGTCGAGCGACCCTTCAGCGCCCGCGCATGTTTTTCGAGAACGGCTGCGACGCCGGGAGGATTGAAGCCGGTGACATCGACGGATCGATCTCGCGTCGGCCGCGGGCCTGCGCCCCGCTCGATCAATTGTTCGCAGAACTGCTGCGCTCCTTGCAGCAGGTCGCCTTCGATCAGTGCATCGACCAGGGCGAGGTGTCGGGCTGTCGTTGCGTCCACTGGCGTGCCGCCGACGATCATATCGAACGCCGCCAACGCTCCGATGATTCGCGGCAGTCGTTGCGTGCCGCCGGCGCCTGGAATCACACCCAACGTGATCTCGGGCAAGCCGAGCTTTGCATCTTTCGCCGCCACTCGATAGTGACATGCAAGCGCCAGCTCCAGGCCGCCGCCAAGCGCCGTTCCGTGCATCGCTGCGACGACAGGTTTGTTAGCAGCCTCGATCGCTGCGAACACCTCCTGCAGCGTCGGCTCGCTCATCGGCGCATCGAACTCGGTGATATCGGCGCCTGCGGAAAAAGTCCTGCCTGCGCAAGCGATGACGATGGCCTGTACAGCGTCGTCCGCAAGTGCAACCTGCAGAGCTTGTGCGAGGCCCGTGCGCACCGCCGCGCCGAGCACGTTCACTGGCGGATAACCGATCAGCAGGAAGCCGACGTGATGCTTGCGGTGATAGCCGACGGCCCCAGACTGCATCGAATCCCCTCGTACTACTTATCTAGAACTTATAGCCCACCGTCGCGCCATACGTGCGTGGTGGCAGATACGTACCAGTGATGGTGCGCGCGGTCGACGTGACGTACACGCCCGACACGACCATCTCGTCCGACAGATTCTTCCCCCAGAGGTTGAGCGTGAGCTTGCCGCCAGGCGCGGTGTAGAGCAAGTTGGCGTCGTACAGGGTGTAGTCGTCCTGACCGGTGATCTCGTCGTTGAACTCGGTGTAGTACTGCTTGTCGCGGGCTGCGGCCGCCGCGGTCAAGGCCAGCGACGCGCCACTGGTGAGTGGCCACTCGTACGTCGCGGACAACTCGGCCGTCCAATCCGGCGTGTTACGCGGACTGTTGCCGGCAAGATCCTCCGGCGGCAGGCTCGACCCGCCCGGCCCGAACAGCGCCGGATTGATCGGGTTCTGCGACAGGAACCGATCGAAGCGGATGTGATAGTAGGTGCCGGTGAGCGACAGCCGGAACCGGTCGGTCGCGAGCCAACTGGTCTCCAACTCCATGCCGCGGCCGTCGGTCGTGGCGGCGTTCTCGAGGCGCGCTGCATAGAACGGTGGCACAGTGATGGCGTAAGTGCGGTCGTACTGCGCATCCTCGACCTTGTACTTGAACGCGGCGAGATTCAGCAGCAACGTGTCGCGCAGCAGGCGACTCTTGATGCCCGCTTCGTAATTTTCGATGGTTTCGGGATTCACCAGGTTCGGCACGCGCTCGCCGAGATTGGCCGTGCCGCTCTTGAAGCCCTCCGAGTACGTCGCATACAACATGATGTCCGCATTCGGCCGCAGCTCTATGCCGATTTCTGGCGAGAAGTCCGAGTAGTCGCGCGACGCGCGCCGGACAGGATCGAACACCGCCGCCGGATCCACCGGGCTGGCGACACCGAAGTGATTCTCCACCGTTCGCTCTTCGGCGCTGTAACGCGCGCCCGCCTTCAACGAGAACAGATCGTTGAACGCATAGGTGAAGTTGGCGAACACCGCCCATGCGTCTACGTCGAGCGTCGCCGGCACGACCACGCGTGAGCGCTCGGGGAAATTGACTGGATCCCGGCCGAGCAGCACCAGACTGTCGATGCTCTCTTGCAAGTAATAGGCGGCGGCGATGCCGCGCAGCTTGTTGCCTTCGTAGATGAACTGCAGTTCCTCCGAGAACTGCTCGTCCCCGATGGCCTGCAGTTGCATGGTCGAGGTCGCGGCCGGCGGGAATCCGCCATTGACCGTGTCCGAAACATCGAAGTCCTGCACCAGCTGATCGTCGAACTCTCGATAGTTGGTCAGCGACTTCAACGAAACGCTATCGCTGAGTTGCCAGGTGAGCGTGGCGGTGCTCGACCAGGTCTCGCTTTCGAACGATGGCCGGAAATCTCCGCCTACATTGCGCGAGTTCACCAGCACGTTCGGCAACCCGAGTGCCCGCAGATTTGGCTGCGGAGGCACAGGAAACATCGGCGCGATGAAGTGCACCGACTTGCTGTGATCGTCTTCCTTGGCGTATTCCCCGCTCAACAGCAGATCGACGTCCTCGCTGAACTTGAACTGCAGATGCGCGCGCGTCGCGATCACGTTCAAGTCGTCGATGTCCTTGCCGGAGCCGGTGTGGATGCCGTAACCGTCATGGTGCTGATAGTGAACGGCGACGCGGCCTAACGTTGAATCGGTCAGCGGCCCGCTGAGCGCCGAGTCCAGCCCGTAGCTCAAGTCACTGCCGCCGATGGACAGATTGGTGTAGCCGCTGAAGTTCTGCGTCGGCTTGGCCGTGATGAGATTGATGGAGCCGCCGGTGGCGTTGCGCCCGTACAGAGTTCCCTGCGGTCCGCGCAGAGCTTCCACGCGCTCCAGATCGAACAGCGATGCGAACTGCGCCGACGCCTGCGCGACGACAGCGCCGTCGACGTGCAGAGCGACGGAAGGATCGATGCCGGCGAACGAACTGTTCAGGCCGACGCCGCGGATGAACAGCTTCGCGAAGCTGAAATCGTTGCCGAAAGTCACGCCCGGCACGCGGGTCTGCAGATCTTCGATGCTCTTGATATTACCGCGGAGCAGATCTTCGGCGCCGACTGCAGTGACGGCCACGCTCACGTCCTGCAACGATTGTTCGCGCTTTTGCGCGGTGACGATGACTTCTTCCAACTCGGCCGTGTAGGCCGTCGGCACGGACAGCGTCAATGTCAATGCCACCATCGTCGGGTAACGCTTGAATGACAACACCACAGCCCCCTGTCGTGTCAGAGATATAGTTTTATCTTCTCAGCGGGTCCTCGGCATCGAAGTATGGAACCGGCCGCTCGGCGGGAACCAATACCGTTCATGCCGCAAGCGATACGAATTGCTGATAGCGCTCACGAACCCCGAGCAGCCGCCCGTGACGGCGCGGCGAGCATCGATCCCTGCAACAACCAGATAGCCAATCCGGCGAGCGCCGCGCCGAGCGCCATGATGCCGGCCACACTGGGCCGACTGGTCCCCGCCGCCATCAACCAGCCGCCCAACATCGGCCCGAGCATGCCGCCGAAGCGTCCTAAACCAATCGCCAGCCCGGTGCCGGTGGCGCGCACATGCGTAGGAAACACGCGCACGAACGTCGCGTAAAAGCCAACGGCAGACGAGTACAGGAAGAATCCGAGCACGAAGGCGACCGCCCTGAGCGCCACCAGATCCGGTTCCGTGCGTCCAAACAGAGTCAGTGCAAGCGCCGTCGCAATCATCGCCCCGCTCGCGAGCGCCTTCAGGCCGACATGCCGGGCCAGATAGCCGAGCAGCGCGCCGCCGATGATGCCGCCCAGGTTGGTCCATACGGACACTTCAGCGCCGACGCTCGGTGTGAACCCCAGAGCAGCGACGATCGATGGAATCCAGCCCAACGCGTAATAACAAGTCAGCATGTATAAGAAGTACGCGGTGCATATCAGCACCGTGCGCGATGCGAGCGTGCTATCGAATGCCTTCCACACGCTGATGTGCTCTTGTCGCGCGCGGAACGGCATTTCCACGATCGGGGCGCGGTTCATGCGTCGAAAGATCGCGTTGATCCGATCCAATGCATCGGGGGACCGCTTGAACACCAGGAATTCGATGGACTCCGGCAGGCGCCACCAGACCACCGCCAGGATGAAAATAGAAACGACGCCGCCGAAAATGAACACGGCCCGCCAGTCGAAATGCGCCAGCAGCAAGGCCGCCGCCATCCCGCCGAGCATGCCGCCGAGTGGATAGCCGATGGTCATGAGACTCACGCAGAAATCCCGGCGCGCATCGTTGGAATATTCCGCCACCATCGCATTGATCGACGCGAGCATTCCACCGATGCCGATTCCGGTGATCACTCGCCATACTGCCAACGCCATGACGCTGTCCGCCGTCGCAGAGAGCAACATCCCAAGCGTCATCAGGATGAGGCAGAGCAGAATGATCGGGCGGCGGCCGCGCGTGTCCGCGAGCGGCGCGATCAACAACGAGCCGACCGACATTCCCACCAGGCCGATCGAGATCACGACGCCGAGCCCGCCGGGTCCCAGCCCCCATTCCCGCATGGTTCCAGGGCCGGCGAAGGTGATCGCGAGGATGTCGAACCCGTCCAACGCGTTCAGCGCCACGCAGATCGCGACCGCCACGATCTGGAATGCGCTCATCGGCTCGCGGCGCAGTTGGACGCTGGGATCCAGCTGAGTCATTTGGCTCGCCCATCCGTGTCGATCGCCATGCGCCGCTCACTGCCCACCGTGGCCTCCTCCTCGTTGAGCCATTCAGCCAGCGCCGCTGTCACGGCCGCCGGTTGTTCCAGGGTGCTCATGTGACCGCATTCCTCGATGACACGCAATCGCGCGCCGCGGATGATCGCGGTCATCTGCAGATGTTGTGACAAACTGCTCCAGCTGTCCTGCCGGCCGCACAATACGAGCACCGGACATTCGAGTGCGAGCAACTGAGGACTCGCATCGGGACGGGCCAGCAGCGCACGGATCTGGGCGGCAAAAATGTCCGGCGTCTTGCGCTCGATCATGGCGACGATGGCTTCGAACACCGGCGTGTCGATGCGGCTCGGATGCACCATGCCACTCGCCCACTGCCGGCCCATGGTTCGCATGCCGTGCTGAAAGGCGGTGTCCAACAATGCCAGGCGCGAGGCCCGCTCTTCCTCACCCTGCGCTCCTGCCTGCCGCGGCAGCCAACCTGTGTCGAGCAAAGCGAGGCGCTGAACACGATGGGGCGCGAGCCGGAACACTTCGAGGGCGACCCGTCCGCCCATGGAATGACCCGCCAATGCGAACTGCTCTGCGGGCGCATCTCGCAAGATGGCTGCGGCCATGTCCGTCAGCGAATCTAATGAGCCATGATTTGCCACCCACACTTGCACGTGAGACGACAGCGCACGGCGCTGCTCTGACCACACGAATTCATCGCAAAGCAGGCCTGGCACCAGAACCAGCGTGGCAGTCATGACAACGTCACCACGCTGGAATTTGCGCCGGGCGAATACAACAGCTCGACCGCGGCTTGCCGGCGTTGAATGACGGCCCGCTGATTGATCGTGCCTTTATCGGTGATCTCGCCCGCGACCACCGATGGCGGTCGATCCAGGATCATTGCGCGCACGATACGTTGCGAGCCGCCGCCAGCGCGCTTCGCCAGCCGCTCCAGCAGGTCTCGCAGCCATGCCTGCACATCGGCCGCAGACATCCGATCGGCGACGGCGCTGAGAAACACCAACATTCCCAACTCATCGCGATCGTGTCCGACGAACACGACATCGTGCAGATACGGCGCGCCGGCAGCGAGCACGGCAGCTCGCATTGCGCCGACGTTCACCCAAGTGCCGCTGGACAGTTTGAAGTCCTCGGCGATGCGACCGTCGAAGCGCAGCCCCAACTCAGGATGCGCAGGATCGATGAACGTCGCCGCGTCACCGCTGCAAAAATAACCTTGGTCGTCGAAGGCTTGGGCGTTCAGCTCCGGCTGTCGCCAGTAGCCCGGTGTGATGCTCGGGCCGCGATAGCGAACTTCGAGCTTGTCACCGACGGGCTCGAGCTTCACTTCCACTCCGGGCGCCGGCAGGCCGATGACTCCGGCCTGCCAGGCTGGAACATGAGCGGAGATGGCGAACGGCGCGGTCTCCGTCATTCCCAAGCCCATGGTCATCGGGGTCTTGGTCCCGCGCACCTGCATCGACATTTCATCGACGGCGTCCTGCACCGGGCGCGGTAAAGCCGCGCCGGCGGGAAATATCAGACGCAGTCGGCTGAAGAAACGTTCGCGGAAGGACGCGTCCTGACGCATTTCCTCGATGAGCATTTCCAGTCCCTTCGGGACCGTGTAGTAAACCGTCGGCGCGACTTCTCGAAGGTTCGCGACGGTTTGCGCAATGCCGGCCGGGGTGGGTTTGCCTGCGTCGATATAGAGTGTTCCGCCATTCGCGAGCACGGTGCCCATGTTGGCGTTGCCACCTGCGGTGTGATGCCACGGCAGCCAGTCGACCAGTACCGGCGGTTCTTCTTCGAGAAATGGATAGCACTGGGCGTACATCCGCTGATTGCACGAGAGCATGCGATGCGTGTTGATCACCGCCTTCGGCATTCGTGTCGAACCGGACGTGAACAGGAACTTAGCGATGCTGTCGCCTGTCACGGCCTGGTGAGCACGCTCGACGCCCGGGCTGTTCTCCCCCAACAGCGATTCGAACGCTGTGTGCGGACGAGAAGAGAACCACCCTTGCAACGTCACGACTTCAGTTTGCGCGGGCACGGCTTGGTTGATGGCCGTTTCAAATGCGCGAGCGTCCTCCGCATACACCAGGCCCGGCGTCAGCAGCGAAACTGCGTGACCCACTCGTGAGGTTTCGGGGTCGAGCAGCGAATACGCAGGCGAGATCGGTGCGACGGGCACGCCGATGTGCATGGCTGCGAAGGTGAGCAAGGCGTGCTCGATGCTGTTGCCGGACAGAATCATGAGCGGACGTTCGTCGCTCAATCCACGCTGCAGCAGTGCGGTCGCGATGCGCTGGACTTGGTTATAAGCCGCGGCGTACGTGAGTTTGCGCCATTCGTCGTTCGCGTCACGCTGGGCTAGCCATATAGCATTCGGCCGTCGATTCGCCCAACGAGTGAGATATTCCGTGAAGCGTTCCGGGTAATCCCCCAGCGGCTGGAGAGACTGCAGAATCCAACAGCCATCGGGACGGTGTTCGGCTGCGCCAGCGTATGGGCCCAGAGTCAGTGCTCTGCTATTGCCACTGCTGGTCGCGAGGATGGTCAAGGAATGCGCCCGTCAATGTCTCATTGCTCTCCGGGCAGGAATTATTGAGACGCTGGCAGCGGGCGTGCCAATGCCGTTGGGCGGTCGAGCGATAAACTTTGCTGATAGCGTTGCGTCAGACCACGAAGCCGCGCTGATCGTCGAGCTTGAAATTGCCCTCGCTTACGCGCTTCAGCCATTCACAGGTGCGAAGGAAACCGCCGAAGCAGAACAGGTGGACGCCGTCGAACAGCCCTTCTTGATTTGCTCGTGCGTCGGCCAGATCGAGCATTACGTGCTCGGGGCCGTGGTCGCCGATCAGCTTTACCAGGGACGATGGTCTCGCGCCCAGCGCGCGAATGGATGGGCCTACTCCGCAGCGAATCGCGTATCTAAATAACGTCGCAATACTCGCCGGCCCGGCCAGCCCGGCCACGAGCCGCGCTCTCACACCGTCGGCCCGCAACTCGCGGGCCCAGTCGAGGAAGGGCTGCGCTTCGAAGAAGAACTGAGTCAGGAATGTCGTTTCCAGCCCCGCTTCCTGCGCGAGCTGCGCCTTCTCGCGCTCCGCCCTTCTGATTTCGGCCACCGCGACTCTCGGATGTCCTTCCGGATGGCCCGCAAGTGATATCCGCCGCAGGCCGTTCGCACCGAGCGTGCCGGTTCGTAACACATCGGCAACTGTCGAATACGGACCCGCCGGGTGCGGATAATCGCCGGCGATCAGCAGTACCTCTCGTACACCCGACTCGTTTACCGCCTTCGCCAGAAACTCATCTAGCGTCCGCTCGTTTTCCAGCAGCCGAACCGGCACATGCGGCACCGACTCGAACCCCGCCTCCGCAACCTCACGGCACGCCTCTAACGTTTGCCGCCATGTTTGCTTGGGAAGATGGCTGACATACACCTTCTTGCCGGGCGGCAAGAACTTCCGACTCGCATCGAGATCGCGCACGTCTTGCACATTCATCTCGATGGAGCACTCACGCGCCAGCTGCGCGATCGCCGCAGGATCGATCTGCACCGCCGGTTTTACGTGTCGTTGTGTCATCCGCGCTCGTTCCCAATGAGGCAACGCCATGGTCGGAGGCTTTGTCACATCGGGCAAGGGGATGCGCTGTATTTTCTGTATTCGCTAAACGGATACGGCTCATCACCGCAGCCGCCTCTCTCCGCGACCTGGGCTGCCACAGCGAAGCTGTAGGCAGCGCCACCGACGCCTCTTATTGCTAGGCCGCGAGTGTCTCTTCGCGACGCTCGTGTGAAAGCAACTTTGCCTTTGTTTCGAGGCCACCCGCAAAACCTGTGAGCTTTCCATTCGACCCCAACACTCGATGACACGGAGCGATGATCGAAAGCGGGTTCCGACCATTCGCGGCGCCGACGGCGCGGACTGCGGAGGGGCAGCCGATCTGTCGGGCGATTTGCGAGTATGAGCGAGTTTCTCCAAAGGGAATCGTGAGCAACGCGTTCCAGACGCGGCGCTGAAACTCCGTGCCACGGAAATCCAGCGGCAAGTCGAATACTTCGCGATGGCCGGCGAAGTACTCCCGGAGCTGACGTTCGGCCTCGATCAACACGGGATGGTCGTCACATTCGACGACATCGCCCAGAGGCACGCGACGAGGATCGTCGTTCCCCCACAGAATGGCAGTCAGACCGCGCTCGGTGGCGACGAGTTTGAGTAGCCCGACGGGCGAGTCGATGACCTTGCCGACGTAGCGTTGCATGAGAGCGTTGGGTAGCTTTGGCATGCGGCCATACTAGCCGGATCCGGCCCTGGCGCTGGCCATTTTCGGACGCCATCCTGCCGGCAGGGTGATGTCCGAAAACGGCTATCGGAGCGCCGCCCAGCGCCCTATAGTTCCCGCCATGGCACAGGATCACAAGACCTTATACCGAGCGCTCTCAGCTCGCGACCGGCGTTTCGACGGCGTGTTCTATGTCGGCGTGACATCCACCGGCATCTATTGCCGTCCCATCTGCAGCGTGCGGACGCCAAAGCAGGCGAACTGCCTGTTCTTCGACAGCGCGCAGGAAGCAGAACAGGCTCGCTTCCGCCCGTGCCTGCGTTGCCGGCCGGAGCTGGCGCCCGGCAATGCCCCCGTGGATGACTCCCAGCGAATCGCGCAGCTCATCGTCGAACGACTCGAAGACGGATCGATCAGCAACGACTCGGGCCTGGAAGCAATCGCCGACCAGTTCCAGCTGAGCTCGCGACAGATTCGCCGCATCGTTCACAAGGAACTGGGCGTCGCGCCCGTGCAGTTACTGCTGACTCGCCGTCTGCTGCTAGCCAAGCGGTTGCTCACCGAGACATCCCTGCCCGTGACCGAGATCGCCTTCGCCAGCGGCTTCTCCAGCCTCAGACGTTTCAACGACGCGTTCAATTCACGTTATGGCCTCGCCCCCTCGCGCCTGCGCAAGAAGCCCAACAGCGCGAACGGTGCAGAAACACGCGGCGACACCTCGACATTACAACTCGCCTATCGCCCACCCTATGACTGGAAAGGCGTGCTCGACTTCCTGGCCGGTCGCGAGCTCAAAGGCGTCGAGTGGGTGACGGACGATTTCTACGCCCGCACCGTCCAGCTGGGAACGGCGAAGGGTTGGATCCGCGTGTTCCAAGGCAAGCAACAGAACACCTTGAGCCTCGAGTTCAGTCACACCCTGACAAACGTCCTGCCCACGCTGCTAACGCGCGTGCGCGCCCTGTTCGATCTGAACGCGCGCATGGACGTCATCTCTCGCCACTTGAGCAAAGATCCACGCTTGGCGCCGCTCGTAAAGCGCACCGCTGGCATCCGCGTGCCGGGCGCCTTCAACGGCTTCGAACTGGGCCTGCGCGCCATCCTCGGTCAGCAAGTCACAGTGAAGGCGGCGACCACGCTCGGCTGCAGATTCGTCGAAGCGTTCGGCGAGCCCATCGCGACACCCTACCCAGAGCTCCACCGCCTCACCCCCGCCCCAGCTCGGGTGGCGACCGCGACCATCGACGATATCTCCAAGCTGGGCATCGTGAGCATGCGTTCACGCAGCATAATCGCGCTGGCGCAAGCGCAGGTTTCCGGCGCGTTGGCGCTCGACGGCGGTGTGATCTACAAACCTGAAGACGCGATAAGGCAGCTCGCCGAACTGCCCGGCATCGGCCCATGGACGGCGCACTACGTCGCCATGCGCGCCTTCAGCTGGCCCGACGCCTTTCCGAAGGAAGACATCGCCATTCGCAACGCGCTCGGCCGCGTTTCCGCGAAAGAAGCCGAAGCGCTGTCACAAAGCTGGCGTCCCTGGCGGAGCTACGCAGTGATGCATCTGTGGCGCTCGCTCGGCATGAAAGAAGAGCCGGCCTAGCGCCGCTATTTGCCGCAAATGGCCAGGAAGCCCCCGGCCATGAACCGGGCCATGCGCTGCTTGACCGCCTCGAAATCTTCCGACTGACAGAGGCCGCCGGACAATTTATCGATGCGCCCGGTGCGCGCGAGCGTGAGCAGCAGTGCACCGGTCACGAAGTGATAACCCCAGAAGATATCTTCGTCGGCGCAATTCGGAAGCGCGCGCTTCAACAGAGCGATCAGCCGCAGCACCACCGGGTCGAAGTGCTTGTCCATCAGCTCCGCGCCCCACTCCGGCGTGTTGGCGACCTGCGCGCCAAGCGCGCCGTAGTTTTTCCAACGCTCCCCACCCTGGATATAAAGATCGAGGTCGGTATCGAGGAAGGCGCGCAATGCCCCTTCGACCGTCGGCTTGCCCTTGGTGGCCGCGTCGTAGGCTTCCAGTGCTTCGATCCGACGCGTGCTGGTCACCACGGCGCGGCGGCCGAACACCTGGTCGAACAGCTTTTTCTTGTCCTGGAAGTAATAGTTCATGAGCGTGTGATGCACGCCCACCTGCTTGGCCACGTCCTTCAGCGTGACGCCGTACAGGCCGTGTTTTGAGAACAGATCCTCGGCCACGTCCAGGATCTGCTCCATCATCTCGGCGCGCTGCTCCGCCTTGGTCGGGCGCTTGCCGCGGGCCTTGCTGGATTTCGCAGAGGACTGCTTCGCCTTGCTCGCCCGCTTGCGGCGGGGTTTCACATCTAAGGGCACGTCTGGTCTCCGTCGTCTGCCGCGCGGCCGGGCCGAAGGCCGCGCAGGACGCTTCGACTCAACCGCCGCCGTATTCTAATCTGAGACGCAGCTTGTCGATCTTCCCTGTCGACGCCAGCGGCATGCTCGGCAGGCGGAGCACCGCGTCGGGGATCCACCACGGCGCCACCTGCCCGCGCAGCGCCGAGAGCAGCGCCTCGTCGGTCATTGTCCGCTGCTCACGCATTTCCACCAAGAGGATGGGCCGCTCGCCCCACTTGGGATCGGCGCGGCCGATCACCGCCGCCAGCGACACCTCCGGCAGGCGGCCGATGATGGCTTCGATCTCGGCGGGATTGATCCACTCGCCGCCCGACTTGATCAAGTCCTTCGAGCGCCCGGTGATGATCACCTGACCGTCGTTGTCGATGCGCGCGAGGTCGCCCGTGCTGAACCAGCCATTCGCGTCGGTCGCGGCGCGGTCCTCACCGAAGTAGCGATCGATGACGCTGCAGCCACGCACGCGCAGGTGCCCTTCCACGCCGCGCTGCTCGGGCAAAGGCTGCCCATCCGCATCGGTCAGCAGCAGATCCACACCGACCGCCGGACGGCCTGAAGTCGCCGCGGATCGCTTCGGATCATGCGGCGGCGTCATCGTGCCGGACGGCGACAACTCGGTCATGCCCCAGCTCGTCTGCACCGAGACACGCAGCCGTCGCTCGATGCGTTCCATCAGCGCCGGCGGTAGCGGCGCACCGCCGACGATGATTCGTTTGAGCGACGGCAGCTCACCGCCCGTTGCATCGAGATGCTCGACGAGGCCGAGCCACACGGTGGGTACGCCCACCGCAATCGTGACACCTTCGGCTGCGATGAGCCGCGCCAGGCTCGCGCCATCGGCATGACGCCCGGGTAGAACCAGCTTCGCTCCCGCGGCCGGCACGGCGAACGGCAAGCCCCAGGCGCTCGCATGAAACATCGGCACTACCGTGAGCACACTATCGGCCGCGGAAATGCCCATTACGTCCGCCTGCAACAACTTCAGCGTGTGCAGATAGCTCGAGCGATGCGTGTACGTGACGCCTTTGGGAGCGCCCGTCGTTCCAGAAGTGAAGCACAAGCCTGATGGCGATCGCTCGTCGAATCCGCCCCAGACTGCGGGCGCGCGATCCTCCACGATCGCGTGATCGAGCGAAACGGCTGTCGGACCATGGCGCTCACCCTGCCATGCAGTCACTGGTCCATCGATGATCACGACGTGTGTAACACTCGACGTGCGCTCAACGATCTGCCGCGCGAGGGCGGCGAGATCAGCGCTGACGACGATCACTTTGCAGGCGGACTGAGCCAGCATCGACGCGAGTTGCACAGCCGTCAGTCGCGGGTTGAGCGTGTGGCAGACCGCACCCATGCCCATGATCGCGTACCAGGTCTCGACATGCACTTGAGTATTCCAAGCGAGCGTCGCGACACGATCGCCCAGCACGATGCCGAAGTCCCGTAGCATCGCGGAAATGCGCAGACTGCGTGCCTTCAACTCGGCGTAGCTGACACGATCAGCCTTGCCGCCCTCGCGACCTGTGACCACCTGCGCGCGTGGATGCCACTTGGCGGCGTGCTCGAGAAACTTGTCGAGCGTCAGCGCGAACTCTTGCATGGAGCCGTCGATCATTTGCAACGCTCCGCAGCCGGCGGGAGCGGCGGGGACACGATGCCCACATTCCAGTTCCACGACTGCGCGCCGCTCTCGCGGCGTCGACATACCACCTGCTCGTTCAGTTCGAACATTCCAGGCAAGAGATGAGTGGCCGGGCGTGGCGCATCGGCAAATGCCATGTAAGCGCGCGTCGAGCCATACGGTTGCCATGCCGGCTGTCGATCGGCACTGGGCTGCCCGGTGCGCATGAAGCTCGTCCAATAACCCAGCATCGCCTCTGACATCGCCGACTCAGTTGCTGTCGCCGGATTCTTCGGCCAGCGCGGCGGCGTCCGGTCCATCGTGCCGAAGATGTAAGGCAACTCGGCGGCATGGAAACCATGCAGCCCCGCCTGATCCGCGGCTGGATAGCCATGATCGAAGTAATAAAGGAATGAGCCCTGTCCCAGCGCTGTTTGCCGACGCACGAGCCGCTCCGCCGTCCAGCCATACAATGCGTCACGAGGCGTCGCGAGGATGCTTGCCTCCAGATTGTTAGCCGGGTACTGCTTCAGAAAATCATCCGCAAGATCGGAGTAACGGCTGCGAATCGTTGCTTCGTACTTCGCGGCATCCGCTGGCACTGGCGGTGCGAGAAAGCGCAGCGAACGGATTTCACCGCTATTGAAGCCCGCAACGATGGGCACCGGCGCTTGCTCGCCTCGATCGAACACATCGACCAGCTGACGAGGCAGGACGCGCCCATCGATCGTGCCGAGCGGGAAATAGCCCACCTTGGCCGTGCCTTCCATCAGCTTTGCCGCATCGATGGCTCGCAGGCCTGCCAGGTCTGTCGCACCGAGCGCCGTCGCGATCTGGCTGCCGATGGCTTCAGCCGCCTGTTCGCCAAAGCGCGCTTGCTTCAGCTCCGGCGTCGAAATCATGTAAGCGCTCTGTGCGATGGCCTTGTGGAACAGTCCTCGCGCGGCCGGCGAAGCCATCAGATACATCACGCTGAGCGCGCCGGCGGACTCGCCCGCGATCGTCACATTCGAGGGATCGCCGCCGAAGGCTGCGATGTTCTTTTGCACCCAGCGCAGCGCCTCGATCTGGTCGAGCAACCCGTAGTTACCCGAGACTTTGTCCGGCGATTCGGCGCTCAGCAGAGGATGAGCAAGATAGCCGAGCGCACCCAGGCGGTAATTGATCGATACGACGACAACGCCACGTTCGGCCAGCTTCGCGCCGTCGTACATGGCCTCCGCGCTCGAACCCGTCGTCAGCGAGCCGCCATGGATCCAAACCATCACCGGCGCATCGCGAACGCCCTGCTTGGACCAAACATTGAGGAACAGGCAGTCCTCACTCATTTCCCCCAGCTCGGAGGCATAGATGCTGCCAGGTCGCGACTTCGGCTGCATGCAGGAGGCGCCGAACTTCGTCGCATCGCGCACACCGCTCCACGCGGGCACGGCAACTGGCGGTTTCCATCGCATAGGAGGCCGCGCATACGGCAACCCTTTATATACATCCACGGCACCGTGCGACTCTCCCTGGACAGCGCCGCTTGGCGCGCGAACGAGGGGATTTTGGGCTGCGGCAGGAAACGCAATCATAGCAGCGGCGGTCAGCGCCATCGCCCGCAGAACTGACGACATCAATGTTTATCTCCGATCGCGGCCGTTTCGTGCTCGAGCTTACGCGCCAGCACCAGAAACAGAATGACGGCGAGAATGTAAAAAGGCACGAGCGTGTAGAACGCCAACTGCAGCGAGTTGTTCGGATGCGCGACGCGCAGCAGATCGCTGACCGCGCCCAGGTAAGTGGGCCCGAGCCCCAGCCCGATGAGGTTCATCACCAGCAGCAACAACGCGCCTGACAGCACTCTTTCCTGCGGCAGCACTTCTTCCTGCACCAGCGCGACCGCGGGCGACAGATAGAAGTAGTTGAAAAAAGTGGGCCCCACCAGAAACAGCATCGCAAGCGGCCAGGTTGGGGCCCACACGAAACCGACGAAGAATGGAATCGCCAGCGACAGCCCGACCGCAGGCACCAGCGCATACGCCTTTTTGCCTTGCCGCGCGTACCGGTCGATCAAACGGCCGGACACATACATGCCGGCGCTGATTCCGATGCCGATCAGCAGCGCGTAATAAAGCGCGATCTCATTCAACGTCATGCCTTTCTCGCGCATCACAAAGAGCGTGGTGAAATTCAGCGAGGCATACGTGACGAACTGAGTGGCGCCACAGGCAAACGACACGAGCCGCAGCACGGGATGCGAGAAGAACATCAGGATCGTCGCTCGAAAGCCGGCTGACTTCATCGGCGTGGGCGCAGATGTCGGCACGAAATCGAGGCCGCCGCGAACCGGCTCTCGAACGAACAAATACACCATGGCCGCTGCGGCGATCCCGACCGCGCCAAGTACGACGAACGCACTCCGCCAGCTGTAGCTAGCCGCGATCGATGCGCCGAATGCGACGCCGAGCGCCTGCCCTAACGGTGGCCCGAGATTGAACAAACCGAGCGCCGTGCCGCGCGTGCCCGAAGGAAAATAGTCAGAAATGATGGCGTAGGACGGCGGCACACCGCCGGCCTCGCCCACTCCGACCGCCATGCGCGCCGCGACGAGCTGCGGATAGGTCGAAGAGAACCCGCAAGCGACCGTCGCCGCACTCCACAGCGCGCACGCAAACGACAGCACGCGCACTCGATTGGTCCGATCCGCCAGCCAGCCCACCGGGATGGAGATCAGGCAATAGAACAGCGCGAAATACAATCCGCTGATCAGCCCGAGCTGACCGTCGGTCACACCGAGATCGTCCTGGATCGGCTTGGCCAGGATCGACAGCAGCTGCCGATCCAGGAAGTTCAACACATACACGAAGCACAGCATGCCGAGCACGGTCCAGGCTCGTGCGTCGGGCCGCGCGGCTGCGGCGGTCGACAACAGTAGCTCCTAGAAGTCGTAGTTGAGACGCAGACCCACGGTGCGCGGTCGCATGGTGCCGAACCTGCTCGCCAGGAATGCCTCGGGATGGATGTATGTAATCGAATCGTCGTCGAACAGATTCTCGACATACGCGGTGACGGACAGCTGATCCAGGCTCGCGCCCAACGTGACATTCACATTGTTGTAGCTGTCCGTATAACCGTAAGTCGGCAGCACGCGATTCGGCGCACCCGGCACTCGAGGAAACGAGCTTGGGAACGAATCCACATGCTGGAAGGCAACCGCAAGCGAGCCGCGCGTGCTCGCGATGAAATCGAAGTCATATTGCGCGTACGCCGCACCCTGAAACTTCGGTGCGGCCAGGCGTGCATCGGGAACTGCGCCCGAGATCGCGGCCTCTTGAGGCGAAAGTTTCGTGACGTGGGCGCGATTGAACGACCCGCTCAAACCGAGATGGAGGTCAGCAATCGGTATAGCCGTGATTTCGAACTCGAAACCTTTGCTGCGCGCCTCGCCGATATTGGTGGCGAACTGCACCGAATCCGAAACGCGATTCGCCTGGACCTGGATGTCACTCCAGTCGATGACATACGCGGCGACGTTGGTCGTCAGCAGGCCATCGAGCCAGGTGCCCTTGGCGCCGATTTCGTAATTCTGGATTTTGTCGGTGTCCGCGCCGTTCGGAATGACCAGATCGGTTGGGTCTACGACGCTCGCCCGGCCCGCGAAGCCGTTGACGACGGGCGCGCGAAAACCGGTCGAGACCGTTGCGTAAGTGGTGAGCTCTGGAATCGGCTGGAACGATGCGCTGACCTTATAAGACGGTCGACGTCCTTCTGCCTTCACGCCGACCGCCGGCGCGAGTTGCGTGATCGGAAGCGGCCCGGAGACTCCGGCCAACGCGTACGCCAGATACGGGCTGGTATACCCGCCTTCGACGTAAGCGCGAGCATCGACGCTACCGTAGCGCATGCCGGTGGTGATCCAGAAGCGGTCGCTCACGTGATAAGTGAGCTCGCCGAAGCCCGCGATCTCGTGCGAAATAGCGTGGTTGTATTGCCGCTGGTAATACTCGTCCGGCAGGCCGGTGATGCCACGCGCGGCCAGGAACTCGGGCGACGAGCGATAGAAATAATCGACGTCGTGGCGACGATCGAGGTAAAAGCCGCCGATGATCCAGTCGAATTTGCCGTCCGGATCGGACGCGAGCCGCACCTCTTCGACGAACGTGTCCTGATAGCCATTTGCGTCCAGGCCGAAGGCAATCGCTCCATTGAACGTGCCGGCCAGGTCGACGTAGAACTTCTGATCGAACGTGGAGTAAGTCGACGAGCTGGTGAAGTGCGCGCCGGGGAATTGGTACTCGATGGTTGCGTTGTAATTCGTGAGCTTGCCCACGAACAGGTCCGGGCGATCCGAGACCCGCTTGTTACGGCCCAACGATGGGCTGGTGAGCGAAGAATCCTCGGGATTGCTGTCTTCGTGCGAAACCAGCAACCGCACCGACAAATCATCGTTCGGTTTCCACAGCAGGATGGCCCGGCCACCCCAATCGACCAAGGTATTCGCGTTCTTCTCGCCAGTGCCGACGTTCTCGAGGTAACCCTCTTCATTTCTATAGAACCCGACCATGCGCAGGCCGAGTTTGTCGTCGACCAGCGGCACGTTGACCATGGCGTTGTAACGCTGGCGCAGAGCGTCGCCATCCGTCAGTCCGGTGTCCACCATTGCCGAGGCGTCGTAGTTCGCGAGATCCGGGCTCTTGGTCAGAATGCGTAGCGCGCCCGACAGCGAGCCCGATCCGAACAGCGTGCCCTGCGGGCCGCGCAAGAATTCGATGCGCTCGACGTCGTAGAGATTGGGATCGAGCACCGTCGTGTTGCCGATGGTCGAGATGGGCAACTCGTCGATATATACGGCGACCGTGCTCTGCAAATTCGCGCCGTAGCCGTTGGTGGCGATACCGCGCGCGGTGAAATTGTTGAAGTTGGCGCTGGGCTTGTTGAGCACCACGCCCGGCGTTTCGCGCGCCAGCCCTTCATAGCCGACGATGCCCTTGGTCGTCAGATCTTCCTGGGAGAACGCACTGATGCTGAGAGGCACATCCTGCAGTCGTTCGCTGCGACGGGTCGCGGTAACGATGACTTCTTCTAATTGCGCGCCGTCGCCCGTCGATTGTGACATCGCCGCCATGGGCGCGACCAACACAGCGACCGCCGAGGCGGACGCAAGCACACCGGTCCTCATACCTTTCCCCCCTTGCTGAAGACGCCGGTCTTAGCGCCAGCGCGTGGCATCGATAATGCTCGCGGCCACCCCCGCCGTCAATACTCACTCACTCGCGTGTGAATATCTTTGCAAGGACTGACACAGCCCTGCCGGCGCGCGAGTTGCCGACTGCCTCCCACATCGAGGCTCGCTGCTGGGGTACATTGCGCGCCATCTGTTTGATTTCAGGACTGCCGCTTGAGCCGCAAGACCTATCTGACGACGCTGGCCATTGCCTATTCGGTGCTGTGGATCGTCTGCGCCATTGCCCCGCTCCACCGCTCCGACTGGCTGCTCGAAAACGTGCTGACGCTGATCGGCATCGCGGTCCTGGTGGGCACCTATCGCGTGTTCCCGTTGTCCCGCATCTCGTACACCGCGCTGTTCGTGTTCTTGTGCCTGCACACCATCGGCTCGCACTACACCTACGCTGAAGTCCCGTACGAAGAAGCCGCGCGACAGTGGCTCGGCATTTCCATCAACGAGATTTTCGGTTGGGAGCGCAATAACTACGATCGGCTGGTGCACTTCGGCTACGGCCTGCTGCTCGCCTACCCCATTCGAGAAGTCTTTCTGCGCATCGCCAGCGTGCGCGGCTTCTGGGGCTATTTCCTGCCGCTCGATCTCACCATGTCCACTTCGATGCTCTATGAGCTGATCGAATGGGGCGCGGCAGTCATGTTCGGCGGCGAGCTCGGCGCGGCGTTTCTCGGTTCGCAGGGCGATATCTGGGACGCGCAGAAAGACATGGCGCTCGCTTCTTTGGGCGCGTTGATCGCCATGACGGTGACCGCTTGCATCAACGTGAAGTATCAGCGAGATTTCGCACGCGAATGGGCCGACAGCTTCCGTGTTCACGGCCGCGAGCCGCTCGGTGAGGTTGCGCTGGCTCAGATGCGCGGCAAGCTCAAGCTGTGAGGCTATAATTGCCACCCTTCTCAGAGGGAGCTCCATGAACAAACCCATTGCTTCTATTTCATTCGCCGTTATCGCCGCCCTGTCACTCGCCGCGTGCTCGCGTGAGCCCGCCGCTCCTGCCGCCCCAAAGGCTGAACAGGAAACGCCCGCGCCGGTGCAGCCCAGCCAGACCAACGCTCAGAGCTTCAGCATCGGCCAGTTCACTGGCGTCGCGCTGCTCGACGGCGGCCTGGAATTCCCGAACGACAACAAGACTGTCGGCGTCGGCAAGACGCCCGAAGAGGTCGCGCAGGTGCTGAGCGCCAACGGCCTGCCCACGGACAAGATCAGCCTCACCATTCACCCCTTGCTGGTGAAGACCACGGACCGAGTGCTGTTGTTCGACACCGGCGCTGGCGCGAACTTTGGCCCGAGCGCGGGCGGTCTGATGAAGTCAATGGCTGAAGGCGGCATCGACGCCGGCAGCGTCACCGATATTTTCATTTCACATCCGCATGGCGATCATGTCGGCGGTCTCGTGAATGCCGAGGGCGCGCTCGTTTTCCCGAACGCGACGATTCACATCGCGAAGGCGGACTGGGCATTCCTGCAGGGTCTGACCGCCGAAACCGCTGCAAGCGTCGGCCTCGACAAATATGAGGCGGTGGTCGCGGCGATGTCGCCCAAGGTCGCTGCGTTCGAGCCCAACGCGGACCTGCTTCCTGGCGCAGTCAAAGCAGTCGAGATCCGTGGCCACACGCCCGGCCATTCCGGCTTCCTGATCAGCTCGGGCGATAGCTCGCTGCTGTATATCGGCGACTCCATGCATCACTTCGTGGTCTCGGTGCAGAAGCCTGACTGGACCATCGCGTTCGATCGCGATGCTCCGACCGCCGAGAAGAGCCGCATCGAATTGCTCGAGAAGAGCGCAGCCAGCGGCCAGCGCATCTACGCCGTGCATTTCCCGTATCCTGGCCTGGGCAAATTCGAAAAGCGCGCGGAAGGCTTCGTCTGGGTCGCCGAATAATTCAGTGGGTTCGATGAAGGCCGCCAGGAGCTCGATGTTGCTGGCGGCGTTTCCATATTGATTTTCCAGCAAGCCGGGGCTATACGCGAACGTACGCAACCAAAACACATGACCCCGCGTTACGCCGGGATGTTGTAACGCTGACATCCAAGGCGCCCACATGCTGCAGCTGGCCAGAGGTAGCGGAGTCGTTTGTTTCGTTCTGCTCGGCGCCTGTGGCGGTAACGCTCCGCCCGCGCCTCCACCGCCAGAAGTCGAGGTCTTCGTCGCGAAGGCCCAATCTCTCGAAAATATTACCGAGGTGCCAGGTCGCGTGCAGGCCGTGCGCACCGCTCAGGTGCGTGCGCGAGTCGACGGCATCGTGGAGCGACGTCTTTACAACGAAGGCAGCGACGTCAAAGCCGGTCAGACCCTGTTCCTGATCGACCCGCGCGAACTACGCGCCAGCGCCAGCGCCGTGGAAGCAGCACTCACTCGTGCGTTGGCCACGGCGGCCAACGCCAAACAGGATGTCGAACGTTACAAAGGTCTGGTACAGGAACAGGCGATCAGTCAGCAGGAATTCGATGCCGCGATGGCTCGGCTACGCACCGCCGAGGCCGATGTCGCGCAGACACAGGCGCAACTGGAGAGCGCCAAACTAAACCTGAGTTATACCACCGTCACCGCGCCGATCGCGGGTCGCGCCGGTCGCGCACAGGTTACCGAAGGCGCACTGGTCAGCGCATCGGCGGCGACTTTGCTCACGACCATCGAGCAGCTCGATCCGATCTTTGTGAATTTTTCGCAGTCGAGCGCGTACTTATTATCGATCCGCCGTGAGATGGCGGCGGGCACGCTCAAAGTCCCCGAGCTTGGCAAAGTGGCAGTCACGCTCTTGCTGGAAGACGGCACGCCCTACACTCACCCCGGTCATCTCGACTTCCTTGATCTGTCGATCGACCAGGCGACTGGCACGGCGGCCATCCGTGCGGAGTTCCCGAATCCGGAACGCATTCTCTTGCCCGGACAGTTCGTACGTGCGCGGATCGAAGTGGGTGTTCGGCCGCACGGCTTCTCGATTCCTCAGCGTGCCGTACAACTCACGCCCTCGGGAGCAAACGTACTAGTCGTAGATGAAGGTGACACAGTCGCCGCGCGGCCGATCAAACTCGGCACGCAGCAAGGCGATCAATGGGTAGTGCTCGAAGGGCTCGAGAGCGGCGATCGCGTCATCGTCGACGGGCTCCAGAAAGTTCAGCCGGGTGCGCGTGTTCGCATCGCCGCCCCGGCGAACCAGCCGCCCGACAAGTCCGCGCAGCCGACGGAGCGCTGAGGAGTGTCGCCGCGCTTCTTCATCGACCGGCCGATTTTCTCCTGGGTGATCGCGCTTGGGATCCTGCTCGCCGGCATGCTGGCGCTGCGCTCGCTACCCATCGAGCAATACCCCGACATCGCGCCGCCTTCGCTCACTATCGGCGTGACGTATCCCGGCGCCGACGCCGCAACCCTGGAAACAAACGTCACGCAGGTGATCGAGCAGGAGCTCAACGGCGTCGAAGGCTTTCTCTATATGTCTTCGTCCAGCCAGTCGAATGGCAGCGCCTCGATCACGGTGACGTTCTCTTCGGGCACGGACATCGATGTGGCGCAGATGAATGTTCAGAACCGCCTGCGCGCGGTGGAGCAACGGCTGCCCGAGGAAGTGCGTCGTCAAGGCATTCTGGTCCGCGAGGCGTCGTCCAGCTTTCTGATGATCGTGGCGCTCACGTCCAAGAGCGGTGAGACGAATTCGCTCGAGCTGGGCAACTTCGCCGCCACGCGCGTCATCGACGAGCTTCGTCGCGTGCCCGGCGTCGGTGACATTCGCTCGTTTTCGTCCGAGTACGCGATGCGCGTCTGGCTCGATCCGGACCGTCTTACAACGTACAGCTTATCGGCAGCCGAAGTGCTCGCGGCCGTGCAGGAACAAAACACGCAGTCTCCTGGCGGACAGCTCGGCGATCGCCCGCTTGCGCACGCGTCAGAGTTGAATGCGCCGATTCTCACTCAGAATCGGTTCACCACGGCGGAGCAATTCGCTTCCATCATCCTGCGTGCGAACCCGGATGGATCCGCGGTACGCCTCGGCGACGTGGCCCGCGTCGAACTTGGCGCGCAAAGCTATGGGTCCGATCTGGAGCTCGATGGCAAGCCGGCTGCCGGCATGGGCATTCAACTCTCGACTGGCGCCAATGCCCTCGCGACTGCGGAGGGCGTCAAGGCGCGTCTGACGCAGCTTCAACGCAACTTTCCCCAGGACATCAGCTGGGCTGTGCCCTATGACACGACGCCGTTCATCAGCATCTCAGTGGACGAAGTCGTAAAGACGCTGGTCGAGGCGATGGCGCTGGTGTTCCTGGTCATGTTTCTGTTTCTGCAGAACTGGCGCGCGACTTTGATTCCGACCATCGTCGTGCCCATCGCGCTGGCAGGCGCGTGCCTGGGTCTGTGGGTGCTCGGCTTCTCCATCAATGTGCTGACGTTGTTCGGCATGGTGCTGGCGATCGGCATCCTGGTCGATGACGCCATCGTCGTGGTCGAGAACGTCGAACGCATCATGACGGAGGAAGGCTTGCCGCCGTACGAAGCGACGGTCAAGGCCATGACGCAAATCACCTCGGCGATCATCGGCATCACGCTGGTGCTGGTTGCAGTGTTCGTGCCCATGGCGTTTTTTCCTGGCTCCACGGGTGGCATCTATCGCCAGTTCTCGCTCACGCTCGCACTTTCCATCGCGTTCTCAGCCCTGCTCGCCCTCACGCTTACGCCAGCGCTTTGCGCCACTTTGCTCAAGCCGGAGGATGCGCACGGCGGGGAGCAGCATGGGCACGCGAAGAGCCGCGTCGGCAAATGGTTCGAGCGCTTTTTCGACGGATTCAATCATTGGTTCGGCCGAGTGACCGACCGTTATCAAGGCCGGGTGGGCCAGATCCTCGGCCGGCCGCTCCAATTTCTCGCCGTGTTTCTGTTGATGGTGGGACTGACGCTCATCCTGTTCATGCGACTGCCGGGAAGCTTCTTGCCCGCGGAGGATCAGGGTTCGGTCATCACCGTCGTGCAAGCGCCGCCCGGCGCGACGATCACCCGCACCAACGAGGCCATCGATCAGGTTCGCGCGTTCTATCGCGCGCAGCCACAGACACGCAGTATCGTGTTCATTCGCGGCTTCAGCTTCTTCGGGCAGGGCCAGTCGAATGCGATGTCGTTTGTTTCTTTGAAACCGTGGGAAGACCGTCCCGGCGAAGCGAACAACGCGCTGACTCTGGTCGGCAAGGCCAACACGGCGTTGTCGCAAGTGAAACAGGCGATGATCTTCACGTTGAATCCGCCGTCGATCCCGTCGCTCGGCGTCGCAGCGGGATTCACGTTCAAACTGCAGGACCGCGCCGGGCTTGGGCGGGAAGCGTTGCTCAATGCACGCAATCAGATGCTGGTCGCCGCGAGTCAGAGCCCCCTGCTCTCTGCGGTTCGTCCCGAAGGGCAAGCGGACTCGCCGCAGCTGCGAGTCCTCATCGACAGGATCAAAGCGCGGGCGCTGGGACTTTCCATTGCCGACGTGAACGCCACGCTCGCGATTTCGTTTGCTAGCGCGTACGCGAATGACTTCAGCCGCGAAGGACGCATTCTGCGCGTGTTGTTGCAAGCCGATGCGCTCTATCGCATGACGCCGGAGGATATTCTGGCGCTGCGAGTGAGAAACGCGCAGGGAGAGATGGTTCCATTCGGCGCGTTCACGACCACCGAGTGGACCGCCGGCCCGCCACAGATGGAGCGTTACAACGGCTATCCTGCCATGACGATCTCGGGCTCGCCCGCGCCGGGCCGCTCCACCGGCGAGGCCATGAATGAAATGGCGCGCCTCGCCGAACAGTTGCCGGACGGGCTCGATTTCGAATGGACCGGCATCTCGTACGAGGAACAACAGGCCGGCGGACAGGTGGGCGCGCTGCTCGGCTTGTCGCTCATCGTCGTGTTTTTGTTACTGGCGGCGTTGTATGAGAGCTGGTCGGTGCCATTGTCAGTGCTGCTGATCGTGCCACTCGGCGTGTTGGGAGCCGTGCTGTTCACCATGCTGCGCGGCCTGCCGGCGGATGTTTATTTCAACGTCGGGCTGATCGCGATCATCGGTCTGGCGGCGAAGAACGCCATTCTGATCGTCGAGTTCGCGCTGGAAGAAGAAGCTCATGGCAAGACGCCGCTGGACGCGACCATGAATGCGGTCAAGCTGCGGTTGCGGCCCATCGTCATGACTTCGCTCGCGTTCATTCTTGGCATGGTGCCGCTGGTGCTGTCGAGCGGCGCTGGGGCCGCCAGCCGTATCGCGGTCGGCACGGGCGTGATGGGCGGCATGATTGCCGCAACCATCCTCGGCGTGTTCTTCATTCCTCTCTTATATATGAGCGTGCGGCGGTGGATCGCGCGCAGCCCGCGCCGGCCGCCGGCTGCGACGAGAGATATTCCGGAGTCCGCCAATGGGTAGGGTCTCCACTGCCTTTGTGGTCGTCGCCATGAGCTTGCAGCTCGGTGCTTGTCTGGCGCCTCGTCATGTGCGTCCGGAGTTGCCGACGCCGGACCGTTACTCCGAAGGCTATGTGGAGGATTCGGCCGCTGGGGTGCAGCCCACCACGCTTGGGTGGCGGGATTTCTTCGTGGACCCACGGCTCGAGGCTTTGATCTCCACCGCGCTGGCGAACAATCGAGATCTGGTGATCGCGGTGGCGCAGATTGAAGAGGCGCGAGGGCTGTATCGGATTCAGCGCTCGGAGCGGCTGCCTACTATTGTCGTCAGTGCCGACGGGACGCGCACGGGGCTCGGGCCCGAGAGTGCGGCGAGCCAGGGTATCAGCGCGGCGCCTGGCAGCAGCGTGACTTTCGATCGATATTCGGTCGGGGCAGGCGTCGCTTCGTTCGAGCTGGATTTCTGGGGGCGGGTCCGCAATCTTTCTAATGCGGCGCGCGCCGAGTATCTCGCGACTGTCGAGGCCACGAGGTCATTTCAGCTCTCGTTGATTCGCGATGTGGCGTTGGCCTATTTCGCTTTGCTTGAGGCTGAAGAGCGGCTCGATCTGGCGGAAGCGACGGTCGAGAGTCGTCGTGAAGGGCTGCGCATCGCGAAGAAGCGATTGGATGCGGGCGTGACTTCGGCGCTCGATTTTCGCCAGGCCGAGACTTTGCTGACTCAAGCGGAGACCGAATTGGCGGCGTTGCGGTTTACCAAGGCACAGAACGAGAACTTGCTAACGACGTTGGTTGGGCGCGTGATTGCCGAGCCTCTGCCCGCGCCGCTGGCCTTGGCGGAGCAAGCGCGTTTAGAAACATTGGCGGCGGGGCTGCCTTCCGATCTGCTCTCGAATCGCCCCGACATCCTCGGGGCCGAACTTCGCCTGCGCGCCGCGCGTGCGAATGTCGGCGCTGCTCGTGCGGCGTTTTTTCCTTCGATCACGCTGACTGGCAGTTACGGATACTCGTCGACTGAGCTCGATGACCTGGTCGGCAACGATCGTCGCAGCTGGTCCTACGGCCCCACCATCAGCCTGCCCCTATTCGACTTCGGCGCCCGCCGCGGCAACCTCACCGTCGCCGAGGCCCGCGAGAACATCGCCATCGCCGACTACGAACGCACCGTCCAGGTCAGCTTCCAGGAAGTCTCCGACGCCCTCGCCGGCCGCCGCTTCCTCTCCGAACAAGTCCACGCCCAGGAACGCGCCACCGCCGCCCAACGCACCCTCGCCGAGCTCGCCCACCGCCGCTACAACGAAGGCGTCGTCAGCTACATCGAAGTCCTCGACGCCGAACGCAACCTCTTCGCCGCCGAACAAGCCCTCCTCCAGATCCGCCGCTCCGAAGTCTCCAACCTGGTCTCCCTCTACATCGCCCTCGGCGGCGGCCAGATCGAGTCCCGGTAAAGGCCCAGCTGCAAACCTGACTCTGATGCTGGCATAGTCCGGGCATGGCCATCCGAATCACCGTTCGAGACGTTCCCGAGCGAGTCCGAGCTCAGCTCGTCGCGCGGGCAGCGCTCCAAGGCAAATCCCTGCAAGAATATCTACGCGGCGAGTTGGAAAGAATTGCCTCTCGCCCCTCCGTGGACTCCTGGCTACAACAGGTGCGCAGAAGAAAACGCGCTGCCGATTCGCGGATATCGGCTGCAGAAATCCTCAAGCACAGGGATGCCGCCCGATGACTGCCGCGGCAAGCTCGCCGATGACAATCACCAAGTGCGCGTTTCTAACTCCATGAACCATCCAATCCGACTCGGTATTCTCGGCGCTGCGCGCATCGCTGCGGGGTTTGTGGCGGGGGCGAGGTTGTCGCAGCGGGTGGAAGTGGTGGCGGTGGGGAGTCGGGATGCCGCGAAGGCCGCGGAGTTTGCGAGGGCGCATGGGATTGAGAGAGCGCTGAGTTACGAGGAGTTGCTGGGCGCGATGGATATCGACGCGGTTTACATTCCCTTGCCGAACAGCCTGCACGCACCTTGGTCGATTGCAGCCTTGAGAGCTGGCAAGCATGTGCTATGTGAGAAGCCGCTGGCGCTGTCGGAGGCGGAAGCGCTGGAGATGTTCGAGGCGGCGGATGCGGCGAGTGTGGTGCTGCTCGAAGGGTATCCTTATTTGTATCAGCCGATGATGCAGCAGATCGAACGGCTGATCGCCGAGGGCGCCATCGGCGAGATACAAACCATCACGGCAGCCTGCGGATTTACTCTCAACAACCCCAACGACATCCGGCTCGATCCCTCCCTCGGAGGCGGCGCCCTGTTAGATTCCGGTTGCTACCCAGTGAGTTTCATTCGGCAACTCATCGGCAACCGCCCCACCCGCGTGTCGGCAGTCGCCCGTTGGCGCAACGACGTCGATGAAACATTGGCCGCCACGCTCGAATTTGCAAGCGGCGCCATAGCCCAAGTCACCTGCAGTTTCGCCACCGGACTGCACCGCTCCGCCCTCATCGCCGGCAGCGGGGGCATCATAGAAACCGAATTTCAGAACCACACCATCCGTTCGCAAACCCCGAGCTTCCGGCTGCGACGGGGCAGCGACTGGCGCAACCCAACCGAAACCATTCCAGTACCTCGTGAAGACGGCTTCCGCCTGGAGCTCGACGCGTTCGTCGATATGATCGAACATGGCGACAGCGCTGCGCGTCGCGCGGCCAGCATCGACAACGCCTGGACCCTGGCCGAGATTCTCAACATCGCAAGAGGCGTAGCGACCGCCTGAACCCGGATATGTACGCTAATGTATCTGGCGGCCCGTTTCCGTAACAACGCTACAATCAGCCCGGCTTCTGACATCCACCGAATACAAACCTCCCCAAAACTCCTCCCAACGCCGATCCAGGGCGCGTTTCAGGAGGTCCTTCGATGTTCAAGCAGATTGTCGCCGTCTCCCTCTGCCTGTTGGCTTCCGGCTGCAACCACGACGTTGGCGCGGAGCCTGTACCGCCAGCCAGCCATGGCGCCGCCCCGCTTGCGCCGGAGTTCAAAGGCATCACAGGTTGGATCAACAGCAAGCCGCTGACGATGCAGCAGCTGCGCGGCTCGGTGGTGCTGGTGGAGTTCTGGACCCAGGAATGCATCAACTGCATCCGGGTCACGCCGCACGTCAACGAGTGGCATCGCCGCTATCACGACCGGGGCCTGGTGATCGTCGGCGTGCACACGCCGGAGTATGACCACGAGAAGCTCCCGGGCAGCGTGCAAAAAGCGGTGAAGCGCTTCAACATCGAGTATCCCGTCGCGCTCGACGACGAGTACCAGACCTGGAGCGCTTACGACAATCAATTCTGGCCCGCGCAGTACCTGATCGATGCCGAGGGCCGGATCGTGTATCGGCACTACGGCGAAGGCAACTACGCCGAAACGGAAGCGAAGATCAAGCAACTCCTGGCCGCTCGCTGAAATCGTTGCGAGCATGTGTCGGTGCGCCGCCGGCTGAAAACGGCGGCGACATCGACTACGGTGATCGATTACAATGGCCGCCTCTGGACGCAAGTCCAGAGCTCTATGCGCGAATAAACAACCTCATTTCCACGCTTTATTTTCCTGTCCAAGCGGACGCGCGTGCGCGCGCGTTAGAGGTTGCTTATGTCTCCAATCGTCGTAGTACGCGACGTCGCGTATGAGCTCGCCAATGGTCGCGAGCTGTTCAAGAACCTGAGTTTTCCCCTGAGCGCCGTGCGTTCCGCGCTGGTCGGGCCCAATGGCGTCGGCAAGACCACTCTTGCCCGACTGATCGCCGGTGAGCTCGAGCCGACCCACGGCAGCATTCAACGTCACGGTCCCGTCAAAGTATTCGCTCAGCGCCAGCAGCCCCAGGCCATCACGGTTGCCGAGTTCCTCGCCGATCGTCATGAGTGGTCGCTCACACGCGAGCGTCTGCTCGCGAACATCGATCGTCAGGCGCTATGCACGCAGCTGAGCGGCGGCCAATGGACCCGCGTGCGACTTGCACAAGCGCTGGAAGACGGCTTTCTGATTCTCGATGAGCCCACCAACGACCTGGATCGCGACGGCCGCGAGGCGGTGAGGCAGTTTCTACAGGCCCACACCGGCGGTGTGCTGCTGATTTCTCACGACCGCGAATGTCTGGAGCTCTGTGACGACATTCTGGAGCTCTCCAACACCGGCCTGATGAAGTTCGGGGGCAACTGGCACGACTACGTCATCGAGAAGGAACGAGAGCGGACGCGACTCACCTCCGCGCTCGATCAAGCCAAGCGCGAACGCGACGCCGCCATCGAACATCGATTCGAACAACGCGAGCGGCAGGAGAAGCGCAATCGTCGCGGCGTCAAAGCCGCCGCGCGTGGCGACATTCCGAGGATCGTTGCCGGCGGCCGCAAACGCCAGGCGCAAGTGACCAGCGGCAAGCGCGACACGGCCCTGGTCAATCGAGCCGAAGCAGCGGTTCACAAGGCGCGCGAGGCATTGAGTCAGGTCAAAGTCGATCCCGTGATGTACGCCGACTTGCTCGGCCACGAGTTGCCCGCGCAGAAGCTGGTCGCCGAAGCCGATGGCTTCAACATTCGTTTCAACGACTGGATCTTCGCCACCGATGTCGACTTCGCCTGGCGCGGCAATGTGAGAATCGCGCTGAAGGGCGCGAACGGCTCCGGCAAGTCGACGTTACTCAAAGCATTGATGGGCACGCTCTTCGAAACGCGCGGCCACTTGAACCGCGGCAATTTAGTGACGCTTTATCTCGACCAGCGCGGCAGCGTGCTCGACGAAGACGCGAGCGTCCTTGACAACATTCGCGCGGTATCCGCCGACAACGAGAGCGGCATTCGCAACGACCTCGCCCGCTTCCTGTTCGCGGGAGACGCCGTCTTTCAGAAAGTCCGCGACCTGAGCGGCGGCGAGCGAGTCCGCGCCGCCTTGGCGCGCGGCCTGCTGGGCACGCAAAAGCCCGAGCTCATGCTCCTCGACGAGCCCACCAATAATCTCGACCTAGCCAACATCGAGTTCCTGGAAAATGTGGTGGCGCAATTCCACGGCGCGCTGATCGTCGTCTCCCACGACCAGCGCTTCCTGGACAACTGTGGCATCGATGCGGAGTTCGTCTTGTAACGGGCAGCTCAGGCTGCCCGACGTGCGCCAGCGACGCAGCCGACCACACCGACGGCGGTCGCGACCAGGGGCCAGGCGACGCGTTCGTGAAGCAGCGCCGCCGACAATCCGATACCCAGCAGCGGCTGTAATAGCTGTATCTGACCGACGCGGGACGCGCCGCCGATGGCCAGCGCGCGATACCAAAAGAAGAACCCGATCAGCATGGACCACAAGGCCACGTAGCCAAGGCCGAGCCAAGCCGAGGAACGCGCACTCGGCCACTGAGCCGGCCAGGTGAACAAAGCGAGCGCGAGCATGACGGGGGCGGCGACGACCAGCGCCCAGCAAATGACCTGCCAGCCTCCGAGCCGACGAGACAACACCGCGCCTTCCGCATAACCGAGCCCACAGACCACGATGGCCACCACCATCAAGGAGTCACCGACCAGAGCTCCCTCATTGCCGCCATTACTCAAAGCATAGACCGCAAGCAGCGCCGAGCCGGCAGCGGCGAACACCCAGAACGCGGGATGCGGACGCTCTCCTCCACGCGCCACCGCCCACATCGCGGTCGACAGCGGCAACAGTCCGGTGAACAACAAGCCCCGAGCCGCGCTGATCTCAGTGAGCGCAATCGCGCTGAGCAAGGGATACCCAACGACCACCGCAGCCGCCACCACGATCAGCGAACGCAGCTCGGACCGCTCCGGCCGCTCGTTTGCGAAAAAGGCCAGCGCGAGAACGGCGCCAAGCGCCGCCAGCAACGCGCGAGCCGCGGTCAGAAACATGGGCTCGAAGCCGGTGATGGCGGCCCGCGTTGCCGGCAAAGAACCGCTGAAAATCACCACCGCGATGAGGCCCAGTGTGAGCCCTTGATCTCGACTGTTCATGGCCGCGATCTTGTTGGAAGCGGCGGACAATGGCCAAGGACAGTCCAGTACGATATAAGCAAACTGTCATGGTCGAATCAGCCGAACAGTCCGAGCCCACCCTGGTGGGCCAGGTCATGCGGGTCATCCAGACGAGGATCGACCGCCGCCAGTACACGCCCGGATCTCGCATACCTTCAGTGCGCGCCATGGCGGAAACCATGAACGTTTCCAAATCCACGGTGGTGGAAGCTTATGGCCGGCTGGCGGCCGAAGGCGTCGTGCAGCCCAGGCTCGGTTCGGGTTTTTATGTGGCCGCCCCGCTCGCGCCGCTGGATCTGGCGGAGCTCAGTGCGGACACCGATCCCACCGTGGATCCGCTCTGGATGATGCGCCAGGCATTGCGAGCCGACGAAACCAGCGCTCGGCCCGGTTGCGGCTGGCTGCCTGAAAGCTGGATGCCGCACGAGACGATGCGCAAAGCTTTGCGAGCCGCCGCGCGGGACGGCAGCGGAGCGACTCTCTTTGAATATGCACCGACCCAGGGTGCGGACACGCTGCGCTCCTTGATCACGAGAAGGCTGTGGGAACAGGGCGTCGAAGCCACGCCCGAGCAGGTCATGCTGACGGACTCCTGCTCGCAGGCCATCGATCTGGTGTGCCGCTTCCTGCTCGAGCCCGGCGACACCGTCGTCGTCGACGATCCTTGTTACTTCAACTTCATGGCGCTGCTGCGAGCTCACCGCGCCAACGTGGTCAGCGTCCCCTTCACGCCGACCGGCCCCGATCTCGCGGCATTTGCCACCGTGCTGGAGACCCACAAGCCGCGCATCTACATCACCAACTCCGCCGTGCAGAATCCAACCGGTGCGAGCTTGAGCGCCACTGTCGCGCACCGTCTGTTGAAACTCACCGCGCCCCACGGACTGGTCATTGTCGAAGACGACATCTTCGGCGACTTCGAAGAACAACCGGCGCCGCGACTGGCCGCCTTCGACGGGCTGGATCGGGTGATTCGCGTCAGCAGCTTTTCCAAGACGCTGTCGGCCTCCGTCCGCTACGGCTACATCGCAGGCCGCGCCGATTGGATACGAGGGCTCGCGGATCTGCGCATGGTCACAGGCATGGGAATGAGCGCGCTCAACGCGGAGTTGTTGTCCTCCATGCTGGTCGACGGTTCATATCGACGGCACCTGGAGCGCGTGCGCGATCGCCTCGCCCGCCAGCGTCAGACCGTCAAGCTGAAGTTGGCCAAACTGGGCATCATCCCGTGGATCGAACCGACTGGCGGAATGTTTCTATGGTGCCGGCTGCCCGATGGATGTGACGCGGCCGAAGTGGCGCGCAGGGCCTTGGTGGAAAACGTCGTGCTGGCGCCAGGAAACGCCTTCAGCGCGAGCGGCGCGGCCACGAGTTATATGAGATTCAACGTGGCGCAGATGGACGGCGAGCGCGTCTACCAGGTGCTGGCGCGCGCGATGGAGAGTGGCCGGCCAGCGACGCATCTACGAACTGTGCGTCGCTGACCGGCCGATCAATCAGTTCACACGGACCATGGCCATACGTTCGGCCGGCGTGAGCTCCGATTCCAGCACGACCAGGAAGCCGGTCTCGTTCTTGATCATCGCGCTCTGTCCGCTGCGCAGCTTCTGATCGATCTTATCGGGCGTGATGTTCCACATCGCGCCGGTGGCCGGATCCACCGCCAGCATGCCGATCAGGCCGCCGATCAGCAGATTGCCCCAGTACCAGCCCGACATTTTCGGCGTCAGCTGCACTTCGGTGGTCTTGTAGCCGGCCAGTTCCAGCCGCAGCGTGTAGCTCTGGCCCGAGAAATAACCTTGCTTGGGATCGAGCTTCACCGTGCAGGGCGTCTTTTCCACCGCCACCACGTCCATCACGCCGCCGCCGCTCTTACGAATGGAAGCCGTGGCTCCCGGAGGCTGCGTGGCGATGGAAATCGACCGGTCGCCGCCGTGGACGATGGACGCGCATCCTCCCGAGAACAAGCTTGCGCCAACGATGCCCGCTGCCAGCGCGCAGCGAACTGCCTTCGACTCTCTCATGAAATGTCTCCGCCGAGTGTTAACGTCGTATGTTTTCGATCCGTCTCTTCGGCAGCCTGGCCAGTTCCCATCCCTGCCTGCAGCCACCCATGTAATTGCAGATGTTTATAGTGGCGGCCGGCACGCTAGCACCGAGCTCGGGCTCAAACTGTGCGGCGTTTGGCGGCTTCGGCACGAGCCAGCTTCAGGCTGACATAAAACGTCGCTCCCTGACCCGGCGTGGAGTCCGCCCACACCTCGCCGCCCATGCGTTGCACGGCCTTGCGGACCAGCGCCAGGCCGATGCCCGTGCCTTCGTAACCGGCGGCGTGCAGGCGATTGAAGATCTCGAAGATCTTGTCGCGATAGGCCGGGTCGAAGCCGATGCCGTTATCTCGGACCTTCAGCACGTAGCGCCCGGAGTCGAGGCAGGAATCGAACACGATGCGCGGGCGCTGGGCGCCTTTGGAGAACTTCAGCGCATTCTCGAGCAGATTGGTGAGCACGATGCGCAGGCCTTCGCTGTCCGCCAGCACCGGCGTGCGATCCAGATCCACCTGGACCTCCGCGCCCGCCTCCTCGATCGCGTCGGTCATGGTGTCGATCAGCTCCTCGACGAACTCCCGGCAGTCGATCGGCCCGAACCGTTGTTCGCGATGCTCCACCCTGGAATAGTCGAGCAGGTCGTCGATGAGCGCGGACATGCGCATCGCGCCCTGACGCGCCCTCTCGATATAACCGCGCTCCACATCGCTCAATCGCCCGCCCGCGCTTTGTTCCAGTAGCGCGCAGAAGCCGTTGATGGCGCGCAACGGCGCCTTCAAATCGTGCGCCACCGCGTACGCAAAATTTCGTGACTCGCGATAAGCGTCGGACAGCTCGCGCGTACGCTCGCCGACGTGGCCTTCGAGCGTGTCGACGAGCTCGCGATAGCGATGTTCGCTTTCACGCAGGGATTGTTCCAACTCCTTGAAGGGCGTGATGTCGACGATCGAGCCCAGCATTTTCCCCGGTCGGCCGGTGGCCTCGAGCGCGACGCAGCCCCGCGCGAGAAACCAGCGATATTCGCCATCCCGATGCCGCAACCGGTGCTCGACGGAGAACTCTCCCTCCGGCTTGCGCAAGAATCTCTCCAGGTTCCCTATGACCTCCGAGTACTCCTCCGGATGCAGCCGGTTGCTCCATTCTTCGAACCGCTCCGGCAACTCGTGCTCTTCATAGCCGAGCTGACGCTTGTACTCGCGGGAGAAGCGCACCTGGTTCGATGGAATATCCCACTCCCAAAGCCCCACGCCTCCGGCGCGCGCCGTCATTTCGACGTCGCGTTCCAATTCACGTCGCTGGGTATCCACGCCGGTGAGACGTTCCCGTGCACGGGTCAGCGCCTGCTCCGAACTATCGAGCGCCGCTCGCAGCTGCTGCCCTTGCCAGTACAACCAGGCTTCTCTCGAGGCCAGGATCGCCGAAAAAATCACGAGCACGAGCGTTCGCAGCTGGATGGTGCGGGTAGTGAGCTCTTCGGCGAGCAAGGCGGCGGACATGGCCACGCACAGCAGAAGAAACGACGGCACGATCGCCTCCACCCAGCCCTGGCTCTGGCGCATCGGAATGGAATCCTCGCGACCGCGCGAGTCGATCCTGACCTGCGCCTCGGCCGCCAGCTGATGAAGCGCGAAGGCCAGCACCCAACCGATGTTGAAATAACTGAACGCGCCATACTCGTTGACCATGATGCCGCGCGTGTACATGAGCCCGGTGACCGTCTGCACCGCGAGCGACAACGTCAGCAGCGAGTACGACGCCAGCCGGTCGCCCCAGCGATAGGACCACAGGAAATAAATCGCCACGATGAAGGCCAGTGTGATGGTCGTGTTCTCGGTCACGACGATCAGCGAGTCCATGATCGAATGGCGCATTTCGCCCAACGGCCGCGTGAAGGTGGCGATCAGCACGCCGGTGAGCGCGCACAGAATCAGGCCGAGGTTGGCGACGCGCAGCCACGTCATGCGCCGCTCCTCCTGAGTCGCGCGCAACGCGAACAGGCCGAGGATCATGAGCGGACCGAACAGCATGTAGCCGATGTCTGCGTAGCTTGGAAACGGCACCCGAATGCCGAGATACAGCTCGTAGACGTTCCACACCACCTGACCTGCGGTCCACGCGATGCAGGCCAGCGCGAATATCAACCACGCCGCACGGTCCCGTCCTTGCAGTGACAGGGCTGCGCGCATGCTGCTGATCGCCGCCAGCGCGGCGGCGATCATCCATGCGATGTCATTGACGAAGGTCGCTGTCTGGTAGCTGACCAGGTTGGTGTAAACGATCAACGTGTACAGCAGGAGCGCAGCAGCCCACGCTTTCACGAGCGGCTTGGGACCCATTGAGCTGCTGTCGTGTCGTCGGCGTTCGCTCGGCGCGTCTCCCGTGTCGCCAGGGGAGTTGGGCTCGACCGCTACCATCGCTGCCAGATCTGCTACTTGTAATGTCTTTCCACCTAGTCGTGGCGCTATACGGCGGTTCCCTCGCTAGTCGCTGTTCCTTCGCAGTGGGACGAATCGCACGGGCGCCACTACTTTCGTCGTGACTTTGCCCGTGGTGTCTTTCTCCAACACGCGCAGCTGCTGAGTAGCCGCGATTGGCCCGACCGGCACCACCATGCGTCCGCCCGATTTCAGTTGATCGATCAGCGGTTGCGGGACGTGATCGGGCGCCGCCGTGATCATGATGATGTCGAAGGGTGCGTGCTCCGGCCAGCCGGCGTAGCCGTCGCCGGCTCGAACCGTGACGTTGCGGTAACCGAGCTGGTCGAGCGCTTGTTTGGCCCGTTGCGCCAGGGCCGGCTCGATCTCGATCGTATAAACGTGCCGCACGAGCTCGGCGAGCACCGCGGCCTGATAGCCCGAGCCAGTACCTATTTCGAGGACGCGGTCGGATGAATCGGCTTCCGCCAGCTCGGTCATGAGCGCGACGATGTACGGCTGCGAAATGGTTTGACCTTCACCGATCGGCAACGGCGTGTCCCGATAGGCGTTGCGCCTTTCGGCGGCGGGGACGAATTCGTGTCGGGGCACCTTACGCATCGCGGACAGCACGCGCTCATCACGAACGCCTCGGTCAGCGATCTGTCGCATCACCATGTCGACGCGCGCTGCCGTGTACTCGGAAGCAGCGCCCGCGGCACTGGATTCGTGCGCACAAAACAAACAGAACACGATCGCTCCGCAGATCATGTAAGGAGATATCGGCATGACCCTCTCCCGAGGGCGGCATCGGGACGTTGCGGGCTGCTCCGCCCTTGCCTTAGCAACGCGGGACCCCGCCGGATAGGTTCGTAAAGCGGCCCGACATTCGTTGTTCATTGTACTTTTTACAGATACACTTTCGAGCGCGTGCAGTGTCTGCTTACTACATAAACTGGCCTGGGGAGAGCCTCCCCACCCTCGATATCGTGAGGCAAATTTTGAATCCCGCCCGTGACAGCGCGCCGACGCTGCGCGTGCTGATGTTTCCCAAGCACGGCGATAATCCTTATCTGCGCAGCCTGGCGGAACGTCTCGAACGTCGCGGCGTCCAGGTAGAGGATTTCAGTTTCCGACGGGCGCTCGGGCAGCGTTACGACGTCTTCCACATCCATTGGCCCGACCTGCATCTGCACGCCCGCTCCACGTTGCGCACTGTCGTGAAGCACGCGCGGCTCGCGCTGATGTTTGCCCTGCTTCGCTGGCGCAAGACGCGCATCGTATGGACCATACATAACCTCAAGCCGCACGAACGCCATCGACGGGTCGGCGAGCTGTTGTTCCCAATCTGGTTTCCTCGCCTGTGTACCCACGTCATCGCGCTCACCTCGCACGGATTGGAGTCGGCGCGGGCGATGTATCCGGCCTTACGAACCAAAACGGCAGCGGTGATTCCGCACGGACATTATCGCGATGCCTATGGCCAGCCCCTGGGGCGCACCCATTGCCGTGACCAGCTGGGGATCGGACATCGATTTACGTTCGTATTTTTCGGCAACATCCGCCCTTATAAAAATGTGCCGCGCCTGATCGAGGCGTTTCGCGCCCTGCCCTCCCGCGACGTGCAGCTCGTCATCGCTGGCCAGCCGGGCCACATGATGAATATCGAGGAGCTGAAACAACTCGCCGCGGGCGACGACCGCATCCATCTGCGGCTGCAATTCGTGTCCGAGGATCAGGTGCCGCTCTATATCGGTGCGTCCGACGTGGTGGCCCTGCCGTTCGAAAACATTCTCAATTCGGGTAGCGTGTTTCTCGCCCTATCGTTCAACCGCGCGGTGCTGGCGCCACGGCTCGGCTCGCTCCCGGAGATCCAAAGTCACGTCGGCGCCCGTTGGGTGAACCTCTACGACGGTCCGCTGACGACCGAGCATCTGGCGCGAGTGTTGAGCGCCGGAGACGGTGGCGAACACGAAACCGTCGATCTGAGCTATTACGACTGGGATTCGATCGGGCAGCAAACCCTGGACTGCTATCTCACTCGCACCTCGAGGCCGGAGCCCTTGCCCAGCCCGCTGCCCGATACGCCCTGAAAACGGTCGAGCTAGCGCTCGACTCGCAGCCGATTGTGTACCGTCGTCACTCCGCCGCACGACTCGACGACATCTTCAACTCGCCATTTGGTTTGCCGGTCGCGCACGCTGCCGGTCAACGTGACCTCGCCATTGCGCACCTCGACGGAGATCTCGCTGGCGTCGATGTGCGCGTCCTCGGTCAGTCGATCGCAAACCTGTTCGGTCAGGCGCTGATCGGTGCGTGTGTAACCTTTCGGCCCCCGCCCACGAAAGCTTTGTAGATCCGCCCAGCTTTGCCGCCCTTCTCGCAACTCGCCAAACGAGCGCACCTTGCCATAGATGCGGTTGTCGGGATGACGCTCTGGAGCAAAGCGGCCTACAGGATAGCCGGGACGTAACGCGCTCGGCGGCAGCGGCTCCTGCTCGCGACTGTATCCACCGCTGCCGAAATCGCGACGTGAATACTCGTCGCCGGGCCCGTAATAAGCGTCACTGTATTCACTCGTTTCCTGCGGTCGGTACTCTCCTACTTCGACGCCGCGCTCGCCCGCGCGTCCGCCGCGTCCCTTATCGAATACAACATTGCGTGGCATGTCGTTCCTCCTCGATGGCAGTAGCAGATATCAGGCCAACGCGGCGCGGCCGCCGAGGTTTCGCGAGTTCGGGAAACTCTAGTTGCACGCTGTTCGTTGCGGAATCACATTGGTAATCAACCAATACTCACGGGGAGAATTGCCATGCGCTTCATCGGTTTGCTGGCGAGTTTGCTGCTCGTTCTCATTGGAGCTCAGCCGGCGCACGCGATCACCGGGCGGTTCGTGAAGGACTTCGAGCATCCGTTCGTCGGCCTGGCAGTGTTTTACGATGACGAAGGCGAGTTCATCGGGCGTTGTTCGGGCTCGCTGCTCTCGCCCACTTTGTTTCTGACCGCCGGACATTGCATCGAAGGCGCGGACAGCGCGCGCGTCTACTTCCAGCAGGACGCCGGCGCTCACTTCGATCCGGTGACCGAGCTGGATCCGGTCACGGGTTATCCGGAAACCTGCCTCACTCAACCCTGCACCACCTCCAGCGAGTTGATCAGCTACGGCTATCCGGCCGGCTTCCCGAACACTCGCGACGCCGCGCTGCTGATCCTGGACGACCCCATCATATTGAGTGAGTACGGCGTGCTCGCCGCGGCGGGCTCGCTGGATGAGCTCGCGACTCGTCGCGGCCGCCAGGCCATCACTTTCACGGTCAGCGGGTACGGATTGAGCTACATCAACCCGGCCAAAACCGAGTCGTTCCGCGAACGTTTGATGGCGACCTCGCAACTGGTCAATCTGCGCAGCGCCCTGACGGGCGGCTTCAACCTGCAGACGACCAACAACGTGGGCATCGGGGGCGGCACCTGCTTCGGCGACTCCGGCGGCCCGGTGTTCTATGGCGGCACCAGCTCCAACATCATCGTCGGCGTCACTTCCTTCGGCCTGTCCAGCCAGGTCTGCGCCGGCGTCGATTTCGCCTATCGCACCGACCAGGAAGAGCTGATCGAGTTCATTCTCGCCAATGTGCCCGCAGGCGAGTCGGTGACCATCGTCGAGATTTAACTGCGTTCGCAGGCTCCTGACCCGCCGCCCAGGTCGGAACCGACCTGGGCGGTTTCTCATTGCATTGCCATCAGTCCCCGTTCCAGGGCTTCATGGCTCGAGCTTCGCGCACCCTCGCCAATATCCCTGGCGCGCGTCGGACCGCGATGCCCGGCTTCATCGCGCCGTGTCTTGCAACGCTGGCGGACGAAGTTCCATCTCGCGGGCAGTGGTGTCACGAAATCAAGTTCGACGGGTATCGTGTGCAGGCTCATCTCGCGCACGATCGCTGGAAGCTGTTCACACGCCGGGGCTACGACTGGACCGCGCGCTTCGCGGGAATATCTCAGGCACTGCGAGCCATCGGCAGTAAGTCCGCTATTCTGGATGGCGAAGTGATCGTGCAGGCGCCGACGGGCCGCTCTGATTTTCGCCTGCTGCAAGCCGATCTCGCCTCCGGCCGCGCGGACCGGCTCGCCTACTGCGCCTTCGACTTGTTATATCTGGACGGCTACGACCTGCGCGACGCCGCTCTGAAACATCGGCGCAAGCTGCTGCAAGAGCTGCTCGGCAAGCAGCAGCCCCGCCTGTTGTTCAGCGACGCCATCGAATCCAACCCCGACGAGCTGTTACAACTCGTGTGCCGGATGGAGCTGGAAGGCATCGTCAGCAAACAGCTCGACGCGCCCTATCGATCGAAACGCCAGACGACCTGGCTCAAGATCAAATGTCACAACAGCGACGCGTTCCCAATCGTCGCGTTCGTGGAGAAACTCGGCGCGCGGCCGCGCCGGATCGCTTCGTTGTATCTCGGACGGTACGAGCAGGACCGGCTGCTCTATGCCGGTAAGGCGCAGACGGGATTCACCATGCAGGAAATGGTGGATCTGCGTGAGCAGCTCGATCCATACATCAGCGCCAGGTCGCCGCTCTCCGTCGCCGTCAAGAAACCCAAAGCCACCTGGGTAGAACCCGAGCTGCAAGCCGAGATCGAGTTCAGCACGTACACGACGGACGGGCTGTTGCGGGCGCCTGTCTACAAGGGGCTCCGCGACGATCTTGCAGGCACTCAAACTGCGCGCGCACCGAAGCGGGCCATCGCGCGAAGCTCTCAAAAGCAACGCACTGTCCCGCGCGAGAACATACTGCAGTTACTTCCTGATGCCGTGGCTCCCGACGTTGCGGAGCTCACTGAATACTGGACTCGCGTCCACAAGCGCGCGTTGCGCTATCTCGCGCATCGGCCCCTCAAGCTGGTTCGACGCGTAGGCGGGAAAATTTTTTATCACAAGGGCCCGCTCCCTCCCATTCCTGAAGCCGTGCATCAGTTGAAGATCCGCAAGCGCGAAGCCGGCGAAGGCACTCGCGTGTGGGTCGACGACCTGGCCGGCCTGATCGGCCTGGTGGAAATGGACGTGGTCGAAGTGCATCCGTGGAATGCGCAAGTCGACGACATCGAGCACGCCGACGTCATGGTGTTCGATCTCGATCCCGGCCCCGGCGTCGCGTGGAGCTTCGTGGTGGACTCCGCTTTCACACTGCGCGAGCTGCTCGAACAACACGGCTACGAGGACAGCTGGCCCAAGCTGACCGGCGGCAAAGGCATGCATGTGATGACGCCCCTGCACAGTCGCATGACGCACGACGCAGCTCACAAGCAGAGCCGACGTTTGTCGGAATTGCTGATCAGCACCGACCCCGCTCGCTACACCATCACTGCCTCACCGACTGCCCGCAAAGGAAGGCTGTTCGTGGACTATCTGCGCAACGGTCGCGGCACCACCGCAGTGGGTACATTCTCCCCGCGCGCGAAACCCGGATTTCCCATTGCCGCGCCGGTCAGTTGGGCGGATGTGGAGCGCGGCATGCGCCCTGACGAATTCACGACGAGCAAGCCACCGCGCGGACGTTAGAACAAACGTCGCGAGTCTTGTACGAAATCCGCTGAATGTAGTTTCGGCACGGTCGTTCGCTACGAGAGGCGGGAACAGGCGACGCGGTACCTTCGTTTTCCTACAGCCCCCGCCCGCGAGGAAATCCATGCCAAAAGCTCCATCCAAGTCTGCCGCTCCCGCTACTCTCGGCCCGTGGTGGCTCATGGACGGCGACGAAGAATGCCCCGCCTGCGGCCAGCTCTATATTTACGAGCTGGAGTTCCGCTGTCCCGAATGCGACGTGATGAGTTGCATTCATTGCCGGCGGCGTCATTCCGATGGCCGCTGGGTCTGCGTGTCGTGCGCCGAGAACTCGAATCAGGAGGGACGATAATGGCGGCCCGAGCCATCTGGAAAGGCGAAATTCCGCTCGGCAAGCAGCACGTCGGGGTGAAGTTCTATTCGGCGATCGAAGATCGCAGCGTGCATTTTCATCTGCTGCACGAAAAGGATCGCGCGCCGGTGGAACAGCACATCGTTCGCAAAGACACCGGCGAGGACGTGCCCAGGGAAGAAATGCGTAAGGCGTACGCGGTCGGCCCCAACACTGCCGTCATTCTCCAACCGGACGAAATCGAAAAGCTCGTGCCGCCGGAGTCGCGCCAGATCGAGGTGCTGAGATTCGTGCCGCCCGATGCACTGGGCGATCAGTGGTATGAGCGTCCCTACTATCTCGGGCCGGACGGCGATGAAGATGCGTACTTCGCCTTTGGCGAAGCGTTATCTCGCAAGGAAGTCATCGGCATCTCGCGCTGGGTCATGCGCAAGAAACGTTATCTCGGCGCCATCAGCGTCGTCGACGGTTATTTGATCATGACGACCCTGCGTCGCGCCGAACAGGTCCTGAGCTTCTCCGGCATCGAGCCGGCGAAGTCAGCGACTCCGCAAGCCAACGAGTTCAAGCTCGCGGAGCAGTTGGTGAAATCCATCGAGGCGGATTTCGATCCGCAACAGTGGCAGAACGAATATCGCGAGCGTCTGTGCAAGCTCATCGAAGCGAAGGCCCGCGGCGAGAAGATCAAACCCGTGCGCGCGAAGAAGAAACGCGCCGAGGGCAGCCTCGCCGACAGCCTGAAAGCCAGCCTCGCCGCCGCCAAGGAGAAGAAAGTTGCCTAGGAGCAAACGCAAGCGCGAACCCGAAGCGCAGGAAGAGCAGGAACGCGGCGGCGCCAGCGTGCGCTCGCTCTGGTCCGGCACGATTACCTTCGGCCTGGTCAGCATTCCGGTGGATCTGCTGACCGCCGTCCGTCCGCGCCAGACCGCGATGAAGCTGGTCGATACCGAAGGTCATGCGCTCGGGCGCGAATATCATTGTTCCAAGGAGGAGAAGCGGCTCGACTACGACGACCTGGTGCGGGGCTACGAGACGGATGACGGCAAAATGGTCGTGATCACGGACGAAGAGTTCGAATCCGTCGCGCCGGAAATGTCGGCCGACATCGAATTGCGCAGCTTCGTGCCACTGGAGCAGATTCCGGCGCTTTACTTCCAGAAGCCCTACTTCCTCGCGCCGGCCGGGAAATCCGCGAAGGCGTATGTGCTGCTGGCCGCGACTATGGAGCGCACCGGGCGCGTCGCCATCGGCAGCTTCGTCATGCGCGGTCACGAATATCTCGTCGCCATCGTTCCAGACAACGGCGTGCTACGCGCGGACACACTGCGTTATGCCGATGAGATTCGCACGCCGGAGACGATCGGTCTGCCCAAGCGCGGCAAGGTGGCCGCGGCGAAAGCGACTCAATTCTCCAAAGCCATCGAGGATCTCACCCATAAAGAGATCAAGGTCTCCGAGCTCGAGGACCGCGAAGCGAAAGAACTGCAGGCGCTGGTCGAGTCCAAACAAGAAGACCGCGACGATGTGATTCATCCCAAGGGCGCCGAAGCCGCCGAGGACACGGAAGCTGGCGAAGGCGCGAAGATCATTGATCTCATGGAAGTGCTGCGAAAGAGCCTGTCCAAGAACGCCGTCGTGACGACCGCCGGCGGCGGCGAGCCGATCAACCTCGCAGAACGGCGCGCTCAGCGCGACGCTCGCGCCGGCGCGGCCAAGAAAAAATCGGCTGCTAAAGCTAAACGGAAAGCGCCGCGCAAGAAGGCACGGCGCGGATAACGGGCCGCTGCACTATCTGCGGCCCGATCACCGCCGCCGGCGGCACGTCCGCCGGCGGCGCTTTCAAAATTGCCGTAAAAGTCCGAGGCCCTGATGGAGAAATCAGTGCTCAATCACGCACCGGCTCTCCAGTGGCTGCGCGCAGCACACGCTTCTCCGCTCGTCTACGCCCGACCATCGCACCCACGATCGCTGCCGCAAGCGATATCACCATGGCGGCAAACGTCGTCCATGCGGTCTTGGTCGCAGTGTCTTGCGCGCGCTCTGCCATGGCTGGCAGTTGCTGACGAGCGCGTTCCATCAAGTCCCGGGTGCCCTCGCGAACTTCGATCGCGGCCTGCTCTGGATTGTTCCGACTGGCCTCCACGCGCTGGGCCAGGCTGCTCAATCTCGAACGCACCTCTTGCTCCGGCATGCCGGTCGCGCCCGCGATGGTTCGGGCGATCTGTGGATCGTTCAGCCGCGCGAGCATTCGATCCACATCGCCGGACGACAGATCTTCGACGCCGGCAACAGAACTAATGGTCTGCGTGACGCCGCCAAACACATTCGAGATGCCGCCGGCCACGAGCCGCACTCCGCTGCTCGCGAGCCACAGGACGATCAGAAAGCTCAGCACCCAGACCAACGCGCCTTCGAATGCGCCCGCGGCTTTGTCGAACACCAGGCCCAGGCGTGTGGCGGCCATGCCGCCGACGAATAACGCGATCAACAGCGATAGCGCGGACCAGATCGCGGCGCCTGTGCCGATCGCTTCAGCGTTGCCCTCTCCGGGATCCGCAGCGGAAATTCCAACGGCGATGCCGAGCGTCGTCAGGAACAACAACGTTCCCATGACCGTCAGCACACCGGCCCAGATGCCACCCCAGGACAGACGAAATCCCTCCAGCGGGACCTCGACGTGCTCATTGACTACAGTAGCCATATCTCACTCCCGCCTAATGACGTTGCACAAATGCATTCGTGCAATGAGCCGTCGACGGACTAGTTCCTCGAAGCGTCTGCTAAATGCGACGCGTGGAGCCAATCGTCAGCGGACTTCCGGGGCAGTGTGGGATTTGCTGGCGGGGCGTGTCAGCCTGTCCTCGCGTGTGGCCACGCCAGGATCTCGGGATGATCTTTCGAATCCTCGGCGTCGATATAAACCCGTGGCGCGCGGCGCACCGAGCACAGCAACTCGTAGGGGCTGCGGCCGGAAGCGCGTCCGACGGCGGCGACCGGAATGTTTCGTCCCCACAACTCGACCGTGCTGCCAAGGCCGGCCTCGGGGAGCGATGTGAGATCCACAGTCAGCATGTCCATCGACACCCGACCGATCAGTGTCGTCGCGCGACCATCGACAGCCACCGGCGTACCGTTGATCGCAGTTTGCGGATAACCGTCGGCATAGCCGGCACACACGAGTCCCACTCGCGTGCGCTTCGACGCGACGAAGGTAGCGCCGTATCCGAGCGACTCGCCCGCTTCGAGCGTGCGAATTGCAAAGACGCTGCTCTCGAACGTCATGGCGGGTTGCAGCTCCGGCACATCGACGCCGTGAGTCGTCGCTCCGTACAACATCAGTCCCGGTCGTGCCCAATCGCGGCGTGCGGCTGGCGACGTGAGCAAGCCCGCCGAGTTGGACAAGCTACGCTCGCCTTCCAGCGTCGCTGTCGCGCGGTCGAACAATTCGATCTGATGAGCGGTCATCGGCTCGCCGGGTTCGTCGGCGCGCGCGAAGTGCGTCATCAGCGTGATCGAGCTGACCTTTCCGGTGCTCAACAGCCGCTCGTGCGCACGAACCGCATCGGCGCTCTTGAAGCCGGCGCGGCTCATGCCCGTATCGATCTTCAACCAGACATTGAAACGCGCCGTGGTCGGGGCTTCCTGCAGCAGGCGAATCTGCTCGTCGTGATGAACGACCAGCCACACATCGAGCTGCTGGGCGAGTTTCATCTCGCCCACGTTGAAAACGCCTTCCAGCACCAGGATGGGATTGCGCACTCCGCCTTCGCGCAACGTCCGGGCCTCATCGAGGAACGCGACTGCGAAGCCGTCGACGACCGATGCAAGTGCGCGAGCGCAGGCGACTGACCCGTGGCCATAAGCGTCGGCTTTGACCACCGCCAACGCACGACCGCCGTGCACGCCACGCGCGTAAAGATAATTCGCGCGCACCGCCGCCACATCGATACGAACCCGAGTAGGACGCGTCACGCTGCATCCTCTCCGTGTACCAGCGGCTGACGGGAAGTGTTCGCCTTCTGGTAACGAGATACATCGAGACCGTCCGTGCGAATCTCCGGTCGATAGCCGGTGACCTGATCCGCGATGAGCCGGCCGGAGCCGCACGCCATCGTCCAGCCGAGGGTGCCGTGACCGGTGTTGATGAACAGATTGCGATATTCGCTGCCGCCCACGATGGGCGTGCTATCCGGGGTCATGGGCCGCAGGCCCGACCAGAACTGCGCCTGATTCAGCGCGCCCGCACCAGGGAACAGATCGTTCACCACCAGCTCGAGCGTCTTGCGACGTTGTGGCAGCAAACGTTTGTCGAAACCGGACAGTTCGGCCATGCCGCCCACACGAATGCGATTGTCGAAGCGCGTGACCGCCACTTTGTAAGTCTCATCCAGCACGGTCGAGACCGGAGCCGCTGCATCGCTCACGACGGGCAAGGTCAGCGAGTAACCTTTCACCGGATACACCGGCAGGTCGATGCCGAGCGGCAATGCCAATGCGCGCGAGTAGCTTCCGCACGCGAGCACGAACGCGTCGGCCGTGAGTTGTTCGTCGCCGAGGCGCGCGCTGACGATGCGACCGCCGCGCGCTTCGAAGCCGCTGACTTCACGATTCAGTCGGAAGGTCACGCCCGCCTGCGACGCTGCATGAGCCAGTCGCTGCGTGAACAGATGGCAGTCGCCCGTTTCATCGTTCGGCAATCGCAGACCGCCAGTCAACTTGCCATGCACCCGTCCGAGCGCAGGCTCCGCCGATGCGAGCTGGCGTGCGTCGAGCAGTTCGTAAGGCACGTTGCAACGTTCGAGCACGGCGATGTCTTGACGGGCCGCTTCGAACTGCTGCTTGGTTCGGAACAACTGCAGCGTGCCGCCGGTCCGCTGCTCGTATTGAATGCCGGTGTCGGCGCGCAGTGCTCGCAGACAGTCACGGCTGTATTCGGCGAGACGGAGCATGCGCTCCTTGTTGATGGCGTAGCGCTCGGGCGAGCAGTTCATGAGCATTTCCGCCATCCACTTGAGCTGGTGGAGGCTGCCGTCCGGTCGGATCGACAGCGGCGCATGCTTCTGGAACATCCAGCGCAAGGCTTTCATAGGAATGCCGGGCGCGGCCCAGGGCGTCGAGTATCCCGGCGAGACCTGGCCCGCGTTCGCGTAGCTCGTCTCGGAGGCGACGGCGCTTTGACGATCGACCAGCGTGACCTGCGCTCCCCTGCGTGCCAGATACCAGGCGCTGCAGACGCCGATGACGCCACCACCCACTACGACCACATGCATGAACACTTCACCCCTGAACCGTTCGACGGGGTCATTGTAGGGAGAGGCCGGCAGTGACTTTCTTCGAAGAGTTGCGTTTGGCAGCGGTTTCCCCTGCCATGCCCTGGGCCGGAGCGTTTCGGCCAGTGAAAATCACTGCCCGTGACGGAAGTCTCAGTCGATAACGCTGGCAACCGCGGGTGTCAGCCCTTAGCCTATGCGCCGGCTCCATTGCACATATCGCAAGCCTTCATGCAGCAGCTGGATCGCATCGACCGCAAGATTCTGGACGTCCTCCAACGCGACGGCCGGATTTCCATCACCGACCTCGCCGAACAAGTGGGCCTGTCCGCCACCCCCTGCGCCGACCGCGTGCGCCGGTTGGAACGCACCGGCGCCATCACCGGCTACCACGCTCGCGTGTCGCCGAAGGCGCTGGGCCGGAACCTGCTGGTGTTCCTCGAGATCAAGCTGGCGGCGAAATCGGACGAGGTGTTCGAGAAGATCAAAAGCGAGCTGCAGCGGCTCCCCGACGTGATGGAGTGCCACCTGGTCTCGGGCGACTTCGATTACCTGATCAAGGCCCGCATCCCGGACATGCAGGACTATCGCGCCCTGCTCGGCGACATCCTGCAACGTCTCCCCGCCTCCGCCCAGTCCCGCAGCTACGTGGTGATGGAGGAGATCAAGGAGACGTTGTATCTGCCGACCTGAGCGCGCTCGCCAGCGTTTTAGTAATTCACACCGGACGTGATGACGTTGTAGGCAACGGCCACCCAGAGGCTTACTGCCATCGCCAAACACATCGACACAGCCCAGGCTTTCGCGAACCAGCGTTGTTGACCACGCAGCGTGCGCACCGCATGCCGGGCGCTTGCGACGATGCCGCCGAAAACGACGATGATCGACAGTGCATGCAGTGTCCAAAGCCAGCCATCGAGTTTCGCAGAAAGGTTGGCGAGATCCGATATCATGTTTCCAATCGTCGCCGCCCACGCGAACCACATGAGCACGGTCGCGATCGAGGCGATTCGCAGCCAGCGATGCGCCTTCGCATCTTCAGCCGCTCGCGTATTCGGCACACCGAAATGTCGACGCGCCAGCGCACTCGCCGGCCACGCAATCGCTGTTGCGAGCATCAAGATCAAGGCCGCGAGGAACGTGGGGCGTAGCCAACTGCCCTTCCAGGCCGGCGGCCGCTCGAACGTCATGAAGGGAGAGACTTCGTCGAAGGAGAAACGAGTGACCGCGCCGTCACGCACTTCGGCCGACAACAACCGTTCGCTGCCGTCCAGCTGCCACACGAACGTATCGACCTCGCGCCAGCGGCGCGGCTCGCCCGAGCCATTGCGAATCATCGATACGCCGATGGTGCCGTCGCCAAAGTCAACGACCTCGATCCCGCCTGCAAGAGTGAGCAAGCTCATGAAGCTCGACTCGGAACGACGCGAGCTCGAGTAGGACCCCGCGATGAGCTGTGCATGCTCGCGCGCCGTGTGCCCATCGATACCCGGCCCGGCACGCCAACCCGGCACAGGCAAGTAGCGGTCTGCAAATTTTTCGAACAGCTCGATGCGTGTGTCGATCGCCGCGATGCCTTTCCCCATGCTGTTGAACCCGACGAACAGGCCGACGCCGTCGTCGATGTACAGCCGCAAATCGCTGTGGAACCACTGCGTGTCGCCGCCATGCGCGATGACACGCCGTCCCTTGTAGTTCGCTTCCCAGAAACCCAGGAGCATGCGATCCAGTCGCGGCAAAACGGTCAGCGGTGTGGAATGCATTTGTGCGGCCGTTTGCGGCTGAAGTATCGCGACATCCCCCAGGCGACCCTGCTGGAGATGCGCGACCATGAACTTTGCGAGGTCGCTGGCCGGCGTCGACAACGCGCCCGCCGGCGCGAGCGCGATAATCTCGAACGGCTGCTCGGGTGTTGAAGCCGTGCGATAGCCCTTCGCCATCCTGCTTCGAAGAACCTCGGGCAGCGGCTGCTGAAAAGTGGAATCGGTCATGCCCAGCGGATCGAGCACATGCGTCTGCAGGTACTCGTTGAAAGGCACGCCGGACACTCGCTGCACGATGTAACCCGCGAGCGCCGTTCCGTAGTTCGAGTAAGCAGGCGTCGTGCCAGGCGCGAAGATGCGTTCCGGTATCCAGTCTTTCAGCAGCTCTTCGAACGGACGCGCATTGACGGGATCGTAGGTCAGCGCGTCCTTCGCCTGCTCTTCGAAGCCCGGCGTGTGAGTCATCAGGTCACGCACCGTGATGGGCTTGCCCTCGCGCTCCGGGATGTGGAAGTCGAGATACGAATTCACATCCGCATCGAGCGTGACCTCACCCCGCTCGACCAGTTGCATGAGCGCCGTCCAGGTAAACAACTTGGATACCGAGCCCACACGCAGCAGCGTGCGCTCGGGGTCCATGGGTTCGCGCTTAGCGACATCGCTGTAGCCGTACCCTCGTCGAGTGAGGACGGTGCCGTCCTTAACCACCAGCACGACCGCGCCCGCGATATCCCCTTGCTGAAGCGCGAATGGCATGAAGCCGTCGAGCCACGCATCGACATCGGGTTTGGTCAACGCGGGAGGAGCGGCATCCGCAAGCGCCGTCGTTTGCCCGGCGCACAGCAGGACCGCCGCGCAGGCGGCCCCTCGCAACAAAGCAAACACGGTCAGAAGCTCACGTCGACGCTGAGGCCGAGCGTCCTTGGCTGCAATATGCTGACGTTGGCCGGGCCGCCCGCGACCGAAGTGCCGGTCAGCGACGAGAGTTGGGCGCGCTCGTTGCCGACGTTCTTGCAATAGAGCTGGACACGCGCGCCGCCGAGTGTCACGCCAGTTCGAACATCGAACGCCGCGTAGTCCGGCAGCTCGTACTGTGGCATGCCCATCGCCTGATCGAAGCTCGCAGTACGTTCGGCCACATAGCGCAGGGTCGTGCCGGCGAACGCCTCGTAGCTGCCCAATCCGAAACGATAGTCGGCCGACAGCGCCGCGGTGAACTCCGGTGCATCGGGCAACGACTCGCCCTTCACGCCGCCCAGATCCGGCGCGTCCTCGGTCAACTCGGCGTTGGTGTAGCCGAAGGCTCCGACGATGGTCAGGTCCGCCATCGGCAACGCAGTCACGGTCAGTTCCGCGCCCTGGCTTCTCGCCTTCGCCGCGTTGGCGATCAAACCGAGGCCATTGCGGATCGCGGTGATCTGCATGTCGTCCCATTCGATGTGATAAATCGCCAGATCGGCGTTGACGCGACGATCGGGGCCCGAGACCTTGATGCCCGCTTCATAACTGGTGAGCTTGTCGGAATCGAACGTCGGGTCCGCCAGGGGCCGACCATCCAAACCGTTCAACACCGCGTTCGGGCCGCCCGGCCGATAACCCGTCGCGAAGCGCAGGTACGGCATGACGTTGTCGCTGACGCGATAACGAACGTTCGCGAGATAGGTGAGCACGCTGTCGCTGGACCGGCGCTCCGGCACGACGCCGATCAGCAATCCGGAGCCGAGCTGCGCCTGCCCTTGCGAGTTATGTGCGTAACGCACGCCGCCGGTCAGGTCGAGCTTGTCGGTGAGGTGAAACGTGAGATTGCCGAAGCCGGCGTACTCTTCGTAGCGGCTCGGAAGGTCTGCAGTGAGCAAGTTCACTGGCGACAGCGCGCCACTCGGATCGTAGGGCAGCAGCTTCTGCAACTGGGAGCTGTCTTCGTCCGTGTAGAACGCGCCGACCAGCCAATCCACCACCGACCCGGTTGCAGATAATCGTATCTCCTGCGTGAACTTGTCCGTATCCGCATTCCTAATCAAACCGATCGCGCTGAACACGCCCGGGCCGCCGAACGCCGGCACATACAGCGCCGAGAAATCCGTGATCGCATCGCTGCGTACGGTCTGATAGCTGCTGATCGAGGTCAGCGTCGCGAAGTCGAACGCGTATTTCACGGTGGCGCTGGCCAACCGGAAGCTTTGCTCGAACGGCTCGGCCAACACACGACGTTGTTCGAGCTCGCCATCGATGGGCCGTCCCGACAGCCGGCCGAAGTCCGCCGCGATCGAACCGTCACGCTCCACCTCCTGCGCGAACGCCACCAGACGCACCGACAGCCGGTCGTTCGGCGTCACTAGGAAATCGACGCGGCCGCCGTACATATCGGCCTGGTCCACGTCGTCCTCATCGAGCGCGAGATTGTCGATGTAGCCGCCGTTGTGCGTGTAGAACCCACCCAAGCGCAGCGCTGCCTTGTCCTCGACCAACGGCACGTTGACCGCGCTCGACGCGTCGTAGCCGACGCCGCCGTCCTCCGTGCTCGAAACATTCGCTCGCATCGTTCCGCTGAAGGCGCTGGTGTTGGGAACGTTGGTCACGTACTTCAATAATCCGCCCATGGTGCTAGCGCCGTACAGCGTGCCTTGCGGGCCGCGCAGAATTTCGATGCGGCTCATGTCGAACAAGCCGACATCGAGCGCCAGCTGCGCACTGTTCGTGAATGCCGTGCTCGATCCATACGGCACGTCGTCGACATAGATACCCACGGTCGGCGACACGTTGTAGCCACTAGTGATGCCGCGCAGATTGACCTGCGTCTGCCCCACGCCGCTGCTGGTGAAATTCAGGCTCGGCACCGTGTTGGCGAAATCCACGAACTGCGTAGCGCCGAGCGCCTGCAGCTCGCGCCCCGACATCGCCGTGATCGACATGGGAATGTCGCGCAAACGTTCTTCGACCTTCTGCGCGGTGACGATGATCTCTTCGAGGCCGATTCCGGCCTCCGTCGGTCCTGCAGCCGCACTCGGCGCGACACTCTGTTCGACTTGAGCCAGCCGCAACGTCTGCTCGGCGCGTGCGATTTCAACCTGTCCCGGCCCGGGCGTTGCCGCGCCAGTCTTCTGCGACAGGTCTTGCGGAGAAACGACGATGTACGCGCGCTCGTTCAACGGCCGATAAGTCAGTCCGCTCGGTCCGAGCAGCTCTCGCAACGCCTGGTCCATCGAGTACGCGCCATTCAAGGGACCCACGATTGCGTCGCCCTGCACCGCGTCGCTGAAACGCATGATCTGCAAGCCGGTCTGTTGCGCCAGATCCTTGAGCGCCACATCCAGTGTCTGTCTTGGGATGTGCAGATTGTGTCGCACGATGGCCGCATTCGATTCCGCGGCCATGGAAATACTCACCAACCCGAGACACGCTGCCGTCGCCGCCACGCCGATGCGCATGATCGCTCTCCCCGCTGTTATAAAACTCGAATGAGTGGGCGGGCAGAAGACTGGGTGAGCGATCGTTTCCTCCCCCCTTCTCGTCTGAAGCGGGCGGCAAATGTTTTCAATGCACCGCTGGATCATCGGCGCGCGTCGATGACGATGCCGTCATCGGTTTGCGTGACGCTGATATTCGCGCCGCCCTGGCGTATGAAAGCCAGCAACGTTTCCGTGTCGGTGGCTTCGAACACGCCGCTGACCTTGCGCGTGGCGAGCTCGCTGTCGTTGATCGTGAGTTGAGTTCGGTTGTAACGATTGAACTCGCCCACTACGTCGGCGAGCGTGTCGTTCTCGAAGACAAGTTGACCTTCGGCCCAGGCCAGGGCACGTGCGGTGTCCACGGCGCGAACGGGATTCACGACGCCGGAGCTCGGGACCGTCACTTGTTGGCCGGCAGTCAGGAAGACTTCCGCCGAGAGCGTCTTCCCATCTCGTGTTCCAGCACTGTCTGCCATTCGTTGTTCGAGGACCGCGGCGCTTTTCCCTCGGGCGACTGCTACTTTGCCTTCAGCAACGGTGACAACCACCCCTCGCTTGCCGTTCTCCACGCCGAACGCGGTGCCGACGGCGCGCACGGACGTATGGTCGGCACTCACCAAGAAGGGGCGTTGAGGATTCTTGCTCACGCGGAACAGCGCCCGCCCATGTTCCAAGGTGACTCGACGCAGGTTGTCTTCGAACTTCACTCGCAGCTTCGTTTCGGGCTCCAGTTGCACGACTGTGCCATCGTCGAGCATGACTTGCCGCCGCTCGGCGAGCTCGGTCTCGATGACCTGCCCTCGCATGCCGATGGCGAGCCATGCGCCCAGGATGGCCACGAAGCAGGCGGATGCGGCCATGACCCAGAGGCTGACCGGGGAACGTGGCGGAGCCTCATTGTCTTCAGAAGCATCTTCCAGCTCGCGAAGGGGCACGACGTTGTGCGGCTCGCTGGTAACGTCCGCCTCGACCTCGTTCCACAACTTGAAGCGCTCGAGCGCGTCATGCACTTGCGCGATCCGCAGCAGCTCGGCGACATGCAGGGGCGACTCACGCAGCCATTGCGTGAACGATTCGCGATCGGTCTTGGAGATCTCCGCCGGCCGCTGCAGGCTGAGGCGGTTCCACCACTGAGTCGCCTCATGCGTGGCGCGTGCGCGCCGTTCATTCGCGTCCATACTGGAGTGCTCTCGTCAGTTCGTCATTGAGCTCGCGCCGCAGCTTGCCGTAGCTCTTCTCGAAGTCACGCCGCACGATCCGAAAGGAGACGCCCAGCTTGGCGGCGATCTCGGCCTGGCTCAGTCCCTCCTCGAAATACAGCTTCAGAATGGCCCGCTCGCGAGGCGACAGCGTGTTCAGCGCCCGCTTGATCTCGAGCTGGGCGACCTCGCAGTCCAGCGTCTCCTCGGGGCGGTCCTCGCTGGCCAGCGACGCGAGCCAGTGCGGCTCGTGCGACTGGCGATTGCTGGCCCGGATGCTCCATTCCGCCGCGACATTGGCGGCCATCTTGAACAAGTACGCCTGGGGGTGCTCGACGATCTGGGCGGCGTCATAGCGGAGCAGACGCAGGAAGACTTCCTGCGCCACATCGTCGAAATCCGCCGGGCGCACGGCGCTCCGGCTGGCCAGGAATCGGCGCAACGGGGTTCGCCAGCGGCGAAACCACTCGATGAGCCGGTTCTCTTGATCGGGATGGGACATGAAACAGCTAACGCCAGGCCGCGTGAATCATACACACGCACTCCAGTGCGTCTAAGACTGGGTCATGCCTGAAATCCTCCCCCTCCCCGGATGAGCCTATTGATTTGACATTGTCTCGGGCGTCAAGCCGCGGGTGCCCGTAGTCGTGGCTTTATCCAGCCCGCGAACTGAGCGCAAGGTCGCGCCGGTGAGGTCCGCGTTCGTCAGGTTCGCATCGGTCAGATCCGTGTCGATCAAGACAGCATTGCGAAGATCCGCGCCCGTGAGATCCGCGCCGGCGAGCACGACGCCGCTGAAATCGGCCCGGTACAACGTCGTCCGCAACAGCTTCGCGCGGCTGAGATCCGAGAAACTGAAGTCCGTGCGCGAGAAGTCCGAATCGGAGAAGTCAGCCTCGATCGCCGTCGCGTTCACCAAGTTGGCCCGCATCAACCCCATCGATTGATTCTTCATGTCGGCGGCCGCGTTCATGCGTATCAGCTTCGCCTTGGTGAGATCCGCCTTGCGCAGATCGCCGATCAGCCGCGCGCCAGTGAGATCCGCGCCGGTCAGGTTCGCCCCCGCCAATTGCGTGGAGAACAACACCGCCTCGCGCAGCGAAGCGCCCGAGAGGTTCGCGCCTTCGAGAAAGCTGACGGTGAGATTGCAGCGATCGAGCGTCGCGCCGACGAGCTTCGCGCCGTTCAACACCGAGGCCGACAGATTCGCGCCTCGAAAGTCGACGCTCGACAAATCCAGCTCACTGAGATTCTTGCCATCGACCGCGGGCCGGGCGCCCTGCTCAGTCTCTTTGATCGTCGCGATCAATTCTTCGCGCGTGAGCTTTGGATACCCTTCCCACTGCGCGCCGAACGCCGCAGCCGCGACGATCGCGCAAGCCAGCACACGCCACCGACCGGCTTTGGACCGATGAGTCATGATCGCGCCTCGCGACTGCCCTGTCGTGCATATACGCCCGGCGCCGGCAACATTCAATTGCGCCTCAACGACCTATCCGGCGCGAAGGAAGCCCGGCTGTGCCGGGCTTCCCTGGCCTGTCTCAGAGGCGATAGATCACGCCGAGCGAAATTCGGTCGATGTCGGTCTCGCCGGTCTCATCCTCGTCGCCGACGTCCTTGAAGCGCTGCCAGTCCAGATTCAACGTCCACTGCTCGCCGATGTTCAAGCCGCCACCCACGCCGAAAAAGAAATCACGCGAATCCGAAGAGCGTCTGTCACTGTCCGCGCCGAATCCGGTCAGGGAGATGGCTTGGGAAATCTCCAGGTTGGTGAACAGCACACCGGCCTGCCCGTGCAACTGGAACATCTCTCCCAACGGAAGCATCCCGATGGCCGCGGCAGTAAAGCCGCTCACCTCGACGTCCGCGCTATAGCTGGCCGTCGTGGAAGGGCTCGGGCCGGGCGGATTCACCGTGCCCGACGCGCGATATTCCGACGCGCCCAAGTCGATATAGCCCGCTTCGAGCGAAAAAAATGGCGAGAGGCGATAGCCGCCGAACAACGACCAGGAAACATCCGTGTCCTCCAGGTCGGAACTGCCGGAGGTCAACGGCGCACCGATCTGGGCAAACACGCCTTCGATGCCTGCGTCGTACTCGGCCCGGTCCAGATCGGCCTGCGCCTGCCCGCCCGTCGCACCGAAATACCATCCGGTCGACTCGTTCGCCGCCATGCTCGGTGCGGCGCTCAGCATCATTCCCACTCCCGCTGCAATCATCCCGCGCTTGATCATTCTGCACTCCAGTGTGTTATTTGTTCCGCTTCGCGACTGCACGTGAAAAGAACCCATGCCTAAACTCGACCCTGCCCCGCTCCTGCTCGCCACTGAATGGTTCAACACGCCCGAGGCGCTAACGCTGAACGACTTGCGCGGCAAGGTCATCGTGATCGAAGCATTTCAGATGTTGTGCGAGGGCTGCGTCTCGCACAGCTTGCCGCAAGCTCGTCGTGTCTTTGAAACGTTCAGCCGTGACGACGTAATTGTCATCGGGCTTCATTGCGTTTTCGAGAATCACACGAGCCAGACCTCGGAGGCGCTCGCGGATTTCCTGCGCGAGCATCGCATTCTCTTCCCCGTGGCCGTGGACACACCGGGTGGTCAGGCGTCCTTGCCGAAGACCATGCAGAGCTACGGAATGCAAGGCACGCCCACGACCGTGTTGATCGACCGACAAGGCCGCCGCCGCGCGCAGCACTTTGGCCCGGTCGAGGATCTGAGGCTGGGCGCGGAGCTCGGGACGCTCCTGGGCGAGCGCGATTCGGCCCGCACCTAGGTCGAAACGTAGACTCGCTCACTTAACAGCCAGGCGTGCGTTGGTTATTGTCCGCGACCGACGAGAGCTTCCGCGGAGAAAGCTGAATGAAGTGTCCAGCCTGCAAGACCCCCGACCTGCGGCCCACCATGATCGAGGCGCTGCTGCCGGCCATGGGCTGCGAGCAGTGCAAGGGCTCGCTGGTCGGCCTGTTGTACTACCGGCATTGGGCCGAGAAGCACAAGCCGGAACAGGAGACGAGCGCGCCGGCCACGGTGACGGAAGTGCCGGCGGATTCAGCGAGCGCCCTGCACTGCCCGAAATGTCATCGCATCATGACCAAGTATCGTCTCAGCGGTAGCGTGAACAACCGCCTCGACGTGTGCACCATCTGCGATGAGGCCTGGCTGGACGGCGGTGAGTGGGAATTGCTCGAACAACTGCAGCTCAGCGACAAGCTGCCCTCCGTGTTCACGGACGCCTGGCAGCGCAAGCTGCGCACGGAAGCGAGCGAGCGTACGCGCCAGGAGATTCTGCGCAAGACGCTCGGCGCAGAGGATGCATCCAAAGTCGAGTCGCTGCGCACCTGGCTGAACGCTCATCCCGCCAAGAGCACCATCCTGACTTATCTATATCGCGACTAGCGAGGGGCCGTCGGCTTCGCCGGCGACTTCAAGTCCTCCAGGGAGAACAGGCGGCTGGCGTTCTCCCAGCGGATCTTGCGCTTTTCTTCTTCGGTGAGCGGCAGGCGCTCCAAAGCGTCCACGCCCTGCTTCAAGGACATCTGCGGAAAGTCGGAGCCGAGCAGCAGGTTGTCGATGCCGACATTGCGCAGGGTCCAGACGAATTCGTCTTCCAATGGCGAATCCGCCAGCAACACCACGGTGCCCGCGATGTCGAAATGGATGTTGTTCTCCATGAGCCCTTTGGCCGTACGCGCCAACGGCAGGATGTTCCAGAAACGGAATTCGAGCGCGCCCAGATGCGTGAACACGAAGTGCGTCTTCGGCGTCGCCAGGGCGAGGTTGAACAGCTTCTGGTTGTCACCCGGCAGAATGTTTGCATTGTCCATCAGCACGACGAAGCCGAGCTCGCCGGCGCGTTTACACAGGGCGAGCACGCGCTCGTCGGCGGCGTCGAATTTCTGAGTGTGAGGATGCAGCTTGATGGCCTTTACGCCGAGCGCGTCCAGTCGCGCCAGCTCCGCGAAAGCGGCTTCGCCATCGTACGGATGCACTGAGGCGATGGGCATCAGCTTGGGATAACGCTTCGAAAGCGCGACCAGATCGTCGTTCTTGGCGCGGGTATGGTCCAGCTTGCCGAGCACCGCCATGTGAATTCCGCCGAAACCCGCCACGTCCTGCCCCGCCGATTGCAGCTGGCCCAGATATTCCTTCACCGATTTCTCGCCCTCCCAGATGTGGACGTGGACGTCGAACACCCGATCCTCTGCGGCCAGAGCCAGGCCCGATATCGAGAGCAACAGCAATCCGTGCAGAATTCGCATGAGCATCGACGGCGTCTCCTTTTGTCTTTGGCAACGAGGCCGGTATTGTATGTGTCGGCCCTCGCACCGGCATGCAGAAAATACCGGCCCTGCCGGAACTTCATCGCTCCGAGGCGAGTTACTTGATCTTGGCCCACTGGCCCGTCCAGTGGCATTACACTCACAGTACGACGCCATGGGACCCAAACAAGGGGACACAGCCACCGCCGAATCGCGGCCCGACAAGGGAACCGTCGCCAACAGTCTTCAGAACAGCGGCACTCATCTGGCGCGCCTGATCGAAGGCATCCGCGATTGCGCCATCTACATGATCGACCCGCGCGGCATCGTCGTGTCGTGGAACCCGGGCGCGGAACGCATCAAGGGCTACACGGCCGACGAAATCGTCGGGCGAAGTTTCACCGATTTTTATACGCCCGAAGACCGCGCCAACGGCGTGCCTGCCCGCGCTTTGTCCGCCGCGGAGCAGACCGGGAAATTTGAAGGCGAAGGCTGGCGCCTCCGAAAAGACGGCACCAAGTTCTGGGCCAGCGTGCTGATCGACGCCCTGCGCACGCCCGAGGGCGAGCTGATCGGTTTCGCCAAGATCACTCGCGACATGACCGAGCGGCGGCTGATGCAGGAACAGCTGCATCAATCGCAAAAGATGGAAGCCATCGGCCAGCTCACCGGCGGCGTCGCGCACGACTTCAACAATCTGCTCACGGTCATTCTCGGCAATCTGGATACCTTGGCGCAGCAGTTGCCCCCCGAGCAGGCGCGCTGGCGTCGCTCAGTCGATCAGGCGTTGCGAGCGGCTGAACGCGCTGCCGGACTCACGCAGCAGTTGCTCGCCTTCGCACGCCGCCAGCCGCTCAAACCCAAACCGGTCGAGCTCAATCGGCTGCTGGCGAGCTGGACCGACATGATTCGCAGGACGCTGCCGGAGAACATCAGCATACGACGCGTGGAAGACGACGCCGCGGGGGTCACCGAGGTCGACGCGAATCAGCTCGAAAGCGCGCTGCTGAATCTCGTCGTGAACGCGCGGGACGCGATGCCCAACGGAGGCACGCTGACCGTCGAAACGGCGATGGCGAGCTTCAGCCCCGGCGATGTGAAGCTGGTGCCGGATATGAACCCCGGCAACTATGCCGTGATCTGCGTGACGGACACGGGCATGGGCATGACGCAGGAAGTGCTGGAGCGCGCCTTCGATCCATTTTTTACGACGAAACCGATCGGCCAGGGCACGGGCCTGGGCTTGAGCCAGGTGTTCGGCTTCGTCAAACAATCCGGCGGCCACATCAAGATCTACAGTCGTCCGGGTCACGGCACCACGATCAAGATGTATCTGCCGCAGGTCGAAGACGGCGACGAGCGGACCTCGCAAAAAGGCGCCGCGGTCGACGTGAGCCAGGCGCGCAAAGAGACCATTCTGGTGGTCGAGGACAACGACGCGGTCCGAAGCTTTACCTGCGATACGTTGCGCGATTTCGGCTTCAACGTGATGGAAGCCGTCGACGCCTCCGAGGCGTTGAAGATTCTCGACCGCAATCGCAACCTCGACCTGTTGTTCACCGATATCGGACTGCCTGGCTTGAACGGCCGCGAGCTCGCGGCCACGGTGCAGCGCCGGTATCCCAAGGTCCGCCTGCTGTTCACGAGCGGCTACGCGCAGATGCCCGCGCCCACCACGTCGACCTCGGTCATGGAAATCCCGCTGCTCTCCAAGCCCTTCACGCGGGCGCAGCTGTACGAACGGATCGCGCAATCGCTCGAAAGCTAGCGGCCGACCGTCGCTCGTCCTGGCATTTGCTACCATTGCGCTCTGACGCGCTGGCAGCCGCTATTTCCATGCAGAGCGAATCGAAACCCATCAATGAAAAACGCGTGGCGCTGGACGATCTCGATCACCAGTTGCTCGCCCTGCTGCGCGCCGACGCCCGGACGGCCACCGCGACGCTGGCCAAAAAGCTGGGAGTTTCTCGCGGCACCATCGCGAATCGCATCGCCCGTCTGGAGGCGAGCGGGGTGATCCTCGGCTATACGGCGCAGGTCCGCTCCGACACCGAACCGAGCGGGATCCGGGCCTGGATGAGCATCGCGGTGGAAGGCGACAAAACGCGCGACGTGGTCAAGCGCCTGCTCGGTGAGCCGTCGGTGCGCTCACTTCACGACACCAACGGCCGCTGGGATCTGCTGGCCGAAGTGCATGCCGCCTCGATCGCCGAGCTCTCCGAAGTGCTGGAGCGCATCCGCAAGATCAAAGGCATCGGCAACACCGAGACCAGCATCCATTTGCAAACGTTCAGATTGACGTAGCCTCAAGCGGCGCGTCGCATGCGCGCCCGCCGCTTGCCCGAGCCCAGCGTGCCCCCGAACAAATCCTTGGGATCGTCGAGATCGGGCACCAGATCGATCTGCCGACGCAGCTCGGGCCGTTCGCCGATCAGCTCGTGCAGGAAACGCAGCGCCGAGTAGTCTTCCAGCGCGAAGCCCACCGAATCGAACAGCGTGACCTCCGCCGCAGAGCCACGGCCCTGATGCACGCCGTTCACCACATCGGCGAACTCGATGACCGGCGAGTCGCTCGACAGCTGCTGGATCTCGCCTTCGATGCGCGACTGCGGCTCGTACTCGACGACGATGCGAACATCCTGTCGCTTGAGAATGTCGACGTGCAGCTCGGTCTTGCCCGGGCAATCGCCGCCGACGGCGTTCAAGTGCATGCCGGGTTCGATCATTTCAGGAGTCACGATGACGGCGTTGCGCTTGTCGGCCGTCACGGTGGTGATGATGTCCGCGCCACGCGCGGCATCCGCTGCGGAGTCAGCACGCACCAACGAAATTCCCCGCAACTCCGGCATGGCGCGAAGGTTCTGTGCCAGTTTGGCAGTCGCCTGCGCGTCGACGTCAAACAAACGCAGCTCGCGAATGCCCAACATGCGATGGAACGCGATGGCCTGAAACTCGCTTTGCGCGCCGTTGCCGATCAACGCCATGGAGCGGCTGTCAGGACGCGCCATCCTTTTCGCGGCCAACGCCGACATGGCAGCGGTGCGAAGCGCCGTCGTGACGGTCAGCTCCGAGAGCAGCAAAGGATATCCCGTCGACACGTCCGCCAGCACGCCGAATGCCGTGACGGTCAGCAGACCCTGGCTGGTGTTCTTGGGGTGACCGTTGACGTACTTGAACGAATACAGCCCGCCATCGCTGATGGGCATCAGCTCGATCACGCCGACCGCCGAGTGGCTGGCGAGCCGCGCCGATTTCTCGAACGCGCTCCAGCGCCGGTAATCCGCTTCGATGTGCGAAGCCAGCCGCTCCATGAATTCGCCCGCGCCGATCTGCTCGATTAGGTGCTGGATATCGGCAATGCCGACGTAGTCGACCATGGTCCCGTCCTCGATATTCGACTTGGGCGCGAGCGCGCCTGGTGCAGACATCGTAGAAGCGGGCAATGTCATTCTGAAGGCGGCAGTTTGAGCGGCGCGCGGGGGTTTCTTGGCGAAATGGCAGCCGTTATTGGCGTTGTGGCAATGAGCGGGTCTAGCCGCCCCGGTCTGGCGCCATGACTCCGCCGATGGCCGCGCCGATCAACAGACTGACGCTGGAGATCAGTGCCCACAGGCCGACCGCCAGCCCACCGAAAAAGCCGAGCACCGGGCGGTCGAACGAAGCCAGCAGTCCCCACAGCGACAAGCCCACGATCACCGATGGCAGGATGGCCGCGCTCACTCCCCGGCCCGCAGAACCGGCCTTATAGCCACCGACCGCGCCGCCGATCAGGCCGTTGACCGCGGGCAAAAAGAACAGCAGCAGGCTGATAACTATCATCCAGAGGGCGCTCACTACGATGGAGCTGTCCTGCGATTGCGCCATGTTTCGACTCCCTTGATTGACACATGCTTCTAACCCTTAAGAGTGTAGTCAGTTCCCGGGGCCGGCCGCCACGCCTCATTAATCATCTTCACTACAGCGCCCCTTGAATTGATAACAACGCGCCCGCGGCCCGCTGGGCAAACGGAACATTTCTATTCGAGGCCGGTTGCCCTAGTGCGTGTGCCCGCACGTCACATCGGGGAGCCTCCAATGATTAGATTACTAACGGCGCTCGTGCTCACCGGCTGCGCACTCGCCTTGTTCCCGAGAATTTCGCAAGCGCAGAACAACGAAGAATACGATTCCATCGGCGAGCTGGCCCTGAGCAATGACACGCTGCAGCTGCGCTATCAGAACGACGGCGACCTGTTCGGCATGGACGACAGCATTCTCTCCGGGGCATTTTTCCTGAGCGAGGAGCGCGACACGGTGTTCAGCGCCGGCGTCGGGTTCCCCACGGGCCTGCCGCTCGGCCCTGTGTCGCTGCACGTCGGGCCGCAGGTCTACGCAGCGCTGCTGAATGATGAGAACGAAGATATCCTGTCGATCGGCGTCGGTGCAGCGGCGCGCTGGGTGGTCCTTTCCAACCTCGGCCTCGGCATCGCCGGCCACGCCTACTACGCGCCGGACATTCTCACGTTCGGCTCGGCGGACAACCTCACCGACCTGATGGCTCGCGTCGAGCTCGGCCTGCAATCGCGAGTGCTGGTCTTCGGCGGCATGCGCTGGTTCGAATTCGACCTCACCGAAGGCGAAGGCGAGCGAACCCTGCAGGAGGAGGTGTTCGTCGGATTCGGCTACCGCTTCTAATGATTTGTCGACCGCTCGGCCTTGGACTGTTCGCGAATCGAGTTGAACTCGGAATCGGGTCGCCATTGCGGCCAGCGTCGCGAGTTGCCCAGATCGTGCGCGATGGTGTGAAACAGCTCGACGTCCTGAGCCGCGCCGCGCAGATCCCATTTCGGATCCCAGGCATCGCAGGTCTGGTGATAGCACTTCATGTAGTCGGCCAACCACTTCTCGCCCGCGGCGCGGCCGCCTTCGCGAATATCCGGCGCGCCACTGATCGCCATCAGCAACAGCACCGGCACACCCTTGCGCGCCAAGGGGAAATGATCGGCGCGATAAAACAAACCTCGCTCTGGCAGCGTCTCGGGAGTGATGGTTCTATCTTGAGCCTTGGCGGCTCGCGCCAGATCGTCTTCCAGGTTGCTCTGCCCTGCTCCGACCAGCAATACGTCGCGCGCCGGGCCGGCCGTCTGCAGAATATCCAGCGTCAGGTTCGCCACCATCTTCGACAACGGATACAGCGGTCGCGCTGCATACGCTTGCGAGCCGACGAGGCCGCGCTCTTCCGCGGTCCACGCGCCGAAAACAAACGTGCGCTTCGGGCGAGGCTCACTCTTGAGCACGCGAGCGAGCTCGATCACGCCAGCCAGGCCCAAGGCATCGTCGTTCGCGCCGGGTCGCACCTTGCGGCCTTGCGCATCCGGCGGGCCCATGCCAAACGCGTCCCAGTGCGCCGCCATCATGATCGTCTCGTCCGGATGCTCGCTGCCCGTGATCTTCGCCAGCACGTTGCGGCTCACCGTTTTCTCGGTGGTAACCGGCACGTCCGCGGTCAGCGTTACACCTTTCAGCTGCACTGGCTTGAAATCGGCGCGACGCGCTTGAGTCCGCAGAGCCGCGAGATCCAGACCGGCGCTACGAAACAGTTCGGCGGCCGCCTGGCCTTCCAACCAACCTTGCAGCCTCAACGCGGACGGCGCTTCGGCGTCTTCCACCAACGCGGAGTTTCCACCGCCCGGCGCAACAACCGTCGACCAACCGTAACCTGCGCCTTCGGTGTCGTGAACGATCAGCGCGGCGATTGCGCCACGCCTCGTCGCTTCCTCGTACTTGTAGGCCCAGCGTCCGTAATACGTCATGCGCCGGTCGCCGAATTTCCCCGCGACAGGCTCGCCCGCCGTCGCTGAAAAATCCGGATCGTTGACCAGGGACACCGCGATCTTGCCTTTGAGATCGACGCCTTTGTAGTCGTCCCATTGACGCTCGGGCGCAGTCACGCCGTAACCGACGAACACCAGCGGCGCGTTCTCGATCGTCGCGGTCCGCGAGTTTCGGATGGTGCTGACGTACACGTCCTTGGTCTGCGTCAACGGGCGCGCTTTTCCATTAATCGTCAGTTGCAACGTGCGCGGCTGTTGGAGCTGAGTTCGCAGCAGCGGCACATCCTGAGTCCAGCCGCCATGCTCGCCGCCTGGTTCCAAGCCCAACCCCTGGAACTTCCTTACGAGATAGTCGATGGTCTTGGTCTCGCCCGCCGTCCCAGGACTGCGCCCCTCGAACTCATCCGACGCGAGGACGCGAACAATCTCGGAAAGACGCTTCGGATCGACGCTCTCCGCCGAAGCGATGCCAGACAGGGTTGTGCCGAACAGGGCCGCGCAAATAACGAGGGTCGTCTTCATGGCGGCGTAGGGTAGCACCCGGCGCCGTTATCCCGCGATCATTCCGCGATCAGAGGATACCCCGCTTCGCGCCACGCCTTCATGCCGCCGTCGAGAGCGACCGCGCCTTTGAAGCCCATCTGTCGCAGCGTGGCGGTTGCGAGCGTCGATACTCGGCCGAACTCGCAGTACACGAGGATGCGCCGCGTGGGATCGGTCAGCTCCTGGTTGACGCGCAGTTCCAGTTGGCCGCGAGGCAAATGCATTGCGCCTCGTATGTGACCTCCCATGAAGGCTTCGCGCTCGCGCACGTCGAGCACGATGAGATCGCAGCGCTCCGACTCGACGCAGGCATTCAGCTCGGCGAGCGACATGAAGGGCACGATGGCCGCCGCTTCGGCAAGCATCTGTGCGACCGTCTTGCCGCCGGTCATGTTGGTGCGCAGAGCCTCGGTGATGTGCGTGGGCATCGTGAGATTGAGGTTCTGCATCATCTCGATGAACGCGCCGCGGTCACGTTGCTGCAAACGAGGATTCTCCGCGAGCTCACGGCCGATGGTGGTGTGGTCCCGGCCTTTGTACTCGTGCGCCGGAAACACTTTGGTCGCCGGGTCGAGCTTCAACACGCCGTCGAACAGGCTGTCGTAGAGCGCGCTCGCATCGCCGCTGGGCAAATCGGTTCGTCCGGTGGCGCCGATGAGCAGGGTGTCTCCTGTGAACACGCGATCTTCCACCGTCAGGCACATCGAATCGCGGGTGTGTCCGGGTGTATGCATCGCCTGCAGCCGCAGCTTGCCGATCACCAGCAGCTCGCCGCTTTGCAGACGCAAGTCCACGAAGGGAGCAGGACTCGATCCGTGCATCACCACCGGCACGTTGAGTTGTCGCGCCAGCTGCTGCGTGGCCGAGAAATGATCGGCATGGGTGTGGGTATCGACCAGATATTTGATACGGAGCCCGTCACGCGCGGCCAGTGCGAGATAACGATCGACCTGACTGAGCTCCGGATCGATCAATGCCGCGGCGCAGGTTTCGTTGCAGCCGATGAGATACGAGCGACAGCCCCCAGTGGCCACGGTTTCGAACAACATGGGATGCTCCCCAACACATCGTTTGCGACACTATAGGCTCATTTCTGTTGCCGGGCCAAGCATCGGTCGTAGCGCTGGTCGACGCGCTTGGCGAACCATTCGGTGGTGAGCTTGCGCGTGATCTTCGGACTTTCCAGCCTGATGTTGGGCACCACCGCGAGCGGCACAGGGCGCTTGAGTCGTTTGTCGGCGAGGGCGAAAACACGTTCGAAAACCGCGCTCTGTCCGAACGCCTCCTCGCGACCCAAGCTCAGATCCCGCCGGATCTCGCGCTCGCTCAGATCGAGCTCGCTACCGAGGCTGCGCACGGCGAGCTCCGTCTTGCTCGCTTGATCCGAGCCGTGAATGATCAGATCGCCATCCAGCGCCAACGAAGTTTTCGTCAGCTTGCTCACGGCGCTCTGAAAGGCGGCATTGCGACTGGCGTAATGGCCCGCGTTGAAGTCGGCGAAACGGAACAGCATGTCGGGATAGTCCACCGGATAGTCGAGCAGGTGCGCGATACCGAAGTACATGCCGCCGCGCCGGGTGAACACTTCGTCGCGCACGCTGCCAGGCATCGGGTACGGATACCGTTTGTCGCGAGCATGCTCTTCGGCATAAGCGATGCTCACCTGCATGGGGCCGCCGGTGCGGACGGGATTGAAGCTGCCGAACAAGCGTTCGCCGAGCGGCACCATGCCGATGAAGTCGGCGAACAGGTCATTCAACTCCTGCTCGGTCTTAACCTTCTCCAGCCGCTCGCGATAGGTCTTCCCATTCGGCGATTCCACGCCCAGCGCCGTGTTCACCATGAACTGAGGGATCTTGTATCGGGATGCTCTGGCATCGATCTCGCGGCGAGCGATGGCCGGCAGCCCCGGCACCGTAGGGTTGACCTGGTACGTGGACTCCTGCTCGGTCACGGCGAGGACCGCGCAAATGTTCTCCGGCGTCGGCCGAATCGACAGCGCCTCGAACGCGGCGAAGATGTCGATGGCCCAGCCCTCCCGATTCTTGGTCGCCGCCGGAATGCGCTTTGCAATCTCCGCCCGCGCTACATCGGGATCGATGGGCGGCTCACGCACTTGCGGAGCTGAACAAGCAGCGAGACAGGCGGCGCATAGGAGCGCGGCCATTTTTCCAAACCAGAGCAAATTTTCAGGGGGGCGGCGGTGGCTATCCGTCATTGCGCTACGTTAGCACGAGCGCGCCTCATTCCTACCAAGCCACGAGCTCCACGCGCCGGTTCTTGGCGCGCCCGTCCTCAGCGGTGTTTGAAGCGACCGGCGAGGCATAACCGACGCCCCATGGTTTGAGGCGCGATGTATCTACGCCATGCGCCGATACGAGCGCCTGCACGACCGACTGCGCGCGTCGACGTGACAAATCGATGTTGTAATCGAAGGCGCCCGCCGTATCCGTGTGGCCGACGACGAGCACTTTCAATGCCGCGTCCTGCTTCATCAGCTTTGCGATCTCGACCAGAGCGGCCTGCGATTCGGGTTTCACATCGGCCTTGCCCGAATCGAAATAGATGCCGTACAGCGCGACGCGCCCGGTCGCCTCGATCTCGCGAGCCATGGCGCCCGCGTCCACCACGACCTGTCCGGTCTGCATGGGTTTGACTTCGATCACATCGAGCAGTGTGAACACGCGATTCTTGTTCGCGCCACCGACGCCATAAGCTGCCGTCGTATAGACGGACACGTACACGTCCCCCGACGGGCGTGACAATCGTGCTCCGAGATATTTCTGATCCTTGCCGCTGAAGTGCATGATGCTCGGCGGATTGAGCGCGTAGCTGAAATCATTGCCGCACGCCTGGTTCTCGCATTGATACACGGATGTGAACCCGCCGCCCTGCAGCGACTGCTGGTAGTTTCGGAACACCTCGAGCGCGCTGCGCCCGTCCGGCGCACGATACTGAATGCGCGTGATCCGGCCTTCGAGCGGCTGCGACGCGGACGCGCCGCTGCGACGATCGCGCACCGGCCCGGTGGGCAAGGTGAAACTGTCGAAATCCTTCGTTTCGTACTTCAGGATCTCCGATCCGGCATAGCGCGACACGATCGGATGGTCCTTGGACCCGGGAACGTCGGATGCGTGCGCGCCGAGTGTCAGCATCACGCCAGCCAGCAGAGCCAAACGCAGATGTTTCATATGAGTTTCGATATCAGTGGACGATGAACAGCGGATCCTGCTGCAACGTCAGCACATAGCCGTTGGTCCCGTCGGAGGCGCTGGTTGGCGTAGCCACGTTCACATTGCCACCGTTCCCACCTGCGCCACCGCTACCACCGCCGCCTCCGCCGCCCACACGGGCGAACGTACTGCTCACCGGCCCAGCTACCACTCCAGCTGCGCCGCCCGTGACATCGACGGTTCCCGAATCTGCCACTGAGGGCGCGGCGAGCACGACTATGCCGCCACCACCGCCCCCGCAGGCGCCGGCGGTCCCGTTCGAGGCAAATCCATCGCCGCCGCGCGCCGATATTTCACCCGAATTGGCGATCGAAGTTCGCGAAGCGAGGATCACGATGCCACCGCCGCCGCCGCCCGCGCCGCCCGCGGCATCCGCATCGATGATGCCGCTGTTCGACAGCGCGCCGTTGACCAGAACTCGCAACAGCCCGCCCCCCGATCCGCCGGTTCCGTTGGAGTTGCCACTGCCTGCGCCGCCTCCGATTCGCAAGCCTGACAGATTGCCGAGGATGTATGGTTTGGCCGCCGCGAATGCGCCGGAGGCGCCGAGCAAGGTTGCCGTAAACGTACCGTCGGCATCGACTGCAGGCATGCTGGGTACATGCACCATATCGCCCGGCTGCGGCGAGTGCATGGCGGGGGTGGTGACCCCCGCCGCGATCAAGTTGATCAGCCCTCCCCTCGTGCCGACCTGGACCAGGATCGAGCCGTTGTTAGTAAACGTGCCGGCACAACGCAAGGTCGTCCCGGCGCTCACGACCAAGGTGGCGCCATTCTGGATGGTGCAGTTGTTGAAGCTCAGATTGGTGGGAGCGGTGACCGACGTCCAATCCACGACGCCCGAGACGACGAGATCGCCCGCACTGCCGTCGCCATACATGAGCTGTCCGACGACGTCGCCGCCCGTGTTTTCGAGCTCGGTGACACGACCTTCGAGAGCCGTGGCCCCACTCTGCAACGTGCCGATACGTGCATGGTTGTCATCCACCGCAGTTTTCACCGCGTTGAAGTTGCCGTTGACTTCGGCAGCTCGCGCGGGCGTGCCCGCGGTGAAGTTGACGAGGCCAATCACTTCGCTGGCAGCCGCCGATTGCAATCCCAGCAGACATGAAATGAGTGATGCGAGAGCGGTTGCGCGCTTCATGAGTTATGTTCCTTTCGAGCCAGAGGTCACGCCCAGTTATTCGAATCCCACACGAGAGTGTCCCAGTGGGTACGGTTGACCGGTGGGTCAGGAGGCGGGTTACTCGTTCTGGAGCCGCCACCGCCGCCTCCGCAGGCGGACAAGCCGATCGACACGGCTCCCAGTAGAACGAGGCGCAAACGCAGGGGCCACGACATACAGACACTCCCATCGCCGGTCGGGCAATGGGCGCGAAGACTAAGAGCGCGCTGCTTACCGATGACTTACAGATCGACCGAACGGCGCAGACGTTCGTGTAGCTCGCGAGATTGTGTGGACGGCTTCACACCGAGCTGCGAGCTCAGCACGCCGCGCAGTCGCTCGAAGGTCGCGAGGGCCTCGCCATGTCGATCGAGCTGCTCGTAACAGAGCATGACTCGGACATAGAGCGCTTCCGCCAACGGATCCGCTTCGATGCCGCGGCGGTAGCAATCGAGCGCGTCCTGCCACTTGCCATTGCCTTCATGGATCCGCCCGAGTTGCTCCACGCCCCGTAGAAACATGGAGCGCAGCCGCTCTCGCATCGGCGCGACCCAAGGCGCGGCCTCCCTGCCGAGGAAGGGACCGGTATATAGACAGAGTGTTGTTTGCAGCGACGACGCCGCTGCGTCCCCGGTTCGAGCGAACTCACGCTCGAAGGCCCACCCATCCACCCACACCTGCTGCGCATTGAGGGTGATGCGCCCGCCTTCGACGAGCACCGCCTGCTCGGACCCGAGCAGTTTGCGAAGTCGATGCAGCGTCGTGTCGAACACTCGATGAGCCGCGTCGCCATCGCTCTCGGGCCAGAGCAACTCGGTGAGTTGTTCTTCAGGCACGCCCCGACCGCCGAGTGCAACCAGAGCGCGCAACAGTTCCAGCGGTTTCTTCTGCGTCTTCGCCCCGAAACGGACTGGCTCATCGTGCACGCGAAGCTCGAACGCGCCCAGCGTCTGGATCCTCACTGGCCAAGGCCACGCCTGCAGGGCCGTCTGATTCGCCGGCGGCGTCAATGCTCCGGCCCGAATGATCGCGCGTACGGTCGTGACCTGAATGTCGTGCTCCAACGCGATCGAGCACAGCTCGGACAGCCAGCGCGGATCCGCCGCGACGAACGACTTGAAGCCGTGCCTCTGCGCCAGCGACAGCGCGCGGCGCAGATGCTTCAGGCACGACGTGTTATCTCGTTTACGCCATGCCGACCATGCGTAACTCAAAGAACATTCGCACTCGAACAGATGACTGCGAATCGCCCGTGCCAGCGGCAATATGTCATCGAGCAGTGTCTGCGCCTCGTCGTCACGCCCGGCTTGCGCCAGCACTCGCACCAGACTCAAGCTGCACACGACGATCGCGAACGGCACCTTGCATTCTTGAGCCAGTCGCACGGCGTGCCGACCGCGCGCTTCGGCTTCTTGCAATCTTCCGCTGAGCAATTCGACAAAGCTCGCTAGATAGGACCAGAGCGCTTCTTCCAAGTGCATGCCTGGCGCTATCAAGCCGCGATATCGCTCGAGGGCGACGCGAGCAGCGTCGAGATCCGCTGAGTGAGCGCAGGCGTAAACCAATCCGGCGCAGATCGCCCGATCCAGCACGTGTACGCCGCTCGACGCGGCAAATGCAGCCGCCTCCTCCGCGACCGCCCGTGCACTGGCTGCTTCACCGTACAACAGCGCGCTGCGCGACTGCATGCTCAGAATATTCAGCCGCGCAAATGGCGAGGCCGTATCGCTGCGGGCGAGACTTCGTGCCGCCTCCATCAGCGTCTCGAATCTCGCCAACTCTCCGACCCAGGGATAGTAAAGAGCGAGCGATGCCAGCGTCATGATGCGCAGACTGGGATCCTCGCCCTGCCGAGCCAAACGCTCAGCCCGCGCCACCCACTTACCGATCGCATCCCATTCCGGAGCGGCGAACACATGCGCGGTGAAGATGGCGTAAGTCGCGCGCTCTTCGACGGCGCGCGATGGGAACTTCGGGAAGTCACGTCTGAGCGCGTCGAACTCCACGATCCATCGTCGCAGCTGCGCGAACTCGCCCCAAAGAAATACAAAGGAGTCGACAACGCCGGCCCACGCAAGATAGCTGCCCTGCGCATCTTCGCCTTTACGAAACGTGCGGAAAGCCGATTCGAAACAAACGCGCGCTGCCATCAGGTCGCGAATGAGCAGACAGACGCCTTTCCAATACTGCAGCCACGGCTCCTTCGCGAGCCGCGAGTCTGGCAGCTGCGCGATGGCACTTTCCAATGCGCCTAGACGACCGGTGGCGGCGAGAGCAGGCGCTTGTTTCAGAATCAACCGTACGACAGCATCGATGTCTCCGGCTTCCAGGTACAGCCACTGCGCATGATCCAGCTGGCCGATGTCTTCGAGAATCGCCGCCGCTGCACTCGAATGCCTGGCCCGCTCGACGTGAGTCCAGCTCCGTGCGCCCTGCTCCCGCAGAAACTCGCGAAACAACGGATGATATTGATAGGTGGACTGGGGCTGACTGTGGCGCTCGGTGAAGTGATGCTGGCTGATCAGGTCTTCGAGAAGCTCGCGAGCCAGTGGCTGTCCGGTCAGACGTTCGGCCATCTGCTCCGTGAATGCAGGAAACAAAGCGGTCAGCAGCAGAAATTCCCGGACCGCCGGCGGACGACGCGCCAGGATCTCGGATGCGAAATAATCGAACAGCGGCTGCGCGCTCGACCAATCGAGCTTACCGTCGTTGCTGCTCTGGTCGGTCCGCGCGCCGCCGAGCAACAGAATCAAGCCGGCCACCCAGCCGTCGCACTGACGATGCAAGCGGGCGACGTTAGCGACGCTACGAAGCGCGGTCTCGCGCGTCATCAATCGCACCAACGCGCGGGATTCTTCCTCTCGCAGCTTGAGTGCATCCCAATCCAGGCATGCCAGACGCCCATTCAACCGCATGCGCGCGAGGCTATTGGGCGGATCGCTGCGACTGATGAAAATCAGCGGCACGAGACCGGACAGTTCTTCCAGGCAGATCCGCAATACCTGATGGAACGGCTCGGCGGCGCCGGCGTCTTGAACGTCGTCGAAGACGATGGCGGTGGCGGAGGCCAAACGTCGGCCGACCTCGCGGAAGAACGAGCGTGCAAATGTTTCGACGTCGGCGAGGTATTCCGGCGTGAGCTGCGGCAGCGGACGGCGGTGACGCGGCGAGGCGTGACGAACGGCCAGGGCAAGATGATGAAAAAAGCTCGGTAGATCCGCGTCGCCCGCATCCACCTGGTACCACAGGCTGCGCAGCCGGCGCTGCTCGAGATAGCAGGCCACGAGCGTGGTCTTGCCCGATCCACCAGGCGCCGCCAGCCAGATGGCGGCACGACGCCGCAGCCGGTCGAGCTCTTTCATGAGCCGGCGTCGCGGGTACACGCCTTCCGAAGCCGGCGGCGTGAACTTCACCAGCATGGCGTCCCGGCCGGCGCTCATGGTCACTTGGCGAAGAGCTGACCGATGTCTTTGAAGGCCTTGAACTCCAGGGCGTTACCGCAGGGGTCGAACAGGAACATGGTGGCCTGCTCGCCGACCTGGCCCTTGAACCGAATGTGCGGCTCGATGACGAACTTCACGCCGAACGATCTGAGCCGCTCGGCCAGCGCTTCCCATTGCGCCCACTCGAGCACCACACCGAAGTGCGGTACCGGCACGTCATGCCCGTCGACTGGATTGGTATGCGCCTGTTCCTGCGAGGCGGTCCTGGGATGCTCGTGGATGACCAGTTGATGCCCGAAGAAATCGAAATCCACCCATTGGGTGCTGGACCGGCCTTCGGCCAGGCCGAACACCTCGCCGTAAAAACGTCGGGCGGCCGGCAGGTCGTGCACTGGAATGGCGAGATGAAACGGTGAAAGGCTCATGGGCTGCTCTATCGAATCCGAAGGCCGCTAGTTCAACAGCTTCAGGTCGACAATCCAAGGCTCGAAGCGTCGGCCGAAGTTGACCGTCGCGGCGAAGCGCGGCTCTCTCTTCTGGTAGTAACCCTCGGGCTCCAGGAAGGGCTCGACGATTTCGCGATACTCATACGGCACGCGGATCGCGTTTACGTCGATTTCATCGACCGCCGCAATCAGCCGCTCCGGCGTTCCCTGGACATAGACGTTGAGCCGGCCGCGAGCCAGCACGTAGTGCTGCCGATCCGGATATCGCGCCCGAAGCGCATCTTCGTCGAGGCCGGCATCGACAACGAACAAGCGCGAGTTCGTTCGCTCTTCGTCATCCAGCCGCTCCCGTGCGGCGCTCAGCTCTTTCTCGCACTCTTGATTGCCGGGATTGATCTGTGCGCACCTCTCCGCCTTCGTCACCGCCTTGCGAGCCCGATCGAGGGACGCCTGGTAGGTGGGACCGTCGTGTTCCAGCACCAGCCACGCACTCCTGGACGGTTGTCTGGACAGACGCTGCGCTTCCTCGTCGTTTTTCAGATTGCCCGAAATTTCGAAGCCAAGCTCCTGCAACTGCGCCGGTTGTAACCAGTGCAGTCCTCGATACCAGGATTCGTCCGAGGCGACGCGCCAGCTGAGATGAAGATCGATACTGCTGTTCTCGTTCGCCGGCCAACTCCAGTTCCGGAGCCCCAACTCGCGCTCGGAGAGCTGGAGCACGGCCTCGGGCTCGCCGCTCCTGTTGTAGGCCACGCCGGCGAGCACGACGGCGTTCGTAACAACGATCAGCGCCACTCCAACGAGCAACGCCCGTGTGCGCGACCATTGAAACTTCACTGGGCACCTCCGGCGACCTGCGTGGCGGTCCGCAGCCGCTTCATGACCAGAATGAACAGAATGGCCGTGAGCGCGATGATCAGGAAGAACACGAACTTGGGCATGAGCTCCCACCACCAGTCGTAAAACTTGGTGTACAGGAAAATGACAAAGAACGTAGTGCCGGTGTTAACCGCTTCGGCGCGATCATGGCGCGCCCCGAGCCAGATGGCCGCGCCACTGACCACGAAGCCGAGGATCTGATACACATGCTCGATGGCTGTCGCCGAGAACGGCAGGTAACTGCCGCGCCCCCAATTGGCGAGCACGAGGATGGGCAGCAGCAGCGTGAGCAAGCCGAACACGCGATAGATGCTCGCGAAGCCGGTGAACCGCTCGTGAGCGATGAACACTGGAACCAGGAGCAGTAGCATGCCCGCTGGGAAGAAGTTTTCAGGGCGCTCGCCGAACTCTAGCCAATACATCCCGCTCCACGTCCCCGTGCGAGCCGCGATGAACGCGGTGATACATAGGATGCCGGCCGCGAGCAGCAGTCGCAGGTCGAACGTATATGCGAGCAGGAAAGCTAGCGCCGCCCAGACCACGAACGCCTTGTCCGAAGGCGTGATGTTGAACATCCCGCCGAGCAGCGACACATTCAGCACGAAGCACGCGAAGGCCACCATCGCCACCAGCTTCGCGAAGTAGCCGCTGTTGTCGCGCTGGCCGACCCAGAACGTCGCCAGCAACGAGCCCAGCGACGCAACGATCAACAGAGTGACCTGCAGCGGGGCGGGAATCAGGCCCCAATACTGGTTGAACAAAAAGAACACACTGGCCGCCAAAGCCAACGCGCCGAGAAACGAAGCGATGCGCATACCGAGAGAGAGCTGCTTGGCCTGACGATCGCGATCGATGTCGAACGCCTGCGCAAAGCCGGCCAGCAGGCCATCGTGATGCCCGGCGACCGCCGCCTGCTGCTCGCTCGAAAGCGCGAGGACGCCGGCCGCTTCCAGCCTCTCGAGTTCCTCCCGAAACACGCGAATCTGATCGGCGCGCAGCTGGGCTTCCGCCTTGGAAAGATGACTCATTGGAATCCATTCGGGATTGCGTGCCGGCAGACTAAACCCGGCCGCGCCACCGTGCAATTTGTGCCTGCGTGCTCCGCTGAGGCCAGAAGACCCCAAACCCCCTCCCGTGCACGGGAGGGGGAAGTGGTTTTTGATGTTTGTGCTCGCCTGCGGCGAGCAAGCGCCAGTCCAGAAGCTCGCTGCGGCGAGCTGGCCGGAATATTCCACGCACGTTGAAGGCGACGTTCGAGGTGACCTCCCTTCTTCCGGCATTGTCGAGAAAGAGGGACCTTTTCGGCAAAGTGCGCCCAGGGACGGGACCCGGCGGCACGCGCGATAGCGCGGGCAAGGGGGTGCACGGTGCCGGAAGGAGGGAGGTCACTTCGGACGGCGCCCGCCACCGACGCCTCTTCTTCTGAAAAGGTCAGAGGTGGGTCTTCCGGTTGGAAGACTTATGTCAACGCCAGTAGCATGCCGGCCCACGCACTCAAAACGATGGAACTGCCGATGGGCCATGTCGTCGAGCTGAATGACACGTTGAAACTCAAGCGGGGCGCCGGATTCCCGGAGAACCTGCGCGTCGGCGGCGTCTATGACTTTTCGATCGCCGGCCGGCGGCTGTACAACCTCAAGCCGACGCGCGTGTTCCTGGTCGAGGAGATCGACGGCAAATGGAACATGGTCGGCCACGCGATGATCCTCCGGCAGACCATCGACGCGGTGGCCGAGCGCACCACCGGGCAGTTCGAAGTGTCGCAGCTGTACCCGCCCGAATACGTCCGGCTCGTCAATCGCTTTGACACGCCGGCGGGCAAAGGGTATGACGTGCCGCCCCTCTAACGTTATCTGCGTCGCTTGAGTCCCTCAGCCTCCTCTTCCCACCGCCCGATCCTCGGCATCGCTTTCAAACTCGCCTCGGTCGTGCTGTTCGCCGGCATGACCTTGTGCGTGAAGATGCTCGGCCACGACGTGCCCACCGGGCAGACCATTTTCGTTCGCGGCCTGATTTCCATGCTGGTCATGGCGTTGATCGCCTGGCAGACCGGCCAGCCGCAGCTACTCAAGACCAGCAACTGGCGCTCGCATGCGCTGCGCTCGTTGTCCGGGACGGTCAGCATGTTCTGCCTGTTCGTGGGCGTCACCATGATTCCCCTGGCCGACGCCACGGCGATCTCGTTCACCGCGCCCATGTTCCTGACCGTGCTCGCCATGGTGTTTCTCGGCGAGCGCATTCACCGCTTTCGTTGGACCGCGCTCGGCATCGGCTTCATCGGCGTGATGATCATGATCGGTCCGCACCTCACGTTGGGCGCGGGCAGCTCATCGGATCAACAAATCGGCGCCTTGATCGCCTTGAGCGCCGCGCTGTTCTCGGCCATCGCGATGACGTTCCTGCGCAAGATGAGCGTGGGTGAGCACGCCGTCACGATCACGTTTTACTTCTCGCTGACGTTTACCGTCTGTTCCGCCCTGACCGCCCTGTTCGGTTGGGTCATTCCGACCTCGACGCAATGGCTGTTGATCGTCCTGGCCGGTCTGTTCGGCGTGTTCGGTCAGCTGCTGATGACTTACTCGTATCGTTACGCGGAAGCGTCCACGATCGCGCCGCTCGACTACAGCAACATGGTGATGGCCATCATCCTGGGCTATTTATTCTTCGACGAAGTACCGTCGCTATCGGTATGGATCGGGGCGCCGCTGGTCGTCGGCGCCGGCCTGATCATTCTGTGGCGCGAGTACTTATTGAAGAAGCGACTGAGCTCGGCGATCCCGGAGACTTGATCTCTCACCTTCCGGGCCGCGACCAGCGCGACGCTCCACGCCCGCCCTTCTGTCGTGCGAACGCAATCGCGCCCAGCGCGAGAACGCCCGCAGTAAGTAAGGTCGCTCCGGCGGCAGCGCCCACCGGAAACGAACGCACTGTGTTGGCCGCGAACTCGCCTGCATAAGGTCTCATCAACTCGACGCGACGCCGAGTCATCTCCATGCCCAACTCGGCCAAACGGTCGCCGAGCAGACGCTCCGCTGCCGGTAGCAGCTTCGTCTCCTCATCCGCCACGTGATGAATGACCAGCCGCATCAGCGCGAAGAACTTCTCGTCGCACGAGGCATCGATGACAGCGCCTTCGCCGCTGGTCATCGCGCGCAACTCGTCGATGATCTTGCGCATCTCCTGGTGCTCCGGCTCACTCTTTTCCAGCACCTCGTCGCCGCTCAGCACGTTGCGCATCGCCGGGTAGAAAATCTCCTCTTCCAGTTGCGCATGCACCTGGATCGCCAGGCACGCATTCCGCACCAGCGCGCGCTTCCTGTTGGGCGGGGTGTCGGCCTTGTAGCGATGGAACAGCGCGAGCACGTGCGAATGATCGATCCGAATCATGGTCGTGATGTTCGGACTGATGCGAGTGGCGACGCTGGTGTTCATGACGCTCTCCGGCAATTTACGTGGCAGCCGCAGGTGCAACGACGGACGCTTCCGGTTGTTCCGCTCGTCGGACGCGGCTGCCACGCTGCCGGTCAATCAAGGCGGCAATAACGTGCCTGTATCGGCGACGGCGAGCCACTTGCCGCGGTGATAGGTGTAGGTGACGCCGGTGAGCGCGCGCTGGTGGTAGCCCACCGAGGGAATGTCGTACGTCGTTTCGTACAGGATGAACGCGGACTTGCATCCGTCGACGACGCGGTACTTCTCCGTCCAGGCCCACACGGCTTCGCGATTCTCGAAGTGCGAGCGCAATGCTTCCATGACAGCGTCGATCCCGTAACGCACCGCGCCGCTCGCGAACACCGTGACAGCGTCCGGATGATGTCCATCTCTGAACGTCTGCGCGTCGTAATCGCGAAACGACTCCATGTCGATTCGTTGCGCCCGCTCGAATTGTCTCGCGCAACCTGCCGCCACGGCCGGCGCATCCAGTTGCTCAGCCGTAGTGGCGTCGCCCATCGCGCCCGCGCTGACGCTGGCCGCGAGAACCCCCATCAATAAACTCTTGCTGGTTTGCATGCTGTACTCCTGTCCAGACCCGGACGATGTTGTACGGCATCGGACCCGACCGGCTCGCACACAAGCCGCTGCTCATCGATACGATCGGCTGACTTTTCGGAACATCACGATGCGCCTGCCGTTTGATTGCATCGACGTTCGATGGCATCGACCGGGAGCACATTCATGAGCATTTTCTCTCGCATCAAAGACGCGATTCTCGGCAACAAAGCCAAGGCCGCGCCGGCGCCTTCGTCGGCTCCCGCCTCGAAACCCGCAGCGACGGCAGCGCCGAAGCCGACGTCCACCGCCTCCTCTTCAACGCCGGCCACCGCCCCCGCCGCGGCAGTGGATGTAGAAGCCGTGTTGCAACAGATGGCGGCGAACCAGAAGCAGCAACTGAACTGGCGCACCTCGATCGTCGATCTCATGAAGCTCGTCGGCCTGGATCCGAGCCTGGAGAACCGGAAGGAACTGGCCCGCGAGCTGGGTTACAAGGGCGATACCAACGATTCCGCCGCCATGAATATCTGGCTGCACAAGCAGGTCATGACTCAGCTGGCGGCGCACGGCGGCAAGGTGCCGCCGGAGCTCAAGGACTGATCTTTGAGATCACGCGGCTCGGCTGAACCTGGGAGCCGCCTTACCTTCGACGCGCGGGGACGATGCTCTCGCCGGTGTTCGCTCGCTCTTGTCATGCGCGCCGTGCATCGAGAAGGCCGAGATGGCCGCGAGCATCTGCTGGGATTGAGCTTGCAGCTCTTGCGCAGCGCCGGTGAGCTCCTCCGCCATGCGTGCATCGTCCTGGGTCATCGAGTCCATCTGCGATACGGCGCTGTTGATCTGCTCGATGCCCTTGGCCTGCTCGCGGCTCGCGGTCTCGATTTCGGAGACGACTTCCGTCACTTTCTTGACCGACTCCACCACTTGTTTCATGGAGCTTTCGGCCTCGCCGGCGAGCTCGCCGCCACGAAGCACCGTCTGCTGAGACGCCTGGATGAGCTCGCGAATCTCGCGAGCAGAGCTCGCCGAGCGTTGGGCAAGCTGCCGAACTTCCTGAGCCACGACTGCAAAGCCGCGCCCCTGATCGCCCGCGCGCGCCGCTTCCACGGCCGCATTCAACGCCAGCAAGTTGGTTTGGAAGGCGATGCCGTCGATGATGCCGACGATTTCGCCGATGCGCTTCGAGGAATCCGAAATTGCATCCATCGTCGCCCGCACATCCGCGACGATGTCGCGACCACGCGTCGTTGCAACGGAAGACTCGCGGCCCAACTGCGCAGCTTGCACGGAGCTTTGGGTATTGCGCGTCACGGCCGCCGTGAGCTCTTCGATCGAGGCCGCTGTTTCCTCCAGGCTCGCGGCATGCTCGTTGGTTCGTCGGGACAGCTCTTCGTTGGCATCGACGACCTGGCCCACTCGCTGCCTCACCTGCTCCGCCGCGAGCAGATTGTCCTTCATCACACCGTCGAGTTTGACTCGCACCTGTTCCAAGGTCTCCGCGACCGCCACGACGCAAGAGACGCCTTCGGCTGGAATTCGAGTGGCCGTGTCACCGCTCAATAAACGGAACGTCGTGCGCTGCAGGCTCAACAATGGCTGCACGACCCTGGCTTGGATGTAGAGCATGTTCGCGGCCGCAATCGCCGCGCCGATGAGATTGAGCAGAGTGACAGGGCCGAAGCCGCTGCTGACATAGCTGATTCCCGCGGCGGTCACGAGTAGCGCGCTCAACGCGCCGACCACTATCCAGGTCCCTGTCCGCAGCGACATGTGAGCGAGCTTGCTATACCAACCCGCGATGGACGTATCGACGAGCCGGCCCTGCTGAACTCGAAGGCTTCCGGAGCGACCTTCGCGAATGGCCGCGTAAGCTCGCTCCGCGACTGTGACTTCGTCGCGCGTGGGCGTGGTTCGCACCGACATGTATCCGACGATGCGTCCCGTGGCGTCCATCATCGGCGTGACGTTCGCGCGCACCCAATAGAAGCCGCCGCTCTTGCGCCGATTCTTCACGATGCCCGTCCAGCTCTTGCCTTGCCGGATCGTGGCCCACAAGTCCGCGAACGCTTCCCTCGGCATATCGGGATGTCGGACCAGGTTCTGCGGCTGACCCAGGCATTCCTCGAGCGAAAATTCGCTGCTCGTCAGGAACGCCGGATTGGCGTAGGTGATGCGACTGTCCGTGTCGGTGTGCGTGATGATCACTTCCCCATCGGGAAGGACGTATTCCGCGTTCGTGACTGGCCCGTTGTTGCGCATCGTTATGGTTCCGAGGGGCGCCGCGTATTCCGCGGCAGTTCGCTAAAGTCCTCGGCACCCCAGGCCAAACCTGAAACAGGGGATTTACTTAAGCGTCTACGCGATGGAGGCGTCGGTACTCGGCCGGGGAGACCCCTACATGCCTCGCGAATGCTCGCCGCAACGTGTCGGCATTCGCAAATCCACAGAGCGCGGCAACTTGCTTCGGCGCAATACCGCCCTGCTCCAGCATGTCGCGAGCTGCAGAGATGCGCGCAGCCTCCACCCAACGCGCCGGCGTCATGCCCACCTCATGTCGAAACAGTCGTGAAAAGTGGCGACTACTCATTCCCATGCGTCGAGCGAGTCGCTCCACCGAGTGATCGGCCGCAGGTTCGGTTGCGATCCACCGCTGCACTTCCTGCAGCGCTGAGCGCCCGACCGGCGCGGCCTTGCCGGCGCGACTGAACTGCAGCTGACCTCCGGGCCGCCGAAAGAACATGACGAGCCTGGCCGCCACATCCATCGCCACCTCGCGCCCCAAATCCTCTTCGACCAGCGCCAATGCCAGATCGAGACCGGCGGTCACACCCGCGGCAGTACGCACCTTCCCGTCACGAACGTGGATGGCGTCGGCGTCGACAGTGAGCGAAGGGAAGCGTCGCGCCAGTTCGTCGGCGACTGCCCAATGCGTCGTGACTCTCTTCTTCTCCAGCAGCCCCGCTTCGGCCAGCACGAATGCACCGGTGCACACGGAGCCGTAACGCCGCGCCGATCGAGCTGCTTTCTTGAGCCACGTGATCGTTCGGTTATCCATTTCGAGCTGTGCCGCGTTGGGCCGCCCCGCGACCAGCACGGTGTGGAGCTGTTTGAGCTCGCCGCGCCCGATCAAATGGTCGGCGACGATGCGAGTACCCGACGAGCTTCGTATCTCACGCTCGGTACTCACCACCAGCAGCTCATAGACGTTCCGCCCCACGCGGAGATTTGCCTCGGCAAACACATCCAGCGGGCCCGAAACGTCGAGCAACTGCACGCCCGGCATCGCCAACATTGCAATTCGCTTCATCGAAATCACCCCAGGGCCGGCTCGAACCGTTCTGTCCGTTTTGGACGTATCGCGACAGTTTGAGCCTTAGAGCCGCGACTATACATTGAAAGCCCCGAACAGAAAGGAGTGAAGCAATGATCGAGATCGATGGTGTGGCAGCGCCTGACACCGCCATGGTGCGAGAGGCGACGGAACTGGTGCGCGACGTGGCCTCGCCGCTGTTGTTCAATCATTCGTCGCGCGTGTACTACTTCGCCGCCCTCGCCGGGCAGCGCCGCGGGCTGACGTTCGACCGCGAGCTGCTCTATGTCGGCGCGATGTTTCATGACCTCGGCCTGACCGCCAAGTACAGCAGCAAGAACGAGCGTTTCGAAGTCGACGGCGCCAACGCCGCGCGTGACTTTCTGCGCCAGCATGGCGTGGGCCAGCACGAGGTCGACACCGTGTGGACTTCCATCGCCTTGCACACGACACCGGGCATTCCCAACCACATGCATCCGGTGATCGCGCTGGTGACCGCAGGTGTGGAAATGGATGTGCTGGGGCTCGCGTACGAGACCTATTCAGATGCCGTGCGCGAACAGGTGGTTCGAGCGTATCCGCGCACGCCCAAGTTCAAGGAAGACATCATTCAGGCGTTTTACGACGGCATCAAGCACAAGCCCGAGACCACGTTCGGCAATGTGAAGGCCGATGTGCTCGCGGACAAAGATCCCCACTTTCATCGGGGCAATTTCTGCTCGGTGATTCGCGGCTCGCGCTGGAGCGGTTGAGAGCGCCCCAGCTCAGCCGCGAGCTTTGCTCCGCGCAACGAATTCGTTCGCGAGCACGGCGGCATCCAGGTAGGCCAACAGCTCGGCTTCAGAGGTTCTCTTACTCAGATAAGCGTCGGCGCCCGCACGCAGCCCTTCGCCCACGTCGAGCACGGTGTCCCGTGTGGAGAGCACTAATACGTAGACTCGTCTGGGATTCGCGGGATTGCGCAGATCGGCGCAGAGCGCGAGGCCGTCGCCATCGGCGAGTCTGCGATCCAGAATCGCGATGGGATGAAAAGTTTGCGCGACGGCCTGCCGCGCCGCCTGAATCGAATCGACCGCGGTGACCGTATATCCAGCGGGCTCGAGGATGGCCTTGACCCATTCCTGCACGAGCGGGTCATCTTCGACCAGCAGCACTTTTTTCTCAGCGTGCGCTGCAGACGGACCTGGAACTGCCATGAAGGCGCATTGTACATAGATCCGCGGTTCTGCCATCGTGACTAACCGGGACGGGCCACTGCGCGCCGGGCCATTGCGACACGGCGCGCCTGTATTTTTAGAAGGTGCTCAGGATGTTGATGAACGGTCCCCGGCTGCGATACGACAGGTCGGTGAGATCGTCGGAGAAGTCCGTGAAGTTATAACCCGCGCCAAGTTTCACATGCGTGTTCAGATGGCGATAGACGGCCGCGAGCATGCCGCTGCGCGAGTCGTGCGCCTCTGCCACGGTCAACTTCCTTCCTTCGAGCACGGCGTCCCATTCGTGCACCAAGTGCAAATCCGCCCGGAAGATCATCAGGTCCGCCCGGCTCGAATACCAGTCGCCGCCGATGCGCGTATCGCGCAACTCGCCGAGTCGCTGCGCGTACTTCGTGCCGAACGACAACCAGGGAAGCACGTCGTAGATGGTGTCGATGGACACGACGTGGCTGCGCTGCGCATAGTCGAGCAAGTCGTCGCTGGCGCTCACCTGGCCCGGTGACGGAAGCGTATAGTAGTAACGATACTGCACCAACGTGTTCCAGCGGTCGCTGCCGATGGGGCGATACGCACCGCCGAGGGCAGCGTCGACGAAATCGCCGTCGTAGAAATTCCCCGCGCTCGCTTCGCTGAACGACAGATTGACCTTGCCGAGCAGTCGCCAGTCCGGCGTCACCTGGAAACCGGCCGTGTTACGCGCCAGCCAGGTTTTGCGTTCGCCGTTCGTGCCCTCTTCGTCACGATACTCGAGGTTGCTCGTGAACTTCACGTCTTCATATTTATAGGCGATGCCGAGGCCGCCAGCCCGACGTTCGAGGTCGCCGGCGAATGGATCGCTGACCGTGCCCACTTCCGCAGTGATGCCATAGGTCCAGCGATCGTTCGGCGCGAGGTCGACACCGAAGGCATTGGTCAGGCTTTCGGGCCCCGCGCCTCGCGCGTTGCGCGCTTCGTCATAAATACTCACTTGATCGCTGAGCTTGGTGCGCGCGCCAAGGACGGTATTGCCAAAGCGGCCGCGGTAAGACGAATCCTGCCGCTCGGTCTCGACGGTGTGCCCAAAGTAAACATTCGCGCGATCGTCGATGCGGTAGTCGCCACTGAGCTTACCGCCGACGCCACCGGTGCCTTCCGAGACTTCCGCGCCAACACGGAACCGATCGGTCAGTTGTTTTTCGGCGCCCAAGCCGCCGCGATTGTTCTCGTCTCGCGTGCCCGTTCGTTCGACAGTGGCCTGCGCGAATCCATACGCCTGCCATGACGACGGCCGGGCGGCGACTTGCGCGGCCAGGTCCGCCGGAACAGCCGAACGCGTAACGTCGAATTCGTTGGTCGGCGCGGCGCTCGTGCCTGGAGCGCGCGTGAGCGGCTCTGCCTCTTCCTTGGGCAAAGGTTTGTAATCGATTCGAACAATGGCGTCGGTGCGCTCGCCGTTCTGCGAAAGCAACGGGCTCGCATTCGCGAACGCGTTCTGGCGATCGTCATGACGGCCGCCGATGCTCACGCTCCAGGTTTCCGTTGTCTGATAGTGAAGCGCGAGCTCCTGCGCCTCGATGCTCTCAGTCCGCGCATCGCGTTGGTCCGTTTTCGCATCGATGGACACGCGCTCGGCGACGGGCAGGCTCACAGCAGCGCCGAGCTGCTCGACCTCCTCTCCACCCACCAACGCGCCCGCCCCGGAAAATCCGGCCTCCCGATTCTGCCAGTACACACTGCCGCGGCCTCGCATGGAGGAGAACTCGGCGAGATCGAACACGCCCTGCGCGCGGAACGCGTCGGCCTTCGCATCAGGCGTGAGGTTCTGGTTGAAGCCAAAACCGCCGTCGATGGAACCGAACTGCGTGCCGACACCCTCGGAGCGCGCCGCTTCCAGATCGAGATAAGTGGCTGGCTTGTAGCGCAGCGTCATATCCAGACCGCCCAGCGTTTGTTTGTCCGCGGACTCGCCCTGCTCGTAGCCGCTCAAGCCCACTCGCACATAATCGTTGATCCACGAGCTGTGCCGCAGACCGTAGACGTTGCTGTCGAGCTCGTTGAGCCCCGGCGCATATTCATAGGTCGCGACCAGATAGACGTAGTTGCCGCTCAGGCTGCCGAGCTGCACGAGCGAATTGCTTTCCGCGATCGAGGACAACGGCGCTCGCAGCAGCACTCGGCCCTGCAGATAGCTCAACTCGTAATCCAGCCCCGGAATGAGCTGCGCACGCTGCAACGTGATGCCGGAGGTCGGATCGCGAACTTCGATCCACAAACGTTCGGAGCCACGAGTGATGTCCTGACGCCGCAAGTAATAGAGCGACCCGCCCGTGCCGCGAAATTCTTCGCGTGAGTTCAGCGTGCCGGGCTCGGCGGCGAATACGTCGTTGGTCACGCGTCGTTCGCCGAACGATGTCGAGCTTTCGGACTTGAAAAGCACATCGGCGCCGTACAGACCGCGGCTGAACTGATTCAATTCCAGCCCGGTCCACGAGGTCTGGAAGTTACCCCAGACCGCGCGCGAATCCTTGTGATCGACACGCACATAGAAGCGACCGTTGGTGGGCGCATCCCACTCGCTGCTGCTGTCGTCGCCGTAGACCGGATAAGCGCGCTCGGCGTCGATGCGTTCGAGCAGATAGCGCGGGTCCTTCGACGCAAAATTACTGAACAGATCCTCGAGCGGCTGCTCGCGAGTATCGGCGCTCGCCGTCACCACCCAGTCGGTATCGATCTTGCCCTTGGCATAAAACGCGCCGCGACCGGTGATCTCCGAGTCGTCCTCGTAACGCATGGTGTCCTGAGTGACCAGCTGCGCGGGACCTGTCGTACTGTTCTTCGCCGCAGTGATCTCGCCGAGCGCGACGTAGAACCAGCTGCTCCCTGCCAGCTCGATATTTCGCGTGTACTTCTCGAACTCGCCGTCCTTGTGCTTGGCTTCGATGAGTACGCTGTGCCGGCCCGACGGCAGCAACTGCCGGATCACAAAGCTGCCCTTGTCGTCGACCGGCACGGATGCGCCCAGCGCTGTGATCGTGGTGCCCTTCTCGACATTGCGGCCACTCACGGTGACGCTGCCGCCAGTCACCGAGATGTTTCGGATCTTTAGAGCGCTCTCGCCGTAACCCGTCAGTCGCTCGCGTTCCGGACGCTCCACATCCGTGGACGGTCGTTCGCGATCGACAATGGTAAGCGGCTTCGGCGCGGTTTCGTCGAAGCGACCCTTCTCATCATAAACACGGAGCACGTACATGCTTTCAGCAGGAATGCTCGCATCTGGCGTCCACGTCAGCGACGAGCCGATCTCCATCGGCACCACCGCCAGCGGCTGCTCGCGCGTATCCTGCGCGGGCAGGAAGAAACGCACTTCGGCCTTGCGAATCCAATGCACGTAGTTGCTGTATGAAATCAGCTCGACCGGCTTGCCGGCGACCACGCTGCTCGGCCAGGCGGTGATGTTCAGCGCCGGTTCGGTCTTCAACGGATCGAACTGGATCTGGATGTCGTTGCGGTTCACGGCGACGTCGACGCAGCGCTGATGGTCCGCCTCGGTGAGATTGTCGATGCCTTCGATCGGACGGCCATCCACCGTGATGCGAAGTGGCGCAGCGCTCAAGGCAGTGCTGGTCGAGCACAGCGAGCGATCCGGATCCACGGGAGCTTTGGCGCTCGCCGGCTTCTCGACGTCGTACCACACCTGCAGTTCGACGCGGCGATTGCGCGCCATGCCTTCCGGTGTCGCATTGGTCGCGACGGGCTGAGTATCGCCCTTGCCGATGATGGTGAATGCGGTCGGATTCAGCGCGAGCTTCATGCGCAGGAACTGCGCCACCTGGTAGGCGCGAGCTTCCGACAGCTTTTGATTGTTCTCGAAGCGCTGACGAGTCGCGGGGCTCAGGCGCTGTGCATCCGCGTGTCCGATAACCAGGATTCGCAGATTGCTACGTGTCCGCAACTTTTCGGCGATGCGCGTCAGGGCTTCGCGCGAGGATGGCAGCAGTTCATCGCGACCCGATTCGAACAACGCACCTTGGTCTGCATCCGAAAGCGTTTGTTCTTCGGTGGCCTGCTCGCGCGGCAGAGTCTCGACCGACTTGCGCATCAGCTCCAGATCGCGAACACGCACGTCGGAATGTCCCGGCAGCCCCTCCAACGGAGTGTTGAACTCCATGTTGGCCGTCGGTGACACCGTGGTGGACGTGCTGCGATCCACAGTCTTGCCACGAATCAGCTCATCGCTCGCCGCATGCGAGCTCGCCATCATCAATACGTTGGCAATCGTCGCCGCCAACAGCATGGAGCGCCCGTTCATGGCTGCACCTCCGTCTCGTCCTCGACGTGCAGCGGATATTCGCGATGCAGCGCCTCCCATTGTTCCCGAATCTGCTCGATCAGCGTCTGCTTGCGACGCTTCACCAGCTTTGGATCCTCGTCGCCGGCATAGCCGACACGCACCACCGACGGCTTGTCGGCGAGCGTCTTTGGCAGCTCCGCCAATCGCTCACGCCACTCGCTGCGCAGCGTCGTCGTGCCGGGCTCGAAGGCAGCATCCGTGATTTCGACCCGAACGACGCGATGAATCGTCGCGCCGAAGTTCAACTTCGTGAGCTTGCCGCGGGTCACGCGGACATCGCGCGGATTCTCGGTCGTCACGCGATAGCCGGAAGGCAGCGTGCGCTCGTCGAGCTTCATGACGAAGTTCGAGCCCCGATATTCGTTCGGAATCGCGGCGCATGCCACGTGGAACCGGCCTTCAGCGTCCGTGGTCACGAGGATGCCGTTCAGTGTCACGACCCGGACGTTCGGCAAGCCGGGCTCGTCCTGATCCTGATAGCCGTTGGCGTTGCGATCGTCGAACACCTTGCCGATCAGATCGGAACAATCGAACACCGGATCCGGCACGATGCGTACGGCCGCGGTCGCGACGTTCGACAGCGTCGGATCCGCGAGGCTCGGATCGATCAGATTGTTCAGGGCGAACGCCTGGTTCACGTACTCGCCTTCGCTCACGCCGGAGCCGACGACCAGCACCAGCTTGAACGTCTTGGTCTCGGTGGGCGCGAAGGTCTGATCGCGCCACGTGAGCTGACGACCGACGCGCTCCGGCTCCAACATCGCGCCGTTGAGCGACGCGGTGCCAGTGCGATACGCGAAGCCCGGCGGCAACAGATCGCGAACATCGACGTTCGTGAGCGTCGCGTTCAACGTATTAGTCACCGTGATCGTGTACGGCACGAGATCGCCTCGGGTCACGTTGACCATCGGCGTGGTCTTCGTCACCACAATCGCGCCCTGCAGGATCGGATCGACCGGCACGTGATTGTTGATCACGTCCGCCGACGTGCCCGGCGTGAGGTTGAAGGCAAAGAAGTACTGAGTCGTGTCCACACCGGCGGCCAGCCCTGCCGAACTGGTTGGGCAGCTCTGCACATTGCCGACGCCAATCGCAGGCGCCGACACAGAGCTCTGCACGAGCGCAGGATCTGGGATCGCGCCAACCTGAAGCACGCCCGGGCACACCGGAATCAGTGTCGACGGACCGGGCATGTAACGGCCCATCGGCGGGGTCACAGTGAGTGAGTAATCACCCGCCGGCGCGCCGGTCAGCAACAGGAACTGATAGAAGCCATCGTCACCAGTGACTTGAGTGACGTTCACCGCGCCACCGAGCAAGTGCACGGCAGGATCGAAGCCCGTGGGGCCCGTCAACGCGACCGTGGCGCCTGCAATTGGCTGGCGGCTCACGCTGTCGTAAACCACACCCATCGGGTCGAGCGGAAGACTCTGCTCGATGAGCTGACTGCCCGGAGGCAGGATGATTCCGCGCAACGTACCGCTGCGTGGATCGGCGCCGCCCGGGTTCGCGCTCGAAACGACGCCCGGAGCCGCGTCGACGCCAATTTCATTGGTCACCGCCTTGCCGTAGACGGCATTGCTGGTCGGCTCGCGGAAGCGAATCTCGTAATTGCTGCCCGATGTGACATTCGAGAATTCGTAGGCGCCGTTGGCATCGGTGCGCACCGACTGCACCAGTAACGTTCCCTGGTACAGCTCGACGATCCAGTCCGCGAGCACGATCTCGCCGGATTCTCGAACGCGATCGTGATCCGCGTCGCGCCACACGTGACCGATGATGCTTGCCGAGTCGCCGCGCTCACCGAACAGATAACCCGTTGCGTCCGTCTGCACGCCGAGCGCAATCGCGCTGATGGCGTCGCCACTGACAGTACCGCCGGCAGTACCTGCTGTATCCGTGCCGTCCTGATAACCGGCCGGCTGAGTTTCGGTCAGTGTGTACGTGCCGCCGACGACATCGTCGAAGCGATACCGACCCTCGCGGTCAGTGGTTGCATTGAGCAGCACAGCGATGCCGCGCGCGTCGGCGCCGGTGAGTTGCAGAGTCACGTCGGCAATGCCGGGCTCGCCCGCATCGATGCTGCCGTTGTTGTTCGCGTCGTTATAAACACGGCCGGCGATGCTGCCGACGGTATCGCCGAAGTCGATGGCCGGCGCGACGCTGCCGGTAATCAACTGAACATTGACGCTGTCGGGTGTGGAACTGCCGTAACCCGCTGGCTGCGTCTCCTCCACCGTGTACTGACCGGCTGGAACGTTCACGAACGAGTAGTTGCCGTCGGTGTCGGTCGTCGTCGTGGCGACGATCGAGCCGCCGCTACGCAACGTTAATGTGACACCCGCGATGCCCACCTCGTTTGCATCGATCGTTCCATCGCGATCGCTGTCGCGCCACACGCGGCCCACTACCGCTTGGCCCATTTCGCCGAAGCTATAGCCGGTCGCAGCCGTGCCGGCCGGCAACGCGATGGCGGAGATCACATCGTTCCCGACAGTGCCACCTGCGCTACCCGCAATATCGATACCGTCGACGTATGCGGCCGGCTGCGTCTCGCTCACGCTGTAAGTACCGCCGAGCAGATCGTCGAATTGGAATGCGCCTGTCGCATCCGTCGTGGCAGCGAGGTTGATGACTGCGCCAGTTGCATCAGTGCCAGTCAACGCGATGGCGACGCCCGCAATCGGCGGTTCGCCGGCATCACGCGCGCCATTGTTGTTCGTGTCCGTCCAGACGAGGCCAGCGAGGCTCGAAGTGGTTTCGCCGAAATTGGCGCTAGCGGAACTGCCGGCGGTCACGGTCACCGATACTGAGTTCGGAGTGCTGCTGCCGTAGCCCGCTGGTTGTGTTTCCTCGATCGTGTAGTTGCCGGCCGGCAGACCCACGAACGTATATGTACCGCTCGCGTCGGTCGTCGTAGTCGCGACGATGGTGTTGGAAATGTCGCGAGCAACGATCACGACGTTGGCGAGCGGGGTCTCGCCACCCTCGCGCGTGCCGTTGGCGTTCACATCCTTGAACACGACACCGCTGATCGTCGAACCGCCTTCGCCGAACAAGTAGCCGGTCGCGTCGGTGTTCACCGCAAGGTTGATGCCGGTGACTACGTCATTGCCAACGCTGCCGCCTGCCGTACCAGCCGCGTCGATGCCGTCCGCGTACGCGGCCGGTTGAGTGGGCTGCGTCAACGTGTAACCAGCGCCCGTGGGCGTCAGCAGGTCGATGAACAAGAACGCGCCGGTCGCATCGGTGCCAACGCTCCGATTGACGGCCGCGCCGCTCATATCCGTGCCGGTCAATGTCACGGTGACGGATGCAATGCCCGCCTCGCCCGCATCGCGCACGCCGTTGCCGTTCAAGTCGATGTAAACAGCGCCTGCCAGCGTCGAGAGCGTATCGGCGAACGAAGCCGTCGCGACGCCGTTGGTGGGAACGACGACTGCAACAGTATCAGGCGACGTTGCCGCCGAGCCGTAGCCATCCGGCTGCGTTTCGATGACTGTGTAGTTGCCTGCAGCGATGCCCGCGATCATGTAACTGCCATCGGCTGCGGTCGTGGTCGTGCCGACGATGGTGTTACCTGCGTCGCGCAGTGTGATCGTGACATTTGCAATCGGCGTGTCGCCGGGCTGCTGCACGCCATCGCGATTGAAGTCGCGGAACACCACGCCGATGACGGCGGAGCCGGATTCGGCAAAGTTATATCCAGTCGCCTGTACGCCGACGGGCAGCGAAATTGCGCTGTACACGTCGTTGCCGACAGTGCCGCCGACATTGCCAGCGCCAAGCGCCTCCAAGCCGTCGCCAAAGAACGCGGGTTGCGTTTCGGTGATCGAGTACGTGCCCGACAACAGATCGTTGAAAACGTACTGGCCCGACGCATTCGTCGCTACGTTCGCGTTGACCGGAGCGCCGAGCGCATCGGTACCAGTGAGCGTGAGGTTCACGCCAGGCAGGCCGGTGTCCTCGACATCCTGCACGCCATCGCTATCGACATCGATGAACACCAGGCCCGCCAGCGAACCGGTGCTCTCACCGAAATCGACGACGGCAGGCGTGCCGACGACGAGCGCGAGCGCCACACTGTTGCTCGCGTTCTCCGGGCCGCTCGAGAATCCCGCGGGCTGAGCCTGTTCGACGGTGTAACTGCCGCCCGGATGGGACCCGAAGCTGTACGTGCCGTCAGCGGCGGTCGTGGTGGTGGCGATAACGGCGTTGAGAGAATCGCGCAACGTCATCGTGACATTCGCGATGCCCGGCTCGGATGCCTCCTTGACGCCATTGCGGCTCGCGTCGCGATACACGATGCCCGAGATCGGCATGCCCAGCTCAGCGAACAAGTAGTCGACGGCCACGGAACCGCTCGTGAGCAGAATCCCGCTGACCCGGTTCAAGCCTTGACTCACCGAGCCGCCCTGCGAGCCACTGGTGATCTGGCCGTTGTCGTACCCGGCCGGTTGCGATTCAGTGAGCGTGTAGCCCGAGGCATTAGGCGCAATCAGATCGTCGAAGGAGAACGCACCAGTCGCGTTCGTGACTGCCATCAGATTCACTGCGGCGCCGGTGGCGTCCGTTCCCGTGAGTGTGAGCGTCACCCCGTTGAGCGCGGTGTCACTCCCGCCATTCGCACCGTTGCCGTCGCGATCGAAGAACACCGTGCCACGCAGGGCAGCCGTCGAGTCACCGAAGTTATGACCGGTGCTGACGCCGCCCGCGGGGATCGTGATCCCGGGAATGTCGTTCGGCGTCGTGCTCGCGAAGCCAGTCGGTTGCGTCTCGGTAACCGTGAAGGTTCCAGCCGGAACGGTGTTGAAGCTGTAGTTGCCAGAAGCGTCGGTCGTCGTATTGAGCGTGAACGCTCCGTTGATCGCGTCCGTCGCGGTCAAAGTGATCGTGACGTTGGCGATGCCCACCTCGCTGCCATCGAGCGTGCCGTTGCGATTGGCGTCGCGATACACGCGGCCGCTGATCGAGCCTGGCCGCTCGCCGAAGTTGTAGCCCGTGCCATTCTGATCGGTGACGTTCAGCGCGACCTGATCGTTGACCGAGATGTCGCCCGCGGGTGTGCCTGCCGTGTGCACGCCGTCGAGGAAAGTCGTCGGCTGCGTCTCGATGATTTGATAGCTGCCCGGCAACACGTTGGTGAACGAGTAGTTGCCGTTCGCATCCGTGTTGCGCACGACGTTAACAGCCGCGCCGCGAACGTCGGTGCCCGTCAGCGTGATCTCCACGCTCTGGAGCCCGCGATCGCCGGTATCGAACACGCCGTCGTTATCGACGTCGGCAAACACTCGGCCAGCCAGCGAGTTGAGCCGCAGCTCGCCGAAGTTGTAGCCGCTGGCGACCTGATCTTTGTCGAGGACGATGTTGGCGATGGTCTGCGAGTTCAGTGCGGCCGAGACGGTGCCGCCGGGCGGATTCGAACCGGTGCCCACGCCCACCGTCTCCAGACCGTCGCTGTAACCGGTCGGCTGCGTCTGCGTAATCGTGTAACCCGCGCCGTTCGATTGCTCGAGGTTGTCGAAGATATAGTTGCCGCTCGCATCCGTCGCCGCGTTACGAGTCACGACGTTGCCGAACACGTCCTGGCCCGTCAGCGTCAGCGCGACCCCGTTGATGCCCGCTTCGCCCGCATCCAGTACCGCGTCGTTGTCGTTGTCGCGATATACCCTGCCGGCGATGCTCGACTTCACCAGGCTCACGGAGCCGGTGTTCGAGTTATTGCTGGAGACCAGGTCGACGCTGAATGTGCTGACCGAGGCGGTGTTGTTGTAACTCGACGGATACGGCGGCGACGGCGGACGACGGATCAGCACGTCGACGGTGATCGTGCGGTTCTGGCCAGCGCCTGCAGGAATGTCACCTAGATTGCACGAGAACTGAGTGATGCCGGTGTTGGAACAGCTGCCGGACGGACTCACGCTCGCGTTGAACGGCATCACCAGTTCCATGTGCGCCGGCAGTGTGTCCGTCAACACGGACTGATAAGCCGTGCCGGGTCCATTGTTGGCCACCACGATCTGCCATTGGAACGTCTGGCCGAATTGCAACGGCGGCGAGCTGATGAGCGCGGTCTTGCTGCTCACCTGCAAGTCCGCTTTGGCGCGCACGGCGGTGGGCTCCGTCGCGTTGTTGTTGCCGGTATTCGGCTCGTTCTCGTTCGAGTCGACCTGGACCGAGTTCTGATAGGTGTCGCCCGTCGAAGCTGGATCGGTCTCGACGCGATAACGCAAATAGCGCACGAACGAGGCGCCCGCTTCCATGTCGCCGACGGCGCAAGTCACGACCTGCGTCGTAGGCCCAATGACAGTGCCAGCGCTGACGTTGCTACAGATCGGCGCGCCAGTACACGACAGCGGGTCCGACGAATCGCAGACGAATGTGACTTGCCGTCCGGCGGGCGGCGCATAGGTGTTGACGAAGTCGACCGAGGTCGCTTCCGACGGGCCTAAATTGCTAACGGAGACTCGATAGGTGATGAGGTTCGTGGCGGGCGCGCCGCCGTCGTAACCCAGCGGATCCGGCGCAATGCCGGCGATACTCGAGACGTCCGAAATATTGGCGATCAGGTCGACCGCGGCGGGCGTGATGCTCAGCGTCGCGTTCTTCGAGTCGTTGCTCGCATCCGAATCGGCCGTGGTGGTCGTGACCGTGGCCGTGTTCGGCAAGTTGCGACCCATCGGAGGCGCGGCCATCCAGATGGGACGCACGGTGACTTGCACCGTCTGCACTTCGTTGGCCGCGAGGCTGCCGATATTGCAAATGATGCGGTGATTGAGCGCGTCGTGCGGGTCGCACGTGCCTTTGGTCGTGCTGATCGAGATCACGTCGTAGCCGGCATCGCCACCGGCAGGATTGAACTGATCCGTGAGCACGACGTTCTGCGCGACCGAAGGCCCGCGATTGCCGAGGGTGATCACATACGTCGCGTTGACGCCTGCTTCGACGGCGGACGGGGTGACGGTCTTGGCCTCGACTTCAACGTCGGCGACGGGGTCGACGGTCGTGTTCACCGAGGACGTGTTGTCGGCGCGGTCCGGATCGCCGACGTTGGTCGAATCGACGGTCGCGGTGTTGGTGAACGCCCCGTCCGCCATCGGGCGCGTCACCGTGATCGTGATGGTCGCGGTTTCAGCGGTGTTCGGTGCGCCAGTGCCGGCGCTTTGGAAACGTAGGACTGGATAGTCGCAAGTGACGACCTGCGCGGCTACGACGCAGCTACCCGTCGAGCCTTTGCTGCCTGTGCCGGCGCTGGCGTTGATAACCGTGGGAGTGCTATCGACCACGGTCGTACGCATCGGAATGACGTCGCGAACCACGACGTTGGTCGAATCCTGCGGACCGTCGTTGGCGATCGTGAGCGTGTAAGTGATCGAGTTGTCCGTTGCGGTCACCGTCGACAGGTTCTGCGCCTTGACGATGCGCAGATCGCCGTGCGCAGAGGTGGAGCTCGAATTCGCGCTCACGCAGTTGTTGGTGTTGTTCGGGTCCGACTGCGCGCCTGCGATCGCGACGCATGCGGTGTTAGTGAGAGAGGTTGGCGCCGATGCAGTCGTGACGAGCGTCAGCTGCGGCGTGGTTTGCCCGACCGACAGCGGGCCAGATCGCGAGCACGTGAAATACGCCGGATCGTCGTTGGTATACAGGCACGACCAACCGTTATTCGAGAACGACGGCGCGCCACCGTACGTCTCGCCCGTGGGCAGCGTATCGGTGATGGTGATCGTGTCGGTCGGGCCAAGCGCGCGTGGACCGTTGTTGGTCGCACGAATGGTCGAGGTGAGCGGCGAGCCGGCGGCCACCGGATTGGGCGACTTGCTCTTCTCGATGGACATGTCGGCGCCATCACGCTGAATCGTGATGTTCACGGTGCCATCGTTGTTGCCGTTGTCCGGATCGGCCGAGGTGGCGCTGGCGTTGGCGGTGTTGCTGGTCGCCAAACCTCCCGGCGGCACGACAGTGTCATCGGGCGCAGTCGCAGTGATCGTGATGTCGTTGCTCGCGCCCACAGGCATGGACGCGCGCGTACATGTGACTAGGCGTGACGACTGATCGACCGAGCACGACCAGTTCGTACCGCTGGCAGCGATGCTGGTGAAACCCGTCGGCAGCGCGTCGACGACGGTCACGTTGACCGCTGGATCAGGACCCGCATTGCGTGGCTGCAACGTGAACGTCGCGGCCTGCCCCGAGATCATCGGCGTCGGCGATGCAAGCTTGGTCAGACTCAGATCGGCGCCGGCGATCACGGTGACCGGGGCGGTGGCCGTGTTGTTGTTGGGCAAGCCGTCGGCGGTGGCGGCGCTCAACGTCGCCGAGTTGGTGATCGTGCCGCTCAGCGAGTTCTGCACGCGACCGACGATGGTGAGCACACTGCTCGCCCCGTTCGCCAGCGAACCGCTGCGATTACAGGTGACCGTGTTGCCGTCGGGCGAGCACGACCAACCCGCACCGGACGAAGAAACATAACTGACGTTGGGCGGCAGCGTGTCGACGATCTGCAGCGTCTGGGAAGGGTCGGGGCCAAGGTTCTGCACGGACAACGTGTAGGTCACGTTGCCGCCCGCGGTCACCGGATCGGGCGCGGCGCCCATCGTGAGCGCAAGATCGGCGCCCGCCATGACAGTGGTGTCCTGATCGATGACGCTCGGAGTTTCGCCAGACGACGTCGACGTGGCCGTCGCAACCGCCGTCAGCGTGGATCCGCCGGGGGCGGTCACGCGGGTGACGATGTCGATGTAAACATCCTGCTCTGGCGCGAATGTTCCGAGCGAACAGGTCACCGTGCCGGATGAATGCGAGCAGCCGCCGTTGTTCGCGGAAAGGAAAGTGACGCCCGTCGGCAATTGGACGCTCAGCCCGACGCCGGTGGCCGGCGTGGTCAGACTGACGTTGCTGACCTGGATCGTGTACGTCAGCTCTCCGGTGGCGGGCGCCGGATCCACCGAGTCTTGCAACGTGAGCGCTTCGATGAGCGGCGTGGCGTGCACTGCCCCCGCCGACAACAGGATCACCATCCCTAGCAGGCGCGTCCCTGCTTTCGACAATGATCCCAACAGTCCCGCTCGTGGCATCCGGGCCAACGGATTGAGCATCTGAAATCCCGTTCGACGTTGAAGACAAGTCGTTATGTCGTACCGGAGGGCTCACACGGAAGTTACGGCACGAACGACGGCGCGTAACGTAATTGAATGCTGCGCAATGTAAGAACTTAAATCCGGGACCGTGATGCGCTTCACCAATGCGACATACCGAGCGTGAAGCTGCTCAAAATTTATCGTCGGCAAAACGTGACGCGCGTCCCCTGAGACGAATGCAGTTGCGCATGCAACATTGCCGCGGCGTTGTGCAATCAGCGGGAGACAGGTGCGCCGATGCTCAGGCGATCGCCCATTGCAGCCTTCAGGGCTTTTCCCATGAGTTTGCCTACACCGCATCCCAACCAAGGATCTTTGTTCCTTGTCCGGCGTTCAGACCATGGCGCAACGGCACGCCGACATGGGGTCAGGGGGGGAACATGCGTACGCAGCATCGGACCACACTGCATTGGGCACTGGCGTTGAGTATTTCTCTGAGTGTCGGATTCGCATACACATCGCACGCCCGGCCGCTGGTGCTCGAAGAACAGGCCAAGCTCACCCTGCCGGATCCCAGCTGGAGCTGTTGCGGCCGGGTGGCCATCGAAGGAAACATTCTCATTGTGACCGCCAGCCGCCCTGGCCCGCCCGAAGAGGGTCCGGGCAGCCTCGAGCAGGCGGCGTTCGCATTCGAGCGAAACGCGGCCGGCCAGTGGCAATACAACACCCTGCTCGTTTCCGACATCCAGAACGAGATCGCGCACGTGACGCCCATCTCGGTCGCAATCGACGGGGCGCTAGCCGCGGTCGCCCTCGGACGCGTGCATTTCTTTCAGCGCACTCCCGCCGGATGGATCAATGTTCCCTCCACGGCCAGCTCCCCGAACAGCACGGATATCGAAGCGAACTCGGGGTTCTTCGTGGTGAGCGAGGGCGGCTGCGGCTACGACGCACGCCTGATCCAACGCCAGTCGGACGGTAGTTACGCCAACGGGCAATACTTCATGGGCGCTGTTCACCCGGACGGCTGCGATGACGAATTCTATGGCAGGGAAGTCGACATCCTCGGCAGCCACCGCGTCGTCGTCGGCGGTCCCGAGGTTTATGTCTTCACCAACACGGACGGCATCTGGAATCGCGTGCTGGTTCCAGCGCCGGTTACGGCGCATGAGTATGGGAACGAAGTCACATTCTTCGCCGATACGTTGCTGGTCAGCGCGCCGCAAACCAAAGGCGGTCCTTATATCTTCCTGCCGCCCTATCAACAGCCCAGCGGCAATCTGCAGCGCCCCGATGCTCTGAACGCCGGACGCATGGGACGGCTGTCGTTGCGGCATGGGACTGCCCTCGTGCCGAGTTACGACGATTCGGAACGCGCTCCGTTCGCCGGCTCCGTCGCCGTCTACACCAGCCCCGACAATCGCAATTTCACCTACTCGGCGAAGCTGGTCACCAGAGAATCGCTACCGGGCACCGTGCTGGGGAGCAGTGACGTGGAGGTATACGAGCGCACAGTGGTCGCCGGCGCGAACGGCGCGGCGTATGTCTATGAGCTTCCCGACGACCTGAGTCAGCCTGCGATCTTCACCGATAACTTCGAGGATGCGAATGCGAGCGACTGGACGCCTATCGCAGGCAGCAGTTTCAGTGTCGTTCTCGAGGGCGGTTCTCTCATGTATCGCCAAGGCAGTACCGCCGGGGCGGCTGGATCCTCGCCCACCGGCATGAATTGGGGGAATCAATCGATCCAGGCCGATATGAAGGCCACAGCTTTCGACGGCGCAGATCGATGGTTCGGACTGACGGCGCGCCAGACCGACGCGGGCAATTACTACTATGTGACCCTGCGAAGCTCGAACTCCGTGCAACTCAGAAAACTCGTGAACGGCGCCATCGTGAATCTCGCGAGCGCGAGCATGCCGGTGACACTGGGACGAACTTATAACGTGCGGCTGGAAGCCATTGGCACGTTGATTCGCGCCTTTGTGGACGGCAAAGAAGTGCTGCGAGCCCGGGATACGTCGCATAGTAGCGGGCGCGCGGGTTTGTATATGTACAAGACGCGGGCCTACTTCGACAACGTGGTTGTGACGCCGAGTCCGCAGACCACCCTGTTCACGGACGTTTTCGACAATCGAGGCATCATCGATCCGTCCTGGCAATTGCAGACTGGCACTTGGGCGTTGGCGAACGACACCTCGGTGGTGCTGGCTCAGACTTCGATCGCCGGTGGCGCGCGAGCAGTCGTCGGCATTCCCACCGAGGATCAGATCCTGCAGGCGCGCGTCAAGCCGACGAGCTTCACGACCACCGGCGAACGCTGGTTCGGTCTGATCACCCGCTTTGTCGACGATCAGAACTACTACTATGTGACTGCTCGCAATAACAACACGGTGTCATTGCGGGGTCTGGTCAATGGCACGGTTCATGTGCTGGACACCGCGCCACTGCAGGTCACGGCCGGAACCTGGTACACGATGCGCATGGAAGCGATCGGCAGTTCGCTGCGACTCTATGTGAACGGTCGCTTGACGCTGGAAGCCGAGGACACCTCGCATCCTCGAGGCATCTACGGGCTCGCGGCGTTCAAGACTGCGGTTCGGTACGATGATGTCAACATACGGCAGCCGTGAGCTGGATCAGGGCGCGGGATAGAGCCCGATGAAGTGATCCAGGATGCAGGCGTGATCCTCGAAGATCTGCGATTCGAGTGAAGGCAGCTGCGCGATAGGAACCCACTTGGCGAGCTTCGCATCGTCGCTGCCGACGACATCGGGAAACTCGGCATCTTTCAGATCGAAGTGAAACGCGTTGGTGATGATCCGGCCTCGCGGTGAGCGCGCGGGATGGTCGAAGACGGCAGAGGATTTCAGCGCGGCGCGTAGTTGCGCAGGATGCGGTTTGTAACCCGTCTCCTCTGCCAGCTCTCGCACGGCTGCGGGATAGAAACGCTCCCACGGATCGACAAATCCGCCGGGCAGCGCCCACAAGCCATGACCGATGGTCCCGCCGCGCTTGATCAACAACACATGACCCTGCGTGGTCACCACCGAGTCCGCGGTGATATAAAAAGGCGCGGTGTATTTCTCACGATACTCCGCCACGGCGCGATGCTCGGCCTGGCATTGGCGATAAGCCGGCAGCTGCGCCCAGGCTTCGAGATAATTACGTACGCCGGGCTCCACGTAGTTGCCAATGACGGTCAGCGCCGCTGACATGCTGGTGCTCTCGAAGTAGATCCGCCGAAGATCGCTGGCGCTGATGTCGAATTGCGGTTCGACTTCATGCACGGTCCAGCCGGGAAAGGCATCGAGGTAGCTCGAAGTGTGATCCTTCTTGAATCCCACCAGAGTGACCTGAGCGCCGCGACCGGCGATGCGCTCCAAGCCGGCGCGCACGGCATCGCACCAACGTTGATCGTCGTAATAGTCACGAACGGGCAGAAACTCGACGCGCTTCCTTTCCTCCGCGGTCAGCACGGCTTCGAACTGCTGCTTGCGCTCCTCACACGTAAACGGATTGTGAGCATCGCGTGCCCGAAACGCAGAACCGATGACGATGAGCACTTTCGGCGCCAGGGCGAGCGCCGCCTGTAACAAGGTGCCATGCCCCCGCTGCAGGATCTGAAATCGGCCAACGATGACGGCGACGTTCGTGCTCATGTGCGATCCTGGACAATGTACTCAGTACTTGGCGGCAATCGGCATCTGCCGGCCGCTGCCGAACGCGCGTGAACGTACGCGCAGGATGGGCGGCGACTGCCGGCGCTTGTACTCGTTGCGTGCAATCATTCGCTTCACTCGCTCGATGGTCGCTTTGCCCTCGCTCGTCGAGCCAGTCTCCAGCATGGCCTTCATCGCGGCCTCGCCTTCTTTCTCCGACAACCGCGAGCCTTCGATGAGGGTTTTCAGAATCGGATCCAATACCTCATACGGCGGCAGGCTGTCCGTGTCCTTCTGGCCGGGCGCCAGTTCGGCCGACGGCGGCTTATCGATGATAGCCACCGGTATCACTTCCCGACCGGCCACTTCGTTGTAGTGTCGCGCCAGCGAGAACACCTCGGTCTTGTATAGATCGCCGATGACGCCCAGGCCGCCATTGGTGTCACCATACAGCGTGCAGTAACCGACGGAAATTTCGCTCTTGTTGCCCGTGGTCAGGAGCAGGTGACCAAAGCGGTTCGAGTACTCCATCAGAATCGTGCCACGGATGCGCGCCTGCAGATTCTCTTTGGACAATCCCGTGAGCGCCTCGCCAAATGCCGTGTGGAATTGCGCGGCGTACAGTTCCACCAACTCTTTGATGGGATGCGTGTACAGCGCGATTCCCAAGTTCTGACACAGCCGTTCCGAGTCCGTCACGCTGCCCGTGCTGGAATACTGCGACGGCATGGTGATCGCAACGACGTTCTTCGGACCGAGCGCCTCCGCGGCGATCGCGAGCGTCAGCGCCGAGTCGATGCCACCAGAGGACCCGACGACCGCCGTGGAAAATCCGCAGCGTCGCGCGTAATCACGCAAGCCCAACACCAGTTGCTGGCGATAGAACTCGTTGGTCGACAGGCCTTTCGCATCGACCGCACTGAGTTCTTTGCCATCGCGTGCCAGAAAAGAACCCCGCGTATGAACCTGCAGAACCATGAGGTCGGGCTGAAAGCGAGCGCCCTCCATCACGATTCCGCGAACGGGATCGACGGCAAAGGAGGATCCGTCATAGATCAGTTGATCGTGCCCGCCCACCTGATTCACATACACCAGCGGCAAGCGGTGCCGCGCACTCGCCTTGGAGAAGATCTCGTGTCGCATTTCGCGGCGGCCGATGCTCGACGGGCTGGCGTTGATCGACACGACCAGGTCTGGCGCCGCATCGGCCAGGCGGTTGAAGGGATTGACGATGTAATCGCGTCCTTCGTCGTTCCAACCGTCCTCGCAGATCATGAAGCCGACACGCACATCTTCGATATCCAGAATCCTGGCCACGTCCGGTCCGGGTTCGAAGTGCCGGCGCTCATCGAAAATGTTGTAGGTGGGCAGCAGTTGCTTGTGATACCGCAACAGGATCTCGCCGTTTTTCAACACCAGCAGCGAATTGAACAGCGGCTTGCCGATACCGGTATTGGGCGTCGGCGCGCCGACCACCCAATGCAAGTCAGGAAGCTCCCGCGTGGCGGCGATCAGGTCTTCGATGCCCTTCGCGAGACGACGCTGAAAGTCTGGATCCTCCAGCAGATCCGCCGGGTAATAAGCCGTGAGTGACAGCTCGGGGAATGCAACGAGTCTTGCGCCTTCGGCCTGTGCGCGCCGGGCGGCGTCGACCATCAGTGAAAGATTGCCATCGATGTCGCCGATGGTGGGATTGATCTGGGCTAGCGCGATAGACAGTGTGGGCATGCTCAAGCAGCCTGTTTGAAGACCTGGCGCAGGTACGCAAGAAACGTTTCATCGCTGCACAACGTCTTGCCCGGCGTGTCGGAGAGTTTCGCGACCGGTTGTCCGTTGCACTCGGTGAGCTTCATCACGATGTTCAACGCTGGCACGCCCGTGTCGTTGGAAAGGTCGGTGCCGATACCGAAGCCACACTGCACCCGGTCCGCGAAATGTTCGTAGAGAGCGAGCGCCTTCGGGATATTGAGTCCGTCGGAGAACACCAGGCGCTTGGTGTGTGGATCCACTCGCAGGCGCTGATAGTGCGCCAGGGCTTTCTCACCCCACACGACCGGATCGCCGGAATCGTGGCGCAGGCCGTCGAAGAGCTTGGCGAAATAGAGATCGAAGTCCGATATGAACGCATCCATCCCGACCACGTCGGTCAAGGCTACGCCAAGATCGCCGCGATACTCCTGAACCCAGGCCTCCAACGCCTCCTTCTGGAAGTTCTTCAACTGCACGCCCACTGCCTGGAAGGTTTGCAGATATTCATGCGCCATGGTGCCGATGGCGGCGAGGCCGTACTTCTTGGCCAGATACACATTCGACGTACCCTTGAAGTATTGCGGCACTTCACGCTGCAGCGTGGCCACCATCTCCTCGTGCCACTCGCGCGAGAATCGGCGCCTCGTACCAAAGTCGAAGAACTGGAAAGGATGCTTGACCGACCGCAAGCCGCTTCCGGCCACCGGCGCGGTGGTGCCATTAGCAAACTGCAACACCGTTGGCGGTGAGACCTCCGCGACCGGAGGTTGCGAGCGAAACTCTCGCAGGATGCGAATCTTTTCGGCGAGTCGCTTACGTCCCTCCTCGAGCGTCTCGGGCGTGGCGTAGCGACGGAAGTACAGCTCGTTCACGATGGACAGCACGAAAATCTCGAAGCCCATGACGTGAATCTGCGGGCCGCGCGCCACGATCTTGAGTGTGTCGCCCTCGGTGCTGACCGTGATGTAGCGCCGCTGAAAATGGAAGATGCGCAGGAAGTCGATGAAGTCACTCTTGAAAAAGGACTTGGTCGACAGATAGTCGAGCTCTTCCTCGGTGTAGTTGAGTGTGCACAGATGATCGAGCTGCGCCTCGACATCCGCCTTCAAGCTCGCGAGCGGATATTGCGGAGAGTTGCGACACACGAAGCTGTAGACCGCCTGATTGGCCGGAAACCGATGCAACATCGGCGACAGCATGGTCAGCTTGTACAGATCGGTGTCGAGCAGCGAGCGAATGATGGGTGTGAACATGGGAGACTCGCCAAAGGCTTAATTCGTGAATAGTTCAGTCAGCGCCCGAGCGCTGCTCATCGTCCGAGCACCGTGCGCCAATGCTCGGTTCTGGAAGGCGGCGGCGTGAGTGTCGAAACCGGTCACTGGGCTCATGCAATCCTCGAGCAGCACCACGCGGCTGATTTCCTCGTCGGAGAATTCCTCGAACAAGTGGTCGAGCGTGGCGGCGACACAGTGACTTGCGGCCTCACCCGCCACGAACAACAGTCCGGAAGTGGGGCGACACTTCTCGATCAGCTGATGATTGGTCTGAGTGCGAGGATCATCCACCGAGGGCACCTCGGCGCGTACGGCGCTGTATTGCTCCGTCAGAGGATTTTGGCCCTTGAGCACTTTGTAAGCCCCGCGTTGCACCTGAAACTCCCACTCGCCGATGGCATCGAGCACAGCGCGGTGGACATTGTGGCCCCAGGCGCCGATCACACAGTGCACGGGCCACACCATCAATTTATACCGACCTTGCGCCTCCAGGGTCTGAAGATACGTCAGGACGGTCGGACGCAAGGAGGAATCGATTGGGGCGTATTCGCCGGCGCCGACCTGCGCATGAGTGATCTGCGTAAATGCCGTGACTGGTAGCCCGTCCCCCCGCTTCCAGAAGGTCGGACGTTCGATGGCGACGCTCGGATGTGAGTCCAGGGTCACGACGACTTCGCCCAACGCGCCTCGGGCCTTTCGGACGAAGCTCGCGAGGTGCTGCATGTCCTCGCCGGCGCCGGGCACGAACAGCGTCCCGTTGGGGTCGCAAAAGTCGTTCTGGGGATCGATGATCAGAAGTGTATGCATGTGTCCTGCTCCAACCGATGCGTCACCTTAACATTCGAGCAGCCGATCGTGACCGTGGACGTGGTGCTGCTGACCCTGCAAGACAACGAGCGGTGCGCCGCCCTGTTGCAGCGACCTCGGCCGCCGCATGCCGGCGAGTGGACGCTGCCAGGCGGATTCGTGCACACGGATACCTACGAGGATGCACTGGCCGCCGCCACCCGTGTTCGGTCCAAGACGCTCTACTCTTCCTTGCCCGTGCACTTGATGCCCCCGACTTTCACGCTGAGCCAGTTGCAGTCAGTGTACGAGGCGTTGCTGCGCACGGAATTGGATAAGCACTGCGGATCGCAATCTGACTCGGTGACCGATAGCAACAATCGGAGCGTCAAACAAGCCAAGAGGGAGTATCGAGACCACTCGGGAGATTTCCCGATCGGACAAGGAGCCAGCTTTGCTGACGACACTGCGTTGCTGCTTCCTGATGGCTGTGGCCACACTCGTCTCCGAGTCCGGCGGGGCGCCTCGGCTATACCATCTCACCGCCGAAACGAGCATGCCACACCTGGAGGAAAACCTCCGATACGCCGTGACACGCACCAAACAATGCCTTAGCCGCGAGAATCTCGCATCCGCCTTCCCGGTTCTTCAACACCCGTCTCTCGCGGGCTGTCGATTACGCGAGCAACGTCAGGATGAAGACACCATCGCCTACGTTCTGCTTTGTGAACGCTCGACTGGAACGACCGGCACGGCAAAGTGGCATGTCGGCGACCGCGTCATCCGCGGCACGCTCGACGTGAAATTAGGAGGTAAGAACATGACGTTTTCTCAACGTGTCACCGGCACCCCGATCGGCGACTGCCCCGCCGCCCGCTGAGCTTGAAGTCCGACTCCCAGCATTGGCACTATGTGCCCATGAGCTAGCGCTGAAATCGGGAGTGGACGCCGATGGATACAGTACTGGTGGCAACCTGGGACGATGGACTGATCGCCATCACGGGCGGGAATTCCAGGCACGAGCTCGAAGGTCAGGTGCGAGGCCTGGCCTCCGACGGCAACGGAGGCGCTCTCGCCGTCGTTGACGGGCGCACGTTACGTCGACGCTTTGCTACTGGCGAGTGGCGCACGATTGCAGAGACCGAGCTCGATCTCTCATGCTGTGTGGCGACTGCCGGCGAGCTCTACGTCGGCACGGATGACGCGCAGATATTGCGGCTGGACGCGAGCGGCAATCTGGTCCGCCTACCTGGATTCGCGGACGTACCGGGACGTGACAGGTGGTACGCGGGAACGGCGCTGATCGACGGCAAGATCGTTGGCCCGCCGCTCGGTATCCGATCCATGACCGCGACCTGCAATGGCCGCGCACTGCTGGCGAACGTACACGTCGGCGGCATTCCACGCTCCATCGACGGCGGCGCGACGTGGCATCCAACCATCGACGTCTCTGAAGACGTCCATGAAGTGCGTGCTCATGACACTCGACCCAACATCGTCATCGCCGCTGCAGCGACCGGATTGTGCATCAGCCTGGACGGCGGCGCGAGCTGGAACGTGGAGCAAGAAGGCTTGCATGCACCCTACTGCTCGGCAGTCGCATTCGCGGCTAACGACGTTCTCGTTTCCGCATCCGAAGATCCTTTCTCTGCACAAGGTGCCATGTATCGCCGCCCGCTCGATCGGCCAGGCCCGCTGCTGCCCGTCGAGGGCGGCCTGCCGAGATGGACTGAAGGCAAAGTCGACACGGCCTGCATCGCGTCCCACGCCTCGATGCTCGCACTCGCCGACACCGGCGGAAATCTCTATTTATCGCAAGACGCCGGCCGCACGTGGTCACGCATCGCCGATCGGCTGGCGATGCCGAGCGGCGTCCTCATCGTATGAGGATCTGATCGCCCCGAGAAAACGCCCCATGGTAACGCCGGAATTCCGGCGCACTGGGTAAACGCATGCTTTTCTTTTTTAGCTCGCGCGCATGATTTTCTCTCACTGGCGCGTCTAACCTTCGGTCCGGCACCCGGACAGCGGCCCTCATTATGGAAAGGACCGCCCTACCCCTCGATCGGAGAGCTTGCGTGAAAAACTTGTTCATGTTGGCGACGGCGCTGACTGTTTCCTCCCTGGCCATGGCTGACGAGCAGCATTGGAGCTACGAGGGCGACGACGGCCCGACGCATTGGGGCGGCTTGTGCAACTCGGGCAAGAATCAGTCGCCGGTGGATTTGCGGGACGCAGTTAGCGCGAAGCTCGCGCCGCTGTCGTTCAAGTATCAGTCCCTCGCCCAGGACGTCTTCAACAACGGCCACACCGTGCAGGTCACCTACGCGCCGGGCAGCGAGCTGACGGTCGATTCGCATCGCTACCAGCTGAAACAATTCCACTTCCACGCGCCGAGCGAAGACCTGCTCAACGGCAAGCGGTTCCCGCTCGAGGCGCACTTCGTACACGCTGACGAGGACGGCAATCTCGCCGTCGTAGCTGTGTTCGTGGAGGAAGGCGCGGCGAACGCCGCGCTGGAGAAGCTCGGCAAAGACCTGCCGGTGCGCGCCGGCGACAAGCATGATCTCGTAGTGAAAGTCGCCGCTGCCGAGCTGATGCCGAAGACGCGCGACTACTATCGCTTCTCCGGCTCGCTCACCACGCCGCCGTGCTCAGAGGGCGTGAATTGGCTGGTGTTGAAGCACCCGATCACCGCCTCCGAAGAGCAGATCGAACACCTGCACGCCGCGATGGGTCACGACAATGCGCGCCCGGTGCAACCACTCAACGCGCGCATCATCGTGAAATAATCAACCGCTGACCTTGGAAGCATCCGGCACGCGATTCGGCCGCAATGCCTGCAGCAGCAGGTAAATGGCGAAGCCAACCGCGTTCCACAGCAGGAACCGCTGGATGGTCAGCGTCGGCAAGCTGAAGAACAAATAGGCGCAGCCAAGGATGGCCAGCGTCCCCACCACCATCGGCGCAGGACAACGGAACACACGCGGCAGCTCGGGCGACGTACGCCGCAACACCATCATCGACGCCGCAGTGGTCACAAACGCCAGCAAGGTGCCGGCATTCGCGAGCTCCGCGATTTCATCGAGCCGGAACAGGCCAGCCGCGGCAGCCACGAAAATACCAGTGACCGCCGTGATCAACACGGGCGTGCCCGTGCGCGGCGAGACTGCGCTCAAACGACGCGGCAGCAAGCCATCGCGCGCCATCACGAAGAAGATGCGGCTCTGGCCATACATCATCACCAGAATCACCGAGGGTAACGCGATCAACGCCGCCAGCCCGATCGCCCAGGCCGCGAACGGATGATTCAAGGTTCTCAACACATAGGCCAGCGGCTCGCCCGAAGCGGCCAGTTCGGTATGGCTGACGGAGGCGACGGCGGAAATCGCCACGAGCATATAAATCAAAGTGCAGACGGCCATCGAGCCGATGATGCCGATTTTCAGATCGCGGCCCGGGTTCTTCGCCTCCTCGGCTGAGGTCGCGACCGCGTCGAAACCATAGAAGGCGAAGAACACGATAGCCGCCGCAGCCATCACGCCTCGGACCTCACCACCCTCCACGTGACTGGCAAATCCGTAAGGCATGAACGGTTGTAAATTTTCACCGTTGAATGCCGGCAGCGCGAGCGCGACGAAGCACGCCAGCGCCGTGAGCTTGATGACCACCAGCAGAATATTGAACGTCGCGCTTTCGCGCGTGCCCATGATGAGCATGCCCGCAATGACCAGCGCGACGAGCACCGCAGGCAAGTTGATGATGCCGCCAGCGTGAGGCCCGCTTAGTATCGCGGCAGGCAACTCGATACCTGCGCTCTGTAGCCAACCTACGAGATACCCCGACCATCCCACTGCGACAGTACTGCACGCGAGGGAATATTCGAGAATCAAACTCCAGCCGACGATCCAGGCGAGCCGTTCGCCGATGGCCATATAGGTATATGTGTACGCGCCGCCCGCCGTAGGCATGAGCGTGGCCACTTCTGCGTAGGCGAGAGCAGCGCATGCACACACTGCCCCGGCGATGGCAAATGCGAGGATCACCGCAGGACCGGCGCGGTCTGCACCGACGCCGGTCAGCGTGTAGATTCCCGTCCCAACAATCGCACCGACGCCCAGGGCGATCAGATGCGGCCAGCTCAGCGTCTTGGCCAAGCGCTTGCCTTCCTCGGCCACCGCCTCGGTTTGCAGCGGTTTACGCACACCGAATATGCCCAAGCTCATCCCCTTCAGTGCTGTTGTGACGATTGCGGCGCCCGGCCGCGGGGTTATGCGGCGCTCGGACGAGTCGCGGCCGCCCGCTCCACCAAAGCAGTGACTTCTTTACGCCGCGCGCCAGACAGCGGCAAGCGAGGCGGACGCACGCGCTCGGAGCCACGGCCCATGATCTGCTCGGCGAGCTTGATCGATTGCACCAGGTCGTGCTCCGCATCCAGATGCAGCAGCGGCATGAACCAGCGATAGATGGCGCGCGCGCGATTCAGATCGTTGCGACGGATCGCTTCCACCAGCTGAATCGATTCCTGCGGGAAGGCGTTCGTCAAACCCGACACCCAACCCACCGCACCGAGCATGAAGCCTTCGAAGGCCACGTCGTCCAGGCCCGCGAGCAGTTTGAAGCGATCGCCGAAGGCGTTGATCAGATCGGTGAAGCGACGCGGATCCGGGGCCGACTCTTTGACGGCGACGATGTTCTTCACGTTGCTCAACGCCTGCAACACGCCCGTCGTAATGTTCACGCGGTACGCCGGCGGATTGTTGTACAACATGATCGGCAGATCGGTCGCCTCGGCCACCGTGCGGAAATGAAAAGTCAGCTCTTCTCCAGTGGGCACATACACCATGGCCGGCAACACCATCAGGCCGTCGGCGCCGGCCTTCTGCGCATCCTTCGCATACGCGACCGCGCGACGTGTGTCGAACTCGGACACGCCGGTCACGACCGGAACGCGGCCCGCGACGGTTTCGACGACGGCGCGTAGCAGGGTGCGCTTTTCATCGCCGTCGAGCGAGTTGTTCTCACCCACCGTGCCCATGGCGATGATGCCGTGCACGCCGTCCTTGATCAGGTTGTCGACCACGCGCTGAGTGTCCGCGACGTCGATCGACAGATCCGGCTTGAATTGGGTGGTTGCCGCCGGATAAACGCCTTGCCAGGTGGGGGTCATGATTCGCCTCGTGGTCGAGCAGGTTACGTATATCGTATATTATCTACTAAGACGCAAAGATAAAACAGAGGTTCCATGCGACGGATCATCGTCATCGGCGGCGGCATCATAGGCTTGAGCACGGCATTGCGCCTGCGCGGGGGGAAATTACAGGTCACTGTGGTCGATCCATTGGACCTGCGACGCGCGGCTTCCTGGGGAAACGCCGGACATATTGCCATCGAGCAGGTCGAGCCGCTCGCCTCCTGGGCCGTGATCCGGTCCGCCCCCAGGCGCTTGTTCAGCGCCGGCGGCGCCTTGGGATTGCCGCTCAACCAGATCGACCGGTGGCTGCCGTTCGCGCTGAAAATGGCGAAGTTTTCATCAACCAATCATGTAACGCGCGGACGCGCCGCTCTCCGCTCGCTCCTCGCAGCATCCATGCCCGCATGGCGCACGTTGGTTGCGAACCTCGGCGCACCGGGCGTGCTGCTCGAAACAGGCCACATCGTCGTGTGGGAATCCGCCGCCACGGCTGCAGCCGGTCTCGCCTCCTGGCGTTCGGTCGACATTGGCACGGCGCGCTTTCACGAATGTAGCCAGGCAGAGCTGCATCAAGTCGCCAACCTCACCAAGCAACCTTTGAGCGGAGGCATTCGCTTCGAGAACACAGGTCAAATCGCCGACCTGCTCAAGCTGAATACCCTGCTCAACGCTTCGCTTCGCGAGCACGGCGTTGAAGTCGTGCAAGGCGCGGCTCGCGCCATCGAACACGGCGGCGCTGGCACCTCCGTGTTGTTGGACGATGGCAAACGTTTGTCCGCCGACATGGTGCTCGTCACTGCCGGCCCTCGTTCGAGCCCGCTGCTGAAGCCCTTCGTCGACGCCATTCCGTTGATCGCGGAGCGCGGCTATCACCTGCAAATGCCTCAGCATCGCTGGCCCGATCTGCCGCCGGTCGTGTTCGAGGACCGCTCGATGATCGTCACTCGCTTCGAATCGGGTCTGCGCGCCGCTAGCTTTGTCGAGTTCGGCAACGTGGACGCGCCGCCCGATCGCCGCAAATGGGATCGATTGAGAAGCCACATCGCCGAGCTCGGCCTGCCTTGCGAGCCCCGCTCCGAATCGGGCTGCGTCGAATGGATGGGCGCGCGCCCGACGCTACCCGATTATTTGCCCGCGATCGGCCGCGTCGCCGACGCTCCAAACATTTTGTACGCATTCGGTCACCAGCATCTCGGCCTGACGCTCGCGGCGGTCACCGCCGAGCTGGTTGGACAGCTGATCTGGAATCAACTGCCCACGGTCGACCTGCGGCCTTTCGATCTCGCACGCTTCTCTGCTTAGGCGCGAATGCCCCAGCAGAATGGATCGGCGGGATCGAGCAACAAGTTCGCTTCCGCCGTGACGAACGCGGTGCCGGTGATTTCCGGCGCAATCTTTCCGGCGGCGCGATCGAGCCAACGATAGCGCGCGGTGAACACGCTGCCGAGCACGCTTTCCTGCGTCCACTCCTCGCCTTCCTGCAAATGGCCGTCAGCCGCCAGGCAAGCGAGTTTGGCGCTCGTGCCCGTGCCACAAGGCGAGCGATCGTAAGCACGCCCCGGACACAACACGAAATTACGGCCGCGAGCGTGCGAGTCCGAATGTGACATCAGCTCCACATGATCCACTTCAGGATAGCCCTGCGCATTGATGGCCTGGCGGATCCGCCAGGAAACATCGGTGAGCTGATCCACGTGACGCAAATCGAGCGGCACGGAAGCCCACTCCACGAGATAAAACCAATTGCCGCCCCACGCCACGTCGCCCGTCACGCGCCCAACGCCCGGAACATCGACGCTCACAGCATGAGCTTTTCTATAACTCGGCACATTCGCGATGGTAACGGCACCGTCCGGGAGCAGTTTGGCTTCGACGACGCCCACCGGCGTATCGATCTTGATATTGCCCGGCTTCAACTTGCCCGCATGCGCGAGCGACACGACCACGCCGATGGTGCCGTGACCGCACATACCGAGATAGCCGACGTTGTTGAAATACAGAACGCCGAAGTCGCAGTCTTCACGATGCGGACGGCAAAGCAACGCACCCACGACCGGGTCGCTGCCGCGCGGCTCGTTCACGATGGCCGAGCGGAAGGCATCGAAGCTGTCTTTGAAGCGTTGCAGGCGCTGGTCGAGCGGCCCGTCGCCGAGATCGGGGCCGCCCTCCATGACCAGACGCGTGGGCTCGCCGCCCGTGTGAGAGTCCAGAACTCGAATACTACGCATGAAAATCCTTGACGACGGCTAACACGTTGTTGAAAAAGTCCTTCCTGGACTTTTTCAACGTCGCTTGCGAAAGGCGTGGCTTTCGCTACGCTCCCGAAATCAAGCACATAAGAATGCGCTTGATTTCGGCGGGCCATCCGTGGCCCGCACGCAAGCTGTTTTTCAACAGCCTGCTCACCGCGATGGCGGATCACGGCGCCGAGAAACTGCGTTCGTCCGCCGCCGGCGGCGGATTCTCGCCACCGTCGGCGATGAACTGAGCCATGCGCTGTTCCAGCACCGGCAGCGGCACCGCGCCGATCGCCAGAATCGCGTCATGGAATTTACGTTGATCGAACTTCGCCCCGAGCGCCTGCTCCGCTTCCTTGCGATGGCGGCGGATCTGCAGCTCGCCGAGCTTATACGCAACCGCCTGGCCCGGCCACGCGATGTAGCGATCGACCTCGGTCGTGATCTCGTGCTCGGACAAGGCGACGTTGTCCCTCATGTAAGCAAGTGCCTGCTCGCGGCTCCAGCCGTAATGATGAATGCCGGTATCGACCACGAGACGTGCGGCGCGCCACATTTCATACACGAGCTGACCGAACTCCTCATACGGCGTTTCGTAAATGCCCATCACGCGGCCCAGCCACTCCGTGTACAGGCCCCAGCCTTCACCGTAGCCCGAGAAGTAAATCTCGTTGCGGAACGCCGGCCGCTTCGGCCCCTCCAACGCGAGCGCTGCCTGGAAGCTGTGACCGGGCGTGCACTCATGCAACGCGAGCGACGGCAATGTGTAGAGCGGACGCGCCGGCAAGTTGTAGGTATTGAACAAGCAGCTTTCAAGACCGCCTCGGCCGCCGGTGTAGATCGGCGCCAGCGCATCGGGCACCGGCAGGATGCCGTGACGGAAGCGCGGCAACGTCCCGATCGTGTCCTTGAGCTTCAGGTCGGCTTTTTTGACGATGTAGGCCGCCGTCTGCAGCAGCTCGCGCGGTGTCTTGGCATAGAACTGCGGATCGGTGCGCAAGAAGGTCATGAACTCCGGCAAGGTTCCCTTGAAGCCGGTGCGGCGCATCGTCTCTTCCATTTCGCCTTTGATGCGCGCGACTTCGCTCAGACCGATCTCATGAATCTGCGGAGCGGTGAGCTTCAGCGTCGTGAACTTCTCGATCATGGCCTGGTAGTACGCCGGGCCGTCGGGGAGCTTCGATGCAGCCAGCGTGGTGCGCGCCTTGACTAGGTATTCCTTACGAATGAAGTCGAGGAGTTTCGTGTACGCAGGAACCGCCTTCTCGGCGATCACCTTGCGCGCCTCGGCTTGCAATTCCGCCTGCTGCTCCTTCGGAATCGACACGGGCATCATCGCGAAGGGGGCATACAACGGATTGGTGTCGTCCGCTTTCAGATAAGGCTCGATGGTGCGATCGCGACCGGTGACAGAGACCTTCGGCACGGAGAAGCCGCGCTTCAATCCGGCGCGCATGTTGGCGATGTGCTCATCGAAATAGCGCGGCACATCGGCGATGCGACCGAGATAACGGCGATACTCGTCCGCCGTGATGAAACCTTCGCGCGGCGTGAAGTTGGTCCAGAAAAACGTATCGGCGTTGAATGGCGCTTCGTAGGTCTTGAAGCGGATGTCGGTGATCTCGTCCTGGAGAATGGTGCGGAACACGCCGGCGTTGATCTTTTCCTCGGCGGAGAGCTGATCGACCGGAATCTGATCGAGCTGCTGCAGCGTCTTGGTCCAGTACTGAAGCCGCGCTTGCTCCGTTGCTGCGTCGACTTTCGGCAGATGGTCGGCCGTCGCGCCCCGCTTCGGATCGCCGGGCTCGCGCGCCATTTCCTTCAGACGCCAATCCCACTCCGCCGTGTACAGCGCTCGCAGGCGTTCGTCGGCGCTCTGGGCAGCGGCGACGTTCGCCCACACGGGCGCGACCAGCAGCAGGGTGACCGCAATGTTTCGGAGCTGACGCATGCGCATTCTCTTTCAGTAATCAGTGAGAGTGGTCCACGGCTTCGATCTTCATCGGGCCGGGGCCAATGTGTCTTTCGGACTTTTCGCGAAGGACCATCTCGCGAACTTCGGCGCGCAATTTGCGGGCGTCGTACATGATGCCGTCCTTCATGACGTAGTCGATGCCGCCGATGCGCTCCACCTGGCCGCTCTCGTCGTTCAACCGCAGCGTGCCGGTGCCGAACAACAGCTTCAGATTTGCGACCGGATTGCCCTTCACGATCACCAGGTCCGCCTTGCGACCGACGCGAATCGTGCCGACAGTGTCCTCGTGGCCGAGCGCTTTCGCGCCGGCTTCGGTGGCGGCGTGAATGACCTCGAGCGAGCTGAAGCCAGCCTCGCGGAGCAACTCCATCTCCTGGATGTAGCCGAAGCCGTAGAGGTTATAGATGTAGCCGCTGTCGCTGCCGACCGTGACTGTGCCGCCGCGGTTCTTGTATTCGTTCACGAAGCGCATCCACAGCTGATAGTTCTCGCGCCACGCCACTTCATGCTCGGTCGTCCACTCGAACCAGTACGAGCCGTGATTCACGCGGCTGGGGCGATACCAGTCCCACAGTGACGGCATCGTGTATTCGTCGTGCCAGGCAGCGCGGCTCATACGCATGAAATCGCGGCTGGTCAGATAGGCGGTGAATGTCGGGCTGAGCACGAACTTTCGTTCGAGCAACTTATCCATCACCTTGTTCCACGAGTCCGAGCCCGGCGCGGCGGATTGTTTCCACAAGCGCCCCGCTTCGCCGAAGCGCATCTGCTCGTCGGTGTTCACATAGTCGGTGGGCCAGCCTTGCACCGAGCGATCGGTGAACATGGCTTCGGGCAAGCCGTACCAATGTTCCATCGAATCCAACCCGTGAGCTGAGGTGTCGAGGACGTTCGCGTAGGCAACCACTTGCTGGGCGTGATGCATGGTCGTGCGCAGGCCGATCTTCTCGGCCTCGTCCAGCGCCGCGAACAGCACGTCCTGCTCGCCGTTGATGAACTTGATGCCATCGGCGCCTCGACGCTTGGCGTCACGAATGGCCTGGCGCGCCGTGTTCACATCGTTCGGCGGGGTCGCGAGGATCTGATGAAACATCGGATAGACATCGATGCGCGGCGCGACGATCTCATTGCGCGCGCTGCGCTGTTTGATGTCCACGAGCCATTCGATGGGACGGTCGCTACCTACATCGCGCACTGACGTGACGCCGTGCCCCAGCCAGAGCTTCAGAATGTAGTCGGAGGGCACATGCTGTTTGTCACCGAGACTATGCAGATGCGTGTGCGTGTCGACGAAACCGGGCAGGACGTAATAGCCCGTCAGATCCATCTCATAATCGCCCGCAGCAGCCCGCAGCTTCGGATCGATCGCCCCCGGCGCGCCAATCGCTTTCAACTCACCGATGCGATCGCCGCTGATCACCACATCGTACGGCCCCTGCGCGGGCGCGCCCGTTCCGTTGACGATGGTCACATTGCGCAGAACGATGCGCTTATGCGGACCGACACCTTCAGTGCGTGCAGGAATAGGATCAGGCACCGTCGCCTTCTGCGGCTCGGCCGCCAGCCCGACCTGACAGGTCCAGCCGACGATTACTGAAAGAGTCGTGAGTGCCGCCGACCTGCTCCGCGCCATCCGAGTCCCCTGCGTAGGTTTAGTATACGAAATACTATCGTGCGGGGATCACATGTCAACCGAAGTAATGAGTGGTCCTTTCGAGTAACCCGGTCCTTGCTGCGCGGTCTGGAGACCGGAGTGGCACTTGTTAGGGGTCCTGGCTCTGCCCAGTCGGGGTCGGCGGGCGGACATGGGGCGGCCGCGCTTCATTTATTTCGACCTGAAGACAGGTCGAAATAAATGGCGAGCCTTGCGCGCCGGAGGGTTCGGCGTCACGGGTGTCAGCTCAGCGTTCCCACGTCACCAGCCGCCGAACCGCAAACCGGCGCGCGGCGGCGGCCGCCAAATGTCCGCCCACCCACCCCGGCCGCGCAGAGCCAGGCCCGTGGTAATTTGAAACGGCGACGGATTTCAGAGTGGTAGCTTGAAACGATCGCGGATTTCAGCAGCGGCACTTCATCTGAAGTAAGAATCATATTCCCTCTCTCCCAACGGAGAGGGGGTTAGGCGGAGAGGGTTTTCTTTAGCGAAAAGAATCGATTCAGCTAAAAGCGCGGCGACTCAGCTCTTCTTCGCCTGAAGTTCCTTGATGTCTTTCAGCACCACCTGCGAGTGGCCCTTCGGATCCACGTCTTCGTAGTGGCGGACGACCTTGCCTTCGGGGTCGATCAAGAAGGTGTCCCGCTTGGCCAATTCCACGGTGCCGAGGAAACGTTTCAATACGCCGTATTCTTTGGCCACGACCTTCTTGTCGTCGGCGAGGATGGGAAACGGCAGGCTGTGTTTTTCTGAAAATTCTTTGTGCGATTCGACGTCGTCGACGCTGACGCCCAGGATCACCGCGCCGGCGTCGCGGAAGGCGAAGACGTTGTCGCGGAACTCGCACGCCTGGGTCGTGCAGCCGGGCGTCTTGTCCTTGGGATAGAAATACAACGCCACCCACTTGCCGCGATAGTTCTTCAGCTCGTGCACCTTGCCGTTCTGGTCCTGCAGTTTGAAGTCGGGCGCGGCGCTGCCCACCGCGGGGCTTTCGGCGGCTTCGGCCTCGGCGGCGATGCTGGCGGCGAGCCAGGTGAAGGTCATGGCCAGGACCCAGGTGCGAACCCAGGAGTGAACATTCAGACGAGTCAAACGAAGTCGATGCATGGCGATCCCCTGAGGTCGGTCCGGCAGGGTGCAGGACGGGATGACGAGGTCCAAGATGACGTTGGGCGGCGACACTGAAACATGTGTCACGAGGCGATCCGGGCCACTATGCCATACTAAACGTCAGCGGCGAGCGCCCGGATCCATTCCACACCGCCGGGAATTTCGCCAACGACTTCGGCACGGATTCATCACCTATGAGCGAGCGCACTCCGACATCCGCGCCTCCGGTCGGACCGCCCAAAGTGGGGCTGGTATTGCCGGGAGGCGGCGCACGGGCCGCCTATCAAGTGGGCGTCCTGCGAGCGCTCGCGGATCTGTTGCCGGCGCGCGCCATCAATCCTTTTCCGGTCGTCACCGGCACCTCGGCGGGCGCTGTGAATGCCACCGCCATCGCGGTCCACGCGGATCGTTTCCGCGTCGCGGTCGGTAACCTGGAGCGCGTCTGGCGCAATTTTCAGGTAGGCCAGGTATTTCGTGCCGACACGGCCAGCATGCTGCGCGCCAGCCTGCATTGGTTTCTCGCGATGATGTCGGGCGGCTGGCTGTTGCCCCCGCCGAAATCGTTGTTCGACAACTCGCCGCTGCGCGAGCTGCTCAAGGAGCAATTCGATTTCAGCCGCATCGCCCGCTCCATCGCCGACGGTCATCTGGACGCCATCGCCATGTCCACCGCCGGTTACGCCAGCACTCGTTCGGTCTCGTTCTTCGAAGCCAAACAGGGCTGCGCGCCGTGGCGGCGCACTCGACGCGCCGGCGAGCCGGTGTCGTTGTCGGTGGAGCATTTGATGGCCAGCGTCGCCGTGCCGTTTCTGTTTCCGCCGGTATTGTTGGGCGACGAGTATTACGGCGACGGCGCGATGCGCGAAGCAAATCCGTTCAGCGCCGCCATTCATCTGGGCGCGCAACGTTTGCTGGTCGTGGGCACGCGCAACGAAACGTCGCCGACCATGGCGGTGCCGCCGCTGTGTCCCACGTTCGGGCAGATCTTCGGATATATGCTCGACTCGTTGTTCACCGACGGCATGTATTCCGATCTGGAGCGGCTGACACAGCTGAATCAGATCGTGGATCGCGTTGGACCCGTGACCGTCAACAATCCAGATGGCGCCGTGCATCTGCGGCGCATCGACATGCTGGTGATTCTGCCGAGCCGCGATCTGTCGGAGATCGCGCGCCATCACGTGGCCTCGTTGCCACGCAGCCTGCGGGTGTTGCTGCGAACCTTGGGCGCGATGAACACCGGCGGCGGCCAGCTGATGAGTTATCTGTTGTTCCAGGACACATACACGCGCGAGCTGATCGCCCTCGGTTATCAGGACGCGATGAAGCGCGCGGACGATCTGATGTCGTTCCTCGCCGGCTACTCGGTCACGTCGACCGGCGCCACCGCCATCCTGCGCCGGATGGACTCACGTAAGGAACAGCGTGCCGAGGCCCAGAAGTGAGGCGAACCCGACCGTATCCGTGACGGTGGTGAGGATCACGCCGCCCGCGAGCGCGGGATCGATGCCCATGCGCTTGAGCACCAGCGGCACACCGACGCCCGCCAATGCGGCCGCAAGCAGATTGATCAGCAGCGCGGCGAAGATGATCACGCCGATGGTCCACTCTTCGAACCAGACGCCCGCCGCCAGCGCCACGACAGTCGCCAGTCCGACGCCGTTCAACAAGCCGACGGATACTTCGCGTATCAGCAGCCAGCGCGCGTTCGCCTGCTCGACCTGACCCAGCGCCAGGCCGCGAATAATCAGCACGAGAGTCTGACTGCCGGCGATGCCGCCCATGCTCGCCACGATCGGCATGAGCACCGCCAGCGCCACAACCTTCTCGATGGTGGCTTCGAACAAGCCCACCACGTTGGCGGCCAGGAAGGCGGTCGCCAGATTCACGCTCAGCCAGACAGCGCGGCGGCGTGCGCTGGTCACGACGCCGGCGAACATATCTTCGTCTTCGCCGAGACCGGCCATGCTCATGACCGAGTGGTCGGCTTCTTCACGGATGACGTCGACCACGTCGTCGACGGTGATACGGCCGAGCAGGCGGCCGTCGCTGGTCACGACGGCGGCGGACACGAGGTCGCGATCTTCGAACAGCTTCGCCACTTCGCGCGCCGGCGTTTCGGGCGGAATGCCTTCGACGCTCGAGTCCATCACTTCGCCGACGGTTTTCTCGGGGTCCTCCGTTAGCAGGCGCGTTATGTCCACGGCCCCACGGTACTTGTCGTGGCGATTGACCACGAACAGCTGGTCGGTGCGCGCCGGCAGCTCGCCACGCATGCGCAGGTAGCGCAGCACCACTTCGAGGGTCACGTCCGCGCGGACGGTGACGGCGTCGAGATTCATCAGACCGCCCGCGCTGTCCTGCTCGAACTGCATGACCGCCGTCAGACGCTCGCGATCCTGCGCGTCCATGGAGTGCAGCACGCGCTCGTTCAGCGTCTCGGGCAGGTCGCCGATCAAGTCGGCGAGGTCGTCCACCTCCATGCCTTCGGTGGCGGCGATCAGCTCCTCGGCGTCCATGCCGCCGATCAGCTCGGCGCGCACTTCCTCGTTGAGCTCGATCAGCACGTCGCCCTCGATCTCCGGATCGACGAACTCCCAGACGATCTCGCGGCGGGCCGGCGGCAGCGACTCGATCAGAGAGGCGATTTCCGCTGGATGCAGGCTATTGATGAGCCGATGCCCATGGCGCAGCGATCCTTGCTCGAGCGCGCTGCGTAGCGCGGCGAGTCGGGTCTGCTTTTGTTCCTGGGCTTCGGTCATGCGCGCGCAGTGTAGCGGCGAGCGGCGCGCACGCGAAGTTAAGTCCGGGCGAATTTTCTGCGCGTGTGGTTATTAGCTGGCGCGGTGGACTCCGACCACCTGATGACGGGCGTGGACCTGCGGAAACTTCGCGGAGAAATGCCGCGCCAGTCGCTCCACCAGATACACCGAGCGATGCTGGCCACCGGTACAGCCGATTGCAATCGTCAGGTAGCTGCGGTTCGTACGCACCAGCTCAGGAATCCAGTGTTCCAGGAAGGCGACGATGTCGTCGAACATCTTGGTGACCTGCGGATGGCGCTCCAGATACTCCACGACTGCCGGATCGCGGCCCGTGAAGCGCGCGAGGCCGGGCTCCCAATAAGGATTCGGCAGGCTGCGCACGTCGAACACGAAGTCGGCGTCGCCGGGCACGCCGTGTCGGAACGCGAACGACTCGAACAGGATGGACATCCGTCCTTCGACGCGGGCGCCGACCCGGTCGCGAATCAGCTCGCGCAACTCGTGCACGCTGGTGCGCGTGGTGTCGATGATCAGATCGGCGGCGTCGGCGATCGGTTCGAGCAGCGACTGCTCCTGACTGATGGCGTCGGCCAGCCCGAGGCCTTCACGACTCAGCGGATGACGGCGGCGCGTCTCGCTGTAACGTTTCAGCAATGCTTCCTGGTCGGCGCGCAGGAACAGCACTTCACATCCGACGCCGCTGCGCTTGAGATCGGCGACCAGTTTCGGCACGGAAGCGATCTCCGCCGGTCGGTTGCGAGCATCGACGCCGACTGCGGTGTAACCGTATGTCGATTCGCGCGAGCGCACCGTGTGCGAGATGAACATTGGCAGCAGACCCGCGGGGATGTTGTCCACGCAGTAATAGTCGAGATCCTCGAGCATGTGCAGCGCCACGCTCTTACCGGATCCAGACAGGCCGCTGACGATGACCAGACGCATAACAGACCAGACGTGCGTTTGCGGTTAACGCTGATGGAGGGGCCGCAGTTGCAGAGACTACAGCGAGCGGCGAGGGGGCGGCAATGAGAGCGCGGGATCGGACGCGGCGGCGCGCGCTGAATGCGCGCCGCCGGCCGAATTTTGTTGCAAATTGTGAACGGTGCGCTGTCGTTTCCTTATGTTTCCGCGCAGTGACCGTTTATGACGGACGGACTTTCTGCGCCTCCAGCGCATGATGGTCGGACAGTTTCTCCTTGTGCTTCTTCACCCTGCGGTCGAGCTTGTCGGCCAGCGCGTCGATGGCCGCGTACATGTCCATGTCGACCGCGTCGGCGTAGACCATGGCGCCGTTCAGCAGGACTTTGGCCTCCGCTTTGTGGCGTTGTTTCTCGACGGTGAGGATGCAGTGAACGTCAATGATGTGGTCGGAATGTCGGACGATGCGGTCCAGCTTCTTTTCGACGTAGCCCTTCATGGAAGTGGTGACATCGACATGGTGACCAGTGACGTTCAGTTGCATGGAAGCCTCCTACAGGTGGAGCGGGGGAACTGCTGGCTATCTCACCGAAACTCTCTTGCGTTCGCTGGACGGAGGTATACCTAGCGCCTCGCGGTATTTAGCAACCGTCCGCCGCGCCACCAGCACACCCTCTTGCGACAGGATGTCGGCGATGCGGCTGTCGGAAAGCGGCTTATCGGGCTCCTCCGCGGCGACCAGCTTGCGGATCTTGGCGCGGATGGCGGTCGAGGACATCTCGGTGCCGTCGCTCGCGGCCACGTGGCTGGAAAAGAAATAACGAAACTCGAACACGCCCCGGTGCGTGTGCATGTACTTGTTGGTGGTGACGCGCGAGATGGTCGACTCGTGCATCTGCACGGCTTCGGCGACGTCCTTCAGGATCATCGGCTGCATGTACTCGTCGCCGTTTTCGAGGAACGCCGACTGACGCTGCACGATGCAGCGGGCCACCTTGAGCAGCGTTTCATTACGGATCTCGAGACTGCGGATCAGCCAGCGGGCCTCCTGCAGCTGAGTCCGTAACATGGCGTGATCCGCGGAACGGCCGATGAGGCCGGCATAACTTTGGTTGACGCGAATGCGCGGCAGGCTCGCGGGATTGATCTCGACCGCCCAGCCGCGCTCGGTCCGGCGGACGAAAACATCCGGCACGATGTACTCGGCCGGCACGGAATGCACGCTCGATCCGGGCCGAGGCTGACAGGCGCGCACCAACACCAGCGCGTATTCCAGTTCTTCTTCGGTCACGCGCAGCTGACGTCTCAGCAGCGCGTACTGCTGTTCGGCGACTTGATCCAGGTAACTGGCGGCGATGGCGAGCGCGGTCTCGCGGCCCGGCGTATCCGGATCCAACTGGCGGAGCTGCAGTTCGATGCATTCGCTGACCGACCGCGCGCCCACGCCCGCGGGGTCCATGGCTTGCACCTGCTTGAGTACGCGCTCCACCTCGGCGGTGGTCGCGACGATCTCGGGTTGTAAATTGCGCGCGATTTCGTCGAGCGGCTCGATGACGTAGCCGTCGTCGTTGATGGCGTCGATGATTGCGGCGCCGATGCGCATCTCGCGCTCGTTGAGCCGAGACATCTCCAGCTGCCAGGTCAGATGTTCCTGCAGCGTCTCGCCGCGGGCGTCGGAGAAATCCTGGGAGTGATCGTCGTCGCCCGACCACGGCGACTCGGCCGGGCCGGTGACCTGCGAATCGCTCCAGTCCTGGTCCTCGACGATGTCGAGCGGCTGCTCGGCCTCGCGCGCCTCGCTCCCCTCGTTATGGTCGCTGTGCTCGCTGGCGGTGCTCGCTTCGGAGCTGGGCGTGGAGGACTCGAACGACGACTCGAACTGAGGCTCGAGCGCCGACTCGCCGGTTTCCAGACTGCCGGACTCGTCCTCGGCCTCCAGCATGACGTTGGTTTCCAACGCCTCGCGGATTTGCGCCTGAAGCTCCAGGACGGGCAGCTGCAATAGGCGGATGGCCTGTTGCAGCTGGGGGGTCATGGTCAGCTGCTGGCCGAGTCGGAGCTGCAGGGCGGGCTTGAGCATTCGTCTCGCTTGTGGGTCTCAACGCGCCGGCGGAACGCCGCCGGCGGGGTCCGGCCGCGGCGCGGGGCGCCTAGAGCCGGAAGTCCTGACCCAAGTACACCTCACGGACCTGCTGGTTTGCAAGGATCTCGTCGGCAGTCCCCTCGGCGATCACGCCGCCCCCGCTGACGATATAGGCCCTGCCACAAATCCCTAGGGTTTCCCGTACGTTATGATCGGTAATCAAGACGCCGATATTGCGTGCGACCAGGTGCCGGATGATGCGCTGGATGTCCAGCACCGAGATCGGATCGACGCCCGCGAACGGCTCGTCCAGCAGCATGAACTCGGGCTCCGCGGCCAGGGCCCGCGCAATCTCGACGCGCCGCCGCTCGCCGCCCGACAGGCTCTGACCGAGGCTGTTGCGGATATGGCCGATGTGCAGCTCGTCGAGCAGCGATTCGAGCAGCGCGTTGCGCTTGTCGTTGGTGAGATTGGGGCGCACTTCCAGGATGGCGCGGATGTTCTGTTCCACCGTGAGCTTGCGGAACACCGATGCTTCCTGTGGCAGATATCCCACGCCCAGCCGCGCGCGCCGATGCACGGGCAGCTTGGAGATGTCCTGGTCGTCGATGAGGATGCGGCCGGCGTCCGTGGGGACCAGCCCGACGATCATGTAGAACGCGGTGGTCTTGCCCGCGCCATTGGGGCCCAGCAGCCCGACCACTTCACCGCTCGACACTTCTAGCGACAGATTTTTGACGACCTGTCGCGAGCGATATTTTTTGGCCAGCCCCTCGACTCGCAGCCGAGTCATGCGCCGCCTTCAGTGGCCAGCTGCGTTTCGGCGCGCGCATTGCCAATAGACTCGCCCTCAATGGCCTCGCCGCGTTCGTTGAACGTCGGCTCGATGATGGCGGCGGCGCCGCCCGGTGTTTTCTGCAAGGTGTTCTGCACTTTGTTCTGGTTCGGACGGATGATGCCGCGGACCCGGTTCGACGAGCCGCCCGGATTGATCTGCACGCGCTCGTCGCGGACGCTGTAGACGACCACGTCGGCGCGAAACTCGTCTTTGCCGTTGCTGAACCACACCTGGTTGGTGAGCTTCACCACGCCGGTGCTGAAGTCATATTCGATCACGCCCGCGCGGCCGCGTACTTCGCGATTCGACTCGGCGCTGATTTGTTCGAAGCGCGCCGGTGAGCCTTCGACGCGCGCGTTCGCGATCTGGCCATTCACGACCGCGGCGGTCGCGAGATTGGATTCCAGTTGCGCTTCGGCGGTGCGGATGTGCACGGCGTCCTCGAAAGTCCAGCGCTGCGTATCGGAGCTCATGTTCCGGCCTTTCGCTGTCTGTGCCTCGATGGAGGAGGCGCCCTGCGTGACGCGCACGTTGCCTGACACGTCGATGGTGTCATTCCGAAAATCGGAGCTGAGCACGTCGGCGCTGTAGACGAAGGTCTCGTCCAGCGTCGGTGCCGTCGCGGCGGCGTCGGCTTGCGCGACGAACAGCAGCGACAGCAGCGCGGCGAGCGCCCGCGGTCTACCGCTGCGGTTGCGGATCGAACTTTCCATTCACTGTCTCCAGCCTTAGCTTTTCGCTGGTCAAATCGGCGCGCAGGCTTTTCACGGTCATCGTGTGCTGCCCGAAGCGCATCTGCACCGGTGAGCGGGTGCTGTATGCGATGTTCTTCTCGGTGTCGATGGCCAACTCGTTGGTGCGCAGGTAGGCGTTCGCTTTGCCTTCCAGCGAGCGCAACTCCACGTCGCCCTCCAGCTGCACCACGCGTGAGTTCGGCGGCACCAGTCCGCTGTTCGCGGTCAGAGCCCACTGCCAATCGTCCGTGCCAAAATAATTGACGCGTACGGATTCCATGGTGATGGCCTCGCCGCGGGCCGGACGGCTCAGCCGCTGCTGGATGCGCCGTGCGATCAATTCGATCCCGGGCGTGCCATCTTCGCGCGTGCGCAGGATCACCGCATCTTTCAAATAGTAGCCGGGCTGCTCGGGCATCTCGTGGTTCGCCATCGGCGTATCGCCGTCGTCGATGAACGCGCCATACCCGATCACGATGGCGGCGAGCGCGGCGGCCAAAGATACCCAGCGCCAGTTCATCCGTGCACCCGCCGGTTGACTTCGATCTGTCGCGTTTCGAGCAGCAAATCGCACACCTCGCGTACTGCGCCCTGGCCCCCGTTGGCCTGAGTGATGAAATGCGCGCGCGACTTCACGCTCGGATGCGCGTCGGCGACGGCAACGGCGAGCCGCGAAGCTTCGAACAGCGACAAGTCCGGTGTGTCGTCACCGACGCTTGCCACTGCTTGCGGTGTGAGATTGAGCATTTCCAGCAACTCACGCAGCGCCGCCAGCTTGTCGTGGACGCCTTGCCGGATCCAGTTCACGCCGAGCTCGCTCATGCGTTTATCGACCGCCTTGGATTGCCGACCCGAAATCACCGCGACCTGCAGCCCCGCATTCAGCACTTGCTTGATGCCCGCGCCGTCCCGCACGTGAAAACATTTCATCTGCTCGCCGCGCGCCGTGAAATACAGGCGCCCGTCGGTCAGCACTCCGTCCACGTCCAGAACCAGCAGGCGTACATCGTTGGCGCGTTCCACCAGGGTATCCATTACATCACCCCGGCGCGTAACAGATCATGAACGTTCAATGCGCCGACCAGCACATGATCGGCGTCCGTCACCAGCAGCTGGGTGATGCGATGCTTTTCCATCAGATGCACGGCTTCGGCTGCCAGCACCCGTGGGGCGATGGTCTTGGGCCGCGCCGTCATCACATCACGCATGCGCACGGCGTTGATATCGATCGGATGGTCCAGCGTGCGCCGCAGATCGCCATCGGTATAGATGCCGAGCAACCGCTGCCCATCGTCGACCACGGCAGTCATGCCGAGGCCCTTGCGACTGATCTCGAGCAGCCCCTCCTTGAGCGAGGTGTCCGGGCTGACCACGGGCAACTGCGCGCCGGTGCGCATCACGTCTTCGACGTGTAACAACAACCTTCGTCCCAGGGTGCCGCCCGGATGCGAACGCGCGAAATCCTGCTCGCTGAAACCGCGAGCCTCGAGCACCGCGACGGCGAGCGCGTCGCCCATGGCGAGCGTCGCCGTGGTGCTGGCGGTCGGCGCGAGGTTATGAGGACAAGCTTCTTCGGCGACGCTCACGTCGAGCAACGCCGTCGCGGCCTTGGCGAGCGTCGACTGTGCTTTGCCGGTCATGGCCACGAGCGGCACGCCGAGCCGCTTGATCACCGGCAGGATGGTCAGCAATTCCGCGGTCTCGCCCGAGTTGGAGATCGCGACGACCACGTCGTCGTGGGTGATCATGCCGATGTCGCCGTGGCTGGCCTCGGCCGGGTGCAGGAAAAACGACGGGGTGCCGGTGCTCGCCAGGGTCGCGGCGATCTTGTTACCGATGTGCCCGGATTTACCCATGCCGGTCACGACCACACGGCCGCGACAGTCGAACAGCAGCTGGCAGGCAGTAACAAATCCACCATCGAGTCGGGCGTCCAGGGCTTGCACCGCAGCGACTTCCGTGGCCAGCACGCGACGGCCGCGCGCGAGCAACTGTTCAGAATCCAGTCGATTGGAAGTCGGTAATGTTCCCATCCCTGAATGATAACGCGGCATGCTGCTCCGCTGGTTCATTTCCTGTCACGACTGCATGTCGTCCCAGGCGTAAATCCACGCGGCGGAGCGGCCCGCGGATCGGATAAGATGGCCGCCCTTTGCATCTTCCAGGTCCATCGATGAATGCCGCCGAGGTTCAAGCGCTGATCCAGACCGGATTGCCTGGCGCGCAGGTGCGCGTCGCATCCGACGACGACACTCATTTCGAGGCCGTGATCGTCGCGCCCCAGTTCGAGGGCCGCCGCATGATCCAGCGTCATCAGCTGGTGTACGCGACGCTCGGACAGCTGATGGGCCGTGAGATCCACGCGCTCAGCATCCAGGCGTTCGCGCCCTCCGAACAAAAGTAACTCATGGATAAACTCCTGATTCAGGGCGGCGCGCCGCTGGAAGGCGAGGTCCGCATCTCCGGCGCGAAGAACGCCGCGTTACCCATCCTGGCCGCGACGTTGCTCGCCGAAGGGCCGGTGTCGGTCGGCAATGTGCCGCATCTCCAAGACGTCACGACCATGATCGAGCTGCTCGGTCGCATGGGCGTGAGCGTCACCATCGACGATCGCATGCGAGTCGAGGTCGATGCGTCCACCACGAATGCGTTCGTCGCGCCGTACGAGCTGGTGCGGACCATGCGCGCGTCCATAGTCGTGTTGGGCCCGCTGCTGGCGCGCTTTGGACACGCCGATGTGTCATTGCCCGGCGGCTGCGCCATCGGCGCGCGTCCGGTGAATATCCACGTCGACGGCCTCCGCGCGATGGGCGCGGATATCCAGATCGAGAATGGCTACATCCGCGCCAAGGCGAATCGCCTCAAGGGCGCGCGCATCGTTTGCGAAACGGTGACTGTGACGGGTACCGAAAATCTGCTGATGGCGGCGACGCTGGCCGACGGTCAGACGGTCATCGAGAACGCCGCGCGCGAGCCGGAAGTGGTCGACCTCGCAAATTTCCTCAGCGCAATGGGCGCGAAGATCCAGGGCGCGGGTACTGACGTGATCACAGTGCAGGGCGTGGAGCGGCTGACCGGCGCGAGCTACGACGTGCTGCCGGATCGCATCGAAACGGGCACGTACCTGGTCGCCGGCGCGATCACCGGCGGGCACGTGAAGATCAAGGGCACGCGGCCGGATCATCTCGACGCGGTGCTGCTGAAGCTGCGTGAAGCGGGTGCGCAGATCGAAGTGGGGGACACCTGGATCGATCTCGACATGCGCGGCCGTCGACCGAAGTCGGTCGATCTTCGCACCGCGCCTTACCCGGCGTTCCCGACGGACATGCAGGCGCAGTTCGCGGCGCTGAATACGGTGGCGGAGGGCGTGGCGGCGGTGACCGAGACGATCTTCGAGAACCGCTTCATGCACATGCTGGAGATGCGGCGGCTCGGTGCGGACATTCGCATCGAAGGCAATACGGCCATCATTCGTGGCGTGCCGCGTCTGACTGCCGCGCCGGTGATGGCGACCGATCTGCGCGCCTCGGCGAGCCTCGTCCTCGCCGCGCTGGTCGCGCAGGGCTCGACGGAGATTCACCGCATCTATCACATCGACCGCGGTTACGAGCGCATCGAAGAAAAGCTCGAACAGATCGGCGCGCAGATAAAGCGCATCGCCTAACGCCGCCGCATTTTGTTTTTCCCGCAGGGAGAAAAAAATATCTGTCCCCTCCCGTACATGGATGCTCCTGCGCGTCCATGCGCCCGCACCATTCGGGCTTCCTGCCCATCACGGGAGGGGGTAGGGGGTGGGTCTTCAGGCCAAATGGAGAAAAACGGCTATCGGGAGCCGCGGGGAGGACGATCTTCGAGAGTGGCTTCGAAGCTCAGGTCCTCGCGGCCGCGGCGGCCGCGAATTTCGAGGACTGAGCCCGGCGCCATCGCGGCCACGCGATTGAGAGCTTCCTGCGCGTTGATGATGGCCTGACCGTTCAAGTGGGTGACGAGGTCATCCATGCGCATGCCCACCTTCGCCGCCGGCCCCTGCGGGTCCACATAGGTGATGCGTAACGCCACGGGCGGATCGATGCCAAGCGCGGCAGCGGCGGTCCTCGGTAATTCTTCGGAAGACACACCGAGCCAGCCTCGACGCACACGACCGTGCTCGATGATCTGATCCATCACCCCGCGCACCATGTTCACGGGAATTGCGAAGCTGATGCCATCGGTGCCGAGCGTCTGCGCGAGCACCGCGGTGTTGATGCCGATGAGCTCGCCATCCGTATTGATCAGCGCGCCGCCCGAGTTACCGAAATTGATGGCGGCGTCGGTTTGAATGAAATCCTCGAAATCCGTGACGCCGAGCCGACCCCGACCCGTCGCGCTCACGATGCCCTGGGTCACGGTCTGGCTGAGACCGAAAGGATTGCCGATAGCGAGTACGACATCGCCTGCGCGCAGTACGTTGGAACGCCCCATCGGCATGACGGGCGGGTTCTCCAGATCGACGCGCAACACTGCTAAATCCGTGTCCGGATCCGTGCCGACGATCGTGGGCGTCGCCACGCGGCCATCCGCGAGTTGCACGCGAATCTGGTCCGCGCCCCGAATGACGTGATCGTTGGTCACGAGATGGCCATCGGTGTCGAGGATGACGCCGGAGCCGAGGCTGCCTTCCACGCGCCGCCTGACTTGGGCCGGATTCTGTCGCAACAGAGGATTGCCGAACGCGGCGTTGGGCACACTCGCGACCACACGGGCCGTGTAAATGTTGACGACCGCAGGTCCGGCGCGGCTGACGGCGTCCGCAAACGATGTGCGTACTTCGCCTTCGCGCGGCGTGAAGGATGCCGGCGTCGCGGGCGAATCCTGCTGGGCGGGCGCGGCTGCGGCGGTGGGGCCTTGCTGGATCGGCCGCGCCAATAGCAGCACGGCTGCGACGGCGAGGCCCACCAGGGTCCATTTCAGCAGGAACAATAGGGTCTGCGGCACGGTGGGCACGAGTGACAGTACCGGTGGTGGCCGGGGGGCGCTTCATAGCGCGCTGATCGATGTGTGTATAATGCGGAATTCCTTGAACGTTTGAAACCTCGCCCCGGGCTCGCAGGCGCCGGTGTGAGGTGCGCGTGCGAAAGATGCCTCGCGGAGATCTTGGATGACGTCAGAAGTTGAGAAGGTGGATGGCGGCCGGCGCCATTTCTTGCTGGTCGCGACCACGGTGACCGGCATTGCCGGCGCCGCGATGACCGCCGTGCCATTCCTGGCCTCCTGGAAACCGAGCGCTCGCGCGCAGGCGCTGGGCGCGCCGGTCGAGCAGGACATCAGTAAGCTCGAACCGGGCGCCGTGGTGAAGGTCAACTGGCGCGGCCAGGCCATCTTCATCGTGCGCCGTTCGCCCGAAATGATGAAGCAGCTCGAGGATCCCGCGCTCGCCGAGCGGCTGCGCGATCCGAAGTCCGAGCAGTCGGAGCAGCCCAAGTACGCACAGAACGACGTTCGCTCGCTCAAGCCTGAGTACCTGGTGCTCGTCGGCGTGTGCACCCATCTCGGTTGCGCGCCGCTGAGCCGCTTCCAACCGGCGGACGCCGAGCTCGGCGCCGACTGGCCCGGCGGTTTCTATTGCCCGTGCCACGGCTCGAAGTTCGATCTGGCCGGCCGCGTCTTCAAGGACGTACCCGCGCCCACCAATCTCAAAGTGCCGCCTTACCGCTTCGTCACTAACGACGTGGTGCAGATCGGCGTCGACGCGGAGGTCGCCTGATGAGCGCCACGATGCAGGAAAAAGGGCGCATGGCGCAGCTGGTCGACTGGATCGACGCGCGCTTCCCCATGACTCGCTTCATGAAGGAACACGCCAGCGAGTACTACGCGCCGAAGAACTTCAACTTCTGGTACTACTTCGGCTCGCTCGCCCTGGTGGTGCTGGTGTTGCAGATCGTCACCGGCATCTTCCTGACGATGAACTACAAGCCCTCGGCCGCGGATGCGTTCGCGTCGGTCGAGTACATCATGCGCGACGTGGAGTGGGGCTGGTTGATCCGCTACATGCACTCCACCGGTGCATCGCTGTTCTTCGTCGTCATCTACCTGCACATGTTCCGGGCGCTGCTCTACGGCTCGTACCACCGACCGCGCGAACTGGTCTGGGTCCTGGGCATGCTGATCTACCTGGTCCTGATGGCCGAGGCCTTCATGGGCTACGTGCTGCCGTGGGGCCAGATGTCGTTCTGGGGCGCCAAGGTGATCATCTCGCTGTTCGGCGCGATCCCGGTCATCGGCAACGGCCTGACCGAATGGATCATGGGCGACTACCTGCCGGGCGACGCCACGCTCAACCGCTTCTTCGCCCTGCACGTGATCGCGCTGCCGCTGGTGCTGTTGCTGCTGGTGACGATCCACATCCTCGCGCTGCACGAGGTGGGTTCAAACAATCCGGACGGCATCGACATCCACGAACGGCTGACGCCGGCCGGAACGCCCGAGGACGGGATTCCGTTCCATCCGTACTACACGGTGGAAGACGTGCTCAGTACCGCGGTGTTCGTCCTGGTCGCCGCCTTCCTGATCTTCTTCACGCCCACGGTCGGCGGCGTGTTCCT